>JAZLGG010000046.1:0-16508 GCA_045616185.1 Paludibacteraceae bacterium
TACGCGGCAGCAACCAGGAGAACGCCGCCTATCCCAGCGGTTTGTGTGCCGAGCGGACCGTTCTGTTTGCTGCCAATGCCAATTATCCCGATACGGCGGTGGAGGCGTTGGCGATAGCTTGCTTTACCGGTGGGCATTTCACAGGCGAACCCGGTTCGCCCTGCGGTGCGTGCCGACAAGTGATGGTGGAAACCGAACACCGTTTTGGCCGTCCGATGGAGGTGATATTGTACGGAGAGAATAAGATATATATATTTGATCGTGCTGCAGACCTGTTGCCGCTGGTCTTTGTCAAGGAAAATCTGCAAGGGTAACAAGTGGGCGTAATCAAAAAACTGGATGTGTACATGCTCAGGAACTTCCTCGGGTTGTTCCTGATGACCTTCATGATATGCTGTTTCATATTGCTGATGCAGTTCGTGTGGATGCATGTGCAGGATTTGGTCGGCAAAGGCGTAGAGATGAAGGTACTGGCCGAGTTTTTTGTTTATGCCGTCGTTTCCGTTGTGCCGCTGGCCTTGCCGTTGGCTATTCTGTTGGCCTCGCTGATGACCTTCGGCAATTTGGGGGAGAAATTTGAGCTGACGGCGATGAAGTCCGCCGGCGTCAGCCTTTTCCGCATCATGCGTCCGCTGACTTTCAGTATTGCGCTGCTGTGCGGCGGAGCGTTTCTCTTTTCCAATTACGTGTTGCCCGTCAGTCAGGTCAAACTGTGGGCGCTGATTTTCTCCCTACGTCAGAAATCGCCCGAACTGGATATCCCTGTAGGCGAGTTTTATTCCGGCGTGAACGGCCGCAATATATACGTCAAAGAAAAGAACACCCGTACGGGACTGTTGCAGGGATTGATGATTTACGACTATTCCGAAGGGTTTCAGAATGCTACGGTAACGGTGGCGGATTCGGGACGCATTTATTTTACGGACGACAACCGCTATCTGTTGTTGTGCTTGTATAGCGGCGAGTCGTTCGAGAACCTTGACCAGCAGCAACAGCGTGCCACGCGTACGCAGCGGAACGTGCCGTACCGCCGTGAGATGTTCGGCGAAAAGAAAATACTGATTGACTTCAATACAGAGTTCAGCCGTTATGACGAATCTGTCTTGCAGGACCAACATGTCAGCAAGGACACCAAGCAATTGCTGGCATCTATTGATTCGGTGGGTCAACTGGCGGAAGTGCGCAGCCGCGAACAGAGTTCCGATATAGTCAATAACCGCTATTTCGGGCGGGAACATCGCCAAGGACGCGAACTGGCTGAAGTGGAGGCACAGTATCGCGGATATTATTCTATTGATTCCTTGTACGCCACCCTGTCCGCCGACTATAAACTGCGGGCACTCACACATGCGGTGGATGTAGCCACCACCCAGAAAGACCAAATTGAATACAATGCCATCATGCTGGACGACTACCAGCGGTATATGCGCAAGCACGAAATAGAACTGCACCGTAAGTTCACCTTGGCTTTTGCCTGCCTCATCTTCTTTTTTATCGGCGCACCGTTGGGGGCTATCATCCGCAAAGGTGGGCTTGGCGCGCCGATTGTCATCAGTGTGGTGATGTTCATTGTCTATTACATTATTGATAACACCGGATACAAGATGTCGCGCGAAGCATTATGGCCTTGTTGGGCAGGGATGTGGCTGAGTAGCATGGTGTTGCTGCCGATAGGTATCTTCCTTACATGGAAAGCGGCGACCGATTCGGGACTGTTCAATCCGGAGGTGTGGATGAAAGCGTACGAAAGATTAAAGGCGCAATGTCTCGTGTGGATAGAGCAAACTAAAACGAAATTAAAGGTTAAATGAATACAATACAAGAAGCCATAGAAGATTTTCGCGAAGGCAAGTTCGTGATTGTCGTGGATGACGAGGACCGTGAGAACGAAGGCGATTTTATCACGGCGGCCGAGATGATAACTGCCGAAAAAGTCAATTTTATGCTGCAACACGGCCGCGGAGTGCTGTGCTCTCCGCTACCCGAAGAGCGTTGCGCCGAGTTGGGACTGATTCATCAGGTGGCCCACAACACCAGCATGTTGGGTACGCCGTTCACGGTAACGGTGGACAAGTTGGAGGGTTGTACCACGGGGGTCAGTGCCGCTGACAGGGCTGCCACTATCCGTGCGCTGGCGGACGCGTCAAGCCGCCCGGAGACTTTCGGCCGTCCGGGACATATCAATCCGCTGTATGCCAAGTCGCGCGGCGTATTGGAACGTGCGGGGCATACGGAGGCCGCTGTCGATCTGTGCCGGTTGGCAGGATTGAGACCTGCTGCCGCGTTGATTGAAATCATGAACGAAGACGGCACGATGGCGCGCTTGCCCAAATTGGAACAGGTGTCCGCCGAATTCGGTATGAAATTGGTTTCCATCAAGGACCTCATCGGCTATCGCATGCGCTCGGAGAAGGACAGACCCGATCGTGAGGACGGCCGTTGCGCCGTTGAACGCGGCGAAACGGTCAAATTGCCGACCATGTACGGCGATTTTATGCTGACGCCCTTCCGTGACTTGGCGACAGGGCAAGAGCACATGGTGCTGGCCAAAGGCAGTTGGCGCGAGGACGAACCTGTCCTGTGCCGCGTCCATTCGTCCTGCGCCACAGGTGACATCTTCGGTAGCCTGCGTTGCGAATGTGGCGAGCAACTGCACCGTGCTATGCAGATGATAGACAAGGAAGGCAAAGGCATTATTGTTTATATGAACCAGGAAGGGCGGGGTATTGGCTTGATGAACAAAATACGCGCTTATAAACTGCAGGAGCAGGGGGATGACACGGTAGAAGCGAACCTGCACCTCGGTTTCCGTCCCGATGAACGCGATTACGGTATAGGTGCTCAGATACTGCGGCAAATGGGGGCGCGACACCTCCGTCTGCTGACCAACAATCCCGTCAAACGGATTGGATTGGAGAGTTACGGTATTGACATTGTGGAAAACATCCCGATAGAAATAGCCCCCAATCCTTACAATGAACGTTATATGAAAACAAAAAAAGAGAAAATGCACCACACCCTCAAATTGGTGTGAAAATCGTTTTGGCACGAATATTGCAACTCTTTTTGTAAAATACTAAAATTTACGACTATGAGACAATTAGGCATTTGGACAGTGGCACTCGTGTCGTTCCTGTTGACAGGCGGCATGACGGTAAAGGCCGAAGAGACCGTAACGGTTTCTTCGACAGGTACGGACATCAGCGAGAACCTGGACTTGAAAGCGGTGGCCTCCTTGTTCGGCGAGGTGGATAATCTGGAAAAGTTTGAGGCGGAACTGAATTCCGAGGAACGCCATATCAATAACCTTGATTTGAACGGCGACGGCGTAGTTGATTACTTACGCGTCGTGGAAATAGGGGAGGGTAGCAACCGGCTGATTGTCATACAGGCGGTGTTGGCGAAGGACATATATCAAGATGTAGCGTCTATCTATGTGGAGAAAAAAGACGAGACGGTTTCCGTACAAGTGATTGGTGATGAATATATTTACGGCACCAATTATATCATTGAGCCGGTGTATGTTTATCGTCCTGTCATCTATAACTGGTTTTGGAGTCCGGCTTGGGTGTGCTGGCATTCGCCCTATTACTGGGGCTATTATCCTTCCTGTTGCTGTTGTTACGGCGTGTGGTCGTACCCCGTCTATTGCTCGCATATTCATGTTTACCATACTGCGCATGTCTGCTCGTATCGCTACGCGAGTGTTCCCCGTTCGGGCGCATCCACGCTGCGCAGCAGCCGAGCAGGGATGTCGGCTAGCCGGACCGATATGGCGCAACGTAGTCCCGACCGTTCTTTTGCGGCTCGTAACGCACAAACAACCAATGTGTCCAACGCCCGTCAGTTGACCTCTTCGCGTCCACGTCAGTCCTCAGCGGCTGTCGCCGGCGTACGGAATGTGTCATCCGCCGCCAATCGCACGATGCGCACGGAAAGTCCTTCCGTTTCGTGTACAACAGCCTCTGCTGCATCGCGAACCCAAGGCACACGCGCGATTGCGTCCAATAACGGAACCTATGCCCGCTCAAGCCGTTCTGTCGAATCAAGTGCCCGGACAGCCGGTACCTCATCGTCCCGCACGGATGCCTCAGCTTCTATAACACGCTCGCATAGTATGCCATCGTCATCGTCATCGTCATCGTCATCCTCGCGCACTTACACCACGGCCTCATCACCATCGTCTTCGTCTTCGCGGTCCGGCTATTCCGTATCGGGCAGCCGTTCAACATCGTCCGCACCGGTGTCCTCTTCGCGTAGCAGTATGTCCTCTTCCGCGCCGTCCCGTTCTATGAGTAGTGGTGCGTCTATGGGAGGCAGTACGCGCAGTTATGGTGGAAGCATGGGAGGCAATATGGGCGGAATGCGGAGCGGTATGAGTGGTGGTATGAGTGGCAGCATGCGTTCCGGCGGAGGTAGCAGGAGGTAATTGCTATGTCGGAGCAAATGACTGAATTGGAAATAGAGGAGCGCGTACAGCGTGCCCAAGAACTCTTCCGTCAAGGATTCAACTGCGCACAGGCGGTCTTCGCTTCGTGTGCAGATTTGTTTGATATACGGGACGAGGCGTTGGCTTTGCGTATGGCTGCCTCTTTCGGCGGCGGTATAGGCCGTATGCGACAAACATGCGGTGCCGCCTGCGGTATGTTTATGTTGGAGGGGTTGCATTCCGGCAGCGCCGTTGCGGGCGATCAGGAAGGCAAGGCCGCCAATTATGAGCGCGTTCAGCAATTGGCAGCCGCGTTTAAGCGGCAGAACGGAAGTCTTGTTTGCGCCGAACTGCTGGCAGGAACGGTAGCCGCCCCGTCGGACGGTCCGAAACCGGAGGAACGCACCGAAGCCTATTACAAAAAACGTCCCTGTGTAAAGATGGTGGACAGTGCCGTGCGCATATTTTTGGAAAACTTGTCGTAATGGATAATGATTGAAACTTACTTGTAGCGAATATGTATTTCTTAGCAATCATCGGAGGCGGCCCTGCCGGTTATACGGCGGCTGAACAGGCCGTAAAAGCCGGTAAGGATGTCGTGTTGTTTGAACGGGAAACGTTGGGTGGTACATGCCTGAATGTGGGCTGTATCCCTACCAAAACACTGCTGTATAGTGCCAAACAGTATTTTAATGCCACTCACGCAGACAAATACGGTGTCAAGGCGGAACATGTGTCGTTTGACTACGCCAAGATGCAGCAGCGTAAGCAGAAAGTGGTGCGCAAATTGGTGGCGGGTATCAAGGCGCGGCTGAACGATAGCCGTTGCACCGTGGTGATCGGACAGGCTTCCGTGGTCAGTCGTACGGATGACAAGGTGGTCGTTACCTGCAACGGCGAGACTTACGAAGCGGCCAACTTGATGATTTGTACCGGTTCGTCCAATTTCGTCCCGCCGATACCGGGCATCAAGGATAATCTGGATATTTGGAACTCGACAGATGCGCTCAACGCCCTCCAACTGCCTGCCGATGTGGCGATTATAGGCGGAGGGGTTATCGGGATGGAGTTCGCCACGCTGTACCATGAACTGGGGGTGCCGGTTACCGTGGTGGAGGCGATGCCGTCCGTTCTGCCCAACATGGACCCTGAAGTGGTGTCCTTGTTGCTAGACAAGTACCGCAAAGAGGGGGTAACTGTCCTCACAGACACCAAGGTAGCGGAGATAGCGTCCTGCACTATGCCCGACGGAGCGGACGGAGTGGAACTGAAATGCAAGGATGTGGAAGGCAACGCCTTGAGCGTTACGGCGCATAAGGTGTTGGTGTGTGTCGGACGCCGTGCCAATTTGGACGGGTTGGAAGCGCTGACGGACCTCGAAATAAGCCGTGGTGCCGTCGTAGTGGACGATTTCATGAAAACCAATCTCAACAATGTCTATGCCGCAGGGGATGTCACCGGCAAAATTATGCTGGCGCATGTGGCTTCCCGCCAGGCGGAGGTGGCGATTGGTCGTATGCTGAAACAGATTCCCTTGCAGCGTATTGCCTACAATGCCGTACCGGGCGTGGTCTATACCAATCCCGAGATAGCCTGTGTCGGCATACAGGAATGCGATATGGATTGCGAGGTTCACCGTCTTCCGATGACTTTCAGTGGGCGTTTCGTGGCTGAGAACGAGGGGGAAAACGGTCTGTGCAAAATGCTGGTAGACAAAAAGACACGTAGCGTGATGGGGGTTCACATGATAGGCAACCCTTGTTCGGAGTTCGTTGCTGCGGCTTCGTTTGCGGTCCGAATGGGCTATACTGTGCCGGAGTTCCGGCAGGTGGTCTTCCCGCACCCTACGGTGAGCGAGATATTGAAAGAAATCTTGAACTGAACTCCCAATGCGTGTATTGATGGCTATGTCGGGCGGAGTGGATAGCACGGCCGCCGCGCTTAAACTCTTGGAACAGGGCTGCGAAGTGGTCGGCTGTACTTTCAGAACACGGTACACCTCCGCAACTTCGTTGGAGTCCGCCGTCCTTTTGGCGCAAAGGCTGGGCATAGAACATCATATCTTGGATTATGACGGGGTCTTCGACCGCGAGGTGGTTAGTTATTTTCGTACGGAATACTTGGCTGGCCGCACGCCAAATCCTTGCGTCGTGTGCAATCGCACGGTCAAGTTTGGCCTTCTGCTGGATGAGGCGGACCGCTTGGGCTGCGACAAAATAGCCACCGGCCATTATGCCGCGTTGACTTCTTATGCGCCTTTCCGTTTGCGACGTGCCAAGGACCGAATCAAGGACCAGACCTATTTCTTGTGGCAACTGCCACAGGAATGTTTGGTGCGGGTCATTTTCCCTTTAGGGGATTGCACCAAACAAGAGGTACGTGCCTATTTGGCGGAACGCGGTTTTGCCGAACTGAGTCACCAAGGGGAAAGTCAGGATATCTGTTTCATCCGTGGTGACTACCGCGATTTTCTCAAACAGACCGAGGATACGACCGTTACCGGTGCTTTTGCTGCGGGGGATTATGTTGATGCCTCCGGACGGCTGCTTGGGCGTCATTCCGGTTATGCCAACTATACGATAGGTCAGCGCAAAGGGCTGGGTATCGCGTTGGGTACGCCTGCTTTCGTGACACATATTGACTCTGTGCGCAACGAGGTAACGTTAGGAACGCACGACGACCTGTTGTGCAGTGGGATAGCGGTGCGTGACGGCTGGTTTGCGGGCGATGAGACGCAACCTGTCATGGCACAGATACGCTACCGCAGCAAGGGAACGCGGGCTTGCGTCCGCCCGTCCGGACAGGCAGGCAAGTGGCTTGTTCTTTTTGACGAGCCCGTTTGGGCGGTCACCCCGGGTCAGTCGGCCGTCTTCTATCAGAACGACATCCTCGTTGGCGGAGGTGTCATCACCGGTATTGAAAAAAAACTATGATAGAGAAATTACAAAATCGTAAATGGAAAGTGTTGCAGTCTGAGAATATCCTCAGAATTGGTCCTTGGTTGTCTGTCCGTCAGGAACATGTCCAATTACCTAACGGGCGTGTCATTGACACTTGGTTCACTTTGGAATTCCCCGACTGGGTCAGTGTCATTGCCGTGACCAAGAGTGGCGATCTGGTAATGATTGACCAATACCGTCACGGTATAGGCGAGACGCGCTATGAGATTGTGGCGGGTGTCATTGATGCGGGCGAGACGCCTTTGCAGGCCGCTCAACGCGAATTGTTGGAGGAAACGGGTTTTGGCGGGGGCGAGTGGCGCGAGTTCATGGTGCTTTCGCCCAATACGAGCAATCACAACAACCGCCAATACACTTTCCTTGCTACCGGCGTAGAGAAAGTGCGGGAGCAGCAACAGGAACCTACAGAGGATATACGTGTACATGTCATGAAACCCGACGAAGTGCGTGCTATGGCGATAAATGGAGACATCTTGCAGGCTCTCCACGCTGCACCCCTGCTCAAATACTTCCTGACAGAACCCTCCGCCTTCAGTTAATTTATGAACATTACCCACCTCAGTTAATCGGCAAATGGTTAATATGACCGAATGATAAATGGAAAACGCCCTGAAAAAAAAGGTGCTTTTTGTTATAAAAGCGCAATTTATTTGCATAATCAAAATATTTGTAGTATCTTTGCGCACTATTTGAGCGGAATAACTAAATTACAATAAATATTATGGCAAAGAAAGATTTTAAAAAAGAAGACGAGCAGCTCGAGAATGTCGGCATGGCCTTGTCAACAACCGGTCAGTGGATTGAAGAACACAGTTCCATGCTCTCATGGATTGTATTGGCAATAGCAGCCGTCGTGCTGGGCATTATTGCCGTTAATAACTATGTTATCAAGCCCAAACGCTTAGAGGCAGGCAACGAGATTGCCAAGGCTGCGGCCTATTTCATGCAAAATGACTTCGCGAAAGCGTTGGAAGGTGATGATGCCGAATGTATGGGCTTTGAGGCGATTGCCGACAAGTACAAAATGTATCAGCAAGGCAAACTGGCTGCCTTGTATGCGGGCATCTGCCATTATAAACAAGGCGAATATGAAGAGGCTGCCGAATACATCGGACGCTTTGATGCAGAAGACATGATGATTGATCCTGCCGCTTCACAGTTGCTGGGTGATGCCTATGTGCAAATGGACGAACTGGATAAAGCCGCCAAAGCGTTTGAGGCTGCAGCCGCTACAGGCAGCGAACTGATTGCTCCTATGAGCCTGAAAAAAGCCGGACTCGTTTACTTGGAGTTGGGCAACAACAAAGCAGCCAAGAAAGTGTTCGAAACGATTAAAAACCAATATCCGATGTCTTCCGAGGCGCAGGATATTGACAAATTCATTGCGTTGGCGGAATAATGACGGCAGATTTGTCGCAATATGACATAAATAGTTTGCCTGGCGCTGACATCCTGAAATGTCAGCGCTATGCAGTTATTGTGGCGGACTGGAATGCCGATATTACCCACAAGATGGCACAAGGGGCTATTGACACGTTGGTGGAGCACGGAGTGCAACGTAAGAACATCGTGGTGCAGCATGTGCCTGGTACGGTAGAACTGACTAATGCCGCCGCGCGCCGGATGTCGTGTGGAGAGGACGCTATTATCGTTATCGGTTGTGTCATCAAGGGCGAAACGCCCCACTTTGACTATGTCTGCCAATCGGTTACACAGGGCGTAACGATGTTGAATGCCAAAGGGTTGACTCCCGTCATCTTTTCTGTCCTGACGACACTGGACCGTCAGCAGGCTTTGGACAGAGCCGGCGGACGGTTGGGAAACAAAGGGGTGGAAGGTGCCGTAACTGCGGTAAAAATGGCCAACTGGACCTTGTATAGTCAAAAATGTGAATAGCCGATTATGAATGCGTACATCAAACAATGGTTTACAAAACGGTATTGGAAGGAACTGGCCCTTGCTTTCTTTGCCGCAATGAAGACCCGGAAGTTCTGGAAAGAACTTTTTATGATGACCTTCGGCATGTTCCTCGGCGGCGCCGCCGTTTATTATTTCCTTCTCCCCAGTCACTTGATTATCGGAACTATTTCCGGTTTGAGCATCGTCATCAATACCGTTATGGGCGGCAATGTCGATACCTTGTCCTATTGGATAATGGGTATCAACGCGTTTTTACTCTTGTTGGCATTTGTGTTGATTGGTAACGAATTTGGGGCTAAAACGGTCTATACGGCCATGCTTTTGGGCCCTATGACCCAATTATGGGAGCGAATATATCCTTATACCAACTTTACCCACAAGGTAATTGATGCACCGGAGGTCTTGGCGCAGTTGCAGGCGGGACAGACGGTCTTGGATGCACGCGGCAATCCCTATCTCTTGGATCGCTACGGCCATGTACTGGAGCAAATCAAGGATTCTGTGATGTCGGCTGGACTCGGTATGGGGGATTTGTGGCTTGATTTGGTTTGCTTCGTTTTCCTTCTCTCGTTTTGTCAGGCATTGGAGTTCCGCATCAATGCCTCGACCGGCGGATTGGATATTCTCGGCAAGATAATCAACAAGTATCTGCATTTTGATATCGGTGCTTCCGTTTCTATCGGCGGGGCTATTATCTGCTGCTCGGCCTTCCTGATTAACGATTTCCGCATGGTGGTTATCGGTTTGATAGGAACGTGGATTAACGGCTTGGTCATTGATTTCTTTACAGCTTCGCTCAATAGACGCAAGCGGGTCTGCATTATCTCGCCGGAATATGAGCGTATTCGCCAGTATATCGTCCATGATTTGGTCCGCGGATGCTCACTGTACGATGTGGTCGGCGGATATACAGGGACCAAACAGATAGAAGTGCAGTCCCTGTTGACGCAGGACGAATACGCAGCGCTGATGAAATTCATTACGGTCAACAATATACAGGCGTTTATGACTGCGGGCAACTGCTCGGAGGTATTCGGTGTATGGTTGCTGCATAAGACGCGTTACGATTCGTTCGTTGAGAATATACACGAACGCCGTGCGCAGTATGAAGAAAAACGCCGTGCTTATATGGAGAAACAGCATGCCTATTGGGAGAAACACCGTATTGAATGGGAAAACAGACGAAAACATAATAAATAAATTTGATATATTTGATATGAAACCAACACTCTTTGTCTTGGCAGCCGGTATGGGCAGCCGTTATGGAGGACTCAAGCAGATTGACGGGCTGGGTCCCAACGGGGAAACGATTATGGATTATAGCGTGTATGATGCGCTACGTGCCGGCTTCGGCAAAATCGTTTTTGTTATCCGCAAGGATTTTGAGGACGATTTCCGTCGTGTCGTCTTGGCCAAGTATCAGGATAAGGTCCCGTGCTCCGTCTGCTTCCAATCTTTGGATAAGGTACCGGAAGGGTGCGACTACAACCACGAGCGTACCAAACCGTGGGGGACTAACCACGCGGTACTGATGGGGCGCGATTTGATTCACGAACCGTTTGCCGTCATCAATGCCGACGATTTCTACGGAAAGGAGTCTTTCCAAGTGTTGGCGGATTATCTCAAACAGGTCGAAGGCACACAGGGCAAATATTGCATGATCGGTTACCGCGTTATGAATACACTCAGCGAGAACGGCAGCGTCAGCCGCGGTATTTGCGCCACGAACGAACAGGGGTTCTTGACTGATGTCGTGGAGCGCACCTCCATTGAGGAGAAAAACGGGCATATCTGTTATACCGAAGACGGGCGGGATGTGGAACTTGCACCCAATACGCCGGTATCTATGAACATGTGGGGTTTTACACCCGAATATTTCGGCCATGTGGAAAACGCCTTCAAAGTCTTCCTTACCCAATATGGTCAGGAAATGAAGACGGAGTTTTATATCCCCACGTTGGTTAACGATATGATTCGGGACGGACGTGCTACATGCGAGGTACTGGATACGCCAAGCCGCTGGTTCGGCGTTACCTATTCGGAGGACCGTCCGCAAGTGGTCGCCAAAATCCGCCGACTGATAGACGAGGGTGTTTACCCCGAAAAACTATTTTAATAAACCTTAATACCACCTTAATACTATGGGCAGGATTTTAGTTACCGGAGGCACCGGCTATATAGGTTCGCATACGGTCGTATGTCTGATGGAGCAGGGTTACGAGGTCGTCATAGTGGACAACCTGAGCAACAGCGGTAGCAATGTGTTAGACGGCATAGCGGCCATTACGGGTCGTATGCCGGCGTTTGAAAATCTGGATTGCAACGATTATGTCAATATGGACCGTTTCTTTACGAAGTATCCGGATATTGACGCTGTCGTTCATTTTGCCGCCAGTAAGGCAGTTGGCGAATCCGTCGAGAAGCCGCTCCTGTACTATCGTAACAATGTGGGATCGTTGGTGACCCTGTTGGAACTGATGGCTGTCCATAATATAAGGAATATCGTCTTTTCCTCTTCGTGTACGGTGTACGGACAGCCTTCGCCCGAGCATTTGCCGGTGGATGAGTCCGCTCCTATCTTAAAGGCCTTGTCGCCTTACGGAAACACCAAGCAAATCAATGAGGACATCCTTCGGGATACGGCGCATGCCAATCCGGATTTGCACGTTACGCTGTTGCGCTATTTCAATCCAATCGGGGCGCATCCTTCCGCCTTGATAGGCGAACTGCCCAACGGAGTACCGAACAACTTACTGCCTTACGTTACCCAAACAGCGGCTGGACTACGGGACAAGTTGCGCATCTTTGGCAATGACTACGACACGCCGGACGGTACTTGCATCCGGGATTATATCTATGTTATGGATTTGGCCAAGGCGCATGTCAAAGCCGTGGAGCGCATGCTGGCAGGCAAAGCGGAAGAACAGGTGGAAACCTATAATTTGGGTACAGGTAACGGATTGAGTGTCATGGACATTGTCAACACTTTTATGCAGGTTACCGGCGTTGATCTGCCGTATGAGATTGTCGGTCGCAGGGAAGGGGATATCGAGAAAGTGTGGGCTTGTCCAACCAAAGCGAACGAACAATTGGGTTGGAAAGCGGATACGCCGATAGGGGAGGTTCTGCTGAGTGCGTGGAATTGGGAGAAAAAATTGAGGCATCTGTCATGACATTGTATCCGCTAAGGTTCAAACCGATACGCAAACCTAAAATCTGGGGGACCGAATCTTGGGAAATATCCGGTTTCGGGGAGGATGTGTCCGTTGTGAAAAACGGCTATCTTTGTGGCAACGATTTGAACGATTTAGTGGAAACCTATATGGACGAATTGGTTGGCGGGCGTGTTTATGAGCGTTACGGCAACCGTTTCCCCTTGCTTTTCAAATTTATTGATGCACAGGACGATTTGTCCATACAAGTGCATCCGGACGATAGGACTGCGGCTGCGTGCGGTCTAAACGGCAAAACCGAGATGTGGTATGTGATGGACTCAGATGAGAATGCCAGTGTCGTCCTCGGTTTTGCCAAGAACACCAGTAGGGACGGATTTGTCAACCGTTTGGACGCTTTGGACTTGCCCAGCCTCTTACAGACAGTCAATGTGACGAAAGGTGATGTGGCGTATATTCCGGCCGGTTTGGTTCATGCGTTGCGCCGCGGTACTATGGTGGCTGAGATTCAGCAGAGTAGCGACACCACTTTCCGCATCTATGATTACGATCGTAGGGATGCGTACGGAAATCATCGCGAGTTGCATATTGACCAAGCGCTGGATGTTATGGACTATCATCGGCACCGTTCCCCGTTGGTGGCTTATCCCGAAGATAAAAATACCCCTGTCTTGTTAGTCAAAGATAACCATTTTACCACAAACCTGCTGACACTCAATCAACCGGTGGAACGGGATTTTGCCGCATTGGATTCGTTCGTGGTCTATATGTGTGTAGCGGGCAGGTTATGTATCGAATGCGCGGATGTTCCATCCGAACCTGTATGTGTCAAACGTGGTGAATCGGTTTTGATACCGGCATCGCTCACGGACATCCGCCTCACGCCGAAAAGTGCGGAGGCCAAAGTTCTGGAAACTTATATCGAATAAGGCAGGTGTCTGTTTTTTAGCAATTTGCCTTAGTGGAAGAATGTGAAATGTACGCTACCGTACACGCGTGTTTCGTAAAATCGCGGATGATGGCTGAAATCGTTCGTCTTGCCGTGTTCAAGCACAAACCAGCCGTTTTCTTTGAGTAAGGGCAGTATCTTGTCCGGTAGATCTTCCAATTGTTCCAGCGCGTAAGGCGGGTCGGCGTAGATAAAATCGTAGAGTATATGGCAGGCATTGAGGAATTTGAAGACGTCGCTGCGAACCAGTGTCAGATTGCGTATCCCCAACTGTCGGCATGTTTGGATGATGAAGTTCTGCTGTGTGTGCGCCATCTCAACGGCGGTTACGTCGCATGCACCGCGTGAAATAAATTCTATTCCGATACCCCCTGTACCCGCAAACAAATCCAGCATGCTGCATCCTTCAAAATCCATGCGGTTGTTCAGCAGATTGAACAAACTTTCTTTGGCGAAGTCAGTGGTAGGGCGGGCGGTGATATTTTTAGGGGGCGTCAATCGGCGCCCCCTATATATTCCGGAAATAATTCTCATATTATCTTATTCCCCATTCTCAACTCTCAATCATTCAATCAGTATGATCACTCCCAGTTACCTGCGTTGTTGTTCGGGGTGGTAATGTCGCCGAATTTCAGTCCGGGATAGTGCTCCAGTTTCTGTTCTTTGTCAATCAGATTGACGCGTTCTTGGTCGTTCAGGCTGGCCAGATAGGTATTGAAATGCGCCCTAACTTCTACCAGAGGCACGTGTATTCCTTGGCTGGTGGTATATTCATTGTCCACTTCCACTTCAAAACGGATACCGTCGGTATAGGGGATAAGGGTAATGTCTTCGATGTTTTCTTCTGTGTATTCGCCTTTATATACGCTGGCAATCATGTTGGTGTAGATTGTGTCGCGGCGGAAACCGGCCAATCCGTTCTCTTTTACCTCGGCATCGTTGTCCCAGATATATGCGTACATTTCGTCATCGTTCTCAAACCCGTTTTTCATTTTGGCTTTGGCTTTCACTTTGGCGCGTTCCAATATCTTGGCGGCTTTGTTCTCCGTCAGGCCGTTTTCCAGTTGTTTGTCGCTCAGTCGTCCTTCTTTCAAGACTTCTTTTTTGGGGGCGGTCCGTAGGAACAATATCAACGAATCCAAATTGTCGGTATAACGTCCGTTGACTAATTTGAATTCTCCTTCCGCGGTGCGAAGGGCTATCAGTTTTTTGATAACGGCTGTTTCGCGGTTGGCACGTTGTTCCTCAAAACGGATAGGGGTAACAACGCTCTTGACGCAGATGTATGCCAAAAAGAAGATGGCAATCACGAGCAAGGTACGGGTAATAATTTTTGTTTTCATGATTTTGGTATGTTTTTTGTTACTGTCTTCGGTAAAAGTAATATTCCTTATTACGGATTATCGCTGCAAAGTTAGTAAAACTTTTTGACATGTGCAAATTTTTTTGTACTTTTGCATAAGAAATGAAGGAAGACAGCAATAAAGTTCTATACGGCATTCTCTTGGACCGTTTGCAACTCCTGCGTGATTTGGACAAGGAGGGCGATTCGGACCGTCGTCGGCATGTGGCGTCCGAGACGGCCTCGTTGCATGCGCCGCTGGCACACCGGCTTGGTTTGTACCAGATAAAGACGGAATTGGAGGATTTGTCACTCAAATTCACCAACTATGATTTGTACAAGCGTATCGCTTTGGCCCTCAATGAGAAAAAGAGTGAGCGGGATGCGTATATTGCGCGTTTCATTGCACCTTTGGAAACCAAACTGCGCGAGGCCGGTTTTGTATTTTCCATTAAGGGACGTCCCAAGTCTATTCACTCCATTGCGCATAAAATGGAGGTGCAGCATTGCGGTATGGACCGCATTTATGACCTGTTCGCTATCCGTATAGTTTTGGATACGCCCCCTGAGCGCGAGAAGCAGGACTGCTGGCAGGTTTATTCACTCATTACCGACATCTTCACGCCTAACCCCAAGCGGCTGCGCGATTGGTTGAGTGTCCCTAAGGAGAATGGGTACGAGAGTCTGCATACCACTGTCTTGGGGCCCGAAAACCGTTGGGTTGAGATTCAGATTCGCTCCCGTCGTATGGATGAGGTGGCGGAGCACGGTGTGGCGGCCCACTGGTCCTATAAGGGGGTAGATAGTCGTCAGACGCAGGTGTCGGAGGAGGCTGTTTATGTCTTTACGCCGGCGGGTGATTTACGTCGGTTGCCGGCGGGTGCGTCTGTTTTGGACTTTGCTTATTCTATTCATTCGGAAGTGGGAGGTCATTGTACCGGTGCGCGCATACGCAACAAGTTGGTGCCTATCCGTCAGCCGTTGGAGAACGGCGACCGGATTGAGATTCTTACTTCCTCCAACCAGCATCCTTCGCGTGATTGGCTCTCTTTTGTTGTTTCCCGTCGTGCCAAGAACAAGATACGTCAGGCGTTGAATGTGAAGGCGTGCGACGGAACGGAAGCGGGCAGCCCTGCGGAAGAGAAAAAAGTTATTCATCGCCGTTTGCCTTCGGTGGTTCCGGCACCGTCTCATCCTATGTCGTTGGAGATAACGGATTTGTCCGGTGTTGATTTTCAACCGGCGCCTTGTTGTAATCCGCAGCCCGGTGATGAGGTTTTCGGGTTTGTGTCCGTTACGAAGGGTATTCGTATCCACCGTTGTGACTGCCCGAACGCCGCATATATGCAGGAGCGTTATCCTTACCGTCTCATTCCGGCGCGTTGGAAAGTGAAGGTGAAGGCGTGCGACGGAACGCACGCCGAGTGGGCGACCCGAAAAGTCCCCACTTTGAGGAAGCAGTCGCCCACATAGAATGGCGCGACCCTTGCGGTCACGTCGGCGACAGCCGCCGCCCAATCGAGCGTACAGGGTAGCGAGAGGGCGCAAAAAAAGCACCCTCGCGGCTTCTTTCCACTTTCCACTCTCAACTCATCAACTTTCCACCACACTAAACTCTAAACACTAAACTAAAAAAAAAGCACCTCGCGGCTTCTTTCCACTTTCCACTCTCAACTCATCAACTTTCCACTACACTAAACTCTAAACTAAAAAAAAGCACCTTGCGGTGCTTTTT
>JAZLGG010000047.1:0-26799 GCA_045616185.1 Paludibacteraceae bacterium
CTTGAGACACAGAGCGTTAATAGAGTCTGTTAATGATGAACTGAAAAACATCGCTTCTATTGAGCACTCAAGACATCGATCTGTTGCCAATTTCTTGTGCAATACTTTTGCTGCAATCGCTGCGTATTGCTACTTCCCTAAGAAACCTTCACTCAATATCGAATTTGAACATTCTAATCAACTCACTTTGTTCTAATACTTATTTCGAACTCACGTTACAATATGTACTTTATCGGATGGTTACTTATGTTTAGTTTAAATAATATCGCATCGTATCATTTAAACTAAACATAACGGCTGCACATGGTTGTTAATAACTGTAAGGCTACACAATCATTACTGGAACCAAATTCCACTTGCACACCATTGGGAAATTGTATCTGTAATCCCGATGAAGCGCTAACCGATGAATGATTTGTCGTACTTTGGGCGGTTAGCGGGACTAAACCTTCCGGATGGGGGGGGGACTGATACTTCTTACGCCAATAATTAAAACTAGAATACGAGATAAAGTGCTGACAACAATACTCTTTAGCACTAACACCACTGGATTGTTGCTGCAATTGCAGCTCTAAAAATTGTTCTTTTGTCATAATACATACAATTAGAGTTTGAAAATCGGTTGCAAAATTACAACTTTTCTCCAAACCCTAAAATATGTACTTTATCGGATGGTTACCTTGATTTTGAATGAGTAGTTAAATCAACATAAAATAATGCCTGTTTAGGGCGAACTTTTCCGAATCAGATATTGGGTTCTGCTGATGAGGTGAAGGAACTGAATAAATAGAACCTACCTACTTTTATTTTTTGTAAGTGATGCTATTCTAAATGAACTAATAACAGTTACAATAACACATAAATCTTTTATCAAACGATCAAAATCCCACAACCATGCAGCAATGTATAGTATAAATCCTACTATAGACAAAACTAAAAAAAATACTATTTTATCTTGAGTTTTTTGAGGTAGGTCTCTAAACTTAACATATCCACCTTGAGACTCTTGAACTGTTTTATATGTTTCTTGTTCCTTAAATTTTTGGATATTGATTTTATTAGTTTCTCGACTAATGTTCATCCAAAATTCAAAAAAGGGAATGTCATTCCTATCACAAAATTGTTCTGTGGTAATAGATTCATCAGTAATTTCACCTTTTTGTTCATAGAGCAAACGTAATGAAGGATATTGTATGAAAATTTCTTGTAAAGATGTTTTAGGATCAATCATAGTTGTATCTACACTGTGATTTCAGTCATAATTCAAATAGACTATTTTGTTTGTATTCTTACACAATATTGTGTATGAAGATAGGTCTATCACGACATCGATAGACCTATCTTTTGTGTAATTATTCTTTCTCTGATGGTAAGAACATCATCACAATATTAACGATGGGGCAAATTACCCACCAACCACTGTGATTAGAGTCGTGGCAACGACGAACAGCAACAGCTAAATTAGGTAAATAGAAGGCAATGGCAACTATCCAAGTAAGAACACTAATTCCCATAAGGCCATCCATAAAACCAGCACAAAAACTAATGATAAACACGAAAAGTGTCCACCACCAATACTCAGAACGACTTGCACGTCCTTTAAAATTCGCATACTTCACAAAGCATGTCTGAACAGATTCTCCAAATGTCATAGAATTAAATTTTTATTTTTTAAATGAAACTAATGTTGCTTAATATTAACCCTCAAAGTTCTGCCTGATTGGTTTTTGATTATGAAATGATCTTCACGTACAGCACCGGGGTTGTAGTCCAAACGGAGTGTCAAGGTATTGCCATTCTTTGTCAAATGTCCCCAACTATAAGTATCAGTAGAGATACTCCACGATTCATCAGATGTAACTGTAAAATAATAAGTAGAACTGCTACATGATGCGTCTAAGGACGTAGGAGAGATACTAAATCTTGAGACATTGGATTGGGATATATTAACACGTAAAGTATTCTCTGATTGATTCTTAATCACAAAATAATCAGTACGACTAGCTCCCGAGTTATTTGCATCGACACTCAGAGTAAGTATATTGCCGCTTCTCATTAGATGTCCCCAATCATAGGTGTCCGTACAGATGTGCCATGATTCATCAGATGTAATAGTAAATTGATAAGAACCACCTGATTTTGGGAAAGACACACTTGTCGAAGAAATACTAAATCGAGGAGCTGCAGCTTGAGAAATATTAACACGAATAGTAGTTCCTGATAGACTCTGAATTTCAAAATAATCAGTTCGTTGACTTTCGACTCGATTAGCATCAACTCGCAGTGTAAGTGTATTACCATTTTTTGTTAAATGTCCCCAACTACACGTTCCAACAGAAACCCTCCATGACTCATTAGTTGTAATTGTTAATCGACGCGATCCTCCTAAACTTGGGAAGGACACACTTGTCGAAGAAATACTAAACCGAGGAGCTGCAGCTTGTTTAATTGTTGTATAGTGGCTATCATTCAAACATTTAACCCGAATTGTAGTTTCACGAGGTTCATAAGTAGTATTTTCATCAACATCCACTATTAAGTAGTCTCCTTGTCGATGTTCATGAACCCAACCAGCACCATATTGACTAATACTCCAATTACGATTTGAAGAAACAGATATGGTTTGTTGTCCACCATCACAATCAACTTCAACTTCAGTATCAGTAATATAAATATAAGAATTTACAACATAAAAAAAAACAAAAACCGTCAATAGTATTACACCCACCAACACCATCCATGGCCATTTAGGACTTTTCTTCTTTGCAGCACCTATTCCATGTCTATCATCACCGACCGTACCTTCACCGTCAGAATTGTTTCCTAGAATGCCACCTTGAGTTTCTCCTTCCTGTCGCCAATTAACAAGGTCATCCTGAAACTCTGCTATAGTTTGATAACGTTCCTCTGGTTGAAGATTAAGTGCCTTCATAATAGTGTAATTGGCAGAGTCTGGCACTGAAGGATTCAACTCTTGCGGGGGCACGAGTTGATCATTTATTACTCGTTCCGCGGCATCTATAGGTTTTTGTCCTGTTAATGCAAAATAGAACACACCACCTAAAGCATAAATATCAGTATAATTACCCTTTTTAGTTCCACTGGTATATTGCTCAATTGGAGCATAGCCCATAGTTAAAATAGCAGTATGATCTTGTATGGCATTATTAACAAAAGTTCGAGCCGAACCAAAATCAATCAATATCGCCATATTTTCAGGGGTAATCATGACATTATCTGGCTTAATATCACGATGCAAAATATGTTGATTGTGACAAGCCCCCACTGCTTCTGACAGTTGAGCAATATAATTCACAGCTTCTTCATAAGGAAGAGCACCAGATTGTGAAATTTTTTGCTGCAGCGTAATACCCTGTATAAAACCCATGACAATGTAGGCTGTTCCATTCTCCTCAAATACATCGCTCACATGCACAACATGTGGGTTATCAATGCGCGTAAGAGTTTGGGCTTCCTGAAGAAACCTAGTCTTATAATGTGAGAATGCCTCTTTGGGCATATTCTCAAACACAACATGCAATCCATCACTTTGGCGATTACATTTCCCCGAAATGAAGAATTCCTTTATTGCACATGCTTTACCAAGACTAATATGGGTAGCATAATAAGTTATGCCAAAACCGCCACAACCTATCACTCGATCAATCCGATACCGCCCTCCTAGTATTGAGTTAATTGGTAATTCTTTTGACATAAATAAATTACATAAGAGATGCTATAGCAAGAAGATAAACTAAATTAAAAAGCATCAGCACACTTGAAATGATAATACCCGCTAATGCTAATCCATGCCCTTTCCCTGACATTAATTTAGAACGATTTAACCCAATGATTGAAAATACTAATCCTAACAATGGGACTAAGAAAGAACATACGAATCCTGCAATGGCCATACCATTATTCTGCGTAGGTGCAGATGTTTCAGGATCAACAATGGTACTACCATGATTTCCAGATGTATAGGAATCAATGCGGCTCCAATCTAATGGGAGTTTGTTGGCAAATAAGATATTGTCACCATAATTAACTGCTACGGATGTATTATGAACAATGCGACCATTCACGTAAGTTCCATTTTTACTATGGTCTGTTAACATGAAACTTCCATTGTCTTGACAAATGATTTCAGCGTGGCTACGACTTACTTCATTGCTTACAAGGCAGATATCATTATTGCTTAATCTGCCGATGCGATAAACTTTACTCATAAGATTTGTATGATTAGTAGTTAAACATTTAAAATAAACAAGCCCAATAATAACCAAAAACCGGAAATGGCTATGCCAGCGATGGCCAATCCTCGACCCAAACCATTTAGTTCGTCATTAGCTTTGACAACTCCCAAGATTGACATTACTAAACCTGCCACACATATAAAAGGAAAGAATGAGCAGACGAAACCTGCTATAGCCAGCCCGTTCTTCGGCTGCGAAGGAGGTGGAGGGATTACGTTTCCACCATCATGATTATGTGCATTAATATTTACCGATATGTTTTTTATCGGAAATGAACCATCAAAGTAGCGCAACCATGGCAGAGTCTGGTTTCCAATGCGCACTATATCTTGTGGTTTCAACTGACGAGATGAGGAACGTAGTAGTTGTCCATTCACATAAGTCCCATTGAGACTATGCAAGTCCTCTACATAATACACGCCTGCTTCAAACATAAAACGCACATGATGAGAAGATACTGTTTTATCGTTGATTGTAACATTATTGTCGGATGTACGACCGACGACTATTTCTTTCATCTTATTTCCTATCTATTAATATTGTTAATATCTATCGCCATGTCTACACATGACTGGTAACGTTTACGATAATCTGGTTCTAAGGCTTTTTTTATAATCGGGTAAAAAGCGGTATTGACATAAGGATAATAAATTTCTGGACTCTGATACTGACCTGCGGCAATTTTTGCCCATATAGATTGCGCACTTGTTCCCGTGTATGGAAGATGACCAGTTAACATAAAATATAAAGTAACCCCCATGGCAAACATATCCGTATAAGGACCTAAGATACCACGATGCGCTTGCTCTGGTGGCATAAAGGTCGGTGTGCCGGCCACATAATTTAATTGACTATGATTGGACAATGTTGCTGATATCCCCAAATCCATTACCTTGACTTCCAAATTTTCACTAATCATAATATTGGCGGGCTTGATATCTAAGTGCAGCATACCATGAGGGCAAAGCGGAGTAGATACATTATGAATATAATCCACGGTCTCAAGCATTTGCATAAAAATGGGTATCAATATTTCATCGGGCATTGGACCTGATTTTTTCTCTAGAAATTTATCCAACGTTAATCCCTCTATATACTCCATTATTATATAGCAAGTGCCTTCATGTTCCACAAAATCAACTAGTTTAGTAATTCGAGGATGTTCCAAATAAATATAATTGTTTGCCTCATTACGAAACGCTTCTACAATAGCAGGATTGTTAGCACGACTGGCATATAGTTGTTTTATTGCAACGGGAAAACCACTACGAAGATCGATTCCCCAATACACAATACCAGTTCCCCCCGCGCGGCTAAGCACATGGTCTACGTAATAATAAGGTATATGTGGCAACAACTCTGCCATCGTAAATATTCATCAATTTAGTGTTATAATTATCGTTCCTATTTTGCGTACATTGAGTCAGGAATAGCGTCCACACTTGTATCAACAGGAAGAATGTCAATCTTTGGTGTATATAGAATCTGGTGTGACGTATCAACAGGGGGAATGTCAATCTTTGGTGTATCTAAAATCTGGAGTGACGTATCAACAGGAGGAATGTCAATCTTTGGTGTATCTAAAATCTGGTGTGACGTATCAACAGGAGGAATGTCAATCTTTGGTGTATCTAAAATCTGGAGTGACATTTGAGAATTGTCTTGTTGGATAATTTGCCCCTTGACGTTAACTTTAATTCTGCATGACACGCCTTCTGGAGTAGACACAACAATCGTTGCAGAACCCCCAGCATCTGATACGCCTGATAGATATAATCGTCCTAAACTGTCAACCGGAATGAGTTTATTCCTTGATTCCCAACTTAAATCTTTCCCTTCCGAATGACGCAAATAATCTTTTAATGGAAACAAACCAGGACGATCTTCTATAGTAATTTCTGTGCTATCAAAAGCAATATTCGTGTCGGCATCATACATCTCGGTTACGACCTCCCTATCTTGATTTCCGCCTTCTTCTGTCGATTTACGATTAACAAGATGACGTACTGCAAAAAATATACATATCGCAGCGATGGCGGCACTAATACCTCCTAAGAATCCCCAGACCAGTATTCGATTGGTTTTTGTTGGAACAAATTTATTCGCTCGATTAGGAGAAAATACATTTTTTTTGCGACGCCATGCAGGAGTATAATCTGGAAACGAGCTTTTAACTGCCATCGAATTCTCCATACGGATAAGTTGGCATGTGATATTATCCTTTCCTTTATCCGGTGTGTTAGCAGCACTTACAAGAGCTTCTACACAATCCTCCAAATTCTCTTTAGATTCTATGATAGATTGCATAGCACAATCATCAATCATTCCACTCAAGCCATCAGAGCACATGAGCAGAATATCACCACATGCCAATTGAAGAGGATGCTGTTCAACATCCACTTCTACCGTCTCTTTCGTTCCTAAAGCACGCAAAATAACGTTCTTTTGAGGATGCGATTCTGCATCACGATCATCTAGTTTGCCTTGCTTCACCAAGGCCTGAACAAATGAGTGATCTTCCGATACTCGGTATAGGAACTTTTTCTCCTTTGAATAAAGATAGATACGACTATCGCCAACATGAGCAATCCAAAAGGCATCATCCTTTACGATAGCGGCGCAAATAGTCGTACCCATTCCTTTTTTGGTGGCATCAGCGGAGGCCATTCCGAGAATCTGCATATTTGCAAATTGAATAGCCGAGGTTAAGGCATCACAAGGATTGATATCAGATGAACATTGGCAAATAGATTCAATGACGCTATCTACAGCAATTTTGGATGCTACCTCACCAGCAGCATGACCTCCCATGCCATCACAGACAATAAATAAGTGTCCAAGAGGGGTCTGAGCATAGCCACAATTATCCTCATTATGAGGTCTTACCTGACCGACGACACTTTCTCCAACGCCATATAAATGAGAATCTTTAATATATCTTGTTACCATAATGTAATCACATATAAAAATTAATTAATTCGGCTCCCATGTTTATCAACGAGTGATTTTTAAGTAAGGTAGGACCTTGCACAGGAACGCCATCCACTATAGTGCCATTCTTACTACCCAAATCCTCAATATAGAAACCTGTTTCTGTAAAGCAAACTTTAGCGTGATGACGTGACACAGTGAATCCAGAGATTACCGCATCACAGTCCCCCCCTCTTCCTATTATTGTTTCTATTTGTCTGATGACAAATGTTTGCATGGCACCATTTGACATAAATTGTAATCTTGGGTTAAGATTCTTCCGTAGCATGAGTGCTTCTAAACGTTTCTTTTCTTCACTTTGCCGGCGTTCTTCTTCTGCAGTTTTGAACTGCTGGAAACGTTCATCCTGAGCTTTAATCTTTTGCTCTGCTTCCTGATTGGCATTGTTATATTCCTCTCTTAAACGAACCATTTCCTGTGCGCTTTGTTGTTGTTTTTTTCGAACTTTTAAGATAATGTAGATTATAAATACGATGACGAATACAACTAATAGCACCAAGATCACAAAAAGTATCACATGGGATTTAATCCAACTACCCACACTATGCTTAGGAGTAATAAATGATAGCACATAGTCAAAACCGTTCACCGACAAGGCCAATTCAACAGATTCTCCCCCCCTTTTCGAACGTGAGGAGTAAGTCACCAAGTAATCTTGACCATGACAATTAAATGGCATTGACTGATAGAAAGAATACAAAGCATCAAAACCATTCATCTTATTTGTGCGCGTATCCACAGAAGAGCATGCAATGAAGTTTCCATAGGTACTTTTTGCCAAATCCTTGATGCTTTCGGACACACCATAGCTGGATGCATACTGAATAGCAAAAATTGGGATATGGTACTGTAGTGCAAGATTCCGTACAGCGACAGGTGAATTGGTTGCACTGCTAGACAAAGGCCTTCCAGCAGTGATGAGCACAATAGCTTTAGCTCTATTTGTCCCATCACGACGTTTGAGGATATCCAAGGCCGCATTGACTGCAGGGAATACATCTGTCTGTTGGGGCAATTCGCTAAAACGCGAACTTGATCGATTATAACTACGAATACCACGCAGGATTTGTTCTTGATTAGACTCAAAACCATCAGTCACCTCTTTTAGTATTGGATTATTGATGCTGTGACGATTGTAGGCAGCCACCATAAATTCATCCTTTTCACCGATGAGATTAGGAGAACTAAAGAAAGAGGTCAATACTGATAATGAGAAATCAGCCATACCAGCGCCATGATTAGCCATATCTTCCCACAAAACGATTACAGTGCGCGGCATATTGCCTACATTCTTATCAACAGAAATGGATTTTACAGAGCAAAGTACATCTACTCCATTCTCACGCAATGCAAAGTCTTCAGATTTTAAGCGAATAGGATTATATTCATGCCATAAAAACTGCACTTGTGGAAACGAATCCAACATAAATTCATCCTTGCGTACACCATCCTGAGCCGCTACATTGATAAAGAGAATACTAAATAGAGCTAATGTTGATAAAAAGCGTTTCATAAATTTATTCTTTCACTAACAAAATTAAACAATTTAGAGCGAGGAACGGAATTTAAATATAGTTTGACCTATGCGAATCATATCTCCATCATTAAGATAGCATGGTTCTAACTCAATATCCTCACCATTAACAAATGTACCTTGCGTAGATTGATTGTCACGGAGTGAATATCTTCCGGCTCGGAATAAAAGAGTGGCATGTTCTCCAGACACAGTACTATCAGAAATAGCAATCTGACAGTCAATATTACGACCAATAATGTTGCGTCCCTCATAGAGTTTATAATCTACGCCCATATCATCCAAGGTATAACTAACCAGCCAGCCGACCAGTTTACGAGTAGAACGAACACGAGGTGCGCTAAGATTTCCTGCATCTAAAGAAGCTGAATCATCAAATATCATAGTATGATTATCTACAACTGGTGCATGATTAGTTGCTCCTGGTGCTATTGTTTCATCACCAGTAAGACTATTAATCCCAAAACCAAATGTTTCAGTAGCACCTGATCCTTGCGATGCTGTCCCTGACACCCCTTGTGTCATACTAGAAAAATCCAATGTCTTGTTAGAATCCATTGTATCGGATGTTTCACCTTGTAAAGATGTAACTTCGGCACTAGCGCCAGTTGCAGGAGCTGCACCAGGGCAATAAGGACACGAGGTTAATGACGCATTGTAATAATGGCCGCGTTGGCATTTTTTAAAATTTCCATTCATAAAATTGATTATTTTAGTTAGTATAAATCAAAAGTATAACCATCCTTCCTTGCTTGTTTTATTAAGGTATTAATCCTAGAAGTCAAATCTGGATGATTCGCCAATAAATTAACTATTCTATCATCGGATGGCTCTAAATTTCGCAGGGCTTCAAGCGAATAGATTACATAGCAAGGATTAACCTGATGATTACGAAGGTAAGCATATGCATATAAATCAGCCTCTGTTTCTTGAACACGAGAATATTTTGCTGCTACCAAATCATTCGCCATGTTACCCACTGTGAATTTTGTCAATGGATTGAGTTTTTCAAGAGAAGATTTAAATAGCAGATTCTTATAAGCATTCATTGCATGTCCCAAAACGATATGCCCTATTTCATGAGCCATTACCGCCATTAACTCCTCATCAGAAAGCAATTCCATGAGACCAGAAAAAGCACGGACACTTCCATTTGCAACTGCAAATGCATTTGCTGTTGGACAGTACACTATTTTCATTATAAACTCTAAAATCAAGAGGTATCTGAGCAGCTGTTTCCATTCCATGAGTAACACGCTTTAACCTTTTAGACAATGGATGACTTTCAGCCAAAACATCATACAGACTATCCTGTTTATCCATCAAGATTGATAATAGTTTATTGTCATTCTCATTTTCCGTGAAAATAGTTGCCACGATTCCAAATACACCAACAGGAATCGCTTTCGTCCTCGGAAGAGAAGACGCGAATGATGGCAAACTCAATGCGACTATCAAAATTAATGGTATTATCAAATGATATCTTACCATAAAAAAAACAATGTTTTTTAGTTCAATATTTCGCAATAAAAATCACAACATAACAACACAAAAAGCAGGATTGCACTGCTGCTGTTCCGCTTACTGAGGCCCTGATATTGCCTATAACTCTAAACAAGCTACATCGAAGCCCACGCCGATATGTCCTCGCGCGTACACGCACGTACTTTATTATTGTACGCAATTAAGGTGTACGAGATTTTCATATCCATAGGACATCTAATGCCGCAATGCCTTGGAGTTATTGAAATTTACCAGATTACAGTAAGCCAAGAACAAAGCGCTTGAGACGCCATTTTATGTCTGTAAACCTCACCCATGAATGCTAACGTAATGCTATAGACACCGCAGACATCCCCGCGTGAGCTTGCCATGATTTCAGCATAAAATTAAAAGACTCCACACCGAAATCGACTGCAAAGGTATAAATAATTTTACAATAATCAAAATATTTTTGATATTTTTACCAAAAAACTTTAAACTTAAAAAAAACTTAATGCAAAATGACCTATTGAAATATATGACAGGGATGCTGACAAAATGGCAGTATGGAGGTTGTGGTATGTATTTTGAATAGGCGAAAGTGAGAGTCTCAAATCAACCTGTTACCGATAAACGAACAATAACCTTTTGATAAAACGAACTATGGAAAAGAACGAGAACTTGAACAAATTTGCCGTTGATCTTTGTGCCCGGGCCCAATCGGGTAAACTGGATCCTGTCATCGGCCGTGACGACGAGATACGGCGCGTATTGCAGATACTCAGCCGGCGTACAAAAAACAACCCCATCCTTATCGGCGAACCCGGGGTGGGCAAGACCGCCATCGCTGAGGGATTGGCGCACCGCATTATTCGCGGCGACGTACCGGAAAACCTGAAACAGAAACGGCTCTATGCCTTGGATATGGGGGCACTGATAGCCGGTGCCAAATACCAAGGGGAGTTCGAGGAACGGCTGAAAGGCGTCATCAACGAGGTCGTGCAGGCCGCCGGTGAAATCATCCTGTTCATTGATGAGATACACACACTGGTGGGAGCCGGCAAGAGCAGCGGCGCCATGGATGCCGCCAACATACTTAAACCTGCCCTCGCACGCGGCGAACTGAGGGCTATAGGCGCCACAACGCTGGACGAGTACCAGAAGTATTTCGAGACCGACAAGGCTTTGGAAAGGCGTTTCCAAAAAGTGATGGTGGACGAGCCCGATGAAGCCGCGACAGTAGCCATTCTCCGTGGGTTGAAGGAACGCTACGAGATGCACCATCGCGTGCGCATTCAGGACGACGCCATCCTTGCGGCCGTCACTCTGTCCGCACGCTATATAACCGACCGTTTCCTGCCCGATAAGGCCATCGACCTTGTGGACGAGGCCGCCGCCAAACTGCGGCTCGAAGTCGATTCTGTGCCCGAAGAACTGGATAACATGCTCCGGCAAATCAAACAGTTGGAGATAGAGAAAGCCAGCATCAAAGAGGACAAAGACCACCCCCGGCGGAAAGAGATAGAGGAACGGTTAGCCAAACTGAAAACCGAATCGGACGCGATGCGCCAACGATGGGACGAGGAGAAGAACTATGTCGCCACTATCCAAAACGAGAAAGCGGACATTGAGCGGATGAAACATGAGGCGGAGGTGGCCGAGCGCGAAGGCGACTACGCGAAAGTGGCGGAACTGCGCTACAGCCGCATCCCACAGGCGGAAGCGAACATCAAGGCCGCGCAAGCCGCGTTACACCACAATCCCGACACCGACCCGCAGGGACAGACTGCCCCGCTGATTAAAGAAGAGGTGGACGCCGATGACATCGCCGAAATAGTGGCGCGGTGGACGGGCATACCTGTCGCCCGCATGGTGCAGTCCGAACGCGACAAACTGCTGCGGCTGGAAGAGGAACTGCATAAACGGGTCATCGGTCAGGACGAGGCTATTGAGGCTGTCAGCGATGCCATACGGCGCTCACGTGCCGGACTACAGGACCCCAAACGGCCTATCGGCAGTTTCATCTTCCTCGGAACCACCGGCGTAGGTAAGACCGAATTGGCCAAAGCACTGGCGGACTATCTGTTTGACGACGAGAACATGCTGACCCGCATTGACATGTCCGAATATCAGGAGAAATTCTCCGCTACCCGTCTTATCGGTGCCCCTCCGGGCTACGTGGGCTACGACGAGGGCGGTCAACTGACCGAGGCGGTGCGCCGCAAACCGTACAGTGTCATCCTGTTTGACGAGATGGAGAAAGCGCATCCGGACGTGTTCAATGTATTGCTCCAACTGCTGGACGACGGACGGCTGACGGACAACAAAGGGCGGACGGTCAACTTCAAGAATACGCTTGTCATCCTTACCAGCAACCTCTCGGAGGAACAGTTGCGCGCACAGGTGCGTCCCGAGTTCATCAACCGTATAGACGACATCATCCGCTTTACCGAACTGAGCGAGGACAATATCCGCGAAGTGGTGCAATTGCAAATAACCGGTGTACACAAGATGTTGGCGGCCAACGGAATAGACCTGCGTGTCACCGACGACGCGGTGCGGTACATCGCCCGCGAGGGCTACGACCCGCAATTCGGCGCACGGCCTGTCAAGAGAGCCTTGCAGCGGCTGCTGCTCAATAATCTGTCCAAGCGGATTATAGCCGGACGGATAGACCCGAATCGCCCCGTGGTGGTCGAACTGTTGGACGGTGAACTCAATTTCCGCAACTGACATTCCGCCCTTTAAGCGCAAAGAAAACGGGAGCCTTTTCGGGCTCCCGTTTTTGCTTGGTTGTCGCGTGTTTACCGAACGCGGCTGCCTTTTAGGTCAAAGGCTTTGCCGTCGCGGAGGATGAACACCCTGCCGTTCACCATGATTTTGCGGTTATGCATGAGGGTCGCGTCGTTCTGTATAGCCTCCAGCAGGCCGCTGGCCTGCTGCCAATTTTTGTAGCAGAGGACAATCTCCTTGATTTGGATGTTGTAGTCCTTGTTCTTCTTGGGGTCTTTCATTGAGAATTTGACGGATTCCAGCCACACGGGGAAGGTGGCTTGGTCGGCCAGCCGTACCAGGTTGTCCAAGGCGAAAGCGAACACGTAGTCTTGTCCGGCGGTTAGCAGTTCGGATTTCTTGCCGGTGGCGGCGGAATCAAGGGGCAGGTTGTTGGCGCGTACGGTCAGGTCAATGACGTTGACGGGTGCGGTGGTGTTAATGGTCAGCAGGATACTGTCGGGGCAACCGAACAACGCCTCGCCGAAATGCTTCGTTACGCTTTGGTTACGGGTGCTGGTGAAAGAGACAGTCGTATCCATGACCAATGCGGTGGTCTTGTGCGGAGCATCTACCATTTCGATGTTCAGGATGATGTCGTCAGAGAAGGAACCTACGGTGCCGTGGGCTATGGTGCGTCCATTGCTGACACCTTTGACGGTACCTGCCGTTACGGTGGCGATACCTTCGTCATCCACGGTCCAGTCCAGACTCTCCGTTTGTACAGGCATCACGCGCTCGCCTGATACGGTGTTGACCTCTATCCTGTAGCCGCTGTTGCCTACCAGCACGCTGTCCAGACGGGTCATGACCACACCGTCCTTCGTCGTGATGGTCTTTTCCGTACGAGCGTTGCCGTAGGTGGCAATCAGTTTGCCGGTCTGTCCGCCCTGTCCGGCGGTGAAGGTTTTACCGTCCGCGGAGATAGTGCCCAACGAGGCAGGTTCACAGGTGAGGGTGTAGCCGTCAAAATGTTCGGTCAACAGCACACCTTCCTCGCTGTACGCGCGGATGGCGGGCGTATAGACGGCAAACGAGGGTATCTCGTCGGCACGCCAGTCCACATAGGTTATTTTGGCGGCTTCGCTTGCCTCACGGTCCGGCGCGGTGGAGAACAGGAAGATACTATTACCCACGGCCCGTGCCGTACTTTCGGTGGTGGGGTTCAGTATCTTGCCGAACAGGTTCATCTGCGCACTGCCTCCGCCATCCGCTCCGGCCGCTTCGGTGGCTCCGAAGTAGCGGAAGATGGAGCACATCTCGTGTGTGTACATGCCGGGCGTCTGCATTACCATCAGCCACAGTTTGTCGTGGGTAGCGTTCGTGGCGAAACCTGTACGGGCGTATTCGCGGTTGTTGTAGTCTTCGTTCCAGTTGCGTATCGTCAGACGGCCGTCAACCATCACGAGGCAGTTGCCGCCGGTCAGTTGGTCCACTTCCGGACGCTCGTCGTGGTCCTTGCTGGCATAGATACCGATGTCAAAACGGACGGTGTCGCCGATAACCAATGTATCAAGGAAAGTGCGTCCCTTGCCGCAACCTTGGAAAACGGCATACCCTTCGGGGATGACGGTACCGCCGGTCTCGTTAATATCCGTTACCACGGCGCGCATGGTGTGGTTGATAATCCAATCGTCCACCATCTTTACCACCACTTCCTTGCCGTTCCATTCGGATTGGATAGTGCGTGTGGGGTTATTGCCGAGGTCGGAGTTCAGCAGGATTACCTCGTTGGTTTTGGGGTTGTTGCGGTTGCGGTTCGTCTCGCGTATGGTGTAACTCTTGTCGCCGAAATAGATTTTGCCGTCCTGTCCGTATTGTTTGATGAACGCGCGTTTGGCCTTGTCCATCATCAGGTAGCCTATTTCTTCGTCAGTGGGTCCGCGACCGGTGTTCCAACTTGTGATGCACGCGCCTATCTTTCCGTTGCGCACATGACCGGTACAACCGACACCCAACAAACCTTCGTTGTCGTTGGTAATCCAGAAATTGCAGTTCACGCTACCGATAGAGCGGTGTCCGGCGCTATCCAAACGGGCGTGTGCGACAATCATCTGTTCGGTGCTGCGCAGGTTCTGGCTGTGGCTTTCCTCTACGCGGTTATAGGGATTGTTCAAATCCACTTCGTAGATGAAACAGTGGCGGATGCGTCCGTTTTTGTTTACGTCGAAACGTGTGTAAATGATGCCGGGTCCTACTTGATAGGATTCCAGTGTGTCAAACTGCAGGGTGGATAACTGGGTGCTGTCCAGGTTTTCCTGAATGGGGAAATATCCCCGTTGGGCGTTTACGCCCGCTACGGTCAGCAGGGCAAACAGGCTAATCAGTGTTTTTTTCATAAGGCTTATTTGTTGATGACATTTAATACAGAGTGAGGGAAGTAATGTTCCAATATGGCGGTATAGGCAAATCCCTCGTGTGCCATTTCGGCCGCACCTATCTGACACAAGCCCACACCGTGACCCCAGCCGTGACCGTGCAGGACAAAACCGGCGGGTGTGTCTTGACCGGCGACCTTGGTTATCTCGGTGTCAAACCAACTGGAGTAGAGGCATTTGGGACTGAGCCATTTGCGGATGGTCAGTTCCTTGCCAATGACTTGGCAGTGTTTGGTGCCTTTTATCTCCAGCGCGTATATACGTCCCGATTTACCGCGTTTGAGTGGTGTGAGAGCAAGGATGTCGCCGAAGTCAATGCCCGATTTCTCGCGGATGATGCGGCTCAGTTCCTCTTGGGTGTAAGTCACGGTCCAGTCGTGGAAGTCGGTAGTCTCTTGGTCATAACTGTTCAGGCTCTCTTTGAGGGCTTCGGCGGCGCGTCCGCAGTAGGGGCATTCCACCGATTCCAGATAGGGGTAATGTATGTCGTCCCAGCATGTCTCGAACTCCTCGCTGCGGCCGCCGCAGCATTTGCTGAACCGCGTGTCGCATATCTCGCCTTGGAATGTCAGCACCTGTCCCCGTGTAGCGTTGACGGCTTCTATGGCGCGTTCGTTGCGGCGATACAGGCCTTCGTAGCGCTGGCAGTGGTCGTCTGCGCATACGTCAAAACCCACGTGTCCTCCGTCCTCGAACGCTGCCTGCCGCATAGTGCCGGCATTGGCTTTGCGGTTGCGTTCGCGTTCAATCAGGCGGATGAGCCATCCGCGGGATATGACGGCGTGCGCCTTCAGCAGTTCGATAGGGGAGGAGGCGGCCATCTCGCTGGAGATGACGGAGGTCAGATAATCCTCTATGTCAATGATGTTGACGGCTGTTTCAGTGCCGTCGGCATTGCGCATAATCTCCAGTTCGCCTTCAAACAGTTGGTCTTCGCGGCGGTCCCAGTGAAAATCAATACCGATACGGACGTTCTTGAGCAGGAAAGTTCCGTTGTCGTAGCGCTCGTACTCTATTTTGTCGGCAGTCAAGATGCCTACCCGTATTTTCATGGCAGAGGAATTTTATTTCTTGTTGTTCATGGCGATACGCGCCTTCAATTCCCAGGTACGGATGCGGTCTTTGTACAGGTTGTTGTTGTTCATGGCAACGAGGTCGCAGTTGGCGTCCGAGTTGTCGTCCCAGCGGCGGCAGTTATAAACCACTTCGTAGATGCGGCCTATCTGGTATTCGCGGCTGACGCGCAGTCCGACAGCGTAGTCCTCGCCGTACTTGGTGGTCGGGAAGTTTATTTCGCGCAACATGGGTGTATAGAATCCGCGCGGTGCGCCGAGACCGTTGATGCGCAGGGCGTTGTTACGGCCGTTGTCGGGGGTCCATTCCTTGTGGTCAATGACGCCCGGAGGAAGAATATTGCCGTCAAAGTCGGTCAGACAATAGGTACCCACCACCATGGCGCAGTTCTGCTCGTGGAAGGCGTCAATGAATTTCTGTACGGTGGTTTCGTCCTTGTACATGTCGTCCGAGTCCAATTGGATGGCAAAGCGTCCGCATTTGGGGTGGTGCAGGGCTACGTTCCAGTTACCTCCGATGGCGTGCCATGTTTTGTCTTGGGCGATATAAATAAGGTTGTCATGCCCTTCGGCTACGATACTTTTGATGATATCCACGGTGCCGTCCGTCGAGTTGTCATCCACCACAATGACGTTGAATTTATAGGGGGCGTTCACTTTCTGGCTCAGTGCGCTCTTGATGGCGGTACCGATGGTGCGCACGCGGTTCTTGCAGGGAATAACCACGCTGGCTTCGTATTCAAAACCGCCGCCCTGCAGATCAATATCCTTAAATTCGGGTGCGAGATAGCCGTTGATGTCTTTCAGGTGTCGGGTAACGGCTTTTTCCATCTCGATTTGCACACCGCGGTTTTTGGGGTCAACATAGTCGAATATCTTTTCGCCCGATTTGCGGTTGTCCAGTTCGACATCGTAATACAGGTATTCGCTGATATGCTCCAATGCGCCTTTTTGGCTCACTTTGAGGCGCAGATCGTACAGTCCTGCAAATTCATAGTCGGTGTCCATTCGGCTGACGGCTTCTTTCAGTGCGCTGGTGCGGAAGAAGAGCACGCTTCCGAAATCGAAATCGTCGCGGAGTGCGCCCATCTGGTAGTCAATGACGGGGGCTTGTGTGGCGGTCCATTCGCCGTTTTCTTTCACTATTTTGTTGAAGTGGTCGCTATAGACCATGCTTGCTCCGGTATCTTCCAGCAAGGCGGCCATGCGTTCTTGTGCGAACAGCACCCATTCGATGTTGGGTTTGAGCAGCAGGACGGTGTAGTCGGTTTTTGATTCGGCCGCGATACGGCGGATTTCAGCGGTCGCGCATACGCGGCCGGGCAGGTTGAAGAAGGTTACGTTTTCCATAATGAAATTATAGTATTATTGTTGAGTTTATTTGTTTCCGTTTACAAAGATACGACAAATATTTGGAGTGTGCAAATTTATTTGTGTTTTTGGCGGAAAAAAACCGATTTATCGGGTAAATAATACGACCGACGGTGTGTCGGGAACTTGTTCACGAAAAGACCGCAGGGCGGAGTGTTTAGGACGGTTCTGCCGTACAACCGATTGTATTGCCTGTCTTTTTGTGAGTGAACTCCCAACACACGGACAATATAATCCGTTTGATAGATAAATCTATCTTTTTTGCCTGCAAAAGAACAATCTATTTGCGCACTCCAAATATTTGTTGTATCTTTGCAGACAATTTGTTCTAATGTGGAAAAATGGCAAATAACAATATAATTTGTATTATGAAAAAAAATCTGTTTCTTCTTCTCTTTTTAGCCGGTGTAATGCCGGTGTCGGGCGACAACACGGCTTGCTGCCATAAATCCTGTCATTCCAACGGACCAGCCGTCAAAACAGGTATTGACGTACTTGAAACACGCGGCTTTGACATTTTCCGCGGCAAACGTATCGGACTGTGTACCAACCCCACTGGTGTGGACAAAAATCTGAAATCCACCATTGACGTACTGTTTGAAGCCGAGGATGTCCGGCTGGTAGCCCTCTACGGACCCGAACACGGGGTGCGTGGCAATGCCCATGCGGGGGACCATGTGGAGAACGAGGTGGACGCCAAGACAGGGCTGAAAATGTATTCGCTTTTCGGTGCAACACGCAAACCGACGCCCGAGATGATGGCCGAGATAGATGTGATGGTGTATGACATACAGGATGTAGGCTGCCGCAGTTTCACCTATATCAGCACGCTGGGCAAACTGATGGAGGCATGCGCCGAAAACGACAAGGAACTGGTGGTGCTGGACCGCCCCAATCCGTTGGGCGGAGAGAAAATGGAGGGCAACGTGGTGGAAGAAGGCTATTTCAGTTTTGTCAGCCAGTTTGCCGTGCCTTATGTCTATGGACTGACTCCGGGCGAGTTGGCGCGGTTGCTGAACGCCCGCAGCGAACAGCCCTGCCGCCTGACGGTCATTCCGATGGAGGGATGGAACCGCAAGATGACTTGGGAGGAGACCGGCCTCGAATGGGTGGTGGCTTCACCGCACGTGCCGCAGGGAAAAACAGCCCGCTTCTATCCTGTAACGGGCATCTTTGGTGAACTGGGATACTTAAATATCGGCGTGGGTTATACCCTGCCGTTCGAGATTATGGGAGCCCCGTGGGTTAACGCTGACAGTCTGGCGGACGCGCTGAACGCACGCCATGTGCCCGGTGTGGCTTTCCGCCCAATCTACTACAAACCCTATTACAGTGTCTTCAGCGGCGAACAGATACAGGGCGTACAAATCCATTTTATGGACTACGACAAGGCACCTTTGAGCGACTTGCAGTTCATTGTCATCGAGGAGATGATGCGCCTCTGGCCTGAACGCAACATATTCGAACTGTGCAACCAAAAACGCTTCGGTATGTTCGACAAGGTGTGCGGTACCAACTATATCCGCGAGAAATTTGCGGAGCATTACCGTTGGGACGACATCAAAGACTATTGGTACAAGGATGTGGACGCTTTCCGCGCCGAAGCCTCCAAATACTATTTATACAAGTAATCATGAAAAAGTACATTGAGCGATTGGCTTGGGGCACGGATGCGAGTTTCTACCGTATGATACCCCAAGAGGTGTTGCATCCGGCTACCGAAGCCGATGTACAGGCTATTCTGCGCCGCGCACACAAAGAGAAGAAACATGTCACTTTCCGCGCTGCCGGCACCAGCCTGAGCGGACAGTCCATCAGCGACAGTCTGTTGGTCGTTTGCGGCAAGAAATGGGAGCAGTATGAAGTGTTGCAGCCGGACACGGAACATCCGGACATCCGTATCGCGTTACAGCCCGGTATCGTGGGTGACCGCGTCAATCAGATATTGAAAAAATACGGCCGCCGCTTCACACCGGACCCTGCCAGCATCAAGTCGGCAATGGTGGGCGGCATCGTCATGAACAACGCCAGCGGAATGGTATGCGGCACGCACGCCAACAGTTACCGTATGCTGGACTCGGTGCGTATCATATTGGCCGACGGTACGGTGTTGGACACGGCAGACCGCGCCAGCCGCGAACGGTTCAAGATGACGCACGCACGCTTCTTGCGGACTATATACGACCTCAAGGCGCGTACGATGAACAACAAGAAACTGGTGGAGCGTATCCGGACCAAATACAGTATCAAGAACGTTACCGGTTTGACCATTCTGCCTTTCATAGAGTACGATGACCCGTTTGACATTATCGCACACCTGATGGTTGGCAGCGAGGGCACTCTGGCGTTCCTAAGCCGCATCACCATAAAGACAGGCGAGGATTATCCCTATTCGGCTTCCGCTCTGTTGCTTTATCCTACGACCAAACAGGCTTGCGACGAGGTGATACGCATGAAGCAAACAGGCGCGTTGAGCGCCGCGGAATACTTCGACCGTAAGGCGATGCAGACTGTCGAAGAGGATTTCCCCGAACTGAAAGGGCAACCCGATGACGCCGGTGCCGTCCTTATCAAGATTGAAGCCTCCACACCGGAGGAGTTGGAGGAAAAGAAAAAAAGACTCGGTGTTGAAGGCTTTACCTCCGACCCGGCTTTGGTCGGCAAGTATTGGGCGATGCGTAGCGGCATCTTCCCCGCCGTCGGCGGTACCCGCGAGATAGGCACCACCTGCCTTATCGAGGACATCGCCTTCCCTATTGAGTTCCTCAGCGAAGCCACATTGGATTTGCAGCAACTGTTCAAGGACCATAATTACCCCGACGCCGTCATCTACGGCCATGCCTTGGAAGGTAACTACCACTTTATCCTCAACCAGCGTTTCGACTCGGATGCTGCCGTTCAGCAGTACGACCGGATGATGCACGCTGTCGTGTCGCTCGTAGTGGACAAGTACCACGGTTCGCTGAAAGCCGAACACGGCACAGGGCGCAACATGGCGCCGTTTGTGCGCCGCGAATGGGGCGATGACGCCTACCAACTGATGAAGGATGTCAAACAGTTGTTCGACCCCGACAATATCATGAACCCGGGCGTTATCTTCAACGAGGATGAGGGCTCCTATCTGCGTAATCTCAAACCGCTGCCGCAGGTAAACAAACTGATAGACCGCTGTATCGAATGCGGCTTCTGTGAGGTGAACTGCGTCAGTTGCGGTTTTGCGCTGTCCAGCCGCCAGCGTATCGTTATCCAGCGCGAGATAGGCCGTCTGAAAACGGAAGGCCGTTTGGCTGAGGCAAAGAATCTGCAACGGGCGTTCCGACGTATCGGCAAGGACCTCTGCGCCGGTGACGGCTTGTGTTCAACCAGTTGCCCGATTAAGATTAATGTAGGCGAACTCATTCATGAGGTGCGCGAATTGGAAATGGGTGCCTGCGGTAAACGTACCGGCGTCTGGGCCGGACACAAACTGAAAGAGATAGGCTCGGGCGTGACGGGCATTTTGGGGCTTGCGCATGTGGCGCACAATGTATTGGGCGACACACTGATGTCGGCTGTCGGTAAGGTGCTCTATTACGGTAGCGGCAAGAATATACCCCTTTGGACGCCTGCCATTCCAAAACCCGTACCTGCCAAACGTATGAAGGAAGCCGTTGAATACGGCATAGTCCACGGGCTGAAAGGATTGCAGGATAAACGGGTGGTCTATTTCCCCAGTTGCCTCAACCAGCGTCTGGGCGTCACCAAGGCGGACAAGAACGGCAACCCGACCGTCAACGATATGACCGAACTGCTGAACAAGGCGGGCTTTGAAGTGATTTTCCCCGACAATATGGCTAACCTGTGTTGCGGTACGATTTGGGAGAGCAAGGGTATGCCGGACGAGGCGCAGCGTAAGGCCGCCGAGTTGGAATTGGCGTTGCTGAAAGCCAGCGACCACGGACGATGGCCCATCCTGTGCGACCAGAGCCCCTGCCTCTACCGCATGCGGCATACGATGCAGCACCTGCACCTGTACGAGCCGGTCGAGTTCATTGACAAGTTCGTGCTGGGCGAAGTGGACATCACGCCGTTGGACGCCTGTGTGGCCGTTCACGCCACCTGTTCAACCCGTAAGATGGGATTGACCGATACGCTTGTACGTGTGGCCAAAGCCTGCGCCAAGCAGGTGCTGCTGCCCGAGGAGATAGGCTGTTGCGCTTTTGCGGGCGACAAGGGCTTTACCGAACCCGAACTGAATGCTTGGGCGTTGCGCAAACTGAAAAAACAGATTGATGCTGCAGGGGCAACAATGGGATTCTCCAACTCGCGCACCTGCGAAATTGGCTTGACACACCATTCAGGTATCGAATATTGCAATATCGCCCGATTGGTGAATATGACCTCCAAACGCAAGCAATGACGGGTTTTCGGGCGTTCTTTTTCGATATGGACGGTGTGCTGTATGATTCAATGCCGAATCATTCCGCCGCTTGGGAAGATATTATGAACAGTCACGGGCTGGATTTTACGGCCCGCGACTGCTATGTTAACGAGGGACGCACAGGACCGGATGTCATCAACGAGGCCATCCGGCGGGCATTCCACAGGGAAGGCACGATGGAGGAGGTAAACGCTATCTATGCCGAGAAGACGGCTGCCTTTCAGGCACGCGGCGGTGCATTACCGATGCGCGGTGTAAAGGAGGTGCTGACATTCCTGAAAAACACGCCGATGCCGGACGGAACGGAGCGGCAGATTTGGATTGTTACCGGTAGCGGACAGCAATCGCTCTTTGACGAACTGCAGCACGATTTCCCCGGTATCTTCACACGCAAGCGCATGGTAACGGCCTTTGACGTCACGCACGGGAAGCCCCACCCTGAACCCTATCTGAAAGCATGGCAGGGTAGCGGACTGGCCAAAGAGGATTGTTGCGTCATTGAGAACGCCCCGTTAGGTATCCGTGCCGCCAAAGACGCCGGGCTCTATACCGTTGGCGTCAATACCGGCATATTGACCAACGAAGACCTTGCCGCCGCAGGGGCTGACAAGGTCTTGGACGATATGTATGAATTGCTCGCTTTCTTGCGGGCGTGAGTCGACCGATTAGCGGTTGGCGTACATGTCTTCGTAGTATTTTTCGTACTCGCCGGAGGTGATATTGTCCATCCACGCTTGGTTATCCAAGTACCACCGGACGGTTTTCTCGATGCCTTCTTCGAACTGCAAGGACGGTTCCCAACCCAGTTCGCGTTGGAGTTTGCGGCTGTCAATGGCGTAGCGCAAGTCGTGTCCGGCGCGGTCGGTGACGTAAGTGATGAGGTTCAGGTCTTCCCCTTCCTTGCGCCCTAACAGACGGTCCACCGTTTTGATGAGTACCTTGATGATGTCAATGTTCTTCCACTCGTTGAAACCGCCGATATTGTAAGTCTCGGCCACCGTTCCCTTGTGGAAGATGATATCAATGGCGCGGGCGTGATCCTCCACATACAGCCAGTCGCGAACGTTCTCGCCCTTGCCGTAAACGGGCAGGGGCTTGCGGTGGCGGATATTGTTGATGAACAGCGGTATCAGTTTTTCGGGGAACTGGTAGGGGCCGTAGTTGTTTGAGCAGTTGGTGACAATCGTCGGCAGCCCGTAGGTGTCATGGAAAGCGCGCACAAAGTGGTCACTGGACGCTTTGGAGGCGGAGTAGGGGCTGTGCGGCTGGTATTTGAGGTCTTCCGTGAAGAATTTCTCCCCGTAGGCGTGGTGGTGTTCGCCCGAACTGGCTACGGTGGTAAAGGGGGCTTCGATGCCCTCGGGGTGGGTAAGTTCCAACGCTCCGTAAACTTCGTCGGTCGAGATGTGGTAGAAACGTTTGCCTTCGTATTTTTCCGGCAGTGACTCCCAATAGAGTTTGGCGGCTTGCAGCAGCGATAGGGTACCCATTACATTGGTGCGGGCGAAGGTGAACGGGTCTTTGATGCTGCGGTCTACGTGGCTTTCGGCCGCAAGGTGGATGATGCCGGTAATATGCTCCTCCTGCATCAGTTTGAACATGGTGTCGAAGTCGCAGATGTCGGCGCGCACAAAACGGTAATTGGGCTTATTCTCAATGTCCTTCAAGTTGTTGAGGTTGCCGGCGTAGGTCAGTTTGTCCACGTTGACGATGCGGTAGTTAGGGTATTGGTTGACGAACAGCCTTACGACGTGGCTTCCGATAAATCCGGCTCCGCCGGTAATGATGATGTTCTGCATATTCTGTTTTTATTTTGTTTCGTTGTTTCGGTTGTACGGGCAAACCTGCTGGCAGACGGTACATTTGTGTGTCACGTAGGCAATACAGCGCCGTGCGTCCCAGTCGCCGTGCAAGGCGTCGTGCGGGCAGGCTTCCTGGCACAGAGTACAATCTCCGCAGGCATTGCTTACCGGTGTAGCGGACTGCCCATCTTGTATGTCGGCCGTCAGGACCCATTCCCCGATGTGTACCATAGAACCTAATATGGGGTGGATAAATTGGCGGTTCTTGCCGATGAACCCCAAACCTGCTTCCTCCGCCCAACGACGTTCCAGAATGGGGGCCGAATCGCAAAAAACATGTTGCGTTTCAGGTACACCGATGGGTTTTCCTACGGCTTCCTGTACGTTTTTTTCCAATTCGTACAACTTGGATTTCATCGTGCGGTGGTAGTCGTGTCCGCTGTGTCCGTAGGTCAGCAAAGCCACCACTACGCTCCGTGCGCCGGGCACTAGTTGCCGTATGTCATAACGTTTGTCGCAGTTACGTGTCAGGTAGGAGAGGTTGCCGTGCAGCCCCTTCGCCAGCCAATGTTCCATGTAGTCCGCCTCCTCGTCCAAACGGCGGGCAGGAGCCCAACCGATGGCGTCAAAACCAAGGCGCTGTGCGGACTGTCGTATAGTCTCCCAAGGTAAGGTCATGTTGTGCAGGGGCCACAGAACTGATGATGGGGGCGGTCGGCTTGTCTTCCTCGGGGTGGAAGACCTTGACGAGATTGGCGAATACCAATTGGACCGCCATTGCCAATACGATGACACCGAAGAATTTGCGGATGATGTACAGCGATACCGGTTTGAGGTATTGGCTCAACCAATGGGTACCTTTCAACACGAGGTAAAGGACCAACATGCAGATATTGATGGCTATCAGCAGGTTGATGATGGAGTAGTCCGTTGTCAGCGACAACAACGCGGTGAATGCGCCGGGGCCCGCGTACATAGGGAAAGCCAACGGCACAAGGTCGCCCGAAGTCCCCAATTCGGTGTACTTGAAGTAGGTAACATCCAACAGCATCTCCAACGCCATCAGCAAAATGACGAAACCGCCGGCGATGGCAAAGTATTCGGGGCGTATGCCGAATATTTTCAGTACCAAATCCCCGCATACGAGAAAAGCAATCAGTATGACGATGGAGTAGATGCAGACGCGGTTCGGGTGAATCGTGGTCCCGTTATTTTCCATATTGATAGTGATGGGCATGTTTCCCACAGGGTCAATGATGGCAATCAGAAAAACAAAGGAGGAGATAACCTGCCAAATGTTAAAGGTGCCGAAGAAACTTTGTATTGTCATAAAGTATTGCTTTATTTTGCTTAATGACCGCAAAGTTACAAAAATATTTGCATATATGCAAAAAAAGTCTTAACTTTGCATCCTGAACACTAAATTTAATAAATATGATTAACTCCCAAGACATCAAGAACGGCGTTTGCATTCGTATGGACGGCCGTTTGTATTTCGTGATTGAGTTCCTGCATGTTAAACCCGGTAAAGGTAACACCATCATGCGTGTTAAGTTCAAAGATGTTGTGGACGGCCGCGTTTTGGAGCGTCGTTTCAATATCGGCGAGAAACTGGAAGACGTGCGCGTGGAACGCCGCCCCTACCAGTACCTGTACGCAGAAGGTCAGGACTATATCTTTATGAACCAGGAAACCTATGAGCAGATTCCTATCGCCCATGACTTGATTACCGGCGTTGATTTTCTGAAAGAGGGTTTTATATGCGACGTTGTTTCGGACGCTTCTACCGATACCGTTCTGTTTGCCGAACTGCCCACTAAGGTGGAATTGGCGATAGCCTACACCGAACCCGGTTTGAAGGGTGATACGGCTACCAATACTCTCAAACCCGCCAAGTTGGAAACGGGTGCTGAAATCCGTGTTCCGTTGTTCATCAACGAAGGCGAGATTATCCGCGTGGACACCCGCGACGGCAGTTACTGTGAGCGCGTGCGCTAATCATTTGCTGATAGTTTCCCGCTATTGCCTTTTGATGCCTGTCACTGGCATCACACCTTAAATATATATAATAGAATTCAACGGACTTGCGATAGCAGGCCCGTTGAATTTTTGTTTGTTCCCTTTCCGCTAAATCTTGAAAGTTATCATTTGTTAAGATTTTACCTTTCTTGTGCCCTAAATTTTTCGCTCATTTGGACAAAGGGTCGGCCGACAGTTGGCCGACACTTGACCGACAGTTATTTTGACCTCTCGAAACTCTCAACTTTACATTGCATGAGCATGCCGTTACATTTTGAATTGCGCAATCCCCAATGCACTACACTGCACTAAACGGTAGGTTGCGGAAGTCCCACGCTAAGGCAAGAAGAATGCAAAGCGGTGATTTTAGCATATTAGTCATTAACGCGTTTGCAGAATGCATCAAACTCAGTTTGCTTGTCGGATTTGAATTGATTGAACTTGCTATTTTGTTGCGCTTTGAATTGCTCAAAGGCATCACCCATGCTTTGTGCGTACACTCCGCATGTTCCAAGCGTTACAACTAAAAGGGAAAATATTCGTTTCATATAAAAAAACATTTAAGGTAGGTTCTATAAATTGGTCGAGATGATTTTGTAATTTGTTTTTAGTAGTTTGCGGTGCGGATGGAAGGAGCAATGCTCAACATTGCGACTGACTGACAATCTGCAAAATGCAAAAAGAAATACAAAAGCAGCCGA
>JAZLGG010000048.1:0-46149 GCA_045616185.1 Paludibacteraceae bacterium
TCCTAAGACCGCTTGGCCTCCGACTTCCCTTCAGCAATTCCATGGAGACAGTTACTTCATTCATGTTCTGTTCAAATCTTCCGACACTAACCACCACATCCTGTAGCATTTCGGCCGTTTCATTCATTTGTACATCAACCACGGCCGTATCCGTGCCGACCAACGTAACGGCAGCCGACTCCGATGAATAACCCACATAGGAAAATTCAATTTGGTAGAAACCGGCAGGGGCATGAAGGGCATATTTACCGTTTATGTCGCTCACCGTCCCTCTAGATGTCCCCACCAATTGAACGGATACACCAATCAACGGTTCACCGGTTGACATATCGGTAACGGTCCCTTCCAACTGTTGTGCCCGACCGGACAAAGGACATGCACTGATTCCTATCCAAAGAATAACGCCTAACAATCTTTTCTTCATTTTATCTATCAATTTAGACTAACCTATTTACTATACACAAATAACTTTGCAAAATTACTGCTTTAAATCAATCCGCGCAATATCCAGCATTAGGAAAAATATACCAATATTTACGAAAATGATAAATATTTCCAAACATATAAGCTCATAAAATTATCATTTGTTAAGATTTTTAACAACATCCGTTCTTTAAAAGTTCGTTTGTCAACCAACAAAAAAACACCCTTGATAGGGTGTTTCTTGTTGTGCGTATTACGGAAACGGGATTATTTACGAATACCCAGTTCCTTAATGATGGCACGGTAACGCTCAATGTCTTTCGCTTTCAAATAATCCAGCATACGACGGCGTTTGCCGACCAAATTGGTCAATGCACGCTCTGTACCGAAATCCTTGCGATTAAGTTTCAAGTGTTCGGTGAGGTGGTTGATACGGAAAGTGAACAACGCAATTTGGCTCTCAGCCGAACCGGTGTTCTTGGCGTCCTTGCCGTATTTGGCAAAGAGTTCAGCTTTTTTTTCAGGGGTCAAATACATGACTTAAAATGATTTATTTGTTTAACAATCACAACAATGCAGAATCATTCAATATCAACATTGCCGCATTTACTATGCTCCTTCCGCAGAAAAAGCGTGCAAAGGTACAGAAAAATTTTGAACTGTGCAAATATTTTTTACTTTTTCAGCGTGAACGGGAAACTTCCAATCAGATTTCCATCCACAAAGAAGTCCGCATTATAGACTCCTTCCAACAAAATCTCCTCCACCGGCCAATACATGGCGCCGGACAATTCTTCGCCCTCGTACTCGATTTCTTGCACCACAGAATAGGCGATGCGACCGCTCTCGAACGAGAACACGTTGCCATCGGACTTAGTCATCACCTCACCGTCCGGCCGCACGATACGAAGATATACATTCTTCATACCGGTAGCCACCGTAATGTTCTTGGAAAGGGTGTAGTCGAACTCCAGTTTCTGAATCTGACTGAACAGTGACGTTTTCCTGTCACGTTTGTTGAGCGTTACCAATTTAAAGGCTACCACCTCCAACATGGAAGCACGCTCCACAACCTCATTGAGGCGCGTGTTCTGCTCTTGTAACCGGTCGTTCTGACGCGTAATTTCGCGGTTCTGCATACGCATCTGATTGTTCTCTTCGGTAAGCCGTGCGTTGGTTCTATTGAGAGAGTCAATCTGATGCACATAGCCGACCATGACCGTACGGACCGTGGCCAGTTCCTGCTTGAGCTCGGCAATACGGCGTGCATTGGTTACTTTGGTGATACGCAGTTCCTCCAACAAGTCGCGCACCCGCTGTTGCTCCTGCATCAGCAAGTCCTGCAACGAATCATTGCGTATATCCATCTGCTGGTAGCCATCAAACTGGATGGACAGGTCTTCGTACTCATCTTGCAGTTCCTCTTTCTCGAACTCCAGCATCTCGACCATTTCGGTCATTTCGTTTTTCTGTTTCCTGTTCATGAACAACAAGAAAACAATCGCGGCCACCAAGACGATGCCTGCCGTCACCAATCCTATCTTTTTCATAATATATCCAAAAGTTTTTCCAATTGTATTCCACGGCTACCTTTCAGCAGTATCTTTCTGCCTGTCAGCGGTGTTTGTTCCAAAGCCGCATGAAGCGTGTCCGCATTTTCGTACACCGGATAAGGTGATGTTGTATCGTTCCACTCCCGTCCCACCAACAGGACCTTGTCCGCCTTGCGTTCGGCCAGCATATTGACTATATTCTGGTGCTCCAGATGCGAATAGTCACCCAGTTCGCGCATGCCGCCCAAGATGAACGTGTCGCCGTCAAAGGCATTGATGGCGGCGGCCATAGAGGTCGGATTGGCGTTGTAGGCATCCACCACCAGTGCATTCCGTACCGTGTCAAGCCGTTGGGAACGGTTGTTGGACGGTACATAGGCACGTATGGCCGTTAAACCGTTCTCGCGCGATACGCCGAAATATTCGCCGACACACAATGCCGCAGCAATGTTCTCCGCGTTATAGTCGCCGACCAGATGTGTTCCGTCCGGCATAGGTATCCGCCGGTATTCAATGCGGCGGCAAGACGTTCCTCCACGTCGCGCACCGGCCTGCTGCCACATATCGCAAAGGAAAGCGTTATCCGCGTTTGCAAACACAATACCGTTGTGCGCTATCAGCCAATCGTACAATTCGGCCTTAGTACGTTGTACTCCTTCAAAGGAACCAAAACCCTGCAAGTGGGCGCGACCGACATTGGTTATCAATCCGTAATCGGGCTCCGCCACGCGGACCAGTTCGTTGATGTCCCCCGGGTGACTGGCCCCCATTTCCACAATAGCCAGGGCGTGTTCGCGCGTCAGTTGCAACAAGGTAAGAGGCACCCCGATATTGTTATTGAGGTTGCCCTGCGTGTAATGGATATTGTATTTCGTTTTAAGTACGGCCGCCATCAGTTCCTTGGTGGTTGTCTTGCCGTTGGTGCCGGTAATACCGATGACGAGCAGGCCCAATGCACGGCGCCAAGCGCGCGCCAAGTCCTGCAAGGCTTTCAAGGCATCCGGCACCAAAACGGTGCGGGGACCGATAAAAGCCTTCGGGTCGTCAATAACCGCCAACTCAGCCCCCTGCTCCAACGCTTGGGCCGCAAAACGGTTGCCGTCGAAATTGTCACCTTTCAGGGCAAAGAACACGCAACCCCGGGGAAGATTGCGTGTATCGGTTGATACGCATAGCGCATCCTTACCTTCTATCAGAAAGGACCAATCCATTACTTTTTATTGGGTAATTCCAATCCGTAACCTTTTTTCGCGTCCTCGTTTTTCAGCAGGATGGAGAAGAAGAACGCCAACACGCCGAAGAGCGAGAACACAATCATCGGGACCAAATAACTGCCGGTAGTCTCGCGCAGATTGCCTATCAGCATAGGCACAAAGCACAAACCGATATTCTGTACCCAGAAAATAAGACAATAGGCCGATCCAAGCACTTTTTCGTCAATGATTTTCGGTACACTAGGCCACAACGCAGCGGGAACGAGCGAGAAACTGACTCCCAGCACGGCTATCAGCGTAACGGCCAGCACCTTACTCGGGAAAACAGGCAACAGGAAAGCAAAGCACAAATGGCACGCCACCATAATCACCGCCCCCAACATGAGCATAGACGCCCCTTTCCCTTTGAAATCGAGGTAGGCACCGAGAAAAGGCGTAAGGCACATAGCCAAAATGGGGAAGAACGAGAACAGATGCGCTGCAGTAGCGTTATCAAGTTGCAAAGTCTCCTCCAAGAAATTCGGGGCGAACTTTTGGAAGGGGAAGATAGCCGAATAATACAACACGCAGAGCAGGGCCACAATCCAGAACATCTTTGAGCGGAAAATCTGCCCAAGGTCGGACACATGGAACTCGTCTTCGGGGTCTTTGACGGCCGTGGCTTCGCCTATCTCCACCAATTGGGCATCGAACTTGTTGTCCATAACGGTAAAGACGAAGAAATTGAGCAAGCCGATAACCAGCAGGCAGGCACAGAACCCGACCGGAGCAACCACCGACTGCACACCGTTCGTCATATAACGGTCAGCCAACAGCGGCACCAGCCACATGGCGGCAAAGACGCCCAAACGGGCAATGGCCATTTCAAGCCCCATCGCCAAGGCCATCTCTTTGCCCTTGAACCACTTGGCCAAGATCTTGCTAACCGTGGTGCCAGCCATTTCGCAGCCGCAGCCGAACAGCATAAAACCGAAAGCGGCCATCTTGGCGGAACCAGGCATGTCCGTCCACCACGAATTGAGCCATGGTACATGGTTAGCGTCAAACCAATCGCTGACTCCTACAAACTTGATACCGGCACCCACCGCCATCATCACAGCAGAAAGCAAACCGGTAAAGCGAACCCCCATCTTATCAAGGATAATACCCGCCACCAAAAGGAAACCGAGCACATTCAATATATACTCGCCCGCAGCATAGGTACCAAAATTAGCAGAAGACCATCCGCGCGATGACTCAAGCAACGATTTGAGCGGTGACATAACATCCATGAAAAGGTAGCCGAAGAACATCATCGACGCCACCAGAACCAACACCGTCCAGCGCGCCGCAGCGCTGTCACGCAGGGTTGCCTGCATCTGTTGTACACTCATCATTTGTCTGATTTAATGGTTGAAAGTTTGTGAACCTCCAAATGTTTTTTCTTTTTGAGCCACTCCGCCTTGCGTTTCTCGTATTCAACGTAGCGGTTCTCCAAATAGCCGTCAGCCATAAATAAATGGAGATTTGGGAATTATGGATTATTTTATTCCCAGTTCTTTTTTGACATCGGCCATAATGTCGGTGGCATCGGTACCGATATGGAGCAATGCAGCCGAATCAAACACATACGTGAAGCCCTTGGCAGTGCCTACCGATTGAATAGCCTTGGCCATACGCTCATGAATGGGCGCCACCCACTCCTGCTGTTTTTTCTGCACATCCTGTTGAGCAGTCTCGTAAGTGGTTTGCAGGCGTTGGTTCATGGAAGCCAGTTCCTCCTCTTGAATCTGGCGGATAGCTTCCGTCATAGTGCTTTGGCCCTGCTGATATTCCTGATATTTCTTCTGAAATTCGTCACGCATGGTCATCAACAGTGTCTCATACTGTTTGTTCAGACTATCAAGACGGTCTTGTACGTCTTTCAGTTCGGGCATTTGTGCGAACAGTTCCTGCGTGTTGATGTGCGCATACTTCTGCGCACCGACCAGCATAGGCATTGCCAATGCAAGGATAAGAATCATTTTTTTCATGTTGTAAAATATTTAAGTGAATAATTATTGTTTTACCGTTTCATATTATTTTGCCCCCAGTTTTTCCAGCACTTTGTCTGAGATGTCCAAGCGGTTAGCCATATAAATCAGCGAGGGGTCCGCCGAACGGTCCTTAACCACTTCGTACTGTTTCTCAGTGGCTATGTCCTGTATGGCCGCATAGATTTCGTCTTGTATAGGTTTGAGCAACGCCTCGCGTTTCTTGAACAATTCGCCGTCCGCTCCAAAATACTTGCGCTTGAGTTCCAGCACCTCGTTTTCCTTGGCTAAAATCTCCTCTTCGCGTTTGTTGCGCATTTCCTCGCTGAGGAAAATCTGCTCGGTGCGGTAGTTCTCCTCCAGCACACGCGCCTCCTGCTCTGCCGCCTCTATCTCTTTCTGCCAGCGTTTGGACACCAACGCCAACTGGTCATTGGCCGATTCGTACTGGGGAAGATTTTTCAATATATAGGGCAGATCCACATAAGCCACAGCAAAATCCTTGCCAAACGCGCAAGTCGGCAGTCCGGCGAGCATGAGCCCCAAGAGCATGGCAAACAATGATAGATGTTTTTTCATAATCCGTATCGTTAGTGTCAGTTATACTATAATTCCTGTCCCAACACGAAATGGAACTGGCTTCCGCCATACGATTTGTTACCGTTGATGTCGTCAAAGCCCCAGCCCCAGTCTATACCCAGCAGGCCGAACATCGGCAGGAAAACACGTACGCCCACGCCGGCCGAACGCTTGAGGTTGAATGGGTTAAAGTCCCTGATGTCGGCAAAGCAGTTACCTGCCTCAAGGAAGCCTAAAGCCCAAATCGTGGCGTTCTGCTCCAAGCACACAGGATAGCGCAACTCCATAGTAAATTTGTTGTACACATATCCCATATTACGCCCTGTAGAGGGGTCGTAAGGTGTCAGGGAACCGGACGAGTAACCGCGCATTCCTATATATTCGGTGGAATAACTAGTGTAAGAGGACATACCGTCACCACCCATGTAGAAACTCTCGAAGGGCGATTTGGTATAAGGGTTATAGTCTCCGAGGAAACCGAACTCGGCACGGGTCATCAACACCAGTTTGCTGTCGGGGGTAAGCGGTGTGAACACCTTGCCCGACAATTTGATTTTGTAATACTCAATCAGCCGGTAGCGGTCGTTGGTGGACATTCCTTCAAATTCTTCGTCCGTCGTTCCTGAAATAGCCGAATAAGGCGGTGTGAATTTGATACCGGCCACGAACTGTGAGCCACGACGGGTATAGATAGGGTTGTCGATACTGGACCGTGACAACTGCAAGTTAATGGCGAAGTTGTGGCTTGTGCCGTTGGTGACCAACAGATAAGGCCAGTCCTTCATCATATAGAGTTGGTAACTCATTTCCGCATAGAACGAGAAATAGTCATCCGGCCACTTCAACCGTTTGCCGTAACCGACGCTCACGCCGAAGGTGCGAAGGTACTTGTCGGGGTCGGCCTCCGATTCCTGCAACTGCTGGTAGTAGTCGGAATTGCCGCTATAATAGTAGTAGTCCGAATAGGTATTGTACAGGTTTTGGTAAGACTGGTAATAGCGGTCCGAATAGCCAGTTTGCGCTGCGTAGAATATACTGGCTGACAGGCTGTTAGGTCTTTTACCGCCCAACCACGGCTCCATGAAACTCATGCTGACAGAGGTGTAATAGACACCGTTGGTGCGGGCGTTGATGGAGAAGGTTTGCCCTTCGCCCTGCGGCACGATACGATAGGCTTTTTTGTTAAACAGGTTCTGGATGGCGAAGTTAGTGAACTTCAGTCCCAGACTACCCACCAAACCGGTTGCTCCCCAACCGAGGGAGAACTCCACCTGGTCGCTACTCTTGGTTTCCAACTGGTAGGTGATATCCACGGTGCCGTCCTCGGGGTTCGGCTGAATATCCGGCACCAGTTTTTCCTGATCGAAATGCCCCATCTGCGCCAATTCACGCAGACTGCGCATGATATCCGACTGGCTGTACAGTTGTCCTGGTTTGGTATAGAGTTCACGGCGAACCACATGCTCGTACACGCGCGTATTACCTACTATGTTGACCTGATTGATGGTGGCTGGCTGCCCCTCATACATGCGCATCTCGAAATCAATGGAGTCGTTTTCTATCTTCACTTCCACTGGGTCGATATTAAAGAACAGATACCCTTGGTCGGTGTAGAGTTTGCCGACGGCATCATCATCCTCCGTCAAGCGTTTGTTCAGTTCTTTGAGATTATAGACATCGCCTTTCTTGATACTCAGCACCTGATTGAGATAATCGTAAGGATAGAGGGTGTTACCCACCCACTTGATATCGCCGATATAGTATTTGTTACCTTCGAACACCTGCAAATAGACATCCACGCGGGCAGGGTCCTCGGGATTAGGACGGACGCTATCCGCCACGATATAGGCGTCGCGGTATCCTATCTCATTGTATTTTTCAATCACGGCAGCCTTGTCTTTCTCAAACTCATCCGCCACGAACTTCTTGGTACGGAACAAGTTGATGATGTTATTGTCGTTGGTCTTTTTCATGGCGCGGTTGATTTGGTTGCTCGTCAGTGCCTGGTTGCCGGTAATGTAGAGTTTGCCTACTTTGGTTTTGGACTTCTTGTCCACGTCAATCATCACGCGCACATAGCCCGGATGGTCAGCATCCTCTTTTTGCATGACGCGCACTTCGGTATTGTGAAAACCTTTTTCGGCAAAATATTTTTTGATGACGGTCTTGGCCCTATCGGACAGGTTGGGTGTCATTTGATTGCCCCGAGCTATCCCCACCTTGGGTTCCAAATCCTCTTTTTCGTTCTTGCGCAGTCCACGGTAGTTCAGTTCAGAAATACGGGGACGTTGTTTCAGTTGTATTTCAAGCCAGATACTGTCGCCCACTATTTTGTTGGCCACTATCTTCACGCTGGAGAACAAGCCCTGTTTCCAAAACCGCTGAACAGATTTTGTAATCTGTCCGCCCGGCACTTCAATCTTGTCGCCAACGGCCAATCCGGAGAACCCTACCAGCACATAATCTTCGTAACTATCCGCACCTGACACGGCGATATCGGCTATCGTGTAGGTGTTGCGTTGATAGGTATATTCTATATCAACCTCCGGTACACTGTCCGTCTGCGCAAAAAGAGGCAGGACGGTCATCAGGCACAATATGACATTAACCCACTTGTTCACTTGTTTTTCCGAACCGGCGTTCGCGGTGCTGATAGTCCACAATAGCCTTGTAAAACTCTTCCGTTGTGAAATCCGGCCATAGACAATCGGTAAAATACAATTCGGTATATGCCAATTGCCACAACAGGAAATTGCTTATTCTCAATTCTCCGCTGGTGCGTATCAGCAGGTCGGGATCGGGTATGCCGACTGTTGTAAGGTTGTCCGAGACGGTCATTTCACTGATTTCACGGATGTCCATGCGTCCCTGTACCGCCTGCTGGGCGATACGCCGTGCCGCCTCCACAATTTCCCAGCGCGAGGAATAACTCAACGCCAGCACCATGTTCAGTCCCGTGTTACCGGCCGTTTGCCGGATGCACTCCTCAAACTTTCCTTTTGTGTGTTCGGGCAGGCGATTCAGGTCACCTATGGTCATCAGCCGCACGTTGTTCTTCATCAGCGTCGGCGTCTCTTTGACAATCGTATCGACCAGCAAATCCATCAAGGCATCCACTTCCTCCTTGGGTCGGTTCCAGTTCTCCGTAGAGAAAGCGTACAGCGTCAGGTACTCAATGCCCAATTCAGCGGCGGCCTCGGTGATCTGATGCACCGTTTCGACCCCCTTGCGGTGGCCGAACATACGCGCCATACCTTGTTGCTTGGCCCAACGTCCATTGCCGTCCATGATGATAGCCACATGGCGCGGCATTCTATCCTGCTGTATTTGGTCCTTATAACTCATCTATACACTCAATACTCAACTCCGAAACTAATCCCCGCACATCTTGCACACTTTCTTATCCTTGCCGAATTCCACCGACACGCCCACACTGAGAGTACCCGTCAAGTCGCAGTTCAAAATATTGCTGCCATTCAGTTTATGCGGATTGTCGTAGGCGGGGACACCCTCCAAATCGTCCGTAAAATAGATATTGTGCATCCACGCCAGTTTGAGATTCCACCGGTCAGCAAATTTCCACTTCACTCCCAAACCTATTGGCACATAGCCGGTCACTTTGTTGAACCGGTCATGCAGTCCGAGCCCTATACCCAGCGACAAATAGGGCGTCAGCGGTTTAACGCGCACATCGTAGGTCTTCTCTCCAAAACGGAAAAAATTGAACTCCGCCGACATATCGATATTCACCAGTTGATTGGTCCATTTTTCCTCGGACGAGGTCGCAAAAACCGTGCCAACAGGCATCGGACCGGTTATCCGGTGGGCTATACCCTTGACTTGTAACGCCCAACGTTGGTCAAAACGGTAACGGACGCTTCCACCGTACATCTCTCTGACATTTTGGAAAATATGGTCGGTGGCGTCGCCCACATAGTAGCCGCAACCACCCTCCAAGCCAAATTCCCAGCGGTAGATGCGCTCATCCGCACGCACCGTGCTGACGACACAAACCGCCAACAGGCATAATAACCCTATTTTTCGATGAATAAACATATAAGCGTGCAAAGGTAACACTTTTTTTTCATTTATGCAAAAAAAAATGCCAAACGCTCCTACTCTGTGTCCTCTTCGTAGTTGCGGAACAGAAAATCGTTGTACGGATATCGTTGGATATGAATCTGTTTGACTTGTTGATACAATACCGCCCGCAGTTCGTCAATATTCTGTTTCTGTTTAGCGGAAACGAACAGGCAGGTCTTGGGCTCGTCCTCTCTACCGGTCGTTCCTAATTTGGCCATCCATGTCCGCTCCAACTCCTCCAAGGGGATGTTTTCGCGCCGGACAGGTGTCAGGTCGTCCTCGTCTTTGGGAGTATATGTGAAGGCGTCCGTTTTGTTGAACACCACCAAGGTAGGTATATGTCGCGTAACGCGCACTTTCCGTGCGGTTTTATCCCCTTTGCCCCATGGGGCGTTTTCATGCTGTTGTTCCTCGCGCTCCAGCAGTTCGTTGATGGTTTTCTCTACCACTGCGTACTGTTCCTCAAAGTTCGGGTGGCTGATATCCACCACATGCACCAGCAAATCTGCCTCGCGCACTTCGTCCAGCGTCGATTTGAAACTCTCCACCAGATGGTGCGGCAGTTTGCGGATAAAACCAACGGTGTCGCTGAGCAAGAAAGGCAGATTGTCTATGGTTACTTTGCGCACGGTTGTGTCCAATGTAGCGAACAGTTTGTTTTCGGCGAAGACATCGCTTTTGCTGAGCAGATTCATCAGGGTCGATTTGCCCACATTGGTGTACCCGACCAGTGCCACCCGCACCATTTTGCCGCGGTTTTGCCGTTGGGTGGCCATCTGCCGGTCAATGCGTTTCAGTTCCTCGCGCAGGAGGGCGATGCGCTGCCCGATGATGCGTTTGTCGGCCTCTATCTGCGTTTCACCCGTACCGCGGTTCGTTCCTCCTCCGCCGCGCTGCCGGTCCAAGTGGCTCCACATGCGTGTCAAACGGGGCAGCATATATTGGAGATGCGCCAATTCGACTTGTGTTTTGGCGTAACTGGTTTGGGCGCGTTGGAGGAAAATCTCCAAAATAAGGATGGTTCGGTCCATGACCCGCACCTCGCGTCGGTTTTTGGGGTTATCGCGCCAATTGAGGTCTCTCTCTATATTGCGAATTTGTCGGGGCGACAATTCGTCATCAAAGATGACTGTATCCACGCTTTTTTCCTCATCGTCCTGTCGGGCGATAATCCATTGGCGTATCTCCTCTATTTTGCCGCTGCCGACATAGGTGTTTGTATCGGGCGAAGAGACTCGCTGGACAAAACGCTTAACGGGCACGATATTCCTCGTGTCCGCCAAGAATGCCAGTTCGTCCAAATATTCGTTGGTACGATCCTCCGGTTGTTCGGGGGTAATCAACCCCACCAAAACAGCATGTTCCAATCCTTATTTAATGATATCTTCCAAACGTTTATCCTCAAAGCACTGAATTTGTGCATTGGGATATTTGTCTTTGATTTCCTGACAGTTCATAGACGCAGTGAAACCTTTAATTTCCGCTTGTTCCATAATGGGAGTTCCATCTGCTCTGGTACCTACGCAGGAGCAGACACCGGATTTGCAACTTGCGGCCATCAGACCGATAACGGCGATACACGCCACACGAATCATTGATTTTTTCATCATCTCAATTTTGTTTAAGGTAAACTCAATTTCGACCGCAAATGTACAACAAAAATTTGAAGTGTGCAAATTTATTTGCGTTTTTGGCAAAAAAATCGAGTTATCAAGTTATCAAATGCTCGATTTTTCGAGGAATCGAGAGGTCGAGGTTTCGAGAGGTCGAGAGACAGTATGAAGACAGCCACGTGAAGCGAGCAGAAACCAAGCAAAAACCGAGCAGGAACCGACCCAAACAGGTGGCAACCAGTCGGCAAATAGGGAGGAAAAGAAATGAGAATCATTCCCTGCGGAACCAGTTCTGAAAGAAGAAAGCCGTAGGGACTTCGCCCTTCCAAGCCATGCGGATTGTGTCCCGCCGAATGACATACGCCATCGGCATCTCGGGCGCCATACGCGCCAAGCGCTCCAACGGCATCGTCGTCACAGGGAAAGGCTCCTCACGGTAAAAATTACGAAAGACCTGCTCCCCTACACTATCCTCCGGCGCCAAACCGACAACGCGGTCCACCATGCCCGTACGGCCGTACCAACTGACATTGCCCACCGCATTCATGCAATAAGGGCAATCAAACGAGAAAGCAAAAACCATATACGTGCTGTCGGGCGACAAACCGAGTTCGGCCAGCGGCGTCTCCTGCACCGCCTTACCCTGCCACGCCGTGCCACGCATGAACAGCACCGTTGAACCGCAGAAAGTATAACCCGTCAGCAAGCCGGCCGCCAACAGGCACAAACCCGCCAACACCACCGGCAACACCCGTATATTCCAACCGTCATTCCCCCTGACAGCCACATAAACCCAAGCCGTCACCATCAGCGCATTACGTCCGACCGTGAAGACGGGCGATAGATTGAGAAAAGACAAACGGCCGAAACAACCGCAGTCCTGCATGCCGTACACCGACACGCCGTACAGATACCCACCCGTCACCACCGCAAGGAAAACAGCCGACAAAGCCGCCACCCAACGTTGACGCACCTGAATGACCAACAAAGCACCCAACGCAATCTCCGCCACAATCAGCAAAGGCGCCGACATCGCAATCCACTGCGTATGATAGGTGTGCCACAAGATATTGGAAAAATATGAGGCATCCGCCGCCTTGGCAAACCCCGAAACGAGCATCACAACGCCCGTCGCTATGGTCAATATGACCGCTAACCTGTTCTTCATTCGTGTGCCTCCAACCAGTTAGCGCCTACACCGCAGTCGGCAATCAAAGGAACCGACAGATGTACAGCGTTCTGCATTTCATTCACGACCAATTCGCGCACCCTGTCCGCCTCCGCCGCCGGGACATTGAAATTCAATTCGTCATGCACCTGCATAATCATCTGCGTCCGCAGGTTCTCCTCCTTCAGACGTCGCGCGATGCTGACCATAGACATCTTGATGATGTCTGCCGCAGTCCCCTGCACCGGTGCGTTCACCGCATTGCGCTCGGCAAAAGAACGGACGATGGAGTTATGCGACAGGATATCGGGCAGATAGCGTTTTCTGCCGAACAGGGTTTCCACATACCCTTTGTCCCGTGCAAACTGTTTCTGCCGTTCAATGAACTCCTTCACTTGCGGGAAGACATTGAAATAGCCGTCTATCAACGCCTTGGCCTCCGCACGCGGGCAATCCAACTGTTGGGCAAGGCCGAAAGAGGAAATACCGTAAATAATGCCGAAATTGGCCGTTTTGGCCTGCCGGCGCTGCTCTTTCGTCACCTGCCCGACCGGCACATTAAAAATCCGTGCGGCCGTTGCAGCGTGGATATCCAACCCCTCGCGGAAAGCCTCCAGCATATTGGCGTCCTGCGAGAAATGCGCCATCAGTCGCAGTTCAATCTGCGAATAATCGGCACTGACAAACACGCAGCCGTCGTCCGGAATGACCGCACGGCGTATAAGCCGGCCGCGTTCGCTCCGCACCGGCAGGTTCTGAAGATTGGGATTTGAACTGGACAGGCGGCCAGTAGCCGTAACCGTCTGGTTATAGGTAGTATGTATCTTGCCTGTAGCGGGATTGATATACCCGGGCAGGGTGGAGATATAGGTTGAAATGAGTTTTTTCAGTTCGCGCTGTTCCAATATCTTGCCCACCACCGGATGTTTCGTTTTTAACGGCATCAGCACCTCCTCCGATGTGGAGTACTTGCCTTTTTTGCCCTTCTTGGCCTTTTCGTCCAGTTTGAGACGTTCAAACAGGACCTCGCCCACCTGTGACGGCGAATTGACATTGAACGGTTCACCTCCCGCCAAGGCGCATATATCGCTCTCCAAGGCCTCCAATTCGGCTGTCAACCGTTGTTCCGCCTCCTGAAGCAGCCGCATGTCGAAACGCACGCCTGCCTGCTCCATCTCGCGCAGGACACCCGCCAAAGGCAGTTCGACCTCCTGATAAAGCGTCCACAGCATAGAATCCGCCTTCAACGCCTCCCAGTCGGGTTCGGTATAGGGATTGAAGCCTTTTTCGGGATTGAGCAAATAACCGCACAACCGAGCCTCCAATGTATCGTAGGTTGCTTTGGTTTCTGCCGTTTCCAGTGCGGTGGCCGTTGTTTCAGCGCCGGTGTCGGCAAACAGGTCCAAGGTTCGTTCCGTCGATGCGGCCGGCCGATTCGTCACGGCCGCAGACATCCCCATCGCCTTGAGCAGCGAACTGAAGTCCAATTCGGTATAGACCGCCGCCAGTTGCTGTATATTGCGTTCACGCACCCGCAACGCCTCCCCGTCAAAATCCAACGGGACGTCCGTGCGGATAGTGACCAAAAACTTGGAAAACAGTATTTGTTCTTTCTGCGATTCGACCTTACCGCGCAAAGCGCCCGTCAACTCGTCCGAATGTTCCAACAAAGTCTCCACATCGCCGAACCGTTCCAACAGTTGTACGGCCGTCTTCTCTCCGACGCCCTTGCATCCGGGCACATTGTCGCTGGCATCGCCCATGAGCGCGAGCAAATCAACGACCTGCGATGTGCGCTGCAAACCGTATTTGGCGCAGACCTCCGCAGGCCCCATCTGCTCGAAACCGCCTGTGTGCCGAGGGCGGTACTGACGGACGGAATCGGTAACCAACTGGCCGTAGTCCTTGTCCGGCGTAGCCATAAAGACCTCAAAGCCCTCCTGTTCGGCCTTGCGGGACAAAGTTCCGATGACATCATCCGCCTCAAAGCCGGGCACCTCCAGTATCGGGATGTTCATCGCCGACAGAATACGCTTGATAACCGGCACCGCCTTGCGTATATCCTCCGGTGTCTCCTCGCGTTGCGCCTTGTATTGAGGGTAAGCCTCATGGCGGAACGTGGGACCGTGCGGGTCGAAAGCCACAGCCACATGCGAGGGAGCGACCCGCTTGAGCAACTCATCCAACGTATTGACAAAGCCGAACACAGCCGACATATTCTCGCCCTTCGAGTTGATACGAGGCACCCGAATAAAAGCGTAATATGCCCTATAAATCATGGCATAAGCGTCTATCAGCAGGAGTTTGTTCATAACCATTCTATCGGTTCGAAACCGTGTTGTACCAAATAATTGTTCGCCTGCGAAAAATGACCGCATCCGATAAAACCGCGGAAAGCGGACAAGGGACTGGGGTGAGGTGCCGTCAGCACCAGATTATTACGGCGGTCGATATACTGTCCTTTCCGCTGGGCATAATTGCCCCAGAGCATATAGACAATATTCTTCTTTTTGCCGTTCAACGCCGCAATGGCGGCATCGGTCAGTTCCTCCCACCCTTTGTTCTGATGGCTGCCCGGACGGTGCGCCTCAACCGTCAGCGTGGCATTCAGGAGTAAGACGCCTTGCTCCGCCCAATGCTGCAGATTGCCGCTGTTAGGCGCCGGTTTGCCGAAATCACGGGACAACTCTTTGTAGATATTCTCCAACGATGGGGGAATCTTCACACCGTCGTTGACGGAAAAACACAGTCCGTGCGCCTGCCCGACATCATGATAGGGATCCTGTCCGATAATAACGACCCGCACCCTGTCAAAAGGGCACGAGTCAAACGCATTGAATATCAACCGAGCCGGCGGGAAACATGGTCCGGAAGCATACGCCTTGCGCACGAACGAGGTCAGCAACTCAAAATACGGCTTGTCAAACTCGGGCTGCAAGACCTGTTTCCAACTGTCCTCTATCCTGACCTCCATGAACAAGGCATCAATCAACAATCAACATAGCGTCACCGTAATCGCCGAAACGATAGCCCTCTTTAATTGCGACCTTATAGGCATTCATGACATTCTCGAAACCGCCGAAAGCCGACACCATCAACAGTTGCAGGGACTGGGACGGATAGAAATTGACAAAGAAAGAATCGGCCACCGCAAAATCGTACGGCGGGTAAATGAACTTGTTGGTCCAGCCGTTGTACACCTTCAGTTTGCCGGATGTACCCGCCACATGCTCCAAGGCACGCATGATCTCCGTGCCGACGGCACAGATATGTTTGGAAGCGTTATGGGCCTTGTCCACAGCATCAACCAAGTCTTTCCTGAGAATAATCTGCTCGCTGTCCACCTTGTGCTTGGTCAAATCCTCCACATCCACCGAACGGAAATTGCCCAACGACATGTGTGAAGTAACGTAGGACTTCTCTATCCCGACCAGTTCCATTCTTTTCAGCAACTGCTTGGAAAAATGCAAGCAGGCGGCCGGTGCAGCCACCGCTCCGATTTTATCGGCAAAGATGGATTGATAACGTTCTGTATCCATCGCCGTAACATCCTCGTCTCCAAACGTTTCGGTATAGCGCGCCTGCGTCTCTTCGTCCATAGGACGGCGGATGTACTTGGGTAACGGTGTTTCACCCATGGCATATAGGCGGTCAACAAACTCGTCGTTGTTGTAGTCCGTCAGGAAACGGAGCGTACGTCCGCGCGAAGTAGTGTTGTCTATGACCTCGGCCACGATGTTGGAATCGTTGTCAAAAAACAACTTGTTACCGATACGAATCTTGCGGGCGGGATCCACCAAGACATCCCAATAACGGGTCTCATGGTTCAACTCGCGTAGCAAGAACACCTCAATATTCGCGTTCGTTTTCTCTTTTTTGGCATACAGACGCGCCGGAAAGACCCGACTGTCGTTGAAGACGAACAAATCACCCTCATTGAAATAATCGGTAATGTCTTTCACACTACGGTGTTCCAACTTGCCGCTCTTGCGATGCACCACCAACATGCGGGCATCGTCCCTATATGCCGTTGGATACTGCGCTACCAGTTCCTCCGGCAGTTTGAATTTAAATTGGCTTAATTTCATTATCTGTTAATGTATGTTCTATAATTGCTGTAAACTGTTCAAAATTCATACAATCCTCCACACGGATATCCCCCACCCTTGTGCGCCGCAGAGCCACCAAATGGGCTCCGCTGCCCAACTTAACGCCAATGTCACGCGCCAAGGCACGGATATACGTTCCCTTGGAACACACCACGCGAATCTCCAACTGCATGGTCTGCGGGTCAAACCGCAACACCTCCAACTCGTCTATCACCAGCAGTTTCGGGGTCAATTCGACCTCCTCGCCCTTGCGCGCCAATTCATAGGCCCGCTTGCCGTCCACCTTGACAGCCGAAAACATAGGAGGGACCTGCCACTGTTCACCCAGAAAAGACGGCAAGACGCGGTCAATCAAAGCACGGTCAATATGCGATGTAGGATAGGTGACGTCTATGGGTTTCTCCAAATCAAAACTGGGTGTAGTAGCCCCCAACTGCAAGGTAGCAATATATTCCTTGTCATGGTTCTGAAGTTCGCTTATCTGTTTGGTTTTCTTGCCTGTACAAACCACGACAACCCCTGTGGCCAACGGGTCCAATGTCCCCGTATGTCCCACTTTCAGTTTTTTGCAGTTCAGGCGACGGCACAATAGCCAACGCACCTTGCCCACCACATCAAAACTGGTCCACTTGTACGGTTTGTCAAACGCCAATATCTCTCCCCCAACAAAATCCATCCCTTAACGGCACACGCTCCAAACCACCGCAAAAGCACCGGCCAGCAAACAATATACGGCAAAATAAACCAACTTCTGGCGGCGCACAATATCAATCATGAAACGGCACGCTAAACAACCGGTAACAAAAGCGGCCACAAAGCCGACCGCCATCGGCAAAAGACCGAGCGTACCGTTCTCCTCCCCCTTCAATAGATCCAACAGACTCAAAAAAGCCTCGCCCAAAATAGGCACCAGCACCATCAGGAAAGAGAACTTGGCCATACTCTCCTTTTTGACGCCGCACAACAACCCCGTGGCAATCGTCGCACCGCTCCGGCTCAAGCCGGGCAATACGGCCACCGCCTGGGCGCAACCGATGATAAAAGCATCCTTATATTTCACTTCGTGCCCTTCGGTATGTAACCTGCTTGGCAAGAACTCACTCAACCACAGCAACAAGGCGGTAACCATCAAACAGATACCGACCAGCAACAAACCGTGACCGAAAAAAGCCTCCACACGGTCCTTAAAAAACATGCCCACGACAAAAACGGGAATCATGCTGACCAGTATCTTGCACACATAATTTTTCTCTTCATTCCACTGAACGGTCATAAAAGTACCGCGGAACAAATCTGCAACCTCTTTCCACAAGACCGCCAGCGTGGACAGGACGGTGGCAGTATGCACCACGATGGCAAACGTAAGATTTTCATCGCCAGCGGTCCCAAGCAACGCCTGACCTATTTCAAGATGCCCCGAAGAACTGACGGGAAGGAACTCCGTCAAGCCCTGAATAACGCCCAATACCAAAGCTTCCAACCAACCCATAGTGTTTATTTTTTACCTTTCCACAAAATGGCGAAAATCATCAATACGAAACCGAGCAGGGAAATCATCGGACCGACCGTAATACGACGAACCGAAAAGATATCAGGATTATATTCGGTAGCACCACTCGGAGCACCTACCATCAAAACAAAACCGATTACGATCACCACCAGGGACAATGCAATCAAAAAAATGTTCAATTTGGGAAGATTATATTTCATACATGTGATCTATTTTCATTCTAACATACCTACCTGTAGCGAACAACGAAGCCACAAAGGCAATCAATTCGCCACCTAACACAACAACGGTCACGACAACGACTATATTCTGCCACGTCAAATCCAACAGCAATACCCCCCAGCGCGCACGCAAAACATAAACCAAACCTGCTAACATAGCCACCGCCAAGATGCCTGCCTCAAAACCCATCAGAACATTACGTTTGACAAACGGCTGTTTGATAGTCCAAGACGTAGCCCCCACCAGACGCATGGTGTTAATCAGGAAACGCTTGGAATAGATATGCAGGCGGATAGTATTCACAATCAAGGCAGAAGCCATCAGCAACAAGACAGCGGCCACCATAATCAATACCACATGTAGTTCGCCCACATTATGGTCCAACAATTTCACCACATCCTGCTGATATACCACATCCTCCACCATGGACAACTGTTGCAAATTACGCTTTATCACGGCAATGCTGTCCTCATGGGCATACGTTTCGTTCAAATAAACCTCTACGGAAGCACGTAGCGGATTGTAACCCAAGAACTTGGAAGGGTCTTCCCCTAAATTCTCTATATGTTCCGCCAAGGCTTGCTCCTTGGAAACGTACTGGAAAGTATGGGCATAAGGTGTCTTTTCCAGATATTGATTCAGCCGGTTGACAGCAAGTGAATCCGCATCTTCGTTCAACACTACCGTAAGCGCCAAACTCTCACGCAGTTTCTTCATCATGCCGCGCGCACCTAACGCAACGACACACTCGAAACCGATTAGGCACAACACCAACGCCATCGTGACGGTGGTAGTAAGATACATATTAAAAAATCGCCTCTTCACCTCAAAGATAAAAGGGGGCAGATCTTAATGACCTGCCCCTATGTTCTCAATTAGTATTCCCACAGGTCCTGTTCGAAACTCAACAATTCCCGTTCTATTCGGGCTTGCTCCTGCTTGACCTCTTTTTCATCCTTTGCATAATCCAAAATCATCCTGTCGTACATATTGCTCTCTCCAAGGAGATAAGAAGTGTACAAACGCTTCTGGAAATATTCTTCAAAGGTGATGCGTTTTGTTTCGTTCTCGCTGGTGATAACATATTGTTTTGCCAAATAGGGACGAAGATAATCGAACGGTATCCAGAACAAGATGGATTCCAGCATGGCATTCATTACCATCTCCGGCTCAAACGAAACGATTTTATCCGCGTGCAAGGGCGCAATGGCTATCAATTTGCGGTACAAACGCGATGTGTGACGATCAAAGAAGATAACCTCCTGCACCATATATTTCAGTTGGTTTCTTACAAAATCCTCATAACCATACAAGTGCGTAGTCATCACCTGAGTGGCTGAATCGTAGTGAAGCAACATAGCATCCGAAGTCTCAACATCATAACGGTTCTCCTCGTTTGAGTAATCCTCTAAAGGATCATCAATCATGGTTAAAGTAGGTACCGTTTGTCTATCCAAGGGAGGCTGGACAAAATCCGGTTTAATATTATCCATGGATTTCTCATAAATAGGCATACCATCGGCAATGGCATCCAGAATCACCTTGAACAGGCTTTTATACCGCGGATCATCTGAACGGGTCGGAAAATACAACTGGTAGTTCTGCTTCATTCGCATATCTATGATACTGTACACGACACGCGCCCAGACCACATCCTCCTTACGATGGAAGACAGTTACCAATGTATCAGCAGCCTCATCCAATTCGGTTGTTTCCAAACGGATATTACCCAAATTGTCAAAAAAGGAATTGATTTGATGTTGTGCATTGGCGGTTGTCAGTCCTAACAACAATGCAACAAGAGCACATAATTTTTTCATATTGCTTTTATTTTTTAGTTCAAAGTCAAAGGAATACCACGCAATTTAACCACTTTTCCGTCAGGACCTTTCGCACTGACATCCGTGATACTTATCATGGCGCCTTTTTTCAGTTTTCCAAGTTTGTCGCGTTCCTGTTTGCCGAATTTGTCACTTTTGCATTCAGAGATGGCACCGTTAATATTCAACTTGAACGACAAAATCTGATAATGCAAATCCAACAAACCATCGGGACCGTAACTGGCAATCACGGCTGCAGACGGATTCAACAAAGCACTACGTGAAATGTTTCCTTCCGAATATTCCGTTTCGCCGCTCTTTAAGTACGCTCCCGGTTTAGGAAGAGCACGTACACGATAAGACTGACTGCCCATTGATAACCATTTGCCTTCCACATCAGCCATCACCGTCACGGTAACATCTTTCACATTATCTCCCGGCACAATAATATAAATGCCGTTTTCCTGTGACAAAGTAGCACCGGCACTGACGGACACCTTAATCTTATCACGGCTCATACCGGGAACGGAAATCGAGAATTTATTCTTGAAACCGCGGTACATGATGTTCAAATCGGTGTTTGAGATGGTGGCAGACGGAGCGCCAACCGTATATTGTCCCTTAAAAGGATAATGGGTTGTGTCATCCGGCATCATCATATAACCGCTAAATGTCTGCGGACCAACGCTGCTACCCACAACATCATAAATACCATCCGTATATTCCTTGCCGTTAATATAGAATACCGGTGTTTGGTTGGTATCCACAGCCGCCGACACAATGCGCGCACGGTAGTGACCACCTTGAAGGATATATTCTCCGTTGGTAGGCATTACCATGGCCTCCACTGAGTTAATGACAAAGTCGGACGAGCCGGCCGCAGCATATAGGAAATTGACGAAGTCAAATTCGGCCAGACGGATATCATTTTGATATTTGGTCAACATGGCAAACACAGCCCCTGCCGGCATCTCCTCAAAGATACTCTGCTCCCAAGGAATTGTTTCGCCTTCCTCGTTCACCACATCATCCGTACTGAACAGAGAATAATACATATCCACCTTCATGTTCCAATCATGGGCAAATTTCGGGTCAGCCATCTTATGCTTGATGCACTCCGAATCGGCACTAGTCATATAGGTACGATATTCGTCCATCCTTTCGCGCAATTCCAGCGCATGACTCTTGCCCGATTTTCCACGCTCGTTAATAGCATATTGGTGAGGTTTGTTGGTATCACTACCGTTACGGATGACGGAAGGCATAGAGTGATATTCTTCATTCTCAACCAAATTGACAATATCTAACTTAAATTGTTCAATATAGTCGTAAAACTCATCGCTCTTGGCTTTATTAGCCTGTGCAATAGTCCACCATTCTCCATATTTTTTCCGTCCTCCCTCATCTTTATTATATGCGGCTTCAAAGGTTTTCATTGCGTCCTCCGTACGGGCATCAGAAGAAATGATGGACGACTCCATACTATGACGCAATTTATTGAAACCGTTCAAGATGTCGGCCGACACATTGAGTGCCAACATGGCGGTCAACACCAGGTACATCATACCTATCATTTTTTGTCTCGGAGTTTCCGGACAGTTTTTTGCTCCACTCATAATCTGCTAACTATACTGCTTTGAGCTAATTATTTCTTGAAATATCTGTTCAAAATCATGCCAAGGCACCTAGCATATTGCCGTAAATCTTATTCAGGTCAGCCACTTGTCCGGCCAATTTCTTGGCACCTTCCTCATACGCCTCCTGACTCTTCATGACTTCCGCCGAAACATTCTGCATCACTTCCATGTTTTTGGCCATGGCATCCACATGTGCCGAAACGCCCTTGATTTGCGCCGCCTGCTCTTTCATAGCCTCTGCATGCGCCTGAACGGCATTCAGTTGCAACTCGTACATAGAATTGATGGCACTGAGTTTCTGACCCATTTCGCCCACGCTCTTATGGCAAGTTTTGGTCTCCTCCGCCATGTGCTCCATATCGGCAACCATCGTGGCATAAACGGTATTCAAGGCCTCGTTCTTTTTAGTCAGTTCACCGGCGCTGGCTGCAAAAGTACCGGCGGCGTTGCCAGCCTCTTCCATTTTTTCATTCAACTTTGCGGTCGCAGTAGCCACCTTACCCAGTTCTGCCAATTGTCCTGCCGTGTGAGCCAAATCATTAATGCCATTTTTCAAAGCTTCCATATCCTTTTCCGTCAAAGCGGGGACATTCATCATTTTATCGGCACCCATTTTTTCGACACCTGCGCCCAACAATGTAGGACACGGTTTCCCAGCCGCAGCATCCAAACGTTTTTGTGGAGCTCCATATTCCAGCAATTGCGGGAACACATTGCCCCAGTGGAATTCCTCGTGCGGGGCTTCAAGGACACCAATAAGGAACAAGAAGGCTTCCGTACACATACCGGCCGTCAAAATAATACCGGCACCCGGCCAGTGCATAATCTTGAACAATGCACCAACGATAACGACCGACGCACCTGCACTATATACGATATTGACAGTGTGTTTGCCGGAATACGAACCATACCATTCCATAAATTTGGATTTCTTTTCTGTTGCCATAACAATCAAACTTTATTTTTAAATTAATATTTCAAATTTTACAATTCATCAATCCCCTATGTACGAGCGGACGCAACGGAAGCCAATATAGGAACGGCTTTCACTCTGATACTCCATTGCGCGGACACCGCATTGCATGTAATAACTGATATCCTTCCAACTGCCACCGCGGATAACCTTGCATTTCAAGACATCGGGATCATCCTTGCGAGCCATATATTGGAAGTCCGGATTCATATCGTTGACATACACATTGGACGATTGGTTGAACGCTGATGAAGTCCATTCGGCCACATTGCCCGCCATATCGAACAAACCGAAATCATTGGGACGGAACTGAGCCACCTTCATAGTCGCTGTACCGGTATCGTCATTGTAGGCTCCACGATAAGGTTTGAAATTAGCCATGAAACACCCTTTCTTGTCACGTGCATAATTGCCGCCCCAAGGATACATCGCCATTTTTTTACCGCCACGCGCAGCATATTCCCACTCCGTTTCCGTAGGCAGACGGTAACCATGGGATTCCACCTTAGAATTAGACGCGTATAATTGTGTGCGCCAATGGCAGAAAGCATGCGCCTGCTCCCAATTAACACCTACAACCGGATACTCTGAATAACCCGGATAAGCGAAATAGCCTTGTAGCATCGGATCATTGTACGAATATTGGAAATCACGAATCCAAACCATCGTATCGGGATAGATGCTGATGATTTTATTCGTCATCAAATCCTTCGGCTCACGCAAGGGACGCACGATGGTACTATCACGAATGACGCCATCATCATCCACCCAAAACGTGTCAACGCGCGCCGAAGCATTAGGCAGGTAACACCCTTTAGCCACATCAAACTTGTTTTTAGGCAATTGGGCCTGGTCATAGTTCTTCCAACTATAATTGTAATGCAAACCTATGGTACGTAAACTGCCGTCCGTGTAAAACATAGGCGACAGGATGTCCCGAATATCCTCATCCTGCGTATTCCAAGGCAATTTCTTTTTCCAGTTGATGCGATAATTGCCTTCGTCAAACTCCTCATAGCGCCCCAAATCGGCATATTCCGAATAGCCTTCGTTGATAAGCAGGGTGTATGCAATGGAGTCACGCACCCAGTTTACGAACTGTTTGTATTCATTGTTGGTTATTTCGGTTTCATCCATCCAAAACGAATTGACCGTAGCCATCATGATATTGTCCGGCTGGTGGAAAATGGCCGACTGAGAATTTTCTCCCATCATAAAGGAACCTTTCTTGATAAACACCATACCGTAAGGATTGGCTTCCTTAAAGTTACTCGGTTTTATGGCGCCCACCAACTCACCCGCAGGCTTGTTACAAGCGGTAAAAGCCAAAGACAAGGCCACTACAAAAAGAATGTTTCTACTTTTCATATTGTTTGTTTTTATGTTTTTCATTACAAATACCGGATACTTTTGTATCGGTTGGTCCGTTTCGGTTTGAGAACATTGAATCCGTAAGCCAAATATATCTCATGCGATCCGTAACTTCCTCTTATCAAATTATTGGCGGGCAGTTCGTACGTATAGCCCAATTGCAACCCGTTAATAATATCCACTCCCAACAAGATATTTACGCTACCGGCTATCCTATACCCCACGCCGAAACGGAATCTCTCTCTCACCTCCGCCAACATGGTAAGGTTTACATCCCAGTTCGTAAAATCCGTCATCACCATCAGGCTGGGTTTCAGCACCCAATTCTTGTTTTTCAGCCGCCAGTTATATCCGCCCGCTACATAGAGCGTACCCGCCATTTTTATCTCAGACTGATCACTCCATTGCAACTTAGGTTGCGTCAAATGGCTGTAACTGACTCCGGCCCACCAAGTAGGAGCACTATAATAAATGCCCACCCCTATATCAAATCCCATTCCATTGGCACCCTTTTCGCCATTCCCTTTCGGTATAGCATCATCTTCGGCCGTACTTCTGTGATAGCCGTCTTCACTTTCCATATTGGCGATGCTGTCCAGATTGATTTTGTCCGTTTTGAAACTCAAATTCACAAAACCCAAATCCACGCCTCCGCTTAAGTACCCATTGCCAATCTTATGACGATAGGCATATTGCACATGAAAAGCCTGATTGCTAAACAGTCCGTACATATCATTAACGAACCGTACACCGGCCGCATGCTTCGTCTTGCCAATCATAAACGGTGATGAAAACGAAAAATAGGTCGTCATCGGAGCATCGTCCATACCCGAGAACTGCATACGATGCATACCAGCTACCCTCATCAAGTCACCGTCTCCCGCCGCTGCGGGATTAAATGTCGTTTGTAAAAACATATATTGCCCTATTTGCGGGTCGGTCTGAGCCGTCAAAGGCACTACAAACACCGACAACAAACACAGAACAACATATTTCTTCACAATAAGTAGATTTCAGTTCTCATTTTATTCACGCCCGACCAAGTTAGGCTATAGGGCATGCTCAATACTCTTCCTCGTTGAAAAAGAAATCGTCTTTTGTAGGATAGTCCGGCCACAAATCCTCTATACACTCGAATATCTCCTCATCATCCTCGATTTCTTCCAGATTTTCAATAATCTCCATCGGGGCACCTATACGGTTGGCATAATCCAACAATTCATCTCGGGTTGCCGGCCACGGCGCATCCTCAATTTTTGAGGCCAATTCAAGAGTCCAATACATATCAAGTCAAGTTTTAAGTCTGTTTTCCGCACCAATTAGCGCTTTTATTCAAAAAAAATCGTGCAAAAGTATAAAAAAAGTTTGTAATATGCAAACATTTTTCTATTTTTTCCACAAAAAAAGTGAAATATGTGCATTTTTTGCCAATTTTCGTGCAAATTGGAACCAAAAATCGCTCATTCGGTTTACAAAATGCACAAAAACCGCATATTTTTCAACATTTAAGTTATTCGGATTTTCCGTTTCCGTCAACCGGACAATACAACGTTCCAGCCGTCGGGTAACGGTACGGCAAACATGACTTAACGCCGTGGCTTCGTTACCACCAGGCAATACGAACCCGCGCATCGGTTCCAAATCGGCCTGCATGACATCAATCCACTGTTCCAAGCGAGTAACATCGGCATCAACAATCCATTCTCCGGGTGCCTCCGCCAGACCTGCTCCGAGATTGAACAGTTTGTTCTGAATCCATTCCAGACATTGTTGGTCATCAGTATCCTCCACCTTGGAACGAAGCCATCCTACATACGCATTTAGTTCATCTGCTGTTCCATACGCCTCCAATCGCAAGTCACTCTTGCTGACCCTCTTACCGTCTGCAAGACTGCTTTGACCCTTATCGCCCGTTTTAGTATAAATCTTCATATTTTCAACCGATAGTGTTTTTTCAAATAATGCGGATCAAAAAACACCAACCCCATTTTGCCCAAATCCATCGTACTTGTCACGCGCGCGTCCGCACAAACATCTTGCCATGCACGGTACATACCGCGCGAATAGCGAATGTCATCGAATATAAAAACGGATTTGTCATGCACCTGCTTTGCCAAACGGCTCCAATAGCGCACCGTTGCATCATAGGTATGGTTGGCATCCAGATAGGCCATGTCTATCGCACGCGTATTATCAAAGGTATCGTCAATATCCCCTTCAATACACGTTATATTGCGCAACCCCAATTGAGTCCAATTACGTCGCGCTATTTGTGCCACCGCAGGGCAACCTTCGTAAGTAATTACACTATTTCTGCTGTCGGCAGCCGCCAAATAGGCGGTTGTGATACCAAGGCTGGTACCGAGTTCCACGATATATAGCCCGTTACGTCCCTGTTCCCTTCGTTCGCGTCCCAAATACGCCGTCAGGCGGAAGAGCATTTGTGCACCGCGAGGCGATTGCAAAGAGTGTTTAGCGATATCACAAATCCGTTTCGAGCCGGAGACACCGGTCCCCCTATCCATCATGTCAAGTTGCCCGTCGGAAGACAGCATCGCACGGCGGAGCGTCTCAATGGCATCCCAACAATAATACCGGTGGGAATCGTACAACGACATTTGCACCAAATGGAACAAATAGGGCGAATGTATTCCTTCTCCTCTCGTATTCCACGCCGTCAGCAAATGCCTTATGCCTGCATAAACACAATATAATGCATCGCCATGCTTCATCGGATTCAGTTGTAATGACCAAACTCTCCTTCTTTAGCAATTAGGCGGCAAAATTACAAAAAATAAGTTATATTAACAAACATAGACGTTTTTTTTTGCACATTTCAAAAAAAAAAGTTATCTTTGCATTCAAAATAATCCATAATTTTTCTATTGTTATGAAATGCACCTGTTTTTCTTGGTTTTTTTTAGCCGTTTTGTTTTGCAGTTTGTACGGTTGTTCCCAACCACAGTCCGGAACACTTAAATTCATCGGTCACCGTGGGAGCAGCGAAGGCGTCGAAAATACCGCCACCGCTTTTGCCATCGGTGCCGACCGCGGTTATTGGGGACTGGAATGCGATGTACGTGTTACGGCCGATGACCAGTTTGTCATCATGCATGATAGCCATCTTGGGCGTTTCGGACATGCCGACATCGCCATTGAGCAACAGACATTGGATACGCTGTTGTCGCTGGAATTGACACAGACGCGCTGGGATTCCGTCTATATAGGGCGTCTCTGCACCTTGGAGGAATATCTGGATTTGTGTGCGCAACGTAATGTTGTTCCCGTCATTGAATTGAAAGAGACACGCCGGCTCAACGGTGACGATTGGTCCATGCTACCTGCTCTGTTGGAAACCGTGCGGAGTCACGGACTGCTCGAACGCGCCGTTTTCATATCGTTCATGTATGAGCCACTTCGTTGGATGCGTACCGGCAACCGGCCCAATGAGAACTACGACTATTGTGCCGACTATGCCTCGTTGAACATCCAGTTCCTGTGTTCCATGCCTCGCGAACCGCAGTATTTTGACAGTTTGGTACGCTACCGGCTGGATTTGGACATTATGTACGGTTTGAACAACGAAACGCAGCGACCCTACTTTGACTCGACCTTGGTGCAGCGCTACCATGACGCAGGACTGATTGTGAACACGTGGACCATTGACAACCCGGACCGTTTGGCTGAATTGGAAGCCATGCATGTGGATTATGTCACCACCAACAAACTGACAGAAGCCAACCTGACCGAACAGCAACGAAATTAAATACACCTCACTATATGCTTTACGATTTTACTTTTCACAACCCTACCCGCATTCATTTCGGTAAAAATGCCATCAGCAAGTTACCCGAAGAGTTACAGGCATTCGGCGGCAATATCCTACTTGTTTACGGCAAGTCATCCATCAAACGAATCGGACTATATGACGAAATCATGCATATCTTGCACGAGACCGGCAAAAACGTCATCGAACTGCCGGGCATCAACGCCAATCCTCGCTACACGCAGGTGCTGGAAGGTTGCCGACTGGTACGCGAACATCATGTAGATTTAATTCTTGCCGTCGGAGGCGGTTCAGTCATTGACTGCGCCAAGGGCATTTCCGCCGGTGCATACGCCGAAGGTGATGTGTGGCAGCGCTATTATATCAATCAAGAGCCCATCACCAATCCGCATGTACCAGTTGCAGCCGTCTTGACGATGGCAGGGACAGGCAGCGAGATGAACAGCGGATCCGTCATCACCAACGAGGAGCAGCATCTCAAACTCGGTCGGGTCTATCCCGCTGACATGTCGCCCGTTTTCTCCATTCTCAACCCCGAACACACGTATTCCGTTCCGCAATACCAAATGGTCAGCGGCATCTTTGACATTTTTTCCCATCTCATGGAAGAATATTTCTCAGGAGAAGACGAGAATGTCAGCGATTATTTGCTGGAAGGCCTGATGCAATCGCTCATTCGGGCTGCACGCACCGCCATCCGTAACCCGCACGACTATGAGGCACGAAGCAATATCATGTGGTGCGCCACTATGGCACTGAACAAAATTACCGGTGTCAGCAAGAAACAGGATTGGATGGTGCATCAGATAGAACACCAGTTAGGGGCTTATACTGATTGTGCGCACGGCATCGGACTGGGCATCATAACCCCTTCCTATTTTCGACACATATACCACCACGGACTGGACAAATTTGTCCGTTACGCCCGCCGTGTATGGGAAGTACAAGACAACGGGCAAGGTGACGAACTCATCGCACAAGAAGGTATCGCATGTCTGCAAGCCTTTATCCGCGAATTAGGCATTCCGCAAACTCTTCGTGAGGTGGGGGCATCCGAAGACATGTTACCCGTGATTGCCTCGACCACGATTGCCAATTGCAAAACACGGTTTGGCGAACATTTCGGCGGCTACCGCCAATTGGACGAACAAAGTACGCTGGATATCTTGAAGGATTGCTATTGATGGTTGCTGAAAGCCAGCCAATCATATTTTATGTATAACTTAAACATCAATTATTATGTCTAAAAAATTTATCTGCCCTATTTGCGGCTTTGTTTTTGAAGGGGAAACGGCGCCTGAGCGTTGCCCGCAGTGCAAACAGAAAGTGGAATGGAAAACCGTTGACGAAAAAGCCGGCATCGCTTTCGCCTGCGAACATGTTATCGGTGTAGCCAAAGATACCGATGAACAGATGAAAAAGGACCTTAACGCCCATTTCATGGGTGAGGCAACCGAGGTTGGCATGTATCTCGCGATGTCCCGTCAAGCCGACCGCGAAGGATATCCCGAAGTGGCAGAAGCCTTCAAACGTTACGCTTTTGAGGAAGCCGAACACTGCGCCAAGTTTGCCGAACTGCTCGGAGAGGTCGTTTGGGACACCAAGACCAATCTGGAGAAACGCATGATGGCCGAATCCGGTGCCTGCGAAGACAAACTGCGCATCGCCAAACGCGCCAAAGAACTGAATCTGGATGCTATCCACGACACCGTCCATGAGATGGCAAAGGACGAAGCACGCCACGGCAAAGGCTTTGAAGGTCTGTTCACCCGCTATTTCAAATAATCGTTTCCGGATACATACAAAAGACGGCTCTCTCCGCATGGAAAGAGCCGTCTTTTGTATGTATTGCTCACATAGCCGGAATCTACACTTTATTCCGCCAATTGACCTATTGCCGAATAGGTTTTACCATGTACAATATAATAAATACGGCCTTCACGGAGAACCGTTCTCTTTTCTTGTGCATCTGCACCAATCTCCAATTCATCGGAAGGAATATCCAATACATGGATTAACGCTTCTCTTTGAGCCGGCAAATAATTTTTATTATCCGTCGTTTTTGCTATAATACTTGCATCTCCTCTGGTTTTGGCAGTCAACTCATTACCTTCTAACGACAAATGGTTGTCAGGGTCATTCAATGACAAAACGACTTCTCCGCTCGGAGCCGTGGCCACAACCGTCAGTTGCTCATAACAAACCATATTGTTCTCTTCGCTCAAGTTCCACACAATCTCCTGTTGGGCCGGATTAATCACCAATGACAGCACAAATATGCTATCACAACCGCAGATCGAAGTAAAAGGTACCGTATCCGAATAGTTGCCGGCATCCACCCCTGTATAATCGTGGCCATGCCAGATAAACGTATCCCCATAGGTAATAGCAGTATCCGTTGTGAACAAATATGAAGGATTGACATGAAACGATGCATGAATCAACGAATCGGCGCCATAATAAGTTTTTGTTTTTATATTCACTACAGTATCCGTTTGAGGATTGCACAAAGTATCCCCAATCAATATAGGCTCATTGTCGCAAACAGTATAGGATACAGTGTCATATACCGGTGCATTGCTATGGACAACAAACGTTTTCCAAATTTTATTCGCAGGATACCATATTTTATTGCCTTCTTGACGCACCGCAATCGTGGCTATTCCTTCTACGTGTTTCTCCACCATATCATCTCCCCACGTGCCCAATAACGCTCCGGTCCCTATTACTTGATAATTATTTGACAAGTACTCAACCGCCAATCCTGATGTGCTTGTGGGACGAATCAAAACAGAATCAACAGTCACATGAATTGTATCGTCAGGATAAGCCTCCCACATAATAGTTTGGTGTCCTTTTATGATAGCTCTCAAACCAATTTGGCGAACGATACTTTTTCCTTTATTGGACAATGTTAATTGTAATATGGCATGATAGACACCCTGCTTGGTAGCATGACAAACGACATCAACAACTTGTATTCCTGTTGTACCGCTTAATGATGCAGGAGAAACACTAAAGATGTTATTTCTATTGTTCAACAAATCCATTGAGCAAATTGCCCCATCCCACGCGACAGTCACCTGTTGCAACGAATCAGCATCCCCCGCATCCATTAAACCAAAGTCCAAATCAGCAGGATTATACGTAAAACTTGCTGCTTCGGGAACACCGCTAACCTTAATGTTTATATATTTACCGTAAAAGTTGGAAGAATACATCAGTTTAATATAACGGGTGGTAGAACGCAAGCGAGCCTTTATAGGTAATGCATCGCAACCGGAGCAGATGGGTCTTCCCCAATCATATGTCCGCTCAAAATTAACGCCGTCTTCGCTCTCTTCCATATAGAACCCCAAATTTCCCGTGGCAGCCAGACTATGTGTTATTCTGCATGTCAAAGAATCAGGCACGCCATCCTCTAAAGCGATGGTAACCCCTGCTTTAGTCCAGTCCAATGCAGCGCTGTCGGATTTAATGCACAATGTACCCTCATCACCACGCCATGCGGTTCTAATCTTTTCCACGGTAGTCAACGGATTGTTAAAATCGGTTTCGTTGTATTCATGACCGAATCTCAATTGTGCCGAAGCACTCACGACTACCATAGCCGCACAAAAAACACTTGCAATTTTTTTCATCACCATTTTTATGATTTATAGTTATACCTTATTATAGATTCGTAAACTCAATGCAAAGGTACACAAAAATTCTTACATACACAAATATTATCGTCATAATCTTCTATTCTGCCCGCTTTTTAACACAAATTTTAAAAAAAGGTTGCCGAACCTACATTCGGCAACCACCTATTCATTTTTCCTCACGACTACATTACCGGATGGCTATCACCTTGCCCGGACGTTTGACTTTGTCCGGCTTCAGTTTGGGCGGTTCAACGGTCAATACTCCGTTTTCCATCCTGGCTGAAATGGGAACTGTTTTTTATGCGTGTTGAGGTGTAACCTCCTTTTACACCAATGCCGCAATGAAATAGTAAGTCATCAGACCGCAGGCAATGAGTTTGACCACCGTACCCGCCAAAAGGCCGATAAACGAGCCAAACCCGCTTTTTAACGCGGCTTGCAGGTTCTGACGGTTCAACATCTCAAACAACACCGCCCCGACAAAAGGACCGACAACAATCCCCCACGGTCCAAGAAAAAGTCCTACCAGCAAACCGGCAGTGCTTCCCCACACTCCCCATTTGCTTCCGCCGAATCGTTTGGTACCCCATGCAGGGACGACATAATCCAAAACCTGAATGACAATCACAACAATCCCCCAAACAAGCAGGAACTGCCACGAGAACTGCACCTTATCCGTAGCGTGCAGCAACCATAGTCCCGCATACGATAGCGGAACACCCGGCAAAGCCGGCACGATACAGCCGATGATACCGGCGAGAAGACATAACGCGCCTAATATGATGAAAACAGTATCCATGTAACGCACACGCGCGTATCTGACAAAATTAAAAGAGAGCTAAAAGCACATCAGGTATCTCTTCCTGGATGCTGACAAAACTATACATTATCCCCTTTCGGTTGCGGAGGGACGCACTCATGGTTATCTCCCATGAGCCACTTCATCAGTGCGGTAGTCCATAGATCACGAAAATCGGTCGGGTAGAACCCCCAACCATGGCCTCCCTTCGGGTACATGTGCAACACTGCGGATACGCCCGCACGTTGTAAGGCTTCATAATAACGCAAACTATTGCTGATAGGCACCCCCTCATCATCTCCACTGAGAGCAATAAATGCCGGTGAAACCTGTGAATTGACATGCAATTCGTTGCTATACAATGCAACTAACTCCTCCGAAGGATGGTCCCCAATCAAGCTATGACGCGTTACAGTATGCGTAATCATTGAATCCATCGAGATAACAGGGTAAATGAGAATATGAAAGTCCGGTCGATTGAGTTCTGACGTATAATGTGTTGCCACAGTCGAAGCCAAGTGTCCACCGGCAGAAAATCCCATTATGCCCAGTCGTTTGAAGCCCAGTTCATCGGCTTTTTCACGCATCATCTCCATGGCGCGCAAGGCATCCGTCAAAGGAATAGACGAATGTCCGTTAGGCATACGATAACGCAAGACAGCCAAAGTGATACCGTTATCATTCAGCCACGATGCCATATCCGTGCCTTCGTAATCCTCGCACACGCCGGTGTAAGCGCCACCCGGGCAGACAAGAATAGCCGTTCCGTTAGGATGTGCCGCGGGAAAAATAGTCAAGATAGGGTGATAGACACTCAGCACAGAACCATATTGTCTCGCTTCCTGCCCCTCCAAACCATTGTCCTCAGCAGGGCCATCCGGCCATAAATCCAATACTTGCACCTGCGTGCTATATTCCTTTGGGGCGTGCGAACACGCCATCAGTGCCAATGCACAAAAAAGAAACAATACTTTTTTCATAATCATACGATTTACGTTGCAAAGATACGTTTTTTTTCGCACATACGCAAAAAAAAGTGTGTAAGTTTGTAAGTTTAGGAGTTATAAAAGGAGAAAACAGACATGTTTATTGCTTGGCTTGTGCAGTCAATTGAGCAATGATGTAACCACGAAGAGTTGTATTTTTCCGATTCATCAGTACGATGTTGATGATCTGAGCGATAAGTATCATACTGCACCTGCCACTCTGCTCGTTTGGCATCATCTTTGAGGATAATGCCCGCTTGTATAACGGCATTCCGAAATGCATCAATCGTACGCTGACGCGTAGGGGCCACCGGACCTGTGTACGGGTTTTGAATGATGTAGGAGTGCGTGCGCCCGTTGCGGGTGCGAAACGCCACTTTCTCTTTGTCAATCACCTTGCCGTAGATATTGGTAATGAAAAGTTACTTTTGAATAAAGGAGTATAAAGTTGTTTGTGCAATTCTTGCATATCCGTATCAAAGGCTTTCAATGTACCGTATATGTACCGTATGTACCGTAAAAAACCATGCAAAGGTACGGAAAACATTGAATCATGCAAGTTTTTGGTAGGCGAGACGGGGCGAGCCGTCAAGCAAATAAATAATGCCACAATACGAAAAACCGTTCTTCGTCAGGATATGCTGCATAGGCAAATTATCGCGATGCGTATCCACCCTGAGGCTCCGGACACGTTTCAAACTCCACGCTATCACCGCATCGGCAATGCCGTGCACACCCTCCACCGATGCGATACGGTGAATGGTGCCATACGGCAGCTCATCATCCAACCACTCACCGCCATAAATGACGCGATAGGTCGGGTCCTCACATTCCGCCAACACAAAAGTGGCCACCGGTATGCCATCACGCTCCACAATATAACCGAATGCGCGCCGCATATCCTGCAACAAGATGTCATCGGACGGATAACCGCCGGTCCATTGCATAAGGTTACCGGCTTTGCGCATCTTAACCTTGGCCGCAGCAAAAATGGCCTGCATCACAGGCAAGTCCGTTTCCGCCGACAAACGAATCGTCAACACACCCAAGCGGGGTTGTGTACAAGTTGTTGAATATCGGTTGACCATCAGATATATTATGAAAAGACAGATTGTTATTGGTTTTCAAACGTAGCCAATTGCGCGGAAATAGCAGCCGCTTGCGATTGGAGTTCTGCCAATTGTTTTTTGAGCATATAGACAGACGTACTTTCGGACTGCGTCTTGGCAGCCGCATTATGGGAAATGGAGGCGGTATATTCAGCATACCACTCTTCGTAGGGGTGCGAAGTTTTCCATTCGTGTTGCAACATGGCAAATTTCCAACTATGGGCAGTTTGGCAATTTTTGCCGTTAGGTGCCAACTTGTGGGCATCTTTCCAATCAGAAATGACTTGTTTCTTAGCTTCATCGTTCGCAAAAGCAGTGGGCATTTGCTGATGGGCATAGGCGAAAGCAAGATTATTCCAACGCTGTTTGGGACTACGGTTCTGCTGATAATCTTCGATACGCTTACGCGCCAGTTGTTTACCTGCGGCGTTGGTGTAAAAATAGACATCGTCCTTGGAGGACAGTTTTCCATGAATCTCCCGCGTGGGGTGTGTATTGGTAATTTTTGCCATAATAGAAAAAGTATTGGTTTATCATTCGGTTATTATTTCATAGGTGTTTGGTCCATAGGTGTTTGGTGCGATTTTAGTGCAATCCTACTAACTTCCTCTCGACCATCGTTCGACATACGATAGACATTCGTCTAACATACTTTTAACATACGATTGACTTTCGGTCTGCCTTCGGGTGACCTTCGGGTGACCTTCGGTAAGGATAGGTGTTAAATAATGTGCAAAGGTACGGAAAGAAAATGAGATGTGCAAATTTTTGAGAAGTTTTTGAGGAGGGAAAAAATGAGATGTGCAAGGTTTTGAGAAGTTTTTGGGAAGGAAAAATATGAGATGTGCAAGGTTTTGGGGAAGAAATTTGAATTTTGAATTAAGAGATTTTTGGGAAGGGGAAATATATTTTGTGCGTTTGACCGCGCAAAAAGACAACAAGACGATGGAAACACAAAGAGGAAAGACAGATTATTTGAGCCGCGAGTCAACCGCGGCGCAAAAAAAAGAAGGCGGATATATAGAAAGTGATGAATGGAAGGACAGCGAGTCAACCGCGACTCAAAGCAGAATGGAGGATGATAAAATTCAGAGCGGAGAGAGAAATCACTATTTTTTTGTTAAAATAGCAAACAAAAGTTGACTTTCTTTGCTTATTTCAAAAATTCTTTGTAATTTGGGCAAGCTGCCTTGCCTATGGCAATTCCCCCCAATGTACGGTCGCGTCTTTATTAAAATGCACAAGTCGTTTGTTTTTTTAGGCAGGGCTATGCCCTTGTTTCGTCTATTTCGTGGTCTACCATGTGCAAGCACCTATAGCCCACGAAAATCGCCATAACAATAGATAAATATCTATTTTGCCTAAAAAACAAACAAAAATTTGTGCATTCCAAATTTTTGTTGTATATTTGCAATGGATTTCGTGAGGGACGGATATCCTTCATGAAAGCCGGACATATTGAAAAAGGCGTTTAACGCGCTTTGTTCTTGGCGGTTCAGAATGTGAGAAGTTCAAAACCTTTTAGTCAAGGCGAAGCAACGGAAAATGTCTGTATTGTGTGTAATTATACACACCTTTTGCGCGTACATACGTGCGCAATATATTGGTTAAGGTGTATGATACATACTGTGCAGGTTAGAGTTGCTCGTTTTACTAAAAGGGGGCATTCTTCTCACAGCCCAGAACCGCAGGACGAGAAATTCGGACCTGCGCTTTTTTTGTATGCCATGAATATTATAAACAAATAACATATCAAATAATTTGATATACAAAAAAACCATTAAATTTATTACAATTATGAGAAAGTTAATGATGGCGGCTATGACCTTAATCATAGCGAGCAGTGCCTGTTTTGCTGATGTTCAAGAAGCAAAACAAATTCGTAAAGAACGACAGGAAATTCGCAAACTCAGTCGTCAAGAATTGAATGAAAAAGCGTCAAAAGATGCCAAAAAAGAAGCAAAGCGTTTGACAAAAGAAGGCTGGGTAGTAAGTCCCGGTACGCTTCCTTTAGAAAAACAACTTGATCGTGTTTATCTTATGCAATGTGAATATGATGAAAATTTATATCCTAAGTATATCATTGCAAGTGCACAATCAATTGGTGAGAACTACGATGCTGCAAAGACAGCTGCTACCTCTCTTGCAATTACGAATCTTGCCGGTCAGATTCAAACAGAGGTCGCAGGAATAATTGAGAATACTGTGGCTAATAACCAACTTTCTGCCGAAGATGCTGCCAGTATTACAGAAACTGTTATGTCCAGCAAAAATCTGATCAGTCAATCTATCGGACGCACATTAGTGGTGGTTGAGTGTTACAGAGAGTTAAAGAACAAAAACAAAGAGGTTTTGGTCCGCATTGCCTATAATGGTGACATGGCTAAGGAAGCGGCCAAGAAAGCAGTTCGTACTGAATTGGAGAAAAAAGGTCAAAATCTGCATGAGCAATTGGATAAGGCGCTTGGTTTCTAATGAAAAATAAGATTCAAATATTGCTTTTGCTGTTTGTTTGCATCCATGTTCACGCACAACGCGTAGTGAACGCATGCGGTGAGGTAGAGTATGTCGTGCCGGAAACCCAAACGCTTTCGGAAGCCAAACAAACCGCCCTCATGCAAGCACGTCTCAAAGCGATTGCGGACGAGTTTGGAACGATTGTGTCGCAAACCAACACTACAACGATACACAATAGCAACGGCAAAAGCGATAATAATTTCAATTCTTTCAGCGAAAACGAAGTAAGAGGAATTTGGATTAGCGATACCAAAGAACCGGAAGTGAATATCACGTATCTTAACGGAATGACGGTTATCCATACTGAAGTATGCGGTAAGGTGCGCGAGCAAAAACGGGAAACGGTAGAACTGCAAGTGAAACCTCTTAATAAAGGTATTGAAAGCACTTTATTCAAGAACAATGACCGTTTTTCTGTTTCATTCAAATCGGCAGCAAGCGGTTATGTGGCGATATTTATCAGGGATGATGACAATGATATAGTCAATGTTATGATGCCTTACGAAGATAGTGACGGCGATGCACGGGAAGTAAAAAGCAACAAAGAATATGTCTTTCTTTGTACTCAAGATACAGAATATCCGTACGCAGAGGAAACTATCTTAACAACATCCAAAAACATAGAGAATAACACACTTATTGTTATCTTTTCGCAAAAGAAATTCCACATATCGTTAAGCAATAAAGGTGAATTTGTGCCTGAAGTAGAAAACGTTAAATTTCAAAAATGGCTTCATGGCTTGCGAGTGTATGATACAACTGTGCAAGTAGAAGAAATAGTATTAACCATAAAAAAATAAAAAGTTATGAAAAAGAAATTATCAATTATCTTGTTAATCCTGTTAGGAATAGGGCAACTTAATGCCCAAGAAACGGCGACCGTCTATATCATCAATCCAGGTGGATTAGTTCTTGGCCAAAGTACAATCGACCTCACAATCAATGATATGTCACATGGTGTAATTTTTCCTAAAAGTTACATTTCAATGGATATCCCCGTGGGATTTGTCAATATTATTGTTAATTGTACCGTGCCAGTATACGATTTCAATCTCGGTTTGAACATGAACAATTCTAGTGCTAGTTCTGCTAATACTAGTACCAATTATAGTACTAGTACTAGTGCCAGTGCTAGTGCTAGTGCCAGTGCTAGTGCTAATAATGTGTCCGTTGGTTATCGAGGGACAAGACAGGTTATGTCGCAAACTTCGTTACAGGCGAAAGCAAATGAAAAGTATTATATCAAAATTACTGACAACCCATTGAGACCGGAGTTGAAAGTGTTAGCGACAAAAGATATTGCCAAAATTGAAAAAAAATTAGACAACAATATATCTTTTGCAGGAGCATATACATACAGTGCTACTCCTAAGGATGAAATTTCAATTCCCAATTCAAAAATTGCTGTTGCTGCTGCCGCCGCAAAAAACACTCCCATGTCAGATGTAGATAAAAATATACCCATTAACAACAAATCAATGGACAATACCTACGCACTCATCATAGCGAACGAGGACTACCAGTTTGTTGACCCTGTGAATTTTGCATCACACGATGGAGAAGTGTTCAAAGAGTATTGCATCAAAACATTAGGTATTCCCGAAAAACAAGTTCGTTACTGTGCAAATGCCTCATACGGCATATTATCCGGCGGTATTGATTGGCTGAAATATGCTCTTGATAATTTTGAGAACAGTAATGCCATTGTTTATTATTGCGGTCATGGTATTCCTGACGAGAAAACAGGCGATGCTTATATTATCCCTGTTGACGGTAAAGGAACCAATACAACCACCTGCTATAGCCTTAATCAATTATACACCACTCTATCCTCCACCAAAGCAAGTCGTGTAACTTATTTTATGGATGCTTGTTTTACAGGCGCGAACAAAGAAGGCAGTATGTTGGTTGCAGCACGTGGTGTGGCTCGTGAAGCAAAAAAAGAAACTTTGGCAGGTAATACAATAGTGTTCTCTGCATCAAGCGGGGATGAAACGGCAATGACATACGCTGACAAAGGACATGGGTTATTCACCTATTTCTTATTGAAGAAATTGCAAGAAACAGAAGGAAATGTAAGTTATCAAGATTTGGCGGATTATATTAAAGCGAATGTCAAGAAAGAAGCATTTTTAATCAATGAAAAGCCACAAACTCCAGTTGTTGCTACAAGTAATTCTGCCGCTTCTTCTTGGAAAACCATGAAGTTTTAATCGAAAAATGCTTACTTATTAGCAAATCAAACGCAAGAGGAGACCGAAATCTCCTCTTGGTTGTTATTAGTTTACTAGGACACTAGGACACTAGACAACTAGGACACTAGGCAACTAAGGGATTAGGACATTTTGGAATAACCCTACCCTGCCAAATAACTTAACAGATATCGCGGCGACTGGAAAAATAGACCAGTATCCGGATTGGAGAGTTTCTCAAACAATTCCGATTGATAAACCTTATCCATGGCATCCTCAAGAGAGAGATGCTGCTCATCTATCAAGATTTGTATCATCTGAGCCAACACACGCTGACGCGTGTATTGGAATTCTGCTTGAGTAGTCATCATAGTTTCTTCAGTTTTGCGATTGCTTTATTTGTTCCAAAGAAATACTGATAAGTGATACCTCGCATATATTTCAGGTTTTCCAAAAATTGTTCCAATGTAATGTCACCGGCTTCATATTTGCTAATTTGGACACCGATACGATCATTAGCAATTGGTCCATAAACGATGTCATAATCATGCACAGGAAGTATCGAAGGATTGTTGCGATTAAGGAAGATAAATTCAGCCCACTCACGGCTATAGCCGTCAAAACGTAGCACATTTAGTTCGCTTGATTGGAGAAGTGCTTCGTCAAACTCATACACATTCATAACAAATGTACCTCCATCAATCAGTGCTTTGAACTCACCCATTCGTTGCGCCTGATGACAATCAGCGCTCAGGTAGAAACCACGACCGAAATCTTTATTGGGACGAGATTTTTTCAAATCAATTTGATCAATATGAACAGTAGAGCCATGATATAATTTCATAACAAGTTTCCTCCTTTTCTATGGCAATAGGCGGCTAAACTATCCACCATATCATCAAATGACTGAGTATGCATCACATCATAAAAATTGTGTGCTAAAGTGATGCCCCCGTATTGTTTCAAATAACTATACGCTGCGGACTCGGAGAGTGAGTAGCGATGAGCAAATGCAGCTATCAAAATGATAATGTACTCGGCCATGTAGTTAGGATGTATCATGAGTCTTTGCGGCTTTTAGGTGCAAAGATATTACATTTTTTACAATTATGCAAATTTCATTATGTATTTTTCATAATTATTTTTGCATAAAGAATATTTTTTCGCGTTTGACCGCAAAAAAGAAGCCTTCCAAAATCCGTTACTGATAAAAATGCCGAATGGTATCCAGAAAAACCTTATTAAAAACGTTATCTTGTTATCGTTTTGTTGAATAATTGAAAAATAGTTAACAAAAACTTGCATATATAAAACTTTTGTTGTAATTTTGCGATAGATTTCACGGAGGGAGCAAATCTCTTGTGTGAAATGACATATTGGAAAAGGCGTTTAACGCGCTTTGTTCTTGGCACCTTTGAATGTGAGAAGTTCAATACCTTTCGCCGAGACGAAGCAACAAAAACGTGTGTATTGTGTGTAATTAGGCACACCTTTTGCGCGTATATGTATGTACGCAATAGTAATTAAGGTGTTTTAATACATGCGGTGCAGGTTAGAGTTGCTCGTTTTACTAAGAGGGGCACTCTACCACAGCCCAAAGGTGCAGGACGAGTAAATTTCGGACCTGCGCTTTTTGTATATATGTCTAAACATTGAATGGCGGATGCCGAAAAGCCATAAGGGAGTAGGCATGATAAAAAATTTACAAATCAAATGAAAAAAATCTCTTTAACTCTATTGGTAGCTTTAATGGGTATTACTACCACCTTCGCACAGATTTCAACGGGTGAGCCCAACGCCAGTGTCTTGCCTCGTACCGGTAATCGTCCTCAGGCAGGCGATTTCGGTTTGTATCTGGGTGTTTCAGCAACCCAAATTGTTGACTTAGTCCAATTGAACAAGAAATTCAAAGATTCTGATGATGATTGGGAATCAAATGCCGTTTTTTGGGCTCTTCCGGCTGTTAATTTAAAGTATTACATCACGGATAATTGGGAATTCCGTTGCGGTTTCCAATTTGCTGCCAAAGGATCGACCGACATTAAGAAGTACAAAGATTATGCGTACGACAAAATAAAAATGTCACGTGACATCAACTATACTCGTTTTTTGCCGGGTGCAGCCTATCACTTTAACACTAGTAACATTTTAGATGTTTATGTAGGTGCTCAATTACCTATTGGTTTTGATATTGAAAACAACAAAACTTCCTATGAGGTTGATGGTAAGACGAGTTCCAATCGCTACTATAAAGGTTCCTTTGTAATTGGAGGTGGTGTATTTATGGGTTTGCAGGTGTTTGTTGCTGACCTGCCATTTGCTATTGGTATAGAAGCCGGTTATTCAGGTCATGCTGTTATCAATAACGGTAAAGATGGTGTTACCACAATTAATAACGATGGTAAAAAAACTAAATATGCAGGCAAAGTTGAGACACTATCACATAGTAACGCCGAGATTAAGAGTAGCACATATATGGAAGGAACATGGGGAGCAGATGCAGCCATTACCTTTACTTATTATTTCCACAAGTAATAACCATTTAATTTGTTAAGTATGAAAAAAGGTTTTTATATAGCATTGATGACAATAATGACTCTCGCAACTTCCTGCGTGAGTCAGCATAATGTCAATCGTGCTTATGCGCCTCTCAAACCGAACCAAGTCCGTTTGAATGTTACGATGGCAGATTACGAATACTTGGGTGATGTTACAATGGAAGTTGTATATAAGCATTATGGCTTATGGCGCAAAGTACTCACTATTAATGGTGTCAAATATGATCCTCGTTATTTTTCTAAAACCCAGTTGGATTTTACGAAACGTGTAAAAATGAGTAACTTGATGAAAAAAGCATGTTATAAAGTGGTTGAGACATATCCAGAAGTTGACTATATCGTGCCTGCTTCATTCAAGAAAGAGTATGAGCATATGTTTGCCGGCCGTAATATCAAAGAAACTTTCACTGTAAAAGTTTTTGCATTGAGAACCGAATCCACTGCTGTTCAAAACGAGGAGATGACTCAATTGAAATCCCAAATGGAAGCCGCTTGTTCAAAAGTTCAGAACGAGAATGAGCAGTTAAAAGCACAACTTCAAAAGACTCAAGAAGAACTTGATTTGCAGAAACGAATTAACGAAGCTAATCAACAAGATTCGCGTCGTAAATAATCGTTTTATGAAAAATAGCGCCGAGGCACTCCCGTCTCGGCACTATTCAAACCTTAACTATATCGTAAAAAGTTAATGATTTTTTATGAAAAAAATCGTCTTATTGTTATTAGTCGGAATATCCCTGTTGGCGTGCAAAGAAAACAAGTCTTCTCCTTTGTTTGCATATTTGTCCATAGAAAATATAAATTGGGTCGTTAACCCACTGACGGGAGGAATAGGTTATCGTTTTAATGCACTTGTCAGCTCTTCAACTTCCACCTTGCGTCATGTTACTATTCAATCTGCTGATTTAATTCATTTACAAGATTCTGTTTTGCTGGATTCCGTATTTGTGGATCCGATAAAAGAAACTAATATAAAGTTCATTTATGTAGCTCCTTTGTTGACTGATACCGCTCGCATTACAATTACCCTAACAGTATATGCTAATGATGGAGAACAGGCTTATCACGAAATTATACCTATCATTTTACCTTCTAATGAACACCTACGAACTATTGACGATTTAACGCTTTATTCTGCATTGTCGGGAAGACCTAGTTATTTCTCTTTGAAGACAATGACTGCCATAATGGCGGATACCTTAATAAAAGATTTGTATTTCCGTGATGTTGCACCTTTAGATAGTTTAGATAAAATGTCTTATTCTTGGACTTCTCAAAATATCTATTTTGCACGTTTTGAAAGTTTTGATTTTGGAGAAGCGACCGTTAAGTCACTTGGTGACGCTTACCAAAGCTGCAAGCGTGATCACACGATTCAGCAAATCCGTGATGATGATATTATTCTTTATGGAACGGAGAATAATGCTTTGGGGGCTATCAAAATCTTATTAGTTAGCGATGCAGAAGGTAAAGTAAATGATCGTTATATATTTAGTATAAAAGCAAAATAGTAGAAGTAAACTTATTAAATCAGTTTTTGCAAAAAAACATCAACCAAGAGGAGACTGAAATCTCCTCTTGTTTTTTATTAGTTGACTAGGGGACTAGTTTACTAGGACACTAGACAACTAAGGGAATAGGGGAATAGTTTACTAGGACACTAGAGAACTAGGGGATTAGGATACTAGGATACTAGGATACTAGGGGAAAGACTAATAGCCTCTGGCACGGCGGCGGGCGGCGGACATTTGTTCCTTGATACCACCTTCCGTAAGAAAAGCGGCCTCCAACTTGGTCAAATAGGACATGATACCCTTATCCGCTTGATGAATAAGCGTTAAAGCCGTGTTGCAAAACTCCTCCATACTCCAACGTTCAAAATAAGAAGTATATTGCCCTACCTCATTATGGGCAAAGCAAAAGTTCTTCAATGCTTTGCTGCCAGGATGAGCCGTAGTCCAAATAGGCAAACCGTGTACACGCAACCGGTCTTCGTAATCCTCTTGAAGTTCTTTAAGGGAACTACGCGCTACATTGAGCAGTTTGATAGCCATCTCCAATGAAGTCATACCATCTTCCAACCCTTCCACGATGTTCTGCTTGCCCGAACGAGCCGCCTGTACCATCTGGTCAATAGTGCGGTCGCCACGCTCCAAATAGCGATTCACAAAAAAGAAAGTCATATCGTAGAGAATGACCGTCTTCTTGTAGAAAAGCAACTGCTTGTAATCCGTAATGGGTTTGAGAAAACCATCGGGATTAAAGGGAGAAGGCATAGGAGAGGAATTAGAGAGTGAGACTAGATTACTAGGATTCTAGGGAACTAGTTAACTAGATAACTAGCTAACTAGAACCCTAGGGAATCAATTACTGCATCAGCAGTTCCATCATCGTGCAGGCACTCTTGGCGACGGGGCTACCGGGGCCAAAGATGGCGGCTACACCAGCCTTGTAGAGGAAATCATAATCCTGTGCGGGAATGACACCGCCGGCAATAACCATAATGTCCTCACGACCCAGTTTCTTGAGTTCGGCAATCACTTGCGGCACAAGGGTCTTGTGACCTGCCGCCAACGAACTGACACCCAAGATATGGACATCGTTCTCAACAGCCTGCTTGGCAGCCTCTGCGGGAGTCTGGAACAAGGGTCCCATATCCACATCAAAGCCACAGTCAGCATAACCGGTAGCGACCACTTTGGCACCACGGTCATGGCCGTCCTGGCCCATCTTGGCAATCATGATACGAGGTTGACGACCTTCTTTCTTTGCGAACTCTGCGGTGAGTTCCTGAGCACGTTTGAAGTACTCATCATTTTTGGTTCCTGCTGCGTACACGCCTGAAATAGTTCTAATAGTTGCTTTATAACGCCCAACCACTTTCTCGCAGGCGTCGGAAATTTCACCCAGACTGGCGCGAAGACCGGCGGCCTTGACAGCCAATGCCAGAAGGTTCTCGCCTTTTTTGCCGTCCGCCCAAGCCTGAACGGCAGCGGTAATCTCGGCAAGAGCAGCCTGAACGGCTTTCTCGTCACGGTTGGCACGGAGTTGCTGCAGACGGGCTACCTGTTCATTACGAACTGCGGTATTGTCCACCTCAAGGATGTCAATGGGATCTTCGTGGTCCAAACGGTATTCGTTCACGCCGATAATTTTCTGCTCACCGGAGTCGATACGCGCCTGTGTACGTGCAGCGGCTTCCTCGATACGCATCTTGGGAATACCGGTCTCGATGGCAGCGGCCATACCGCCCAGTTTCTCAATCTCTTGGATATGCTCCCAAGCCTTGTCAGCGATTTCCTTGGTCAGCGACTCTACATAGTACGAACCGGCCCACGGGTCAATCTGCTTGCAAATCTTGGTTTCCTCCTGAATATAAATTTGGGTGTTACGCGCGATACGGGCGGAGAAATCCGTCGGCAGGGCGATAGCCTCATCCAATGCGTTGGTGTGCAACGACTGGGTATGACCCAATGCGGCAGCCATCGCCTCAAAGCAGGTACGTCCTACGTTATTGTAGGGGTCTTGCTCGGTCAGTGACCAACCCGAAGTCTGGCAGTGCGTGCGCAATGCCATTGATTTGGGATTCTTGGCGCCGAACGATTTGACAATCTTGGCCCACAACATACGGGCGGCACGCATCTTGGCAATCTCCATGAAGTGGTTGGTACCGATAGCCCAGAAGAAGGACAGACGCGGAGCGAATGTATCGACGCTCATGCCGGCATTGACACCCGCACGCAGATATTCCATACCGTCGGCTAAGGTATAAGCCAATTCGATGTCAGCCGTAGCACCGGCTTCCTGCATGTGGTAACCCGAAATGGAAATCGAATTGAACTTGGGCATGTTCTTGGAAGTGTATTCAAAGATGTCGGCGATAATCTTCATCGAGAACTTAGGCGGATAGATATAGGTGTTGCGCACCATAAACTCTTTAAGGATATCGTTCTGAATGGTACCGGCCATCTCTTCCAACTTGGCACCCTGCTCCAAACCGGCATTGATATAGAACGCCAGAATAGGCAGAACGGCACCGTTCATCGTCATCGAAACGGACATCTTGTTCAACGGAATACCCGCAAACAGCACTTTCATGTCCTCCAGCGAGCAGATACTTACACCGGCTTTACCCACATCACCTACGACACGCAGGTTATCGGCATTGTAACCACGGTGTGTCGGCAGGTCAAAGGCAACCGACAAACCTTTCTGTCCACTGGCAAGGTTACGGCGATAGAAAGCGTTGGACTCAGCCGCGGTGGAG
>JAZLGG010000049.1:0-35041 GCA_045616185.1 Paludibacteraceae bacterium
ATAAAACAATACTACATATCCAGCACAAATTAAATAGACGTCCAAGAGAAAAATTAAATTTTGATACACCTTTATTTCGCTTTTCAAAACATTTTTACTAACTTTGCAACAAAATTGCATTTGCTGTTGGACAGTACATTTTGCACGAACATAGACAAAAATATAAAAAAATGCTTACAAATTTTGCGTGTTTCATTTTTTTTTTGTACTTTTGCAGACCGTAACGAGTAATCGGAACAGGAAAGATGCTCGAGTGGTTTAAGAGGCACGCCTGGAAAGCGTGTAAACGCCAAAAGTGTTTCCGGGGTTCGAATCCCCGTCTTTCCGCAGCGTAAAACAAACACAATCAAAACAATAAATCAAATCAAAAATCTCATGAAAAAAGTATTTGCAACCTTTACGGTGCTCGCAATGCTGGCTTTCGGCAGTGTTGCAGTTATGGCTCAGGAGGCAGAAGCTGCCGCTCCTGAAGCAACGGAACAAATCGCTCAGGACGAGGCTGTTGCGGCTGAGGCTCCTGTAGCTGCAGTAGAAGAAGCCGAGGCTGAAGTTGAAGACGGCGGTCCCGTAGCCCTTCACAAAACCTTGAAAACGAAATTCATTGAAGGCGGCGCCGGCTTTATGGCTGCCACTTTGCTGTGCTTGGTATTCGGTTTGGCCCTCTGCATTGAGCGCATCATCTATCTGAGCCTGAGCAAAACAAACACGAAAGCTTTGCTTGCCAACATTGAAGAAGCCCTGAAAAAAGGCGGTATTGACGCTGCTTTGGAAGTATGCCGCAACACCCGCGGTCCCGTAGCCAGCATCTTCTATCAAGGTTTGAGCCGTTATCATGAAGGCATTGACGTGGTTGAAAAGACCGTTGCCAGTTACGGCGGCGTTCAACTCGGTCTGCTCGAGAAGAACCTCAGCTGGATCTCCCTGTTCATCTCCATCGCTCCGTCGTTGGGATTCTTGGGAACCATCATCGGTATGATTCAGGCGTTCGATAAGATTCAACAAGTGGGCGATATCTCGGCTACGGTTGTTGCCGGCGGTATTAAGGTTGCCTTGTTGACCACTCTTCTCGGTTTGATTATCGCTATTATTCTGCAATTGTTCTACAACTATATCCTCAGCGTTATCGAAGGTCTCGTTAACGAGATGGAAGACAGCTCTATCAGCCTGCTTGACATCGTGGTTGAATACGACGCACAGAAGAAATAATCCGGTAAATCTGATTTACTAGAGACTAGATAACTAGAAAACTAGAACCTTTATAAATTTGCTGGATTATGAAGAATTATAAAATGATTCCAAAGATTACCCTCGGCGTCCTGATGGCTTTGGGCATTATCTGCTCGGTAATGTTCTATGTCGGTGGTGCGGAAGGTACATTGGAGGTGGCAGGAGATTTCCTGAATATCCCCCGCTTTTCCAACCTGTTCCTCGTTTGGAACTATGTTTTGGTGATTCTCGTTTGCCTGATTACCCTCGGGGTAGTGGTATGGGAATTTGTCAAGACATACAAGGTGGACAAAAAGAAAGCCCTTACCGGACTGGGTGTCGTTATCGCGTTTATCGCGTTGGTCGTTATCTGCTGGTTCCTTGGCAGCCCCGAGGAAGTCAAGATTGTCGGTTACGAAGGTCATGACAACGTAGGTACAATGGCCCAGATGAGCGATGCGTGCCTGTGGCTGACCTATATCCTGACCTTTGCCACGATTGCGGCCATGGTATGGGGTGTGATTTATACCAAAAACAAAAAATAAGGAGTTACCGAAGTTATTATGGCAAAAAAGATCCCACAGATAAATGCCAGTTCTATGGCGGACATCTCGTTCTTGCTGCTGATATTCTTCTTGGTTACCACCTCCATGGATGTCAATCAAGGTCTGTCGCGCCGTTTGCCGGCTCCCGTACCCCCTGACCAGAAAGTGGACGATACGAAAATCAACAAGCGCAACCTGCTGGTCGTTAAGATTAACTCGGCCAACCAGTTGATGGTGCAGGGGCAGTTGATGGACGTACGCCAACTGAAAGAGGAAACCAAAAAGTTCATCGCCAATGCCAACGACGACAGTTTCTACCCGAAACTGTACGAAGAGGACTTTGGTGCACCGTTCGGCGTGTTGAGATATACCAAGGAACACGTTATCTCCGTCCAAAACGACGTGGATACGCAATACCAGGCCTATCTGAACGTCCAGAACGAGTTGGTGGCAGCATACAACGAGTTGCGTGACGAATGTGCGCGCAAGTATTTCCATAAGCCTTATGCGGATTTGGATGAGGACATACAGAAACGAATCAACAAGATTTATCCTCAGAAGATTTCGGAGGCTGAACCTAAAAACTACGGAGGAAACTAATCATGGCTAAGATACGTCGTAATGAAAAACGCGAGATGCCGGCACTGAATACCAGTTCGCTGCCCGATATCATCTTCATGTTGTTGTTCTTCTTTATGTCCGTAACGTCCATGAAGGAGGTCACCTACAAGGTTCAGTTCCAAAACCCTCAGGCAACCGAATTGACCAAATTGGAGAACAAGTCCCTGGTGCGTTATATCTACGTAGGTACGCCTACGGCGGAATACCGCAAACAATTCGGTGCCGAGACCCGTATCCAGTTGAATGACAGTTTTGCCGACAAGAACGAAATCGGTGACTATATCATCAACGAGCGTTCCGCCATGAGCGAGGACAAACAGGGTCAGATGGTTGTCTCCATTAAGGCTGACAAGGAAACCCGCATGGGTGTCATCGCTGATATCAAGCAGGAACTTCGCCGTTCTTATGCCTTGAAAATCAGTTATGCGGCCACGCAAAGAACCAGTTACTAAGTTGGCTATGTGTTGGGAACGTCTTCCTGACAAATACCAATCGTTTATACGTTCGTTTATATCGTTTATACGTTATTGCATCGTCGGAGTTTGTGCTGCGACGGTGCATTACGGTATTTATTATTGCCTGATGCTGATTGGTACGCCGGTCAATCCGGCGTATATAACCGGTTATCTGCTGAGTTTTGTAGGCAACTATTTCGCTACCAGTTATTTCACTTTCCGTTCTGTACCCTCTTGGGGGCATTTTGCCGGATTTGCCGGCAGTCATGCCGTCAATTTTGTGTTGCACATTGTGTTGTTGAACTTTTTCCTGTGGCGGGGCGTGCACGAGCTGGTTGCGCCGGTGTTGGTGATGGTCGTGGCGATGCTGGTGCAGTACATCATCCTGCATTGGGTGTACAAGGGAAGAAAGGATTGCAAGGGTACCCGGGTGATGCTCAGTTTCGATACCGAGGAGTTTGACGTGCCGCGCGAACACGGCGTGGCATACACGCTGAAGGAAGGCATGGACGTGTCACGATACGGTACGGAGCGCATCTTGGACTGCCTCAAGGCGTGCGGAATACATGCCACTTTTTTCTGCACCACCAATTTTGCGCACGGTGCGCCGGACCTTATCCGGCGTATCATGGATGAGGGGCACGAGGTGGCGGCGCACGGGTGCGACCACTGGCAACCGAAAGCGGAGGATGTTATCCTGTCCAAACAGGAGTTGGAACGCCTGACGGGGCGTACGGTACTCGGCTACCGCCAACCCCGTATGTTTCCGGTCGATTTGAAAGAGCAGGCGCGACAGGGTTATGTGTACAACGCCTCGCTCAATCCCGCGTTTATCCCCGGGCGGTACATGCATCTGACGACGCCGCGCCGGTGGTTCATGCAGGAAGGCGTGTTGCAGATACCGGCCTCGGTGACACCGTGGTTCAGAATCCCCATGTTCTGGCTGGCGTTGCACAATTTCCCGTTGTGGCTGTATAAGGCGTTTACCAAGCGTATTCTGCGTCATGACGGTTATTTCAACACCTATTTCCATCCGTGGGAGTTCTATCCGCTGGGGGAACATCCCGAATTTAACATACCATACCTCATTCGACACCGAAGCGGAGAAGGGATGTGCATACGCTTAACAAACCTCATAGAAGACTTAAAACGACAAGGCTGTACGTTTATGACCTATGGCGACTTTGCCCAACATTATACCAAATGAAGAAAACAATCACTATTCTTTTGCCCGCATACAATGAGGAGCAATCAATGGACCATCTCCAACAATGCACAAACCAGGTGCTGATGGATAATCCCAACTACAATTGGGAATTCCTTCTTGTTGACGATGGGAGTACCGATCGAACTCTTCAGCAAATGATTCATTTGCGCCAAAACGATCCAAAGCACTATTCTTATGTCGAATTGAGTCGTAACTACGGAAAAGAAGTTGCGATGATGGCTGGTTTTGATTATGCCAAAGGAGATGCAGTAATTATTATGGATGCAGACATGCAACATCCTATTTCTGTCATCCCGGAAATGATTCACTATTGGGAAGAAGGCTACGATGATGTATATGCGGAACGCCGTACAAGCCAAGAAACTTGGTTTAAAAAACGGACGTCGCAATTCTATTATCGTCTGTTGCAACATCTCACGCGCATTCCTATCCAAAAAAACACCGGTGATTTTCGCCTATTAGACCGCAGTTGCATAGAAGCACTTAAAAAGATGCGTGAGACGGAGCGCAATACCAAAGGCCTTTATTCATGGATTGGCTTCCACAAGAAAGGGATTCAATATGACCAATTGGAACGAACTGAGGGCGAGAGTAAATGGGGTTTTTGGCAATTACTGAATTTGGCGGTCAATGGTTTTACCAGTTACACCATTGCTCCGTTACGACTATCGACCTTTATGGGAATGATTGTGTCTTTTGGGGCATTTATCTATCTTATATACATTCTCATCTCAACGTGGATCTATGGTGACCCTGTAGCCGGTTATCCGACTATTATGGTAACCATTCTTTTCCTGGGTGGGGTGCAATTATTATCTATTGGTATATTAGGTGAGTATTTGGGTAAAGTCTTCAACGAAAGCAAGAAACGACCCGGATATTTTATACGCGAATACAATGGTCAACGTCAATAAACTCAAAACGATCTTTAGTAATCCGACCGTATTATTTTGCTTTGGGGCAATAGCTGCGGTTGTGATTACCACGCTGGAGTTCCTACACCACGGTGCAGAGAACTACATTACTTATCGTGATGCCACCATCCATTTCTTTAACGGCATCAGTTCTTATACCTCCGAGTTTGTGGCGGCGCACGGGCGTTATTTCATCTATTCGCCGGTGTTCAATATTCTGTTTGCCCCGTTTGCTTTCCTGCCTTTTTATGTAGGAGGTTATTTGTGGAACCTGTTGGGCTACACGGTATTCTTTTTCGCGGTCCGTACGTTGCCGGAAACGTTGTCGCGCCGTTCGGTGCCGATGCTGTTGTTTCTGTTGCTGTTCGTTGAGCAGAGCGTTTTCTGTTTCCAATATAACCTGTTGGTTACGTGTATTTTTATGCTGGCTTGGTCCTTGTTGGAGCGTGACCGGACTTTCTGGGCGGTGCTGCTGATTATGCTCAGCGTCACCACCAAGATTTACGGTGCGGTGGAACTGGTGCTGCTGTTGTGCTATCCGCGTTTTTGGAAGAACATGGGTTATGCCGTTTTATGCGGGGCAGGTCTCCTGTTGTTGCCGGCTGTTCAGTGCGGTTTGGACGGGCTGCTGCCGCTGTATCAGGACTGGTTTGCTATGCTGACCGACCACCACGAGATGACAGGACCTTATTATTCGTTGATTTTTGCTTGGCCTGTTACCGCGTTTACGCTGCCGTATATGCGGTGGTTCCAAGGGGCGGTGCTATTGGTGTTAGGTGTCCTCTTTTTCCTCTGTCGCCGTCATTGGGGGGATTTCCGTTTCAAGGCGGGCGTGTTGGCTACCGTGATGATGTATATCGTGGTGATGAGTGAGGCGGCCGAGTTTACGACCTATACGATTGCGGTGACGGGTTATGCCTTGTGGTATTTCCTGCGGGACCGGCATTCGGTGTTCGATCGTGTGCTTTTCTGGGCGGTGTTTGTCCTTTTCGGCATTATGCCGATTGATGTCTTCTGTCCGTCGTCCGTCTGCATGTTTGTGCATACGAAATTATGGCTGGGTGTGTGGGTGTTCACGATTGCCTGGGGCAGGGTAATATATGACACTGTCCGTCCTGCGTTGGACTTAAAATGTGATTGCTGATAATCAACAGATTGCTGATATTTTTTCAAAAAAATAGGGAAAATATTTGCACATGTGGAAAAAAAGCAGTACCTTTGCACCCGCTTTTGATAAAAGTGATGTTCTAAACAAAGGATGTTAGAAGTTTTGCGATGATAGCTCAGTTGGTAGAGCACGACCTTGCCAAGGTCGGGGTCGCGAGTTCGAGTCTCGTTCATCGCTCATGCAGGACTGGTTCCTGCATTTTTTTGCTACGGCGCAAGCCGTTAGTTGACATGCCCAGGTGGCGGAATTGGTAGACGCGTACGTTTCAGGTGCGTATGCCGCGAGGTGTGCAGGTTCGAGTCCTGTTCTGGGCACAAGCGTTGAGGCGCAGGTGGTGAAATTGGTATACACGCTACTTTGAGGGGGTAGTGGTCGCAAGATCGTGTGAGTTCGAGTCTCATCCTGCGCACGGTGAGTGGTAACGGTTGTTGCTACTCTTTTTTATTGAATGGTGCAACGTATGGCTAAATCGCCCGAACAGATAGAAACGGAAAAAACGGCTGACCGCCTCTGGCGCCGTTTCCATGAGGCTTGTCAAACCTATGGCCTGCTCGGGAACGGCGACCGTGTCCTGATTGGTTTAAGCGGAGGAAAGGATAGCCTGTTGCTGACCGAGTTATTGGGGCGTCAGGCCCGTATTTTTGTACCGGATATACGAGTGACGGCCGTCCATGTACGAATCAAAGAACGCAATTATATCAGCGATTTGTCTTACTTGGAGTCGTTTTGCCGGACGGCCGGTGTGCCGTTTATAGTCCGTGATACTGTCATCGCCGGATCGGACAGGCCGGATGATGGCGTTTCTGCCAAAGACCCTTGTTTTTTGTGTTCATGGTATCGCCGCAAGGTGCTTTTTGATACGGCTCAGGAATTGGGTTGCAACAAGATTGCCTTGGGCCACCATAAGGACGATATCTTGGAAACCTTGCTGATGAATTTGTGTTTCCAGGGCAGTTTCTCCACTATGCCCCCTAAACTGCGGATGGACAAGATGCCGTTGGAGGTGATTCGCCCCCTCTGCCTGACGGACGAGGCGGATATTGTGCGCTATGCCGGATTGTGCGGTTATCGGAAACAAAGCCGGCTTTGTCCGTATGAGAAAGCAAGTTCGCGCGCGTACGCGGAAGAACTGTTGAACGCGTGGGCGCAAACCAATCCTAATGTGCGCAGTTCATTGTGGAACGCCATGGAGAATATAAAGGCTGATTATTTGCCTAAACGAATACAATAGAAATCATCTCAATAGATTATGGCACAAGGAATTCAAACGGTTGTAATGTTGTTTTTTGCGAATATCATGATGATAATCGCATGGTATGCCCACCTGAAACTGGAGCAGTTCCCTTGGTTCCAAAAGTGGCCGCTTATTTTGGTGATTATGGCCAGTTGGGGCATCGCTTTTTTTGAGTATTGTTTGCAAGTTCCCGCCAACAGAATCGGTTTCGAGGGCAACGGAGGTCCGTTTAATCTGATGCAACTCAAGGTAATACAGGAAGTAATAACGCTGGTGGTCTTTGTCCTTTTTTCTGTGGTGGCTTTCCACATGCAGATACGGTGGAACCATATTGTCAGCGGCATTTTCCTGATACTGGCGGTGTATTTTGTGTTCGGTTTCAAGTAAAAGTTTGTTTTTTCCGGTAAAAACAAAAGGATGCTTGCATATTCGAAAAAAAAAATGTAACTTTGCACTCCAATTCAATTGAACATACCTAAAAATTTATCTGTCATGGTATTTGAAGCAAGTCCCTACAAAGTTTTCGCCGGCAGTCAGGGCGGCGCTATCGCTCGGCGTATTTGTGACTATCTCGGGTGTAATCTCGGCCAATTGAAGATTGACCGGTTCTCGGATGGCGAGTTTGCAACCTCTTTTCAGGAGTCCGTGCGCGGTCAGTCCGTGTATTTGGTCCAGTCCACCAATCCCAGTAGCGACAATCTCATGGAGTTGTTGCTGATGATTGATGCGGCCAAGCGCGCAAGCGCGTACAAGGTCATTGCCGTCATCCCGTATTTCGGATGGGCCCGTCAGGACCGCAAGGACAAACCCCGTGTCAGCATCGGCGCCAAGTTGGTGGCGGACATGCTGCAGGTGGCCGGTGCAGACCGCGTCATTACGATGGATTTGCATGCCGACCAGATTCAGGGTTTCTTTGATATCCCCGTGGACCATTTATACGGCAGCAACGTACTGGCTCCGTATGTGAACAACCTCCAATTGGACAACCTGATTGTTGCCTCGCCCGATGTGGGCGGCAGCAAGCGTGCCTCCGCTTTCTGCAAGAAAATGCACGAACTGAACGGCAAAGAGACCCCCATGGTTATCTGCTATAAGCACCGTCCCGATTTTAACCAGGTGAGCGAGATGCGCGTTCTGGGTGATGTGGCCGGCAAGAATGTCGTTATCGTGGACGATATGGCGGATACGGCCGGTACACTTTGCAAGGCGGCACATCTGATGAAGGAGGCCGGGGCGTTGAGCGTCCGGGCCGTCGTGGCTCACGGTATTATGTCGGGCAATGCCTGCACGAATATCATGGATAGCGATTTGGAGGAGTTGGTGTTCACCGATTCTATTCCGTTCGATTCGGCGCGTTGCAACAAAGTCAAGGTGGTCAGCGTGGCGGAACCCATCGCGGAAACCATTTTGGCCATACAGGAACACAGAAGTATCAGTGAATTGAATATCCGATGAAAAAAGTGGTATATCTTGCCCTTGCCTTCGTCTTGGCGGCATGTGGCGGAAAACAGAATGATAACCGGAACATTGTGCGTCCCGCTTTTTGCGGGGATTCCGCGTATGCTTTTGTCCAAAGGCAGATGAACATGGGGGCTCGCGTTCCGGACAGCCGTGCCCACACGGAATGCGTTTTCTATTTGATGCGGCAGATGGAGCAGTACGGCAATGCGATGGAACTGCAATTGGGCAAAAAGACGAATTATGCCGGTCAGGAGCAACAGATATACAATGTCATCGGCCGTTTCGGTCCGTTGGACAAGTCGGACCGCATTTTGCTCTGCGCACACTACGACTGCCGTCCGTGGAGCGATGAGGAAGATTTGTACGAACAACGTATCTTGCCTGTCCCGGGTGCCAATGACGGTGCCAGCGGGGTGGGGGTCCTGTTGGAAATAGCCCGCCAGTTGTCCTTGATGCAGGCGGATTCCGCGGCGGTTGTGCCACCGGTGGATATTGTCTTTTTTGACTGCGAAGATATGGGAACGCCGTCTTTCTATACGGGCGTTCAGCGCGAAAACACGTGGTGTCTCGGCTCGCAGTTGTGGGCTGAACGGGCGGTGGAGAACGGCACAAACACCAAGTACCGTTTCGGTATCCTGCTGGATATGGTGGGTGACCCTGAGGCCGTTTTCCCTATGGAATACTATTCGCAGCAGTATGCCGGCAATTATGTGGAGAAGATTTGGCGTGCGGCTTCCGCACTCGGCTATGACCGTTATTTCATCCGTCAGTCTTCCTATCCTGTGATGGATGACCATTTGTCTGTCAATACGTTGGCGGGTGTCCCGTGCGTGGATATTGTTCACTACGACCCTCGCGGCAATGCAGGTTTCCCCGTCTGGTGGCATACGCAGCATGATGATATGCACCATGTCAGTGCCGCTACGTTGCAGGCGGTCGGCGAGGTGGTTATGGCCTGTTTGGACTAAGGAGTTGAAGGATGGACAGTCTTCTGGAGATTAAGGATTTGCATGCCTGTATTGCGGGCAAGGAGATTTTGAAGGGGGTCAACCTCACGGTGGGTGCCGGCGAGGTGCATGCCGTTATGGGCCCCAACGGTGCCGGTAAATCAACTCTCAGTGCCGTGCTCACGGGCAATCCGATGTACGAGGTGACCAAGGGCGAAGTGTGGCTGAAAGGCAAGAACCTGCTGGAGATGCCGCCCGAGCAGCGGGCTCGCGAAGGAATCTTTCTCAGTTTCCAGTATCCGGTGGAGATACCCGGCGTCTCAATGGTCAATTTTATGCGCACCGCCGTGAACGAGAAACGACGCTACGAGGGCAAGGACGCTTTGTCCGCAACGGCTTTCCTCAAACTGATGCGTGAAAAAAAACAGTTGCTGGAGATGGCCGACAAACTCAACAACCGCAGCGTGAACGAAGGCTTTTCGGGCGGAGAGAAAAAGAAGAACGAGATTTTCCAAATGGCCATGCTTGAACCCTGTCTGAGTATCTTGGACGAGACGGATTCGGGACTGGATATCGATGCGTTGCGTGTTGTGGCGGAAGGTGTCAATAAACTGCATACACCGGAACGTTCAACGATTGTCATTACCCATTACCAGCGTCTGCTGGATTATATAGTGCCTGATTTCGTGCATGTTCTGGCCGACGGACGCATCGTGCGTACCGGTTCCCGTGAACTGGCGCTTGAATTGGAAGAGAAAGGTTATGCGGAGTTTGAATGAAAGTAAGCGGCTGGAGTTGGTTTATGTGAACGAACCCGGATTGGATTTGCATTTCCTTCAACGCACCGGCTCCGTCTTGCGCTTGTATGTGGTTGATTTGCTGTCATCCGGCAGCACAGACAACCGTATTTGTGTGGACCACGAGGGCGAGGGGTGCCGTACCGAGATTTTCCATTTGTCTTATTTGAAGGGCGATGCCCGTGTCTCTACGCAGACCTGTGTCCGGCATAATGTCGGAGGCGGTACCAGTCGCCAGTTGGTTAAGTTCGTCTTGGACGGCGAGGCGCGCGGCGAGTTCTTCGGTGAACTGCACATTGCGCAAGATGCCCAACATACCGAGGCGGAGCAGACCAACCGTAACCTCTTGCTGTCGCCCAAGGCACTTGTGCGCACCCGTCCGCAGTTGGAGATTTACGCCGATGATGTCAAAGCCTCGCACGGCGCCACGACGGGACAATTGGACGAGGCTGCTCTTTTCTATATGCGACAACGCGGCATCGGGCCGGAGACGGCGCGAAAGATGCTGATTGTCGCTTTCTTGCAGGATGTCCTTTCGGATATGGCCGATGACCGCCGCCGCGAAGAGTTAATGCAGGCGGTTGATAGTATAGTCGAGTAGGCCGGTCAGACTGTCTTTTACGGGAGAATCGTGGAACGAGGACAAGGCCGCTATAGCCTGTTCCTTGTGTTTCTGCATCTGTTTGAAGGCGTAACGCACGCCGTCATAGCGCATCACGAAGGTTTTTATTTCCTGTTCCGCTTCGTATGGGTCGATATGTTGGGCCCTGTTGTTCAGGTCTTCCGCCAGTTGGCGGATATGATTGGCTTCGTCGCGGGTGGCGCGTTGCAGGGCAATCAGCAGGGGCAGAGTCACTTTTCCGTCGCGGATGTCGTTCATGGTCGGTTTGCCTATCTCTTCGCTGTCCGAATAGTCCAGTACGTCGTCTTTCAGTTGGAAGCACATCCCCAAGTGTTTGCCGAACTCCCGCAGGCGGGTGGCTTGGTGCATCGTGGCGCATGACGACTCGCCGCCGGCTTCCGTGCAGGTGGCGAATAGGCGGGCTGTTTTTTGTTCGATGATACGGTAGTATTGCGCTTCGTCTATCCACATGGAGGTCTTGGCGTGCAGTTGGATTAGTTCGCCGGAGGCCAGCGATGTGCCTAAACCCGCCACCAAGTTCAGGATGCGCAGGTTGCGCAGGTTGGCGATGATGTCTATCACGCGCGACAGAAGGAAATCGCCCACAAGGATGGCCACTTTGTTGGACCAGCGTGTTTGTACGGCTTCTGTGCCGCGGCGTACGGGGGACGAATCCACCACATCGTCGTGGATGAGCGAAGCCGTGTGCAGCAGTTCAAGGGCGACAGCCGTTTGGATGGTCTTGTCGGTGATGCCGTGGCATAATTGGGCGGACAATAGCACCAGTTTAGGTCGCAATTGTTTGCCGCGTTTGGAGGCTACATAGCGCAACACCTCGTCCAACAGCGGATTGTTGCCGGTAAGAGCGGACTCATAGGCTTTTTCGAATTGTCGGAATTCGCTCTCGATGGGGTGCAGTATGTCGCGTTCGGTTAACAGCATTTCGCAAAATCGGACGCAAATGTACAACAAAAATTTGGAGTGTGCAAATCTATTTTGCTTTTGCAGAGAAAAACACGATTTATCGGGTAAAAACAATATGTTTGACAGCCAGTTGCAAACTTGTTTACAAAAGGCTGTCAAACGTATTGTTATAACGGTGCAGCCGTTTTTCTGCAAAAGCAAAATCTTTGCACATTTTAATAAAGATGAAGTTTACTGTTCGGGGGAATGCGAAGCGCGGGTATTGGGAGGCTTAGCAGGCGGCGTCCGAAATGTACGATAAAAATTCGGGGTGTGCAAACTTATTTTGCTTTTGCAGGCAAAAAGGATAGATTTATCGGTTTTCTGACGATAAACAGAAATAAACCTCTCCCCCCCGAAACCTCGATACCTCGATAACTCGGTTTCTCGAAATCTCGCCTGCAAAAGCACAATAAATTTGCGTATGTCATTTTTTTTTACTACTTTTGCGAGTTAAAATTATTTTGGCGAATTTTGTACCTAAATAAATCCATTAACCTGCTAAACCACCCATAAACCAATATATCAACCATCAAAAAAATGTAATTTTGCAGGTGAGCCATTTTGCAGCGTTATTTATGTGAAACTATGAAATAATCACGATTATGGCAGTATTTTCCAGAACAGAAGCATACGATAAAGTACATTTTGCGGTCATGGCAATAGAAAACGGTGCGCAAAAAATGAACATTCCGGCTCAAACTATGGAGCAGCGGTTAATGAAGACGGATTTGATACATAAGCGTCTTTTCCGCCACTACGATATGCTGCACACCCAAAGTCTGGAATATGTTACAGATGATATTGTGGAAACCTTACAAAATAGGGAGGCAAAGGTATGATAGATTTGTTTCACGGTTCCTATATGCAAGTTGATAAGCCGCTTGTCAATGCAGGACGGCGCAATTTGGATTTCGGATGGGGCTTTTATCTCACTAATCTTCAATTGCAGGCGGAGAAATGGGCATTAGTTGTCGGCGGAAGATATAATGATACGGATGAAGGACTGGTAAATGTTTATCACTTTGATGAACGGTTATTCGCCAAGTACAGGGTGCTTTCTTTCGCGCGCTATGACCTTGATTGGTTGGACTTTGTTGTGGCTAACCGACACGGAGAAGATGCCGCAGAAGGTTATGATGCAGTGGAAGGCGGTGTGGCTAATGACCAAGTGATTGACACGGTAGAGGATTATGAGATGGGGCGTATTACTGCTTCAGTAGCGCTTGACCAATTAGTGTATAAGAAACCCAATCACCAACTGTGTATCAGAAATCAGGAGATAATAGATACATGTCTCGCATTTGACAATAGTTACAAGGTAAAAGGAGAAGATTGATATGCGTACGAATGTTTTGTGGCGGAAAATAGCCCGTGTTATATTATTGATAGCCGATGAGTTGCATGTCTCTGAGGAGCAGGCACTTGACAGATTCTATCAGAGTCGGTCCTATAAGATGCTGATAAATCCTCGTTACGGCTTACAGACTATGAGTGATGTTTATATATTGGACGAATATTTGAAAGAATTATAATATGCGGAAAATCTTTTTGTTCATCACCGCCCTCCTGCTCAGCGCAGGACTGTGGGCAACGACACAAACGGTTGATAGGTTCAACCAATTAAACCGCTAAACTTGCAAATAAATTTGCATATATCAAAAAAAAGTACTACCTTTGCAAAAATTTAGAATGATGACAATACTTGAAAAAGTAGATGAAAGTTATCTTTTTTGGATTGGGCAAATAATAGAACGCTATAGGTCAAGCCAGATAAAAGCCGCTGTCAAGGTAAATCGTGAAATGCTGCGCTTTTATTGGTCATTGGGTGAAGATATTGTCCGAATGCAATTGGAGAGCGTATATGGGGACGGCATCTTGGAACGCATTAGTTCGGATTTGAAGCAGCAATTCCCTTCTGCTAAGGGATTTTCCGTAACGAATCTAAACTACATGAAACGTTTTCATATTACTTATAATCAGGTTGTTGAAAACCACCCACAACTTGTGGGCAATATTACGAAGTGAACAAGACAATCAAACAATTGGTCTGCTGATTTGTAAAACGAAGGACGAGGTGCTGGCTCAATATGCACTGAAAGCGTCCAATCAACCGATGGGAGTATCCGAATACACGCTAAATCAAATCTTGCCCGAACAGTTAAAAGATGCTTTACCGTCCATAAAAGATTTACAAGAACATCTGGAAAAATATGGGCCTCAGCAGTAAAACCCTGTGTTTAGCCAAAACAATAGTGTTGTTGCGATAAAATAGACAAAATCCATCCGACCAAATACATACAAAACGGACATCTGATCATACTGCGCAACGGTATGAAGTATGATGCTACCGGAAGATTTGCCTGCGGAGGCTATCACACCAACTGAACGACGGCGACGTAAAACAAGTGACAAAACAAATTGACAATAACGGATCATTATGCTTTTGAGTATGACCGGCTACGGCAAGGCGGAATATGTCTTTGCCGACCATAAAACAATCGTTGAAATCAGGAGCCTGAACTCCAAACAGTTGGATTTGACGCTAAAAACCGCCCCCCTCTTTCGGGAGAAAGAGCCGGACATCCGTGCCCTGCTCGTGGCTCCGCTGGAGCGCGGCAAGGTGGATGTGTCCGTCTTTACCGAAACGACTTCGGACAGCGCGGCGCATACTTTCACCCCGATTAACAAAGAGGCATTTGACTATTATTTCCGCGAACTGCAGTCTTTGCAGCAGTCGCTCGGCATCACGGACGACAGCCACCTGACGGCAACGGTCATGCGCCTGCCCGATGTGATGAAGACGGCGCAGGCCGATGTCCTGTCGGAAGAGGAGTGGCAAAGGTTGCAACAGACGCTTAAGGAGGCGTTGGACCGTTTCGCCGCTTTCCGTACGCAGGAAGGGGCTGCCCTACAGAATATGTTCACCGACAAACTGGACGGTATCGCCGCATTGCTCGCACAGGTCGAACCGTTTGAAAAAAGCCGTGTGGACAAAATCAAGACGCGCCTCATGCAGAATCTGGAGCAGTTGGCCGAGGATACCAAGATACCGGTGGACAAGAACAGACTGGAGGCGGAACTGATTTATTATCTGGAGAAACTGGATATAACGGAAGAAAAAGTGCGCCTCACCAATCACATCAGGTATTTTCGCGAAACGATGGCGCAGCCTTCCGACAACGGCGTAGGGAAGAAACTCGGGTTCATCGCACAGGAGATGGGGCGCGAAATCAACACCCTCGGCAGCAAAAGCAACCAAAGCGAGATGCAGATTATCGTGGTGAAAATGAAAGATATTCTCGAACAGATAAAAGAGCAAGTGCTTAATGTCCTATGATATTGATTTTCAGTGCCCCGAGCGGTGCGGGCAAAAGCACCTTGGTGAATTATCTGTTATCTCGGCGCAGCGATTTGGAGTTCAGTATCTCGGCCACCACCCGCGCTCCGCGCGGAAAAGAGGTGGACGGCAGGGAATATTATTTTATCTCCAACGAGGAGTTCTTGCGGCGCGTGGCGAATGACGAGTTCGTCGAGTACGAGAATGTCTATCAGGGTACCTATTACGGCACTTTGAAAAGCGAGATAGAGCGCATCGAAAGCCGCGGCCATCATGTTGTCTTTGATGTGGATGTCAAAGGGGGTATTCATCTGAAACGGATTTTCGGCAATAGGGCGTTGAGTATTTTTGTCGCGCCGCCGTCGGTGGAGGCGTTGCGCCTCCGTTTGATAGGACGGGGGACCGATGCGCCGGAGAAGATAGAGGAGCGTGTCGGCAAGGCCGCATTGGAGATGCAGGACGCCAAGTGTTTTGACACTGTCATCGTCAATGATAATTTGGAAACGGCCCAACACGGACTGTTGCGTCAAGTAACGGACTTTTTGGGTCCGGAATAAAAAACAATCATGAAAATCGGCATTTACGGCGGCTCGTTCAATCCGGTGCATTTCGGACATATCGGGTTAGCGACATGGCTGTTACAGCATACGGATTTGCAGGAGGTTTGGATGATGGTCAGTCCGAACAATCCGCTGAAGGACGCGACGGTCCTGGCGGACGGACAGGAACGTTTGGCGCGTGTGCGTGAGGCGGCGGCCCGTGCAGAAGCCGAAGGGGCGTTTCCGGACGGCAAGCGGTTGCGGGTGTCCGATTTGGAGTTCGGACTTTCCCGTCCGAACTATACGGTGGATACCTTACGGGCGTTGCAACGCCTGTATCCGACGGACGAGTTCGTGCTGCTGATGGGCGAGGACAACTGGCGGACGATAGACCGTTGGCGGGAGTGGGAGTATATCTTGCGGCATTTTCGCGTGATGGTCTATCCGCGTCACGGCGCAAAGGATGACGTGCCTTCGGCTGTAAACCACCGCGATGCGCGTTGGTTGGGGGTGACAAAAGTGTCCGATGCACCCTATTTCGATATTTCTTCCACCGAATTGCGAAATAGGTTTCAAAATTCATAATTAAAAATTCATAATTAAAATAAATTTGCTCAATTCAAATTTATTTGCTACCTTTGCGACCAAATTGGGTAATAGGCGTAACAGCCGTTCTGTAACGATAAAATTTGTAACAAAGATATGACACGTACTACATTTAACCGCTTACGCGAAGTAAAAGACAGTCTGCCCCACGGCAGTATGGCTGCAATAGCCGATGAATTGGGTATTGCAGCGGATGAAGTAAGAAATTTTTTTAACGGTACGGGTTCCGCAGCCTGCGGCTACCATATTGAACCCGGTCCGGACGGCGGTATTGTCATCATGGATGATACCCGTATCTTGGAGGTTGCTCTCCGAATGGTATGGGAAACAAAGAACGGACTTTAATCCGATTCATTAATCAACAAAAATGAAGAAAATTGTATGCTTGGCAGTTGCCGTGTTGGCAATTGTTTCCGCACGTGCGGAAGTGGACTTCGCCTATGAGGCTGGAGCCGAAGTGGTTAGCGCCTACCTGTGGCGCGGGCAGTACAACGGCGGTTTGAGTTTTCAACCCGATTTGGAAATCGGCTACGACGGGACAAATACCTCGTTGCGTGTCGGTGCGTGGGCATCGTTGGGTGCCAGCGACTGGATGTTCAGAAGCGGGTTGCCGGTATATGGGTCGGAAGACGATTATGAAGGTACACCGAATACCTATTTTGTCCCCGAAGTGGACTTGTCGGCCGATTTCGGTTTCTTCGGCGTGCATGTGGGTGCGACCTACTACCAATATTTTGCCTTTAACGGATTGGAGAAAAAATATTCACCGTGGTACCAGTTCGAAGTAACGGCGGGTTACAATTTTGGGGACCTGCTCGATTTTCCGCTGTATGTGAACTGGAACACGATGGTGGCAGGTGATGATGCGAACATCAATGACGAGAGCGAGGAAAAACGTGCTTTCTCCAGTTATCTGGAAATCGGCTACGACCAGCCCCTGCCGTATGACATAACCATCGGGGCCAAGATAGGCATGTCGCCTTGGCGTAGCGATGCGTTGTACGCCAATGACCGTTTTGCAGTGGTCAATTTGTCCGCCCGCTTGGAAAAAGCGTGGGATTTTGATGTCTGCCAACTGACCCTTTTCGCCGAAGGCAGCATCAATCCGTACGCTATCAGCCAAGACAAGGAGAAGGAGTTTGTCTATGTCAAGGCGGCCGGTGACGACAAACTGTATATGCAGAGTTTGAACGGCACGGTAGGATTGGGTATCTGGTTCTAATCGCACAAAAAGAATGGGCAGAAAGACGGGTTATATTGTAGTGGTCCTGCTGCTTGCCGTTGGTGCGCTGGTTGCGTTGTCGGCTCGCAGGAAAGCCAAACCGTATCTTGTCCTCACGGGACAGGTGTTCGGTACGTACTACAATATCCGTTACCAATCGTCCCAAGATTTGGAATCGGAAGTTGTCGTCCGGTTGGAGGCGGTGAACCGTTCGCTCAGCATGTTCAATCCGCAGTCGGTCATCAGCCGTATCAACCGCAACGAGGATATGACGGCGGACAGCCTTTTTACAGAGGTCTTTACGGAGGCTCTTCGTGTGTATCGGCTGAGCGGCGGCGCCTTTGACATTACGGTGGCTCCGCTGGTCAACCGATGGGGGTTCGGTATCTCCGCACGGGACTCGATGGCGGTGCCGCAGAGTGATATAGACAGCCTGCTAAGGCTGGTAGGCATGGATAAAGTGAGCCTGACGGACGGCACTATCGTCAAAGCGGACAGCCGTATCAGTTTGGACGCCAGTGCCATCGCCAAAGGTTATGCCTGTGACCGCGTGGCCCGGCTGTTGGATAGTCATGGTTGTATCAACTATTTAGTGGACATCGGTGGCGAAGTGGTGGCTAAAGGAATGAACGACAAAGGGGCCAAATGGCGTATCGGCATCACCAGACCGGACGACGGTGCGGGATTGGATGAACAGGAGTTGCAGGATGTGATTGAAACGGACAATACGGCAATGGCCACCAGCGGTAACTACCGTCGTTTCTACTATGCAGGCGGCGAAAAACGAAGCCACACCATTGACCCGCGTACCGGCCGGCCGGTGCAGCACAACCTGTTAAGCGCGACGGTCGTTGCGCCGACGTGTATGCAGGCTGACGCCCTGGCGACCGCTTGCATGGTCTTGGGTGAGAAGGAGGCTTTGGCGTTGATGGACCGGTGCGGTGACGCGGCATGCTATCTGATTGTGGCGCGGGGCGATACGATGGTAACGGTCAGGTCCGACCGTTGGGAGACAATGGCAAAAATGCAAAATAGTTTGCAGAATTGAAAAAAATATCGTAACTTTGCAAACTTTTGGTAATTGAAAATGAACGGAAACCGATATATACTGCCGCTGATGTCCGCCTTGCTGCTGTTGGCAGGGTGCAGCAACTATCAGAAGGTATTGAAATCAAAGGACCCCGATTATAAATATCAGATGGCTCTTGAGTATTTCAATCAGGAGCAGTATGTGCGGTCTCAGACGTTATTGGAAGATGTTTCCATGTACTATAAGGGGACGGAGCGGGCGCAGGAGGTGCTGATTTATTTGGGACGCAGTTATTTGGGACAGAAGGTCTATTCCTCGGCCGCCGAATACTATCAGACTTATTTGCGCAACTATCCGAAAGGCCGTTACAACGTGGAGGCGCGTTTTCAGGTAGGGCATTGTTATTATTTGGATTCGCCGGATGCGCGCCTGGATCAGGCTATCACGTTACAGGCGATTGCCGCCTTCCAGCAGTTCATCGAACTGCACCCCGAAAGTCCGTATGCGGAGCAGGCCTACACCGAGATGGGCGAAATGTACGACAAATTGGCCTACAAAGAGTATTTGAACGCGAAACTGTATTATAATCTCGGCACCTATCTGGGCAACAACTATTTGAGTTGCGAGATTACCGCCAAGAATGCTCTGAAAACCTATCCGAGCAACAAATATCAGGAAGAGTTGAGCCTATTGGTCTTTGAGGCGAAATACCAGCAGATGGCCAATTCCGTGTTGGAGAAGAAAGAGGAGCGCGCGCGCGAAGCGGAAGACGAGTATTACAGTTTCAAAACCGAATACCCCGACAGCAAACACATGAATGCTGTGGAGCGTATGTATAAAGACATCAGGAAAATAACCAGTAAAGCAAAGTGATTGAACAATATGGATTACAAAAAAACGAATGCACCTAAGAACACGCCTACCCGTGACATGATTACGCTGACGGAGAAAGTGGGCAATGTGTATGAAACCGTGGCCATTATCGGCAAGCGTTCCAACCAAATCAGCATGGCGCTGAAAAAAGAGTTGGATACCAAGTTGCAGGATTTTTCTTCGCCCGATACGCTGGACGAGAGTTTTGAGAATAAGGAGCAGATAGAAATATCCCGCAACTATGAGCGTATGCCGAAACCTACGCTGATAGCGACGCAGGAACTGATTGACGACCAGTTGGTCTTCCGGTCGGGCTCCAAGGACGAGCAACTGAAATAATCTGTCCTTTTGTTGGCAGGCAAGCATATATTGGTCGGAATCAGCGGCGGTATAGCGGCTTACAAGATTCCGGAACTGATTCGCCTGATGAAAAAGGCAGGTGCGGAAGTGCGTGTGACGACTACAAAGAATGCTTTGGAGTTCGTCACCGAACTTACTTTGCGCACCGTGAGCGGCGCTCCCGTGTACAGTGACGTGTTTGCAGCCATTAACGAGCACAGTACGGAACATGTTTCTCTGCCGGACTGGGCGGACGTGATGGTGATTGCGCCGGCTACCGCCAATGTGTTGGGCAAGATGGCCAACGGTATAGCCGATGACGCTTTGACCACCACTTTCTGCGCAATAGCCGCCCGCAAACCCGTGGTGATTGCGCCGGCCATGAATGACAAGATGTATGAATGTCCGGCTACACGGAAGGCTATCGCGGTCTTGTCTTCTTGGGACCGTGTCACCGTCTTGGATTGCGCGGAAGGCGAATTGGCATGCGGTACTTCGGGCAAGGGCCGCATGCAGGAACCGGAGGATATCTTTACGGCGGTGGAATACATCCTTTCCGCAAAAGACTTGGCTGGACGGCGTTTGGTTATCACGGCCGGACCGACGCAGGAAAAGATAGATCCGGTACGGTTCGTCAGCAATTATTCCACCGGCAAGATGGGTTGCGCCTTGGCACGCAAAGCGTGGATGCGCGGCGCGGATGTTACCTTGGTTTTGGGCCCGTCTCAGGTGCCGGTCCGTGACGTGTTAGATTTTCCGAACCGTTTGCGGGTGGTGCGGGTCGTTTCGGCTTCCGATATGTATGAGGCGGCCAAGGAGGCTTTTTCTCACGCCGACGCTGCCGTCCTGAGCGCCGCTGTGGCGGATTTTGCGCCGTGTCAGACGGCTGACCGCAAGATAAAGAAAACGGTGGGGCAGACATCCTGGACTTTGGAAATGAAGACCACAACGGACATTGCGGCCGCTTTGGGGCAAACCAAGCGGGCGGACCAGCGGTTGGTGGGTTTCGCTTTGGAGACGGACAACGGACGGGACAATGCCTTGAAAAAAATGCGGGAAAAGCATTTGGATGCCATCGTTCTCAATTCGTTGCAGGATGCCGGAGCCGGTTTCGGTTTCGATACCAATCAGGTAACGGTTTTTCTTGCGGACGGGCAAGAAAAAAACTACCCCCTTCTTCCGAAGGAGGCAGTAGCAGACATTGTTTTGGATAATCTGTCCGTCAGTCTTTCTTGAACATTCCGAACAGACCTTTTTTGTGGGGCTCTTCCTCTACGTTGGTAACGGCGGGGGCACTTTCTTCTTCATCCTCGCGGGGAGTCCATTCCTGACGCTCCTCTATTTCGCCGAGTTGGTCATGTACATAACGGATGACATCGTTCAGCCCTTCGGTGAAATGGGCGAAATCCTCTTTGTATAGGAATACTTTGTGTTTCTCGAACTGGGGTATTTCGTCTTCCGCCCCGGACTTTTTCTTGCTCTCCGTAATGCAGAGATACAAATCCTCGTTGCGCGCTTTTTTTACATCCAGGTAATAGATGCGTTTGCCGGCTTTTACGGAACGGGAATAAACGATTTCCGGCTCATTCTTGTCTTCAAATCTACGATTTTCCATCACAATTGATAATTAGTTTGTACGATGCGGATGCCGAATCATTCCGATATCCGTCGCAAAATTACGATTATTTTTTCAAATATGCAAACTTTGAAAAATAAAACTTTATTTTTCTTGTATATGTGCGAAAAATAAACTATCTTTGCACAATATTTGAAATATTAGTGCTATGATCAACCGAACGATGGTGCGCACGCGTATAGTGCAGAATCTGTTTGCTTTTTATCAGAACGAGGGCAAGACGCTTCACACGGCAAAAAAGGAATTGCTGGACAGTTTTGCTTCCACATACAGTTTGTATATTCTCCTGTTTGATTTTGTCAACGAATTGACGGCTTATGCGCAGGAGCGGCTGGAACAGTCGGCGGCGCATGCCCGTGCCACACATACTTATTGTCCGTCAAACAGGCGTTTTATTGACAACCGGTTTGCGAAACAGGTGTTTGACAATAGGACGGTCCGTCATTTTATGGAGGAGCAGAAACTGGGGTGGGATGCCGGCCTGACGGCTGTCTCTTCTGTGTATAAGCAGTTGCTGGACACGCCGTTCTATTCGGAATACATGAAGGCGGATGAGGTGACATACGAAGACGACAAACGGATATGGCGGCGTATTTTTACCGAATTGTTGCCAAGGAACGAGGCTTTTCTATCGGCGTTGGAGGAGATGGAGGTGGCTTTGGATTTCAGCAACTGGACGACGGATATTGACGTGGTGTTGAGTTTTGTTATCAAGACTGTCAGACGCTTTAAAGAAGAAGCAGGTGCGGAACAGGAGTTGTTGCCCATGTTCGATACGGAGGATGAATTGGTTTTTGCCACGGACTTGTTTGTCAAAGCGGTGGAGCACCATGACGAATACGATAGATTGGTGGTCGCCCATTTGAAGAACTGGGATGCCGACCGTATCGCTTATATGGATAAAATCATTTTGCAGACTGCATTGACGGAAGTTTTGTGCTTTCCGGAAATAGCCTTGGAGATCTCGTTTAACGAATATCTGGAGATAGCCAAAGAGTATTCCGGCAACAAGAGCCATATTTTTATCAACGGCATAATGACCGAGATTTTGCGTGAATTGATTCATGACAACAAACTGCATAAGGCGGCTGAGTTGCGATAGGGAAACAATTTGTATAACTATAAAATATATTGATTATGTTGAACTTTATTCTTTTGCAAAACGCTACGGCCGCTTCGGGCCAGCAAGGTGGCGGTTGGGGATTTTGGGTAATGATGATTCTTATCTTCGTCGTGTTCTATTTCTTTATGATTCGTCCTCAGCGCAAGCGTCAGAACGAGTTGCAGAAACAGCGTGACGCGATGAAGAAAGGCGACAAGGTCGTTACCGCCGGCGGTATCCACGGTGAGATTAAGGAGGTGCAGGATGCGGCCTTCTTGGTTTCCGTGGCGAAGGATGTGGTCATCAAGGTGGACAAAGGCAGCGTTTATGCCCATGTCGAAGATGCACAGCAGGCACAAAAAGAGGCTCCGGCGGACAAGAATTGATTTTTTTAACGGGACATGCCGCATAGGCTTGCACAAATAGTTAAGGAGACCTTGCGGAAGGATTGGGTCGTTTTTCTCTGTTTGGCTATCGTTGCCGCTATGTATTGGTGGGTTCGCGCGATGGACACGCCTCGGGATGCCGTTATACCGGTGCTGATACAATATACCGGAGTGCCTGAAACGGTCCGTTTTGCGGATTTGCCCGATACGGTAAAAGCGGATGTTCGGGACAAAGGCAGGCGGGTGCGTGTGATGTTGCAGCATCCTCCCGTCGTGACACTTGACATCGGCGGGTTCCTCAAAAAGGACTCGGGGGCGTTTACCGTGAAATCGGAGATGTTGCGTGCGCGCTTACCGGCGGCGTTGCCGGCCACGGCATCCTTGCAGGACCTCGTCTTCGGTGACAGGGTAGTCCGTTACTACCACTTGCATGCAAAGACGGTTCCCGTAGTGTTTAACGGCACGGTGGAACCGGAGTCGGAGTATCAGTTGGTGGGCAAGCCTGTTGTGCGCCCCGCTTCGGTAAAAATATACGGGTCGAAAAACATGGTGGCGGCGGTCAAACGGGTCGAGACGGAAAAACAGACCTTTGGGCATGTGCGTGATTCCGCTACTTTCTCGATGCGTATCCTTCCGAAGGAGGATATTGAACTGGAAACCGAAAAAGTGGAAGTGACGGTATTGGCGGAACGGTACACGGAAATCAAATATACGTTGCCCGTCCGTGTCCGGCATGCTTCGGAGAGCGAGCGGCGGACCATCCGTTTGTTCCCTGCTACGGTGGAAGTGGCGGTCCGGATAGGGGTTACGCATTTGCGGGAAATTAAAAAACAGGACATAAATGTGTATTGTAACTATCCGCACATAGTGCAGGAGCATCTGCAGGTCATGGCGGAGACAACCAATCCCTATGTGACGGATATCCGTTTGAAACCGTCAGAAATAGAATATTTGATAGAAAATTAAATTTATAAATCATGAAAGCAATACAAATGGTTGATTTGCAGACGCAGTATCTGCGGATCAAGGAGGACATTGATCGTGGCATTCAAGAGGTTTTGGATTCTGCTGCGTATGTAAAAGGGCCGCAGGTGAAGGCTTTTCAATCTCATTTGGAGGCGTTTACGGGTGCCAAGCATGTCATTCCCGTCGGTAACGGTACGGATGCCTTGCAAATCGCATTGATGGGTTTGGGTCTGAAACCCGGCGATGAGGTCATTACGCCTACTTTCACTTTTATTGCTACAGCCGAGGTGGTGGCTTTATTAGGGCTGACTCCTGTGGTGGTGGATGTAGATTGGGATACAATGAATATCTCCGTAGAGGCGGTTAAAAAAGCCGTCACGCCACGGACCAAAGCGATTGTGCCGGTGCATCTGTTCGGACAGTGTGCCGACATGGAGGCGATTATGGCGTTAGCCAAAGAACACCGTTTGTTTGTAGTTGAGGATGCCTGCCAGGCCATCGGTGCCGAATATACTTTCGCGTCCGGCGAAACCAAACAGGCCGCTACAATGGGGCATGTCGGTTGCACCAGTTTCTTCCCGTCCAAGAACTTGGGTTGTTACGGCGACGGCGGTGCTATATTTACTGACGATGACGCTTTGGCAGAACGTATGCGGGCGATAGCCAACCACGGTATGGTAGTGCGTTACCATCACGATTTGATTGGTGTCAATTCACGTTTGGACAGCATCCAGGCCGCTATCTTGGATGTCAAGTTACGTTCGTTGAAGGAATACACAGCCAACCGTCAGCGGGCGGCAGCCTGTTATGACAGGGCGTTTGCAGGCAATCCGCATCTGTTGGTGCCCGGAAGGGACGTTCATAGCACGCATGTCTTCCATCAATACACCCTGCGTGTGGCAGGTATTGACCGTGATGCACTGAAAGCAGGTTTGGAGGAACGCCATATTCCCGCTATGGTGTATTATCCTGTGCCGTTGCACATGCAGAAGGCTTATCAGGACCCCCGTTACAAACAGGGCGATTTCCCGGTAGCGGAACGTTTGGCCGCTTGCGTGTTGTCGTTGCCGATGCATTCCGAGTTGGATGAGGAACAATTGGCTTACATCACGCAGACCGTCAATGAATTGACACGATAATTGTATAAAACGCCGGAACAATGGATAGACTTGGTTTGGAACAACGTCAGCAACTGCTTCAGAAACTGTCGCCTGCGCAGATACAGGCGGTTCGTTTGTTGGAGTTGCCTTCGTGCGAACTGAGCCAGTGTATCAACGAGGAGTTACAGGAAAACCCCGCCTTGGAGGAGGGCAAGGACACCGCGGACGAGTTTGCTGAAGACGGATTGTCGGAATGGGACGATGATGCCGAAAACGAACGCGACCCCTTGCAGAACGAGGATTTCAATTATGATGAGTATGTCCAGGATGACGAGGTACCTGAATATCGGACACGTCAGGACAATTTTTCGCCGGACGAGGATACGCGCGAAATACCGTTCTCGGCCGGAATGAGTTTCGGCGAATACTTGAAACGGCAAATCTATCTGACCAAGATGGACAAACCCGACCGCCATATCGCCAAGTTTGTGATTGGCAATATTGACGAAGACGGCTATCTGCGCCGTTCCGTAGAGGAGTTGGCGGACGACTTGGCGTTTCAGGAAGGTCTTTCGGTGGAAGACAGCCGCATGCGTTCCATCGTTGAGGAAATCAAGCAGTTTGACCCGCCCGGAGTCGGTGCGAAAGACTTGCAGGAATGTCTGCTGCTACAGTTGAAACAGAAACCCCGTACACCGGCAGTCCTATTGGCGGTCAGGGTGTTGCAGCAGGCTTTCGAAGACTTTTCCAAACGCCATTTTGACCGGCTGTGTACCCGTTTGGGCGTGACGGATGAGGAACTGCGTGCCGCAACGGCGGAAATAGTCAAACTGAACCCCAAGCCCGGTAGTCTGTGGGCGGGAACTCTCTATGACAGACACCAGACGACCGTTATTCCGGATTTTTATGTCGAGAACCGTGACGGCGAATTGCGTATTACGCTGAATACGGGAGATATACCCGAGTTGCGCGTCAGCCGCGAGTACCGCGATATGTTGCGGGATTACGAGAGCAATGCGGCCAACCGTACACCCAAGATGCGTGATGCGGTCCGTTTTGCAAAATCCAAGGTAGATGCCGCGCAATGGTTTATTGACGCCATCCGACAGCGCAACGATACCCTGATGCGCACCATGACGGCTATCGTCGAAGAGCAGAGACAATTCTTCTTGGAAGGGGACGAGGCGGATATCAGGCCGTTAGTGTTGCAGAATATAGCCGATAAGACAGGTTATGATGTCAGCACGATTTCCCGTGTCAGCAACTCCAAATATGTAGAGACGGAGTTCGGGATGTACCCGTTGAAGTTCTTCTTCTCCAAAAAGATGTGGAATGAACAGGGAGAGGAAATATCTACACGCGAGATAAAGAAAATCCTGCGGGAGCGGATTGACGCCGAAGACAAATCTTCCCCATTGACCGATGACCAATTGGTAGCCGTAATGTTGGAGCACGGATACCGTATCGCGCGCCGGACGGTGGCCAAATATCGTGAACAGATGGGCATCCCCGTGGCCCGCTTGCGTCGTGAAGTATAAGGTTTTGGACATATTGGCCAAGGGATTGAGCGCATTATGCTATCCGTTGTGGGTTCCCACTTTCGGGATGGTTCTTTTCTGCGTCGCTTTTGTCGGACGCAAGGCAATCGTCCCTACTGTCTTTTGGTGGGTCGCCTGTGGCGGCACTTTTGTTTTTACGGCGTTGATTCCGTTGATTCTGATTTTGCTCATGATTCGCAAAGGGCAGATTAAGGATATTTACATTACTTCTTCGCAGGAAAGGGTTGTACCTTATATATACACGATAGCCGGTTTCGGTTTTTGGTCGTATTTCATCGCCTCGGTACTGAATGCCCCTGCTTTCCTCTTATGGACGGCTCTCGGTGCCACGTTGGCATTGGTGGTGGTAACGGTGGTCAATCACTGGTGGAAGATATCTGCCCACCTCTGTGCCATGGGCGGTTTGTTGGGGGGTATTTGCAGTTATGCCTTGTGTTATGGCATGTTGCCGTTTGGGGCGGTGTGTGCCGTCTTGGGCGTGTCGCTGCTGCTGATGTATGCGCGTCTCTATGTCGGGGCGCATACGCCCTTGCAGGTGGTTGTAGGTTATTTGGTGGGTTTGTTGTGTACTTTTATCCCCAATTATATCATTTATGTTTAAGTTGCTGGCGGTCTATATTTCGTTGATTACCTGTGCTCCGGGAACTCCTTTGTATGCGCGTTACGGGCATACGGCCCTGCGCGTGCAGGCCGAGGAGTACCATTGGGACTTGGTATTCAATTACGGACTGTTTGATTTCAATACCGACCGTTTCTATTGGAAGTTCGTCAAAGGGGAGACTTACTACATGTTGGGTATGAACCACATGGCCGATTTCGAGCGCGAATACCGGATGGAAAATCGCCCTTATTATTCCCAAACTTTGCGGATGACCGAAGAGCAGTCATCGCGCTTGATTGGTTTGCTGGCGGAGAATTATCGGCCGGAGAACCGCCAATATCTGTACAATTTTGTCTTCGACAACTGCTCTACGCGGCCGTTCGCCTTGTTGCAACGGGCGTACGGCGACAGCATAATCTCCCCGTATGCCGGATGGAAAGGACGCACTTTCCGCGATGTTATCAGCCGTTATACCGGTCGTGGTTCGTGGGCGGATTTTGGTATCAATCTCTTGTTCGGTCCGCGTGCCGACCGCCCGATGCGCGACAAGGACCGTCTTTTCTTGCCGGAGGAACTGATGTTCTATCTCAGCGAAGCGCGTCTGCCGGACGGCACGCCGGTTGTGGCGGACGAACAAATTCAGCCTTTTAATATCAAGCCGGTTCCGTGGTATGCCACATGGTATGCCGGTGCGGTGTTGTTCGCGGTGCTGATGGTCTTGCTTAGTCTGTGGGACCGCCGGCGGGGGAAATGGACATGCGGTGTGGACATTGCTTTGGGGATTGTTTACCTGCTGTTGCTTGTTTTGGTTACTTTCCTTACTTTCTTTTCTGTCCATCCGTTAGTCGGCTTCGGGTGGCGTTTGTTGATTTTTCCGATGATTCATTTATGTGCAAGGCTCGTTTATATTATTCGCTGATTGCTTGCTTGTCGCTTTTTGGGGCAATGTCGTTGGAGGCTGCTCCCCGTTTGACGGTCGTTATCGTGGCGGACGGCCTGAACCGTCGGAGTTTGGAACTGATGCAACCTTATTGGCCGCAGGGCGGCTTGCGCACGCTGAGTGAGGAGGGCGTCTCTTCAGATATTATCTTTCCGCATTGGGTCTATGGCGGCAACGAGTCTGTAGCCACCATGCTGACAGGTGCGCTTCCTTCCGAACACGGATGGACAATGGATGCGTGGTTCTCGCGCTCCGACAGGATGGTTCATCCTTTTCTGGAGGATATGCAGGAGCAAGGTATAGGTTCATACGGGCAGTGGTCTCCGCGAATGATTTTGTGTCCTACCGTGGTGGACCGTTGGCGTATGTTGTATGGTGAAAAGGCGCGCATCTATGCCGTAGGCATCCATCCGCAGACGACGGTCCTATTGGCGGGGCATAGTGCCGATGCCTGCTGTTGGATTGACGGGCGGCACAATGCCTGGGTCTCCACTTCGTTTTACGGCGGGGGGCTTCCGACTGCGGCAGACGCCATGAATATGTCCGGTCGGTTCGCCGAGTTGGCGGGCAGGGAGTGGACACCGCGCATGACGGTATCAATGTACAATTGCCCGACGGATAGTGAGTTGAAGCGCGGCTTCCGTTACACGGGTACGGATTTCTTGTGCAGTTCGCCCAATGCCGATGCTTTGGTGGTGGAGTTGGCTTTGTCGTTGCAGGAGGAGGAACAAATGGGGACGGATAACATACCGGATATTCTCCTGTTGGAGATGACCGCGTTGTCACCTGATGCCGTGTCCGATGATATCGGCTCCGCAGAGCAGGAAGATATGTATCTGTGGTTCAATCAGCATTTAGGCTATTTGATGGAACAGTTGGACCGTCGTATCGGGCGGAAAAACTATCAACTGCTGTTGGTCGGCCGTCCTGTGTTGGGTTCCGAGGCGGTGGCAATGGAGCGTACCGGCATGTCGTGCCGCGAGTTTAATGTGGACCATGCCGCGGCACTGACCTCCGCCTATTTGATGGCGGTGTACGGCCATGAACGCTGGGTGGACGGCGGGTACGGCCAGTCTGTTTTCTTGAACCGTCCTTTGTTGGAACAGAAAGAGATATCGTTGGAGACTGTCCAACGGCAGGTCGCCAATTTCCTTATGGAGTTTGAGGGGGTGCAGTTCGCGTGTCCGCAACACGAGGCATTTTTGAACGGCGGAATGGCTCCTTCTGTCAACAAACGTTTTGCAGGCGATGTCGTCTTCACATTGCAACCCGGGTGGAAACTGACCTACAACGACAAACAAGTGCTGGACAATGTGGTGGAGATGCACCCGACGGCTCCGGTCCTGTATTGGTCGGCCGACCATCCATCCTATTGGGATGATGTCTTCCCTGCTACCGACCTGTTGAAACTGCTGTTAAGGTAGGATATAATCGTATTGTTTTGAATAGATATCTAATAGTATAAATTTATGTTGTTATACGAAATTAAAGTCAATTATCAACGTCAAACCGGTGAGGATAACCCCGGTGGCGTCCGCGAAACCTATCTGGTGGAGGGACTGAATTGCAGTGATGTTGAAAACCGTCTGATGGAGCATATCAAGTCACTTATCTTTGGCGACTGCGAAGTGACCAGTTGTAAGAAAGTGCAGTATTTTGATATCTTTCCGGATGCAGAGGCGGATATGTGGTACAAGGGACGCGTTGAACTGATTACAGTGGAGGATAGCGGCAAGGAAACGCGCAAGACGGTCAGTATTCTTGTGCAAGCACCGGCCGTCGCGGATGCTGTTAAGCGTCTGGCAGACAACCTTTCCGCCTTGGACTGCGAAATCGTTTCCGTTGCCAAATCACCGGTAATGGAACTTTATCGAGCCGTAGATTGATGTCTGTTGCAGAACGCATACAATCGGTCCGTTCCGGCTTGCCCGACGGGGTAACGCTGGTTTGTGTCAGCAAGTTCCAGCCCGTTGAGGCTATTCAGACCGCCTATGACTGCGGCGAACGCGATTTCGGCGAGAGCCGCGTGCAGGAACTGTGCGACAAACACCGCCGTCTTCCTGCGGATATCCGTTGGCACATGATTGGGCACTTGCAGACCAACAAAGTAAAGGCTATTGTGCCTTTCGTCCACCTCATCCACAGCGTGGACAGTTTGCGTCTGTTGCAGGTTATCCATACCGAAGCGGAGAAAATAGGTCGCCGCGTGAATGTCCTTCTCGAACTGCATGTGGCGAAGGAGTCGGCCAAGTCGGGCCTGCTGCCGGAAGAGTTGCCGGAAGTGCTGGCGGCATTACCATCGCTGCCGTTTGTGCGTGTCTGCGGACTGATGACGATGGCCACTTGTACCGAAGACGAGACGGAGATTCACCGCTGTTTCCGTACCGTGCGGGCTTGTCTGCCACAGGTGGAGCAAGTACTCGGCAACGATGCACCGAAGGGTTTACAGTTGAGTATGGGCATGTCTGGCGACTACCGGCTGGCTGTACAGGACGGCAGTACGATGGTGCGCGTCGGCTCGGCTATCTTTGGTGACAGACCGGCTGCGGAGGTGCATCCGCCGGTTGTTGTCTTGGATTTGGGCGGCGTGTTGATGCGTCATGACATGCCGCATTGTATTGACCTGTTTGTCCGGCTGATGGGGGAGGAGAACATGCGGCGTTGGCTGGGGTTGATGCCCAATGGTGAAGGGGTGTCCGGCAGTCTGATGGAGCAGTATGAGCAGGGACTGGTCTCAACAGATACTTTTGTAGATACTGTCTTGGCGCATGCTCGACCGCAGGCTACGCGCGCAGAAGTGAAACAGGCTTGGCTGGCGATGCATGCGGGTATTCCGCAACAACGCTTGGACACCGTGCGTGCGTTGCACAACAGCGGATTGGCGTTGTATATGTTGTCCAATAGCAACGAACTCCATTGGGCGGATACATGCCGTCAACTGGATTGCACCGCGTTCAACCACTGTTTCTTGTCGTTTGAACTCCATGCTTCCAAACCTGCCGAGACGATTTATGCCGAGGTGGACACCTATATCCGTCAACGTCATCCGAAATCCGACATCCTTTTTGTGGATGATATACAAGATAACCGTGTGGCAGGCAGCCGTTTCGGCTGGCGTACTTTCCCGGACTTGGAGACGCTCATGGCTTTCTTGCAACACCCGTAACCGATGGGATGGATAGAAGAAACAAAAACAGCCTAAATCTTTGGATTTAAGCCGTTTGTTTGTTAGACAAGTCTTGATAACCCCTTCCGTGATCCATGCAGGATTCAAACCTGCAACCCCCACATCCGTAGTGTGGTACTCTATTCAGTTGAGCTAATGGACCCTTGCTTTTTTCAAAAGCGGGTGCAAAGGTAAGGCTTTTTTTTGAATTGTGCAAATTATTTTGTCATTTTTTGCTTTTTTCTGTTTTTTTTGATGCTGGATGCATTTCCTGCCGTATCAGGATTGGATTATGTGTTGTGGGTACCGGATAGATAATTTTATTATCGGTATTTTCGATTGCAAAATCGAAAAATAGAGTAGTTTTTATTTGGTACAAATGAAAAAATGTTGTACCTTTGCACCATTGAATAAAAAGTATCGATTATGGAACTGCGTCAATTGCGTTATTTTGTTACGACGGCCGAGACCTTGAATTTCTCCGCCGCCGCCCGTAAGTTGTTTGTAACCCAAAGCACCTTGTCCCAGCAGATTCAGCAGTTGGAGGACGAACTTGGCAGCAAACTGTTTGCGCGTGACCCGCATAAGGTCTCGCTTACCGAGGCGGGCGACCGTCTCTTGCCGCTGGCACGGCAGACCCTGCTGGATGCCAACCTGTGCCGTACCCAAATGATTGATTTGCGCGAAACGGTGTCGGGCGTGCTGAACATTGGCGTGACACACTCTTTCAGTAGTATCTTGTCGGAGCCGATGAAGCAGTTCATGGCCGCCTATCGCGATGTGAAACTGAATATCGTTTACACCGGCACGCTGGATCTGATTGAGATGCTACGGGCACATACCATCGATTTTGCTTTGGCCTATAAACCGTATAGGCCTTTTGATGACTTGGAATCGCACGAACTGTTTAGCGACCAACTGTGTGCGGTAGTGCGCAAAGACCATGTGTTGGCCGACCGCAAGAAAATCGGTTTGAGCGAATTGGAGGGCTTCGGTATTGCCATGCCTTCGCCTGAGATGCAGGCACGAAGCATGCTCAACCGCTATCTGGAGGAAACGGGCGCGCAGTTGCGCAAACGCATTGAACTGAATGATGCCAATTTCCTGCTGGACCTGATTGACGACAGCCCGCTATTGGTAGGTATCCTCTCCGGCGGTACTATCAGCCACCACGACAAACTGACGGCCATCCCCTTGGATATTCCACAGAATAACATGCGCGGGTGCGTGCATGTATTAAAGGACGCGTATGTCAAACGCAGCGCGGAAATCTTCGTGCGGATGATTCGCGACTCCAAGATGGTCAAGAGTTTGCAGGACGGAGAGCGCTTTGCTGCATTGGATAAGTAATGTGCTATCGGTATTTTCGATTGTAATATCGAAATAAACCGCAGTAAATTTATATGCAAAAAGTGGGAATGGCACTACTTTTGTATTTGTATTATCGAAAACCTGTTACAATAAACCTGATAACCTGACAATGAAAAAAACAAGGGGAGTCCGGAATCCCCTAACTAATAACCTAATCATTTAACCTTATTAAAAACCATCACAACTATGAAAACAAAATTCTATGTTTGCCCCGTTTGCGGCAATGTGATTACCAAGATTATTGACTCTTCGGTCGTTCCTGAATGTTGCGGCCAACCGATGCAGGAACTGGTGCCGAATACGGTGGATGCCGCCGCCGAAAAACACCTGCCTGTGGTGACCCGTGTGGACGATTGTACGCTCAAAGTGCAGGTGGGCAGTGTTCCACACCCCATGACGCCGGAACATCACATTTGTTTTGTCTATTTGGAAACGACGCACGGCGGACAGTTGCATTACCTCGATTCAACTTGCGGACCCGATGTGGAGTTTTGTGGGTGCAAGGACAAACCGGTCGCGGTGTATGCCTACTGTAATCTGCACGGATTATGGAAAACGGAAGCCGTTCCGGACAAAGCTGCCGGCAAATGTTGTTGCAGGGCCAAATAGCCCTGCCGGCACACAGACTGCATCTTGATTATAAACCTAATTCTTTACCATTAACCTCAAACCTTAACAACTATGAAAACAACTTTAATCGCCACATTATGCGGCCTGACCTTCCTGATGGTAGCGTGCTCTTGCGCTTCCGCAAAAAAAATCAACACCTATCCCGTTCCTACGCTGGATTTGCAACAATACCTCGGTGCTTGGTATGAGATAGCCCGCTTCGACCACTGCTTTGAGCGGGGTATGACCAACACGATGGCAATGTACACCCAGAACACCGACGGAACGGTCAAAGTGACCAACACCGGCTGGCGCAAGGGCGCCAAGAAAACATCGGTCGGCAAGGCCAAACTGACCGAAACACCCGCTTTACTGCGCGTTTCGTTCTTCGGACCGTTCTATTCCGATTATCGCGTCCTGATGGTCAATGATGACTACACGCTGGCTTTAGTCGGCTCCAAGACGGACAAGTACCTTTGGATTCTGTCGCGTACGCCGGCTATCACTCAAAAAGACCGCAGTGCCGTCATTGCCGAGGCGCAACGCCGAGGGTACGATACAGCCGACTTGATTTGGGTGGACCAAACCGAAAATATCCGCAATTATTAAACTCTTAACCTTTTACAACTATGATTTCCAAACAACTTCAAAACGCGTTCAATACGCAAATCAACGCCGAATTATGGTCGGCGTATCTCTACCTGAGTATGTCAATGGCAGCTGAACGGAAAAACTTGCCGGGGATAGCCAACTGGTTCTATGTCCAATGGCTGGAAGAACAGGACCATGCCCGCATCTTACAGCGGTTCCTGATAGAGCGTGACGTACCGGTCATACTGCAGCCAATCGCTGCTGTCCCAACGGAGTGGGATTCACCGGAAGCCATGTTCAACGAAACGTTGGAGCATGAGCGCAAAGTGACGGCCATGATTGACGAACTGATGACCATGGCGCAGATAGAAAAAGACTATGCCTCGCAGAACCGCTTGCAGTGGTTCGTGGCCGAACAGGTCGAGGAAGAGGACTCTGCCCGCGCGGTCATCAGCAGCCTCAAACGCTTAGGCAGTAACGGCTTGGGTCTCTATCAACTGGACGAAAGGCTCGGTAAACGCGAATATCACCGCGCATCGGCACTGGAATAACCGGTAAAATCAATCCACCTGCACCTTGTAGCCTGCCCGACTGCGTCGGGCAGTGAATCTAACGACCGCTCCGATTGCTCGAAGCGGCCGTTGGATTTAAGACAAGTTATCCTCCAGTTAAGTGGACTAAACTTTTTAATCCACATTTCACAGATATCCTACATTTATAAACATTCTTCGTTATTGCGCATAACCTTTTAACTTCGTGCACGAAATGTAAATTGCAATTCAAAAATAGTCCACTATAGTATTTGAAAAGTAGTCCACTTTGAGAAATGGGGAAAAAGTAGTATCTTTGCATTCTGAATCACTAAATGCAAAGGAAACACCCATGATTAAAATGGTAACGAAAC
>JAZLGG010000050.1:0-6212 GCA_045616185.1 Paludibacteraceae bacterium
GCACTTTTCTCACGGGGGGGCATGCGGGTTTTATCCTTAGGCAAGTGCAGGGGGATATACAGTACGAACCACATCTGGTTCTGATAGGGCTGAACCGGATATTGACCTGTCAAGAGCAGGAAAAAACGGGCTTTTTGGAAAAAACTTGATAAATCATTTTATTTTTCGGCATTTTTTTTGTACCTTTGCGGCCGGAAGTATGCAGTCTGTTAAATCAATCATAGTATTGTGGGTGGCGTTGGTGTTTTCCTGCGTCGTTTGTGCGCAGAACGGCACCTCTTCGCCGTCCTCACGTTTCGGTTACGGCGAGAAGGCCGACGAACTTCCTACGCTTTTCCATTCAATGGGCGGTGTGTCTGCCGGTATGCGCACTAACCGTGCAATTAACCCGTCCCAGCCGGCTTCTTATACGGCTTGTGACAGCACCTCGTTCATGTTTGATGTGGCTGCCGGTTTTATGTGGACCCGCTACGAGGATGCACTGGGGATGCGGAACAAGGCGAACGCCAATCTGGAATATGTTTTTATGCAGTTTCCGATATGGAAACAGTACATCGCTTTGTCGGCCGGTGTCATGCCTTATTCGTCAATGGGTTACGATTTCGCTTTGTCGGGGAAAGCCGGTGCACATGAATATAAAGTGACCTATGCTGGCGAAGGCGGCATCGCGCAGGTCTATGGCGGTTTGAGTTTCAATATCTGCGACTGGGTGGCACTGGGTGCTAATTTCTACTACATGTTCGGCACCATCAACAACTCAACATTGCTATCTTTTTCGGAGAGTACACTTACGGCCTCGCAGATGTACAAGCAATTGACTGTGAATAGTTTCCGCTTTAGATACGGAATGCAAGTGTTCCATACTTTCGCCCAAAAACATACTGTGGTTTTAGGTGCCACCTTTGAGAACAAACGCAAACTGAACGCCCATTACCTGCAATATGAACTCTCGACCGTTGATTCCGTTTTTGAGTCGGACAACGATTTTCAACTCCCAATGTTTTTTTCCGTTGGGGGCAGTTATACTTACAACGAACGACTGACCGTCGCTTTGGACTATTCGTGTTATTACATGTCCAATGTGCGGTATTTTGAGACGGGCATACTGAAAGACCGTCGCAAAATGGCATTGGGTCTGGAGTACCGCCACAACCCCATGGGGCGTAACTATGCGGAGCGGATGTATTGGCGGGTCGGTGCCGCGTTGATTGATTCCTATACCCGCACGACGGACAAGTCCGATTTTACCGTTTCTATCGGTATGGGGTTCCCCTTGCGCACCACGCTGTCGATGGTGAACATCGGTCTGGAATACCAGCGCAGAAACTCAATGGCCAACATGTCGGAAAACTGTCTGAAGATGATTGTGGACATCACGGTAAACGAAAACTGGTTTTTCAAACGCAGATTATAAACCTTTAAATCATACTTTTTATGCAAACGAAACTATTGCTTATCATTGCTTTGTGCGCTACCGTTCCTGTTTTGGCCGGTGCGAAGAAAACGACAAAAACGGTAGCGGAAGAACCTGAAACACCTGCTGTGGAACAGACGGCGGCGGACGAGGAACCCGTTATTACAGATGATTGTATCTTGCAAGTGTCTTTGTTTAACGAGAGCGTCAAAAACAAACAGTTTGCCGATGCTTTTGACCCATGGTGGAGTGTGTACAACACCTGCCCGAACGCTAACAAGGCTATCTATACACAGGGTGCCAAGATTATCGAGTGGAAGATTGCCAATGCGGCGGATGAGGCTGAAAAGAACCATTGGCGGCAGGTACTGATGGAGTCCTATGACAAACGTATCAAATATTTCGGCAACGATCCCAAGTACCCCGTTCCCTATATTTTGGGGCAGAAAGCCTTGGATTTTTGCGAGAACTTTGCCAACGCGCCTATTACGGAAGAAGTGTACGGTTGGTTCAAACAGTCGATTGAAGGCATGGGCGACAAATCGCAGATTACCGTCTTGACCAAGGCTTTTGAGGCCAGTTACAACCTCTATAAATCCGTTCCTGACAAGTATGGTGAGCAGTTCATTGCCGATTACGGCCTCATATCCGGCATGTTGCAGAGAATGTGGGATGATCCTTCCAACAAGAACGCTACGGTTGCCGCGCAGCAGAAAGAGTATGTCGATAATCTCTTTGCAAGTTCGGGCGCTGCCGATTGCGACAAACTGGATGAATTGTATGCTCCGTTGGTGGAAACCAATGCCGGCTATCTGGAAGATATGCTGAAACTTATCAAATTGTACCGTCGTGTCAATTGCACGGAGTCTGATGTATATTTTGCTGCTGCGGCCGCTGCGCATAAATTGGAACCGACTGAGGAATCGGCTGCCGGTTGCGCCAGCATGTGCCGTAAGAAAGGCGAATACAAAGAAGCCATGCGGTATTATCAGCAGGCTTTGGATTTGTCGGCGGATGATGACGATGATGCACGTGCCGATTATCTCTATAATATGGCATATATCTCCTATGAAAACTTGCAGAATTATCCTGCCGCGCGTAATTATGCGCGTATGTCGTTAGAAATTAACCCAAATCAGGGCCGTTGCTATATCCTGGTCGGCATGTGTTATGCGGCGGCCAAACCCTATTCGGATGCGGATTTGGGGGCTAACAAGGCGGCTATCCTGAATAAAACCGCTTTCTGGGCGGCGGTGGACCAATTCCAAAAAGCCAAACAAGTGGATCCTACCTGTGAGGAAAGCGCCAACAAACTGATTTCGTCCTACAGCAAATATTTCCCGACCAAGGAGGAGATGTTCGATCTGCCGAAAGAATTTGAGCAGGGTTATGTCATTGTAGGCGGTTGGATCAATGAACGCACGTTGTGTCGTCCTGCTAAGTAGTATCGCCCTTCTTTGCGTCGGGTGTGGTAAGGAGGTACATCTCAAGGCGGATGCCGTCGGGGATCGTGCCTCCGTTCCTGTTTTGGATGCTTCCTCTGTATCGACCCTGGTGTCCGATTCGGGCGTTACGCGTTATCGTATCACCGCGGACAAATGGCAGATATATGACAAAGCGAACCCGTCCTATTGGGAATTCCCTTCCGGTATTTATCTGGAAAAGTTCAACGAGGCATTGGAGGTCGAGGCTTCGCTCAAGGCCGATTATGCCCGTTATGACGACGGCATACAGCGTTGGAGACTGCATGGTAATGTGTCTGCGCTTAACGAGGAAGGAGAACGTTTTGAGACGCCGGAGTTGTATTGGGACCAACCTTCGGAGCGCATCTATTCCGATTCGTCCATTACTATTACGCGAGAGACGTCCATCATCAAGGGGATAGGTTTTGTCAGTAACCAAACAATGACGCGATATACCATCTTGCAGCCGACCGGGTATTTCCCTTTGAAGGACGAGTGATTTTTTAGGATTTTGTCCATGAAACTGTTGCGCATAGGTGCTTTTGCCAATTTTGTGTTGGCCGCCGGTCATGTGGTGTGTCTGTTTTTTCTGGATGCCGCTTTCCGTTTTTATGGTTTGGAGGATTTGATGATGGTGCGTTTGGCTTCCTATGGTGCGTATTTGCCGTATCTGCTGACGGTGGCCGTGGCTCTTTGTTTCGCTTTGGCGGGCTTGTACGGCTTGAGTGCGGCACAGGTGATTCGTCCTTTGCCGTTGTTGAGATTGGGCATTTTCGTCATTTGTATTGTCTTCTTGGGTCGTGCCGTTTGGGGTGTCGTGTCCATGTTAAACGCTTTTTCTTGCCAGGTCCTTCTCTCAACCCTTATTGCCGGTGCCATCGGTCTCTGCTACCTCTTAGGTGGCACACGATATCGTTTTGACCGATAAAATAAGGTCTTTTATCTTGTAATGTACAACAAAAGTTTGCGTATTCCAAATTTTTGTTGTACATTTGCATTCGGTTTACTGAAATATTTACGGACTTATGGAACGTTTGGAACTGCGAAAACTGATTGCAATCTGGTTTAACGAGGATATCCGGGAAGGTGACCACACCTCCCTTTCCTGCATTCCGCCCACGCAAATGGGATGCCAGCAGTTGATTATCAAGGACACCGGTGTCTTGGCCGGTGTGGAGGTGGCCAAGGAGATTATTGCTTGTTTCGACCCTCAGTTGCGAATGGAGCAATACCTCCATGACGGCGATACGGTACGCCCGGGCGATATCGCTTTTCGCGTCTATGGCAGCGAATTGAGCCTGCTGCAGGTGGAGCGCACCATGCTGAATGTGATGCAGCGCATGTCGGGCGTGGCTACCACGGCGCACCGCTACCAGCAATTGATAGCCGATACAGGCTGCCATGTGCTGGATACGCGCAAAACAACCCCCGGACTGAGGTATCTGGAGAAAGAGGCGGTCGCCATCGGCGGAGGTATGAACCATCGTATCGGTCTGTTTGACATGATTTTGCTTAAAGACAACCATGTCGATTTCGCCGGTGGTATCACGGCGGCCCTCACACGCGCGCGTTCCTATTGCAATAACAAGCACCTCAACCTGAAGATAGAGATAGAAACGCGCAAATTAGATGAAATACGCGAGGCCGTCGCTACCGGCATCCCCGACCGGATTATGTTGGACAACTTCACGCCGGAGCGCACGCGCGAGGCGGTACAACTCATCCGAACGCTTTCGCCCGATAGGCATATTGAGATAGAATCGTCCGGCGGCATTACCTTTGATACCGTTCGCGCCTATGCCGAGGCGGGTGTGGATTTTGTCAGTGTGGGGGCTCTCACGCATAGCGTCAAATCGCTGGATATGTCCTTTAAGGCAGTAAAAGAATAATCGTTTGATTACGTTGTATGGAAAATATATCCCCTTTACATTCTCTTCGTGCATTGATGCGTGAACATCGTATCGATGCCTGCATCGTCCCGGGTACGGACCCGCATGCGTCGGAATATATGGCGCCCCATTGGATGGAAATGAATTGGTTGTCCGGTTTCAAAGGTGAAACAGGCACTGTAGTGGTTACAATGGACCGCGCCTTGTTGTGGACGGACTCCCGCTATTATCTGCAGGCGGAAGCCGAACTGGCCGGCACAACGGTGGAACTGATGCGTGAGTCGGACATCGATTGTCCTACCGTTCCGCAGTGGTTGATTACGAACTGTACGGATGCCGCTCAACCCTATACAGTGGCTGTCAACCCCGAGATGTACAGTGTCAATGCCTATGAGGCTTTGCGGAGCGAGTTGGCCGCCGGCGGGTTGGTGCTGCGTTCCATGGATTTGGTCAGCCCTATCTGGACGGAGAACCGTCCGCCTATTCCGACAAACCGCCTTCTTCCGTATGACGAACAGTATGCGGGCGAGAGTGTGGCGTCCAAGATGGCCCGCATCCGCCGCGTGATGGAAGAACGCCGTTGCGATGCTTTGGTGGTGTCGGCCTTGGACGAGATAGGTTGGCTGCTGAACATACGCGGAACGGATGTGGATTATACGCCGTGTGTCATTGCGTATGCCGTAGTTGAAATGAACCGCTGCACCTTGTTCGTGGCACCGGAAAAAATGGACGGAGCGGCCGTGGCATACATGGGCAGAATGGGCGTGGAGGTGCGCGGTTACGGGGAGGTATTTGACCATTTGCGCCACATGACGGCTCATGCGGTTCTGTTTGACGGCAACCGGCTCAATCAAGCCCTGTACGAGCAGTTTGCATCGGAGGGACGGCAGAACATTAACTTGTCCCCATCGCCCGTGCAGGTGATGATGTCGGTCAAGAACGAGGTCGAACTGGCAGGTACGCGCCGCGCCATGCACGCCGATGCGGTGGCCTTGACGCGTTTCTTCCGCTGGTTGGAAACGGAAGCGATGTTGACACCCCAAACGGAAATCACCCTGGCGGACAAACTGCACGAGTTCCGTGCGGCAGACCCGCTATTGACCGACGAAAGTTTCTGCACCATAGCCGGTTGGAAAGGTAACGGAGCAATAGTCCATTACCACGCAACGCCGGACGAATGTGCGCGCATAGAGGGGAACGGAGTGCTGTTGTTGGACTCCGGCGGCCAATACTTGGACGGCACGACAGACATTACCCGTACCGTTTGGGTAGGGGACCCCGAGGCCATACCCGATACCCTGCGGCATGACTTTACGCTGGTGCTGAAGGGGCATATAGCCTTGTCCCGCGCCCGCTTCCCGAAAGGGACGCGCGGCAACCAGTTGGATGTGTTGGCGCACCAGTTCATGTGGGACGAAGGCATCACCTACGGCCACGGCGCCGGCC
>JAZLGG010000051.1:0-18703 GCA_045616185.1 Paludibacteraceae bacterium
CTTTTTGTCCCCTTCTCTCCCCTGTTCCGGGCCCCCCCAACAGAGAAGACAAGGGAAAGTTAATGCACAAATAATTGCGTTTCTATTTGGAAACTATAGAAAAAAATAGATTTATCAATACAAAACGGATTGTATTGTCCGTGTGTTGGGAGTTCACTCACAAAAAGACGGGCAATACAATCGGTTGTACGGCAAAGCCGTTTGCCTGTAAAAGTACGATCTTTGCACACTTTAATAAAGACGCGACTGTATTTTCGGGGGAATGCGTGGCGTGGCTATTGTGCGGCTTAGCAGGCGGCGTCCGAAGTACAACAAATATTTGGATTGTGCAAATAAATTGTGCTTTTACAATAAAAAAAATGGATTTGTATATCAAAACCGATTATTTTTTAGTTTAGAGAAAAAAATCTCCACTCTCCCCACTCGACAAAAAAAACAATTACTACACTACCTCTCTTTTCGGGGACGTCACAGGGATGTGACACTTTCAAAAAACGCAGTTTTTGGACTTGAAATTTACAAACTTACAAATTGAAAAAATCGCGACCGAGCCTCGAGGGTCTATTGAGGGTCGTCCTTCCTACAGATTGTTTGTTTGATCTTTCCAAACAGGGACTGCTGAGCCGATTTTAGATTGGGTCGGACGCTATGTGCAGGTGTCCCGAAACACTCGTTTCCCCGATTTATTCCCCGTCGGGGGAACAAACCGGGGAAACTTCTTTGTGACCCTTCCGGGCAGGGAAAACTTCCGCCTTATTCATTCGGCGGGAGCTTCTTTGTGACCCTGCTGGGGCTCAAACCCAGAACCTTCAGAACCGGAATCTGACACTCTATTCAATTGAGCTACAGGGCCTTCCTGCGACAGAACTTGCATTCTCCGTACAAATAGAGCGAAAAATGCTGCATTCTGAAATTGGAATATTTCTTGGCGGTGATGACATTGCGAATGGTGACATCTCTAAGAAAAGTCACACGCCCGCACCGCGTGCAAATAACTTGTATGTAATTGGGTGTTTCCGTCGCCAGTTCGTAATGCACCTCGCGGTTATGACGCTGCAAAGCGAGACAGTTCACCACATGGGCGCGAACCAACAGTTGCAAAGTGTTGTACACGGTCGCCTTGCTGATAAAATGCGGTTTAACCCATTCCACCACCTGCATCGGCGTAAACGCCGCCTGGTAGTTAGCTGTAATGCACTGAAGAATCTGACGGCGTTCCGATGTGTAAAGGAACCCGTTCTCCGACAAATAAGCCTCAAACGCCTTATCCGCCCGAATATATGTTTCTTCCTGTGCCATAAGATTAGAAAGACAATTTATAAAAGTCCCCCTATATCGTTTTAATGTATGCCCGTCTGCGTTTGTGCTGCACCTTGTCGTATGGGGCAAAAACCGCATGGATTTTGTTGTTCGTTTCCAACATCGCGGTTGTGTCCACATGCTTGATGCCGTATTTGGTAAAATAAGGTAACATATCCGCAAAGAACAGACTGTCTATACCGCGCCGCTGATAGTCGGGACGCACCCCGATAAGCAACAAATCGAAATAATCCATCTTCTTGGCATGCAACGCCTTCCATATATGATACCAACCGAAGGGGAACAATTTTCCGCCGCATTTGCGGACCGCCTGCGATATGTTCGGCATACCGACACCCACTCCGACCACTTCGTTCGCATCATTGACGATGACGGTGACAAAGTCGAAATTGACGAGCGGGAAATACAGGTCGCGGTAGTACTCCTTCTGCCGTTGGGTCATCGGCTGAAAATTGTACAAATGTTGGTAGGCGGCGTCAAAGACATCCATGAACTGCAAACCATATTTGCGTGACAATTCTTTGGCGGAACGCACTTTATCCACATGCACATGACTACGCTCCTGTACGATTTTGCTTACCCGCAAAACGCGCTCCGGCACCTCAGTCGGCGGCGTCATCTGGTACTCAATCCAATCTATTTCCTTAGTCAAACCGTAGGCCTCGAAATGGCGGACATAATACGGATAGTTGTACAAAGACGCCAACGGGGCCACATAGTCGTAACCCTCAATCAGCAGACCCTCGTGGTCAAAATCCGTAAAGCCGACCGGACCGTTCATGGCGTCCATGCCGCGTTCCTTGCCCCATGCCGCCACCCGGTCGAACAGTGCGCGGCTCACCTCCAAATCGTCAATGAAGTCGCACCAACCGAAACGCACATGCTTGTAATGCCAATGCTCATTGGCCTTATGGTTGATGAGGGCAGCGATGCGTCCCACCGGTTTACCGTCACGGAATGCCATAAAGAGTTGCTGTTCGCTGACCTCCAAGGCAGGATTCTTCTTGGGGTCAAATACATTCAACTCGTCGAACATCAGCGGCGGGCAATAATACGGACTCTCACGGTACAAGTCGTTTGCAAAACGGATGAACTGCTTAATCTCGCATCGGGTATTGACGGGACGGATTTCTACACTCATAATTTCGTTTTTTTTTGCATGGGTGGACGGCAAATTCCACACGATTGGAGTGCAAAATTACAATTTTTTTCCAAAAACACCAAATATGTCGGTTTTTTTTTGTAATTTTGCAGCGTTTTTTGGTAAAAAGTGGTATTTTTATGCACACGATCCGCACCTTGGCTGTCTATTGCGCCTCTTCCAACCAAATCCAACCGGTCTATTTTGAGCACGCCCGCCGGTTGGGGGAATTGTTGGCGCAGGAGCACATCCGCGTGGTGTACGGTGACGGCGGCATCGGACTGATGGGAGCCTTAGCGGAAGGCGTGACGGGGGCCGGCGGCGAGATTGTCGGCGTCATTCCCCAGTTCATGGTGGACGAAGGATGGAACAACCCCCGAAGCACGCAAACCATCGTTGTGGCGAGCATGCACGAGCGTAAAGCGACTATTGAACGCATGGCGGACGCCATGGTGGCCCTGCCGGGCGGCATAGGTACCTTTGAAGAACTGCTGGAATGCCTGACATGGAAACAGTTGGGGCTACACACCAAGCCCGTGGCAATATTGAACACGAACGGTTATTTTGACGGCCTGTTGCGTTGTCTGGACATTATGGCGGAACAAAAATTCATGCGGGAGACACACCGTCGGAACATGTTTACGGTCGTCAACAGGCCCGAAGATGTGTTGCCGGCCCTGTGTAACGCCCCCGAATGGGATAAATCGATTCGACGTGATGCAGCTATGTGACATATTAACCCCCTATTCCGCCCCGTGGGTAGGATGGCTGATGCTGTCCGTACTCCTGATGCTGGTGTGGGTCACGGTCGCCAATCCGAGGTGGATGGCGGATGGTCTGGCCACCATGTTTGCACGGGTGGAAAGGCGGTATTCGCGGACCGCCTCCGGCAGAATGACCGAAATCGTGTCAGGACTGTTTGCCGTCTGTGCGTTGGCCTTTGCGCTGTATCTGTTACTGTATGACGGCCGTGACTTTAAGATGGGCACCTATTGGGCGATTGTGGGCATCATCGTAGCCTTCGGGATCGCCAAAATAGCGGTAATGTTCGGACTGAACGGCATTTTCCGTTTTTACAAACCGTTCGAACTGATTGCAGGACACTATCTGAATATTTGGAAAATGACCTGTTTTTTCCTGTATATTGTCTCGCTGGCGGCATTGCAGGGTCTTCCCGCCCAAATTACCATCGTCTTGTACGGCACGGTTATGGTATTTTTTTTGCTGGCAGTTACCGTGAGCGCTTTCCGCACGTTGTGTTTCAAACCGGTATCCGTACTATATATAATAATATACCTCCTGACGCTGGAAGCGCTGCCGTTGGCGGCCTTGTACCGTCTAACCGAAGAAGTTATCGCATATTATGAATAAGATTAAAAAGATTTTGGTATCGCAACCCCGACCGGCAACGGAACGCAATCCGTATGCCGATATGGAAACGGCACTGGGCGTGCATTTCGATTTCCGCCAACTGATACACATCGAGGGATTGTGCGCCAAGGAATTCCGCCAGCAGCATGTCAATCCGCTGGACTATTCAGCCGTTCTGCTCAATTCCAAAATGGCCATTGACCACTTTTTCCGTCTGTGCGAGGAGATGCGCATCCAGATACCGATGACCATGCACTACTACTGCATTTCGGAATCCGTGGCCAATTATCTGCAAAAGTATATCCAATACCGCAAACGCAAGGTTTTCTACAGCGAGCGCAACCAGTTCGAAGACTTGCTGCCGGCGATGAACCGCCGCCCCAATGAAAAATACATGATGGTGATGTCCGATGTACACAACGACAACACGCTGAACATGTTCGCCAAGCACAAAATTGACATCCAACCTGCTGTCATGTACCGTACCGTGCCGAGCGACTGGCCTGCGGACGAGCCGTTTGACCACGACATGGTGGTCCTATTTACCCCAACCGGCGTGGCGGCCTTGAAAAAGAATTTTCCCGATTTGAAATCAGGGGACAAGATTATCGCCTGCTTTGGCCAGACCACAGCCGCCGCTTTAGAGGAATTAGGGCTCCAAATAGACATCAAAGCCCCCACGCCCGAATGTCCCAGCATTACTACCGCCATACGCCAATACCTTGAACAATAGTTTCCCCAAATCCGAGCGCCTATGCGGTCAGATGCGCATCCGGCAGTTGTACCAAGACGGCACGAAAATAACCGTCTGGCCGTTGCGCGTGACCTATTTGCCGGCTACGGAAACACAGGTGTTGATATGGGCACCGAAAAGTCTGTTCAAGCATGCTGTGGACCGCAACAGACTCCGCAGGCAGATGTGCGCCGCCTGGCGGCAGAACAGGGCGCCACTGGAACAGAAAGAACAAAAATACCGCATCGCGTTCAATTACATGGACCGGCAGATGCAGGAATACAGTGTGATTGAACACGCTATGAAAAAAGCCGTTAAAAAACTCAATGAAACGACTGATGCGTAAAATATTCCTGCTACCGGTATATTTTTACCGCTATTGCATTTCGCCCTTGACGCCGCCATCCTGCCGTTTTACGCCGACCTGCAGCCAATATATGGTCGAGGCGGTGTTGAAATACGGTGTTTTCAAAGGCGGATGGCTCGGTATCAAACGTATCTTGCGCTGCAATCCGTGGGGAGGCAGCGGCTATGACCCCGTTCCGTAAGAACAAAGTTAGAACAAGAAGATTATGAGAATAGATATCATTACAGCCGTACCCGAACTGTTGGAGTCACCGCTCAACCACTCCATCGTTCAACGAGCCAAGGACAAAGGATTGGCGCAGATTTATGTGCACAACCTTCGCGACTACACGCTGGACAAGCACCGCAAGGTGGACGATTATGCCTTCGGTTTCGGTGCCGGCATGGTGCTGCAAATCGAGCCCATCGACCGTTGTATCTCCGCCCTAACGGCCGAACGGCATTACGACGAAATCATCTTTACCGCTCCTGACGGGGAGCGTTTTACGCAAAAAGAGGCCAACCGCCTGTCGCTCAAAGAGAATATCATCATCTTATGCGGCCATTACAAAGGCGTTGACCAGCGCGTGCGCGACCATTTCATTACAAAGGAGTACACCATCGGCGACTTTGTGCTGACCGGCGGTGAGATGCCTGCGGCTATGATGACCGACGCCATTGTCCGTCTTCTGCCCGGTGCGTTAGGGGACGAAACAAGCGCCCTATGCGACTCATTCCAGGACGGGTTACTTGAACCCGGAGTCTATACGCGCCCTGCGGAATACAAAGGATGGCGCGTGCCGGATATTTTGATTTCCGGCAACCAAGCCAAGATAGACGAATGGATGTACGAAGAGAGTCTGCGCCACACACGCGAACGGCGGCCGGACCTCCTTTCGGTTCAAGACACCGACACACAGCCTACGGCATAATAAAATCGGATCACTTGCGTGACCCGATTTTTATTACGTTTCAAGAGAAACCTATTAAAGAGCCATTTTGGAACCGGCTTTGAATTTGGCAACCACCTTTGCAGGGATATCAATGGCTTTCTTGGTGGCGGGGTTGATACCTTTGCGGGCGGCTTTCTTCACGGGAGCGAAAGTACCGAAACCGATAAGTTGTACATTTTCACCTTTTTTCATAGCCTCAATGATGGCATCCATAGCGGCATCAAGAGCCTTCATAGCGTGTGCTTTCGGCATTTCAGCCTTTGCTGCGATGGCAGCAACAAGTTCTGCTTTGTTCATAGTAATAAATAAGTTAATTAAACGTTTAATTTCAAAGTGACTCCTAAAAATCACCTATCGTTTGCAAAGGTACGTTTTTTTTTTTAATTGCCAAATAAATAGATAAAAAAAATCGTTTTTTTCGATATTTTTACCTTAAAAACGGCAGTTTAGTATGTTTTTTGTTCTGAATTTACAGGAAAAACAGTACTTTTGCAAACGATATGAGAAATTTACCTGTAGTTACCAAGAATATCCTGCTGATTAACTTCCTTATTTGGCTGGTGGATGCCGGTCTGAAGTCACGCGGGATTTACATAAGCACTTTTTTGGGGTTAATGAATCCCACTGCCGTTTATCCCGGTGCCATCGGCTTTCATTGGTGGCAGCCGCTGACCTACATGTTCCTGCACGCCAATTTCGGGCACGTCTTTTTCAACATGTTTTCCGTGCTGATGTTCGCCCCCTCGCTGGAGAGGTATTGGGGGAGTCGCCGGTTTCTTGTCTATTACCTCGTATGCGGTTTGGGGGCCGCCGCCGCACAGGTGGCGGTCTGGGCGCTGACGATGCCCGGCGCGCATTCAATAACCATTGGTGCCAGTGGCGCGGTGTTCGGCATTTTGCTGGCCTTTGGATGGCTATTCCCCACTATCAAAATGTTCCTGCTATTTATTCCTATACCGATTCCGGCGAGATGGATGGTAGGCATAATGGCTGTTTTGGAATTGTTATGCGGGTTGGCTGACTTCCGATTGGACAATGTGGCGCATTTTGCCCACTTGGGCGGCATGCTGTTTGGCGCACTGCTCATCTTGTTGTGGAAGAAAGACGATTGGCATTTCCCCCACTTGAACCGCGACAAGGACGATGAAGACAGGAACCGATTTGACGACTACCACTATCAGCGCCCCCTTTAATAGGCAATCGTAGCAGTTACCGGATAGTGGTCCGAGAAACGGACACGCTCCACTTCGCACCGAATAGGTTTCAGACGGCGCGAACAAAGGATATAGTCAATCCGTATTCCGAGATGATATTTCTCAAAGGTGTGCCCCAATCGGCCGAAACTGCTTTCCAAGAAGCAGTCCCTTAATCCAAATTTAATTTTTTGGTAGGTGTAAGACAACGGAGTGCTATTGAAGTCGCCGGTGACAATCACCGGATAAGGCGACTGCCGTATCTCCCGTTTGACCTCTTGCGCCTGCTTAATGCGCAGTTTGCGGGCCGTTTCCAGTTTGCGGTTGATACGTTCAGCGGACGAGCGCACCGATTGTTTGGTCAGCGAATCGGGTATGGCGAAATCCGACTGCTCAAAACGGTTACTCTCCAAATGATTGACGATCAGCCTTATGGTATCTGCACCAAGCAAGACATCGCAGCAACTGGACAGGTTGGCGCGGGAGTCGTAACGGATGGTGTGTTTGTTCGTCAACGGATATTTGGAAAAGACTACATTCCCGAATTGGCGGGTGGCGTTGTACACCTTGAAGTCATAATACGTATAAGGATATTTCAACAAAGCCGCACGCAGTTCCGCCAAAGTCAAAAAGCGCGGGTTCTTATAGACCTCCACTTCCTGCAGGCACAGTATGTCAGCCCGGCTCTCCTGCAAATAGCGGATGATGCGATTGTTCTCGGGTTTCTCGTACATGCCCATCCGGTGTGTGTTATAGGTCAGTATCCGTAGTGTCCGCATCGTACCGTCATTCTCCTTGCCGTTCCAAAAACGGTGGGATACAGTATTCCAAGCCACTATCACCGCAATAAGCAACAGCAGGCCGCGGATAATATGCCGTATTGTTTTCATTTGGGTATCAAGGTAATCAAGGGTATCAGCATCTCTTCCATCGATATGCCGCCGTGCTGGAAGGTATCACGGTAGAATTGGGCATAGTAATTGAAATTGTTGGGATAAGCAAAAAAGTCATGCCCAGTACAGAAAACATAACTGCTTGACACATTGGGACAAGGCAACCCCACCTGCTGGGGGTGAGTGACGGTAAAGACATTTTTGTCCTGGCAGTTCAGCGATTTGCCGACTTTGTACCTTAAATTCGTGTTCGTATTCTTGTCGCCGACAATCTGAACGGCATCAGTCACACGAATGGTTCCGTGGTCGGTGGTCAGCACCACGGTATAGCCCAATGCGGCTATCCGTCGCAGCAGGCGGCACGTAGGCGAATGTTTGAACCACGACAACGTCAAGGAACGGTAGGCCGCCTCATCGTTACATAGTTCACGCATCATCTTTGAGTCGGTGCGCGAGTGGGACAGCATGTCAATAAAATTGATGACGGCTATATTGAACGGTGTGCGCAGTCCTTTCAACTGGCGGATGATTTTCTCGCAAAAATCGCTTTCGTTGATTTTGAAATAGTTGAATTCGTAGTGTTTGCGAAAACGGTCCAATTGCGCCTGAATCAGTTCTTTTTCGTTCAAGTTTTTGCCTTCCTCGTCCTCTTCTTCCACCCACAGGTCCGGATAGGCCGTCCGGATTTGGTCCGGCATCCATCCGGAGAAGATGGCATTGCGGGCATATTGCGTAGCGGTGGGGAGAATAGAAGTGTACAGGGTTTCGTCGCTGACGGCATAGTCTTCCATGAGCAGCGGCTGAATCATTTTCCACTGGTCGTAACGAAAATTGTCTATAACGACAAAGAAAACCTTCTCGCCGCGGTCCAGCAACGGGAAAAGCACCTGTTTGAATATGTCCGGCGACATCAACGGGCGTTGTCCGCCCTCCGATGACGTGGCGAACCAGTCCGCATAGTGCCGGATGATGAACTTGGTAAAGGCTGCATTGGCCTGTTCGCGCTGCTGCGACAGGATTTCACGCATGGACGAATCCACATCCTGTAACTGCAAATCCCACTTGACCAATGTGCGGTGGATGGCCATAAATTCCTCCAAGGTAACGGCCGTATCTATCATGTAATTGATGTCGGAGAACTCCTCCTGGTAGGTATGATTGGTAGCCGCCTCCACAATCTCACGCCGGTGGATATGTTTCTTGAGGCAGAGCAGTATCTGACTCGGATTGACGGGCTTGATAAGATAATCCGTAATCTGCCGGCCGATAGCCTGCTCCATGATATTCTCCTCCTCGCTCTTGGTAATCATGACCACCGGCAACTCCGGACGGATGATTTTTATCTCCTGCAAGGTCTCAATGCCGTTAAGTCCGGGCATCTGTTCATCCAAAAAGACGATATCGTAGTGCGTTTCGCGACACCGGTCTATGGCATCCTGTCCGCTGCACACGGAGGTAACGGCATAGCCTTTCTCCTCCAGATAGATGACATAGGGCCGCAGTAGGGCTATCTCGTCATCCGCCCACAATATTTGAACAGTTCCGTTATCGTTTTTCATTGTTTTTCGTTCTTTCCGTAGTTTTTCCATTTGTCAATCAGACGGCTCATATCTTCCGGCCACTCGCTATCGAAAAACATTTCTTTTCCGGTACGCGGATGAATAAATCCGAGTGTCTTGGCGTGCAGTACCTGACGGGGGCACAAATCGAAACAGTTCTGGATGAACTGACGGTATTTCTGTGTCGGCAGTCCCTTCAGTATCTCTGTTCCGCCGTATTTCTCGTCCGCAAAAAGCGGATGCCCGATGTGTTTCATGTGTACGCGTATCTGATGGGTTCGGCCCGTTTCCAACCGGCATTCCACCAAGGTTACATACATAAAACGTGCCAACACACGCCAATGAGTAACGGCGTCCTTGGCATTAGGGTTGTCCTCGGGGTCATAGACGCGATAAACGGTCCTGTCGCGCGTATCGCGGGCCAACGCCCCGACAACAGTGCCGCCGTCCTCAGGCAAAGTGCCCCACACCAGCGCATTGTATGTCCGTGAAGTGGTATGCTCAAAGAACTGCAAGGCCAGACGGGTTTTGGCTTCCGGCGTTTTGGCTACCAGCAGCAGTCCGCTGGTGTCCTTGTCTATCCGGTGCACCAAACCTATCTGCGGGTCATTGATATCCAAGGTCTTGTCCTGAGACGTGCCGGAATTTTTAAAATGCCACGCCAATGCGTTCAACAGTGTGTGTTCATAATTGCCGTGTCCGGGATGCACCACCAGACCGGCAGGTTTGTTGACCACCAGCAGATCCTCGTCCTCATACACGATGTTCAAAGGTATATTTTCCGGCTGAATCGTAAAATCGTGCGGTTCGTGGTCCAGCAGCACCTGTATGACATCTGTAGGCTTGACTTTGTAGTTGTTTTTTACCGGCTTGCCGTTGACCCAGATGTGTCCGGCGTCCGCAGCGTTTTGGATACGGTTACGCGAGGTGCCCGCCATGTGTTCCGACAGATAGCGGTCAATACGGACCGGTGTCTGCCCTTTGTCCGCTTGGCAGCGCCAACGCTCAAACAATTCTTCGTCCAATATGTCGTTTTCTCTGTCTTCCATCCGTTAGAAAAAGTCTTCTTCGGTTTGCTGTGTTACCGTCGTGATAGTTTTCTCCAAATCGGTGGACAGCCATACATCAATGCCGCTTCCTTCCAATAGGGTTTCTCCGACGACAGGAGACTGGTTGTAAATCACATAGTCCGTCCTATTTTCTTCAGTCGGTTCTTCGTCATAATGGTAGGTACCGATGGTCAGTTTTTCCTGCAAAAGCAGGCTGCGTGCTGCTAAAAGGGTCAATCCGCACAGACCGGGTACGATTCGCATCTCCGTACCTATGCCACTGCCAACCACCAAACTCACTTCCGTGCCTTCCGTCAACCGGCTGCCGGGTTCCAACGGCTGTTCATCCAACAACACATCCAGCACCAAATCACGATACTCGGAGGGGCCGTACAATATGTCTTTGACCGTCAGTCCTGTTTGGTGCAGTATATTTTCCGCTTGACGATAACTCATATCATGCAGGTCGGGTAGCATTACCTGCTTGCGGTGACGGGAGTTCATGACCACATAGATGGTCCTACCGTGTTTGGTGCGGCTGTAGGCAGGCGGTGTCTGCTCGACAATCGTGCCCAGGGGTACTTTGGCGCTGAAGGTTGAATCAATGACTTCCATATTCAAGCCTTGCAACCGCAGTTGCTCCTTGGCCTCTTCCGGATAAAGCGCGGTTACAACGGGTATCTCCACCTCTACACCATGTTCGGTATAGTGGCGCAACCAGATATACACGACACACAGGCAAACCAAAATAACGGCTGCCGCAATCAGCACATTTTTAAGCAAAAAACGCATCAAAGGACGATTTTGCGGACTTTTTTCCATATTTTTTACCATAAAACTTAAAAATATGATGCAAAATTACATTTTTTTTTGCATATTTCCAAAAATCATTGTAATTTTGCAACGTTTTCGGTAACAGATACCGAATATAACATTATTTAATTTAAACCGGTTTTATTAAAGTCATGAAAAAGATCATGTTGATTGCAGCCGTTGCACTTTGCGCCATGAGCTGCGGAAACAAGGCCGCCAAATGCGAAGGCAATTGCGAAGGTAATTGCGAAGGCAAATGCTGTCATGAAGAGGTCGTTGTTGAAGAGGCTGTTGTAGAGGAAGTTATTGACTCTGCAATCGTTGAAGAGGCTCCTGTTGCTGAAGTAGCAGAATAAGCCTTTGTGTATGCACACAACGAAAGGGGCTGTCCGTCGGACAGCCCCTTTCCCTTTTAGTACCCTTTCCGGTCTATCGCATCGTTTTTCCGCCGACATTATATACGTGCTGACGGTTTTTAATATACATGTGACCGTTGTTTATGTATTTTTCCGGATTTTCCTGCACGCGCGACATTACCTCGCTATTGTCTGTAGGAACGGGTGTTTCGTTCGGCAGTACGGTAAACACGTGCGTTGCCACACTGGTCGGGTAGAAGTTCTTGTCGCCTTGTTGGAACGCAACGACCATCACGTCCCCTACTTCCACGCCGCGCAGGTTGTTTTCCTCAATGACAATGTTGCAATTGGTCATGGCATAAGTCAAGGGCAGGCCGCTGGTGGCATAAGCATCTATGGGGATGACTTCATCCACTTTGACCTCCGAAACAGTTTGGTCCCACACGATGGTTTGCTGCGCCTTGTCTATATGCAAGGACACCATACGGGTAACGGCATTGTATTTGCATTCGTTTTCCGGTGTAAAGAGAACCTGCCACGTATAAGAACCGGCGTCAGGGACGGAATCGGGCGATACATTAACCCACTGCATTGTTCCTGCCTGTTTTCCGGCTGTCTCCTCGAGTCGCGATTCGCTAACCTTTTGCCCGTAAACCAGGTTGCCGGCTGAAATAGCCACAATCGGGTCCGCCTTGGTGAACGTAAACTCTTTTGTAATCGGTTCTGCGGCATTGAATTTATAATTACCGGGTTGGGTAGCGGTTATTTGTACGGTACCGGCGCAAAGAGGAATGATAGCCCCTTGGTTGTCAACATACGCGATAGCCGAATCGGACGATACATAAACAATCGGTTGCTGATGGTTCGTATAGGCATGCAGCAGGATGTTGTCCGTAACAGCATACTCACCGGCCTGATCCGTCCAAACCAATTGTTGGTCATATTTGCTGACGGTTCCTTCCACATGAATAACGGCTTTCTTGCCATTACCCTCTATCACGATGTCGTCACTGTGTTCTCCGGCTATCGAATGGTCAAAGGTAATGACCAGCGGAGTGGCTTGGTCTGCAACGCCTTTTTGCCCGAAAGAGGCAGGAGATACCGTGAAAGCAGGGTCCGAGCAAGTAACGTTTGCCACCACATTGGTCCAACGTGCAGTTACGGTCTGCGTTGCAACCGCGTCATCCACCATGGCATGCGGGAAATATACTTCGGTGGCCGATACGGACAAATCTTTCTGTTCTGTTACTTTGATGCCGGACATCGTCACCGTTGATTTGCCGTTAAACTCAATTTTAATATAACGTGTAGTATTGCTTAACCGAGCCGAATCGCTGACGGAAAGAGCGGTTTTCACCTCTTTGCCCCAGATATTTGTCCAATTCGCATGGTCGGTACTTTCATACACATTGACGGTACCGCCGATTGTAACCCAGTACGTGAAATAGATTTTGTTTGGTAAGCCAGGAGCCAATGCGATTACGCATTCGCTTTGTTTGTCCGTTATGACAGACAACGCGTTACCGAACGTAATACCTTTTAACAATAATTGTCCCCAACTACAATCTCCCGCTTTGGAAATAACTGTGCCGGCATTGTTAAAATCGTTTTCGGTGAATTCGACATCATAGCCAAATTGGGCCCATGCCGATGCGGTCATTACGACCGCGGCGCATAACACAAATAGATGTTTCATGTTTGTTTAAATTTATATTGTTAATTATTTGTCAATTATCTTCCCAACTCCTCCACGGCGCGGCGGGTTATTTCGTCGTCACGCTCGAACAGGGGGAAGAACCCTTCGTCGTTCAATATATTCCGGACAATGTAACTGTTAATCAGCCGCTCCAACAACGGGCGGGATATTGCTATTTCCCGTTCATCGGGTTCGATACCCTTGTCGCGGCAGAAGCGGACGAACTCCGGCATCCAATCTGCAGCCTGCAGATGTTTTTCCAATTCGCGCCAGTCTTGATAACGTGTCAGTTCCTTACGGTGCGCATCGGTGTACCGGTATGCGAACTGGTAGGTGTAGGCGTGGTTGACCACCTTGTTGAAGTATTTGGTGTTCAATGTCGTGTCACGTCCGACAAAGATGTCCGGCATGATGCCTCCGCCTCCGTGTACGATGCGTCCTTTTTTTGTATAATAGACTGCGCTGTCCTGATAGCGGATACTGTCGGCGGAATAGAACTCGCCGTGCTCGAAACGGTCCAGCAAATCTTTCTCGTAATCCATCAGGTCGCCCAACTTATAGGGTTTCTGAATACACCGGCCGGAGGGTGTATAGTAGCGTGCCACCGTCAACCGGACGGCTGAGCCGTCATCAAAGGGCATCTGCTGTTGTACCAATCCTTTGCCGAACGAACGGCGTCCGACAATGACACCGCGGTCGTTGTCTTGCATAGCCCCGGCAAAGATCTCGCTGGCGGAGGCCGAGAAGTCGTCTATCAGCACCGCCAGAGGTTCGTTGCGGAAGCGTCCTCCGCCTGTCGCCTTGGCCTCAAACCGGCTGTACGCCCTGCCTTGGGCATAGACTATCATGTCACCTGCCTGCAGGAACTCGTTGGCCATCTTGATAGCCTGATCCATATAGCCTCCCGAGTTCTCGCGCAAATCAATGATGTAGGCGGCAGCGCCCTGCGCTTTCAGGGAGCCAAGAGCGGTGATAAACTCGTCATAGGTATTCTCGCCGAATTTGTTGACGCGGACGAAGCCTATCTTGCGGGCGGGTGTATCGATTATGAACTTGGCATCCACCGAGTGGACGGGTATATCGCCGCGCGTAACGGTGAAACGAAGCGTCTCACTCTCGCCGGCACGCTTGATGCCGAGCGTCACGCGGGTACCTTTTTTGCCCCGCAGGGTGTGCATTACTTTTTCGTTGGATATTTTCTTGCCGATAAAGGCCGAATCGTTAACCTCGACTATTTTGTCGCCGGCCAGTATGCCCAACCCTTCGCACGGACCACCGGCTATCACCGCCACGATGCTGACCGTGTCGTTTTGAATAGAGAACTGTACGCCTATTCCGGAGAACGAGGAGGACAATTCGGAGTTGACCATCTCCAAATCCTCCTTGGGGATATAGGCGGAATGTGGGTCCAGTTTGCGCACCAAAGCGTCCATTACTTCATCCGTAATGGAGTCCAAATCCACTTGTTCGACATACACGTCCTGCACCAATTGGAGCAGTTGGTCCACCTTTGAATCGGGTTGTCGGAACAACTGGCCGTTTTGGATGACAAAACGCTGGGCGTTAGCCTTGTTGGAGACGGCGTTCCCTATGAGAAAACCCGCCAACAGGCAGATAACGGTTACTGTGGGTAGGATATACTTTTTCATTGTTCGGTTTGGTCGGGCAAATATTCCACCTCTATGCCGGCTCGCTTGAGCAAGTCGATGCCGTCGGTCAGGCGGTAGGTCTCGCCGTAGATTACGCGCCGGATGCCACACTGGATAATCAGTTTGGCACACTCCATGCAGGGTGAGGCGGTCACATACAGTGTGGCACCGTCGGCCGAGTTGTGGCTCCGTGCGACCTTAGTGATGGCATTGGCTTCGGCGTGCAGCACATAAGGTTTGCTGGCGTTATTGTCGTCCTCGCAAATATTCTCAAAGCCGCTCGGTGTGCCGTTGTAACCGTCCGATATAATCATCTGGTCCTTGACCAGCAACGCCCCCACTCTGCGTCGTTCGCAGTAGGAGTTCTCCGACCACACGCGCGCCATGCGCATATAAAGGTAGTCCCTTTTGTGTTGTTTGTCAGTGTCAGCCATTGATCAGTTGTTTTGCAAATTCGTCTATGTTCATGCCGTCAAAGGTGCCGCTGGTCATCATCAGCAAAGCGGCGTTGCGGTATTCTATTCCGCGTAACCTGTCTTGCAGAGCGGTGCTATCCGTAAACACCTCTACATTTTTCGTGCCAAAGGCGGCGGCGACATCCTCTTTGGTGATAGGTGCAAGTCGCTTGTGCTCGATGACTTTTGGGTTGAAATACACCAAGGCTCTGTCTGCGTCCTTCATACAATCCTTGTATTGGGGCAGGAACGCGGCGGTCAGGCTGGAGAAGGTGTGCAACTCCATGCAGGCGGTCAGTTGTTTGTCGGGGTAGCGTTCACGCACGGCGTTCACGGTGGCACGCAGTTTGGAGGGGCTGTGTGCAAAATCCTTGAAGGCCACATTGTCGGCAGTTTGGCAAATCATCTCCAATCGGTTGCTCGCGCCGCCGAAGGAGGCTACCTCGCGATAGAAATCGTCCTTTGATATGCCTATCTGTTCGCAGACCAGACATGCCGCCTGCAGGTTCTGCATGTTGTGCCGTCCGAACACGGCCATCTTGACCGGGCCGTCGTACGCATTGTACGGCAGGCAGCGTATATCCTTGCGGGCGTGGGCGGCTATGTCGCACAGACGGTCGTCCTCCTCGCAATAGACGAAGGTCGGACGAATACCTTTCTCCTCCGTGGCGAAACTGTCCACGAATTGGCGGAAGGTATCCACATAACCCTCAAACTCGGGAAAGACATTGACATGATCCCACGCGATGCCGGTCAGGACGGCTATATGTGGTTTATACCACAGGAACTTGCTGCGCCGGTCGAGGGTACTGGTCAGGTACTCGTCCCCCTCGAACACGGCATAGCGGGCGGTGTCGCTCAACCGTACCATGCGTTCAAAACCCTCTATTTGCGCTCCTACCATGTAGTCTGTCTCGATGCCCAGCCGTTTCATGACATACAGTATCATGGATGTGGTGGTTGTCTTGCCGTGGCTGCCGCCCACTACGATGCGTATCTTGTCCTTGGTTTGTTCGTACAGGTATTCGGGGAAGGAATAGATTTTCAGTCCCAATTCGCGTGCCCGTTGCAGTTCGGGGTTGTCCTCTCTTGCGTGCATGCCGAGGATGATGGCGTCTATGTCGCTTGTGATGCGTTCGGGGTGCCATCCCATTTCGTCAGGCAGCAGTCCGGCTTCGCGCAAGTGGGTAAGGGCCGGGTCGAAAATCTCGTCGTCCGAGCCGGTAACGGTGTATCCTTTTTTGCCGGCTACTGCCAAAGCCAAGTTGTGCATGGCAGCGCCGCCGATGGCGATAAAGTGTATTCGCATGGTGTGACAATTAAGCGGTTAAGCGAACAGTTTGCCGAAATCCTCGTGGCTGATTTCTTTTTCCTCTATCTTGGCCGCGCCTTTCAGCGCGTCGTATATCTTGTTCTCCGCCACGCGTTCCACGATGCCGCGCAGTTGGTCTTCTTTTTTGAGCATCTCTTGGGCGAAGTTGTCGAGGTATTGGTCCTCTACGTGCATCAGGCCGTATTGCAGGAACTGCATGCGTGCCACCTCTTTGGCATAGGCTTCCACGTCCTCTTTCTCCACTTTGACGTCAAAGTGTTTCATCAGTTGGTCTTTGGCGAGATGCCATTTCAGTTCGTCCAGCATTTTGGCGAAATCTTTGTCCACCTGTTCTTCGGTCATCTCTTTGTTGGTAGCGAGTACCCAGCGGCGCAGGAAGGCTTCGGGCAGGGCTACTTTTTCCATTTTCTTCATGATGGCGGCTTTGGCGTCCAGACCGAACTTGTAGCGGCTGTCCTCCTGCATGTTCTGCTCTATCTCGGCTTGGATACGTGCGCGGAAGTCCGCTTCGTCTTTTATGTTGTTTTCGCCATAGACTTTGGCGAACAGTTCGCCGTCTATTGCGGCTTTTTGGTGGCGTGTTATGCCTTGCAGTTCAAAGGTAAAGTCCGAAGTCATTTCTTTGGCTTCCTCTTTGCTGATGCCCAACATGGAGGACACCTCTATCTCGGAGCCGTAGGCTTCCATGGGGTTGAAGGTGATGGTGTCGCCTTTCTTCTTGCCCATGAACATTTTCTGTTGTTTTTTATCTTTGATATAGGCAGGATTGAGCATGGCGTCCTCTTTGATAATACCGTCTTCCTTGCATTCGGCCATCTTGCCTTTCAGCACATCGCCTTCTGCAACGGTGTCGACCTCCACGTAGTTGCCGAAGCGTTCGGCGTAGGAGTCGGCTTGTTTGTTCACCATTTCGTCGGTGACGGTGATGTGGTACGCTGTCAGTTTGTTCTTACCGTTCAGTTTGGCGTCAAACTCGGGGGCGAGTGCTATATCGAAAGCGAAGGTAAAGGTGTCCTGTGTATCAAGGTCCATTTGGGGTGTTTCTTCCTCGTTGGGCAGGGGGTCACCGAGGATGTTCAGTTTTTGTTCCTCGATGTATTCGCCCAATTTGGCTCCTACTGTTTTGTTCAGCACGTCGGCGAGGACGCCTTTGCCGTACATTTTCTTGACCAGTCCGGGTGGCACCATCCCCGGGCGGAAACCCGGGATATTGGCTTTTTGGCGCAGTTGTTTAAGTTCTTTTTGCACTTCATCCTGATAGTCTTGCGGTTCCACAGTCATTGTCACCACAGCCATCATGTCTTTTACTTCCGATTGTTTGATTTGCATAATGTATGATTTTTAATGTTTAGCCTATTTATACCAATTAACTTGCAAAGATACAACAAAAATTTGGAATACGCAAACCTATTTTGTGTTTTGGCGGAAAAAAGACCGATTTATCGGATAAACCGGCATTGTGTGCAGCCTGTTGGATGCTTGCATACATAAAGGTTGCACACAATGCCGGTTATGACGGCGGAGCCGTTTTTCCTCCAAAACACAACGGTTTGCGCATTTTAATAAAGGCGCGACTGTATTTTCGGGGGTGAAGGCGTGCGACGGAACGCACGCCGAGTGGGCGACCCGAAAAGTCCCCACTTTGAGGAAACAGTCGCCCACATAGAATGGCGCGACCCGTGCGGTCACGCCGGCGACAGCCCCCGCCCAATCGAGCGTACAGGGTAGCGAGAGGGCGCAAAAAAAAGCACCTTGCGGTGCTTTTTTTTACTCCTTGCCGATGTTCTCGACATGTTTCTTGCCGATATTCAGGATGCCCTCAATGAGCATCAGCAACATCGTGA
>JAZLGG010000052.1:0-21085 GCA_045616185.1 Paludibacteraceae bacterium
ATTGGGCGATGGGTGTAGGTGCCGGTCTCGGTATGTACAATTTCAATGCTCCTTGCTTGTACATCGGTGCTGTAGGTCACGTGGGCATAGCCTATGACTTCTGGTTCCCGATGGAACTCAGCCTGGATTATCGTCCGAACATTGGTGTCGCAGGTATCGGAAAAAATTATATTACTTCATTCAACGTTGCCGGTCTTTATACCGGCATCACACTCGGTATCCGTTATCTCTTCTGATAATAGGAGAATCGTTATTCAATATAAATTGCCCTCTTCCGTTTTCGGGGAGGGCAATTTTGTTGTTGTCGGATTACAGGAATGATAGAACATACCTATATCGGGAACCAGATGAAAACGGCTGCATCCCAAAGGGCATGCGAGAACAGAATGGCGGGAAAGCGGTTGGGGAAGAGAAAGTACAAACCGCCCCATATCACACCGCATACCAAAGCCGCCGTCACCAGCATGAAATTGAACGAAAACAAATGTACTGCGGCGTACAACGCTGTGGTGAACGCAAATGCCAGAAAAGCCGCAGGGATAGGGAAATGGCGTGTCTTTAAGGCCGGCAGATGCATTGTTAACATCCTTTGGAAATAGCCGCGCCAGAATATCTCTTCAGCCGGACCGATAACGAAAAGCAAAAGGAGGGACAACGACACCGCATCGGAACCGTCTTTCATCCCGTAGATACGGTTCACTTCCGGACGGGCAAAGGACGGGAAAATCATTTGTGACACCTTGTCCCCGATCCAAAAGACACCCCATAATGCTGCAGCAATCGCAATGCCGAAAACTATATTCTCCAGCCAATAGCGACCGGCTGCGTCTTTAGGAATATCCAAATGTTTCCACCACGGACCGCTTTGCCAAAAGGCAAACGCCGTCAGCAAGCAGGCGGAAACGGTCATGCACGGCCAAAAGGGAAGATCGGGAGCGGTCCACGGCGAGAACATGAGAGTCCACAGAACGAAGGCCGATAAACCGGCAAATAACAGGGGGCGAAACGGTTTCATAGGCTCACGGGAGAAAGAAGGCTGCCACGAACGCTATACATAACAGGACGCCGTTCATAAGTTGGTGTTGTGCCGTCTTCTCGTCAAGATTATTCATGGCGTTGTCATCTTTCTCGTAGAGAACGGCTGTTTTCCAGTTCTTTACTGCGTGGGGTAGGGCTGCAAAGGCGAGCAGTGCCAACCACGGCATACGGCCGTTACAGACGGCGGCCGTTATCCAAATATAGGGCAGGGACACTTCCAATATATACAAAGCGATGGACATTTCGCGTCCCACCAGCATGGCGAAGGTGCGGATGCCGGCACGCCCGTCCGTGCGCACATCGCGTGTGTTGTTGGTGTGCAGAACGGCCATCGTGATGGTCGCAAAAGCCGGAACAATCCACACGGCGTCGATGAATAGTTCCTTGGAAGCATCACCGTGCATCACGGCATACGCGGTGCCCAAGGCAGGAATAAAACCGTATTCCAACAGGATGCATAAATCGCCCAGTGCATGGGTTTTCATCCACGGATACGCTATAGTGAATGCGGCACCCAGTCCGCCAAAGAGCAACAACCACCAACCGGTCACCAGTGCCAACCCTAAGCCGTTAATACATGCGACGGCGAGCAGGATAAGTGCGAAGATCAGTACCTGTTTGGAGGTTAGGGTACCGGAGGTCAGCGTTTTGCTGCCATAGGTGTCTTCAGCGTCAATACCTTTGCGGAAGTCGTACCGGTCGCTCAAAAGATTACCGGCGGCGTGAAAGAAAATGATGCCGATGGTCGCCCATAATGTAATCAGCCAGTCAATTGGCCATCCGCGCCAAAAAAGGTATGAGGCAGTGATTAAGACGGAAAAAGAGGAAACGGGAAACGACCAAGGCCGTGTGGCAATAAACCACGTCTTAAAATTTGTCATATTGTTTTACGTATTTTTTACTTTCAATGATTAAAACAAATGTGTCTGTACTTCCCGCTTATGCCCTCAAAAAGGCAGACGGTTAAAAAACGCTACAAAGATACAAAAATAAATTGTAAAATGCATACTAATGCTGTAATTTGTCATTTTTATGCTAAAACATTTGCTTTTTTTCAAAAAATGTCGTAACTCAACAATCCAAAGTTTTGCAAGATTATTTGACATCAACAAATCAATGTGAGCAGAACAACCGAAGCGCAGCGTAGGGAGAACCCTAACGGATTTCCTGCACGGTCCGGACAAAACAAGAGAGAGAATCGCAAGACTCTCTCTCTTGTTTTGGGTGGAGTGTGGGGCTCGAACCCACGACACTCGGAACCACAATCCGATGCTCTGCCAACTGAGCTAAGACCACCATACACGCCTTTCTTTCGAAAAGCGGGTGCAAAGGTACGTTATTTTTTTCAATTATGCAAACTTTTTTGCAAAATTTATGCAAAAACAGCAAAATCAGCGGTTGATAACATGCAAAACCGTATCAAGGGTAACAATCGGCGTAACCACCGTGTCGTGGTCGGACATATAGGAGATAGTGTTGTAGGTGTACTTCCACACTTTTCCGGGTTTGCACCGTTGCGAATACCACATGGCCTTTTGCAGATTCTTACTGCCGTCATCGCCGTCGCTCTGCCAGGCCATCAGGCCTCCCATGCCTTTCTGAACCGCGTAGTTGCCTTTGTTCGTGATGGATGACGGGTCATCGTAAGAGCACCAGATTGTGTCATTTTTGTACAATACGGGCACCTGCCAAATGGAGTTGTAGCGCGAAGTCCATACGGCGGGATTGGCTTTCAGCCGCGCCAATATCTGCGAGTAGTACAGTTCGCTGTCGTTGCCGCTCTTGTGATGACCGTAGAAGGGGACACCCAGCACGAACTTTTGCATCGGATAACCGGCATTGTGGAATGAATCGTAGGTCTTGTATATGTCCCAGTAACCTCCCGTCGTGCTGTTGCCGCCGTTGTACATGGCATTATGGGGGCGGGGGGCTTCAAAGGCGTCGTAATACATGACATTGATAAAATCGACATAGGGCGCACTGCCGGTGTCGTCGCTGTATTTGTCCGCCATAATGTACGAGGCGTAGGTAACCAAGCGGTCCGTGCCCAGGGTGGTGCGCAGTTGCTTCATCATCTTCCTGAAATTGTCTTTGTCGGCGGGGCTGTCGGGCAGACCGTTGAAATTGTTGGTCGGAACCTCCCAATCGATGTCCACGCCGTCAATGCCCCATTTCTGGCAGAAAGCCAGACAATCGGCAGCGAACTGCTTGCGGTAGGTGTCGCTGGCCGCCAATGACGAAAAACCGTATCCGGTGTAATATTCGCTGGACTTGCCGGCGTCAAAGAACGACAGCAGCACTTTCAGATTCGGATTTTTCTGTTTCAGCGCCACGCACTGTTTCAGCACTTTGCCGGTGGTGTCATTTACCAGTTGGAACCCGCCGTACACACCGTTAGGCATGTAGATGTGCGCACAACTGTAGGCAACGTGCGTGGCATAGTTGGGGTTGGGCAGTTGTTTGGCCCAATAAGGCACATAGATGAGCACGACGCGCCCGTCTTTGTCGGGGTCGTCCACATAGCCGTCCACCAATGTGGAATCAACGCTGATGGTGTCGGTTACCTTATGCCGGCGCACTTTGGTGATGACCGTATCGTATGTAATACGCTCAATGACGTCCATCAGCGCAACATCACGCACTTCGGAGGCGGCATAGGTCATTTCGTTGCCGTCTCTGTTGCTGACGCGCATAATTTCCTTGTCGGCTTCGCGCATAAAGCGTATTTCCCGAATATCCTGTGTCCGGCTGTCTGTGACGGTGCCATCCGCGTGGCGGATGCGTAACAGGTTGTCCGTGTTTTCGGCTATTAGCCAGCAGGGGACGAGGAGAAGGATATAGAGCAGTCTTTTCATTTCTTGATGATTTTGAATGAACGTGAACCGATGTTGATAAGGTAAGTACCGGCGGCGGTGGGCAGGTCTATAGCCAAGTCGCCATCGTGCGGCACACCGGCTGCCAGCCGCTGCCCAGCAACCGAATAGAGGGTTACGGATATATCGGACGGCAGTCCGCTAATATGTACCGTACGGTTGTCCGTATAGGACATACGCAGGGTGCCGGCAGACCATTCGTCCAGTGCGGTGGCATCGCTGAAGCAGAAACCTACAACCGAAGACCACGGATAGGTGGCTGACATATCCCCGTCAATCATCAGGTTGTCTTCGGAAAAGGTCATGACCGGTTGTCCGTTCAGCGAAAAAGCGTGTGTCGTTCCGTCCGTCATGGTGATGACAAGCGTATTGGCGGCGGAAAGTGTTCCTGCTAACAGGCACATCAGTCCGATAATGGTTGCGAAAGGTTTTGTCATAGTAGCCGGAGGGGGTTATTTCTTTTGGATAATAGTGTCTTGATAGGTGATGATGATGGTGTCTTTCACCAAGATGCTGTCGGTCACGATATTAAAGGTTGTGTCCGTGATGGTTTCCGTTTTCATAGCCTTCCATACGGCTTTTTGCAGCGTATCGTTGGCATCGTCGCCGTTGTTCTCCCACCACATGATGCCTTTCATTCCTTTTTTGAGTGCCCATTGTCCTTTGTAGGCGATGGATTGCGGGTCGTCAAACGAGCCGTACATGACCCATTTATCGTTAATTTTCCGTTCCACATAAGGAACGTGCCAGGTGCTCTCAAACTTGCGGTTGATGCGGTATTGTTTTGGGTAGTTCTTGATGACAGCCATGATGTCTTTGTAGTACCATTCGCCTTTGACAGGCCCGTCGGCGGGTTGGTGGGTGTAGAAAGGAAGTCCCATTACGAACTGGTCCATCGGGAAATTGGTAGCGTTATAGCGTTGCCAAACGAGGTTGCAGCAGGTCATCGCTTCTGTGGCATACACGGCGTTTTGCGGTTTGGGCGGGTTGTCCATTCCGTAACACATGACATTCACCCAGTTGACGTCTTTGGCAGCGGCGGTATTGTCCATAAAACGCCATCCGTTCCCGTATTTCTCTTTGGGACGGGTGTGACCGGCGTAGGTCAGCATACGGTCGGGACCGAGAGCCACACGCAAGTCGTGCATCAGGAGCAGGAAATTGTCGCTGTCCACCATCGAGTCGCATGCTGCGCCCGATTCACTGATGCCGGGCAGTTCCCAGTTGATGTCTATGCCGTCCAGATTATAGTCCTCGCACAGTTTGACGCAATCGTCGGCGAAATGTTTGCGTTGGGCGGGGTCCTTGCTCAGCATAGAGAAACTGCCGTTCTGCTTGTTGCCGGGCAGGTCGCATACGTGCGCTACCGAAACCATCAGTTTGAGGTCAGGGTTCTTGGTCTTCATATCACAAAAGGCCTTGAATTTGTTTTCGTGCAGGCCTATCCGCTGATAAACATGATCGTCACCCATGAACAATTCGGCGCACGAATAGATGGCGTGGGTCAGTAAGTTCGGGTTGGGCATCGTGGCATCGCGGTAGTAGGCGACATAGGCGCATACTACATTGTCGTTTACCAAATCAATGGTCGTGTCGCGGATAATGGTATCGCAGCCGACGGTGTCAATGCGTATCGTGTCGTGGATGATGGTGTCGTGCCGCGTCACAATCGTTGTGTCGTATTGGGGAACGACGGGGTCGTTCTTTTTGCTGTCGCAGGACGGAACGGAAACAAGGGCCAAGAAAGCGCCCAACAATCCGAGAACGGTCAATGACTTTTTCATTTTTTCTTAGGGGTTATGATAGTGTCGGTATAATAGGTGGTATCCGTTACGAAAATAAAGGTGGTATCTTTGATGGTCTCTTTTTTCATAGAGTTCCAGCAGGCGTGTTGCAGGTCTTTGCGGCCGTTGTCACCTTCCACTTCCCAGTACATCAGGCCTATCATGCCTTTCCGCAAGGCCCAGCCGCCTTTGTAGGCGATAGAGGTGGGGTCGTCGTACGAGCAGAACATCTCGCCGTTCTTGTATAGCACGGGCACCTGCCATGTCTTGTTGTATTGGTAGGAATAGATGCTTTTGAACGATTTAAGCAGCACATCGTTGATTTCCTTGTACATCCATTCCTTGTCGTTGTCGAACTCGTGACGGCCGTAGAAGGCTACACCGAGAACGCATTTTTCCATCGGGTGTCCGGCATTCTTGTAGGCCTGCCATGTACGGTTGATGTCCCAATAAGCGTTGGTAGCATAGACAGCATTGTGGGGGTTGGGAGCGGATGCAAAGTCGTAGCACATTAGGTTGACCCAGTTCACATAGGGTTCTACCGCCATAATGTCCACATAACGATAACCTCCGTCAGAGGTCTTTTGTTTGTCCTGATCGGGACCTGCATAGGTCAGCAGGTACTCGCTGCCGAACTCTTCACGGATATCCTTGAACAACAGGGTATAGTTGTCCACATCGTGCTTGCTGTCGTACAAGTAGGAGGAGTTATATGCCATTCCCGGAAACTCCCAGTCCAAATCCACGCCGTCAATGCCCCATTTTTGGCAGAAAGCCTTGCAGTCCTTTGCAAACTGTTTGCGGTAGGCGGGAACAGAACTCATTCGCGAGAAACCGCCACCTCCGGCCGAGTTGGAGAACGAGAGTTGGATTTTCAAATCGGGGTTTTTCTGCTTCAACGCCACCACTTTCTTGAACATGCTTTCGTTCTGTACGGTGAAACCTTGATAGACACTGTCGGATGATATGTCCAGTTTGGCGAAAGCGTAGCAGATGTGCGTGTTGAGGAAGGGGTCGGGTAGGGTACTGAAGCCGGAATAGACGTAACTGATAATCACGCGGTCGTTCTGGAGATCAATCGTTGTGTCTTTTACCACGGTGTCGCAGCCGACGGTATCGATCTTAATCCTTTCCGCATAAGTGGTGTCATACTCTACAACCGGTGTATCGGGTGTAGGAGGAATCGGTTCATTTTGTTTTCCGTCTTTGCAGCCTGCGGCTATCACGGCAGCCACAATGGCGGGAATAATCAGTAATTGTTTTGTTTTCATATTATTGGGTGTTTTGTTGTGTTTGTGCTTGTATTTGTCCCATCATCTTGCCCGACAGGTCCAATGCCTCGTTATAGACGGGCGAATGTTTTTTCAACTCGTCGGGAATAAAACGGAAGTTGCGGTCCAGTTGTCCAAGGCAGAAAACGAGTGCCAGTACGACAATGCCCCATTTAAGTATTCCGAACAATCCGCCGGCGATGCGGTTCAGTGCACCGAGGTGGATGGCTTTCATCAGTTTGGACAATAATCGTGCCACAAGGTTGGTCAGCAGGGCTATTCCGATGAACAGCAGTGCGTAGGCAACCGCGTTGCAAACGGCTTGCGGCCATGCGAACCGGTGCAACATCCATAAGGCAAAGTCACCGCCCCACAAGCGTGCGCCGAGGATACCGAGCAAGATGGCCGCGATAGCCATCAGTTCGGCTATCACGCCTTTAATCAATCCTTTGACCAGTCCTATGAGCAAAGGCAATAACAATACTATGTCCAGCCAACTGACAGGTAGTTCGTTCATATACCGTTTATTTCATATATTCAATGCGGGGCCAGGGTATTCGGTTTCCGTCTTCATCCAAAACCCACTCACCTTGTGGATTTTTTTGCCATAACTGTAAGTCGTCCAGTGAGCGCAGGCTGACCGACCAGAACGTCCAGTCGCCTCGTTTGTTGCTCAGTTTGCTGGCTTGGTCCGCGTAGAACCCGACAATGCCTACGATGTCACCGCAGTAGTATTTGCAGTTGCTGATGCCTCGACTGTCGGCACCGGGCAGGTAGAAATTGGCATATTTAGCGTATTCGGAGGTCGAAACGAGGAATTTGTTCCCCAAGTCATCCGCCACGATGCGCGACTGCGGGTAGTTCATGTTTTTAGTCGTGGGGGCGAACACGTTCGCACCGCCGTCCTTGGCAGGGTCGCCCGTCGTGCAGTTGGTCGGTTGGCTGTAATTCAGGTATTGGCCGGTGTAGTGCATGTCTTTCAGGCACACCAGTCGGGCATCCAGGTCGCGGGCTTGGAAGATGTCCGAAACACCAGTATATTCTGTCACGCTGACCACAGTGTCATATACCAATTTATTAGGGTCAGGCAGGCCAATGAGTGTTGTAGCAGCCTGAAAGCGCGCTAACGGAATACGTCCGGGAGCCCAGCCTACTTTCTCTTCGTATTTGTTGGCATAGACGTTGTTGTTATATGACGGAACGCACAATTGGGGCTGATTGGCGTACTTGCCGATAGCCAATCCGTTACAGCGTATCAGTATCTCTTGGCCTAACTGGTACATACCCCCTATGCTACCGGCATCTACAGAGATACGCAAGGCTTGTTGGGTGTGTCCTACCATCTGTTGGATGCACAGCACTTTATAGAAGTTGCCGGCGAAATCGTCGGTAGTGATACGTCCGCGGATATAGATACCGGGACCTTGCGTCGGAATCGTATCAATAGAGAAGAGCATATACGAATAATCCGTGGTGGAACGGTAGCGGTAGAGACTGTCGCCGCAATAGTTGCCGTGTTCGGTCATGAACGAGTCTTTGAACTCTTGAATCGTGTACAATACACCGTCGGCCGTCAGTTGGCCGATTTGGCTTTCGGGAACAAACAAACGGTCTTCTGCCGGTACCTGATAGGAACATCCGGACAAGGCGACTGCCAATAGAACGACCGTAAAAGTTATTGTCAATATTGTTTTTTTCATAAGGCTGTTCCTTTCAGATTAGAATTTGTAGGTTACGGTCAAATAGAAATTGGTTCCCCAGGCGTAGTAGTATTTGCTTGGGAATTTCCACACATTGCTGGTAATCGTGGAATTGCCGTCCGATTCGCTTACGCCTTGGCGTGTGCCGCGCGGCAGTCGCGCCTGTTGGTAGCCGCCGGTCTTGAAATACACGTTGTTGGTCAGGTTGGTGACCGACAGGTTGATGCTCAGCGACTGGCGGTTGGGCAGGTAAATCAGTTTGCCGAAACTGCAGTCCAACATAAATCGGTTCAGCGGGTTACTGCTTACCAACGACTCTTGGTCGGCCAGTTGGTTATAAGGACTAATCAGTTTGGGAGTGCCGTATTTATCGGTAACGATGTTCCCCTGTTCGTCTTTGCATATAGCATTAAAGGACGCGCTATTGTCAATATAGATATTGTAGTAGCCGCCGTTGACGTTCACTTTGTTTCCTTCGGTGTCATAGCAATAGCCGGTGTAGAGGCTTTGCATGCGCCGTGAGGGGGCGTAGTCCAACCAGTTCCAGTCGAAGTAACTGAGCGTGATATCGGCAAACCACATATCGGGGTGGAAGAAACTCAGTTTGAGGCTGGCGTTTACTTGGGGGCCGGAGGCTACTTTGAGCCCTTTGATGTAGGCTTGGTCCACCAGTTCGAACACGGCGCCGTTCTTGTTCTCGCCCAGGGCCATTCCGTTCTCGGCCGAGGTGACTACATCGGCGTTGTCTGTGTAACTGTAGTCGCCCACCGAGGTGGCACCCGTCAAAGTAAAGTAGGTGCCCATCTTGACGCTTACGGCCGCTTCGATGCCGCAATGTCGCCGGTCGATGCCGGTCATAGATTGGTTGACAAAGGTGCGGGCCTCGTCGTCATAGAACCCGTTGAGTTCGGTGCCGTCCCACATACGCGAATAGAAGCCCGTGATGCGGCCGCGAACGATGGGGAAGTTGAATTCGTAGGTCAGGTCGCCGCCTACTATTTTTTCGCTGGCACAGAAATAGTCTTTCAGGTTCTTGGCGCGGTCGTGGGTGTAGATGTTCTCCACAGCGCGGTCGTGAACACGCGGCGAGATGTACGCGTCGCGTGCGAGAGGGGCTTGTGTCATGGCCAGTGCGTTGAACAGGATGCGGTTGCGACCGTTGATTTTATAGGTCAAACCGGCTTTGAAGGCGGGGTCCACGAAATGGTGGGAGAAGCCGACATATTTGTCGTAGAACTTGCCGTCCATGATGTCAAACCCGTTCTTGCCGAGATAGTATTCCGCCATTCCATCGTGTAGCAGGCTGAGATAGAAGGCACGTCCGTTGAGCATCTTGCTGGTGCGTTGCATGTTGGAGTAGGTCAGTTGCAACGCGTAGTACAAGTCAAGATTATGCCAGTTCCATTCGTTCTGGAACCACACTTTGGCGTTAGTCATGGTGATGTCGTAGTCGTAACCGAAGCGGTCACCTGTCTTGACTTGTTTGGCTTGGTAGTCGTGTTGCGACCAATAACCCACGTCGTTTTGTTTGACCACTTCGATGGCTGTTTGCGACATGCCGATGTTGGTGGCCAGTTCTTTGATGTCGCGTTCGGCAAAGGGGTCAACATCAATCCATTGGTTGCCGCCCAGCATATCATCTACGGTCTTGTAGTGTTTGCCGATTGACTCCTTGGCCTCCACGCCGAGTGTCATTGTCAGATGGTCGTATCGGGTGTTACGGTAGTTGAAGGACACCATTGCCTCGCAGATGTCGTTGTGTCGGCGTTCCTGCATGTAGCGTGCGGAGGACACTTCACCGGTGGCGGCATCATGCGCGTTTTGGGCGTAGTTGGCGGCGTAGAGGGCATCCCAATTGATTTGTGTTGTGGCATCGTCGCGGGTAACCCACCGGTTGTACAGGTCCAGATAGGCACTTTGGTCAACCGTCGGGCCCACATATTCGCCGTAAGGGTTGGTGAACCCTGCTCCGAGGGCGTGGTGCGACGGGCTGTTGTCTTTCGTAATGTAGTTGCCGTTTCTGTCCAACTGTCCGTCCCAAAGGAACGATGGCATATTGCGGTAGTAGTCCGGGCGGGGATCCGGTGCGTTGTAGAACGTCAGTGCGGAGTTGCTGTACAGCGAATAATGGAAGCCGACGCCGACGTGTATTTTCTGCCAGTCGTCTATCTTGTATTCGTAACCGACGATAGCGGTCGGGTCGAACGACTTGACAATGCGCGAGTTACGCATTTTGCCGTCTTGCCAACCCCAATAGGGGTTATAGTTGTTCCAACCCCATTGGGTCTTGTTGTACCGGTTGGTCAGGTAGTAGGCTTCTTGGGTGACACCCGCCGACTGCCCGCGTTGGGTGGGCGAACCGAAAGTGATGATACTCAGTTTATGGCGGTTATTCCAATTGCGTTCTGCCGTGAAGAAATATCCTAACGAATAGTAGTCTATACCTTCGCCTATCTGCCCTTTGGTCTGGGTGTACGGTCCGAAACGGAAGGCCAGTTGTCCGGCGAAACTCCAGCCGTTGGCCAAGGGACCGCTGGCGTAGGTAGCGCGGGCTACGGCCTTGTAGTTGCGGTTCGTGCCGGCTACCCCAACTTTCCACCCTTGCGCATAGTGCGAGGCGGACATCAAATAATTGGTGGAGCGTCCCAATCCGCCAAAGGTGAAGTTGTTACTCTCCATCGGATTGACGGTTTCCTTATAGCGGCTGGCGTCGTTCAGACCGCCCATTGCGGAGAAGTTAAACGAGTTGCGTTCGGAGGAGTTGAACGATATACCTTCTATGTAGTTCTCTTCGCGGGCGGCTTCGTAACCACGATGGCGATAGCGGGCGGAAGACCACGCAAAACCGGTCAGGTTATTGAATACGTCTTGGCTCGAACTGGCGGCGGATGCTTGGTCTTGGGTGCGTCCCTCGTCGTCGTTCAAATCCTGTTCGGCAAGGTTGAGCAGTATCTCGTCCTGTTGTTCTTTGATGATGTCCGGTTGCAGCCTAATAGTGCCAACATCGTTGGTCTGCCCTTCCTGCAGTTGAATCAGTTCGACGGTGCCGTTGTAGCCGTTAGCTTCTATCAGCAACTCTTCTTCACCGGATGTCAGGTAGGTAAGCGCAAACTCGCCGTTCTGATTGGTTGTGGTGGACAGGTTCTGGTTGGCGAGAGTAACCGTCACACCTACGGCGGGTCGTCCGGTTTCTTCGTCAAGGATGACGCCTTTCAGTCCGGTTTGTGCCACAATGAACTGTGACACCACCATGATAAGGATTAAGGTAAGACTTTTCTTCATTTTTATCTTTATTAGAATTCTGCTGTCTTTGGGGTACGCGGGAAAGGTATCACGTCGCGTATGTTCTGCATTCCGGTAACGAACAGCATCAGCCGTTCAAAGCCGAGTCCGAAGCCTGCGTGCGGGGCAGAGCCGAAGCGGCGGGTATCCAGGTACCACCACATATCTTTCATCGGAATATGTCGGCGTTCTATTTCATCGTTCAGTTTATCCAAACTCTCTTCGCGGACACTGCCCCCGATGATTTCACCTATCTGCGGGAACAGTACGTCGGTGCCCTGCACGGTCTTACCGTCTTCGTTTATTTTCATATAGAACGCTTTTATCTCCTTGGGATAATCGGTCATGATGACGGGTTTGCCGAAGTGTTGTTCCACCAGATAGCGTTCATGTTCGCTGGCGAGGTCGTCGCCCCAAGCGCACGGGAACTCGAATTTGTGGCCGTTGCGTATAGCCTCCTGCAAGATGTTCACGCCTTCGGTGTAAGGGAGACGTACAAAATCTGTATTGACAACGGATTGCAGCCGTTCAATCAGGCCTTTGTCCACGAATTGGTTGAGGAAGGTCAGGTCGTCCATACAATTGTCTAAGGCCCACTGTACGCAGTATTTGATAAAGTCCTCTTCCAAATCCATCAACTCGTCTTTTTGGATGAAGGCCACTTCGGGTTCTATCATCCAGAACTCCGCGAGGTGTCGCGGCGTGTTGCTGTTTTCTGCGCGGAAGGTGGGACCGAAGGTGTATATCTTGCCCAGCGCCATCGCAGCCAGTTCGCCTTCCAGTTGTCCGCTGACGGTCAGGGAGGCCTGTTTGCCGAAGAAATCGTCCGAGTAGTCTATCTTGCCGTTTTCGTCTTTTTTGAGGTTGTACAGGTTCTTGGTGGTCACTTGGAACATCTGTCCTGCACCTTCACAGTCGCTGGCGGTTATCAGCGGGGTGTGGAAATAGAAATACCCGTGTTGGTGGAAATAAGTGTGTATCGCTATAGCCATATTATGACGGATGCGGAACACAGCGCCGAAGGTGTTGGTGCGCGGACGCAGGTGGGCGATAGTGCGCAGGTATTCCATACTGAGTCCTTTTTTCTGTAACGGGTATTTCTCGGGGTCGGCGGTGCCGTAAACTTCCAGTTCGGTCAGTTGTATCTCCACCTCCTGTCCTGCGCCTTGTGATGGGACAAGGATGCCGGTGGCGGAGATGCACGAACCGGTGGTAACCGGCTTGAGGGTCTCTTCCGTAAACCGGTTCATATCTACCACGATTTGTATGTTCTTGATGGTCGAGCCGTCATTCAGCGCAATGAAATTCACGGCTTTGTTACCGCGGCGACTGCGCACCCAACCGCGCACGTTGATGGGTTCGTTGAAGTCCTTGCTCTTGAGAGCGTTTATGATTATTGTTCGTTGCATAGTTATGTTTTGTATATATTAAGGCGTGTTAAAAAGGCACTCCGTTGTTGTCGCCCATCCGGTTGAGTTCCGCGTTGTCTGCGGAGGCGTATTGTTGGGCGGTGCCGTCAAACTTGGATTGATAGGACATCTCTCCGGCCGGCGGCAGGGGAGGAGTGTCATCGTCAAAGGCTTCGTTTTCGTTCTGGAACTTGGCGTATTTGTTACGGAAACGCAACCATATTTCATCTGTCTTACCGTTACGGTGTTTGGCCACGATGATTTGTCCCAGTCCGCGCAGGTCCTTGCCTGTTTTTTCGTCGTTGTACAGGTGGTAGTATTCCGGCCGGTGGATAAAGCACACCATATCAGCATCTTGCTCAATTGCTCCCGATTCGCGCAGGTCGCTCAGTTGGGGTTTCTTGCCTTCTATGCCGGTACCGCCGCGCTGTTCTACGCTACGGTTCAGTTGCGACAGGGCTATAATCGGTATATCCAGTTCTTTGGCGAGGGCTTTGAGGTTGCGGCTGATGATGCTCACCTCCTGCTCACGGCTGCCGAAGGACATGCCGTTAGCGTTCATCAGTTGCAGGTAATCGATGATGATGAGTTGTATTTTTTTCTCCCGCACCAGTTTGCGGGCTTTACTGCGCAGTTCAAATACGGATAGGGCGGGGGTGTCGTCCAGGTATATCGGACTGCCGAACAGTTCGTTCACTTTATGGTCCAGTCGGTCCCATTCGCCGCGGGTCAGTTTGCCGTTTTTTATCTTGTCGCCCTCTATTTCGCACACATTCATCATCAGTCGGTTGGCCAGTTGCACGTTGGACATTTCCAACGAGAACATCGCCACAGGGATTTGGAAGTTGACGGCTATGTTCTTGGCCATTGACAGCACAAAGGCTGTTTTTCCCATCGCGGGTCGTGCGGCGATAATGATGAGGTCGGATTTTTGCCATCCGCTTGTTATCTTGTCCAGTTCGGTAAAGCCGGAGGGGATGCCACTGATGTTGCCTTCGTTCTTGCTGGCTTTGATGATGCGTTTGTAGGCCTCATCCAATACCGGATCTATTTGGGTAACGTCGCGTTTTTGGTTGCGTTGGCTTATTTCAAAGATGTCGGCTTCGGCTTTTTGCATCACGTCCCCCACGTCCTGTGTCTCGTCGTAGCACAGTTCCTCTATCTCGGCGGCCGCTCGTATCAGGTCGCGTGCTGTGGCTTTTTGGGCGATAATCTGTGCGTGGTAGCGCAGGTGTGCGGCCGAGGCGACTGACATTGTCAGTTCGCTCAGATAGACCACACCGCCGGCTTCGTCCAATGTGCCTAACACTTTCATCCTTTCCGCCACGGACAGCACGTCCACCGGTTCCTCTTTGGCGGCCAGCGATGCAACAGCCTCGAATACCAGGCGGTTCTTGTCATGGTAGAACGATTCGGGGTGCAGCAGGTCGGCTACAGTGGCAAAGGCCTCTTTTTCTATCAGCAAGGCGCCCAGCACCGATTTCTCGAGTTCAAGTGCCTGCGGGGGCAGTTTGCCGGTGGCGTTGGGACCGACAGTAATGACTGTTTTGCGTTTGTTGTTCTTATCCATGGTTTTTTTCGTAGCGTTGCAGCAGGTCTCGGGCGGCTATAAAACTGCTGATTTGGTTGTCCAGTACTTGTTTTTCGTAGTCTTCTATCGCTTTTTCCATAAGCGGATTTTTGTAGAATCCGTCCAGCAGGGCTCCGTTGATGGTTTCGTACATCCAGTATTTGGCCTGTTGGGTGCGTCGTATATCGAGGTAGCCGTTTTCGCGGGTGAAGGCGATATATTTCTCTATCATCTCCCACACGTCGCCGATGCCTGTTTTCTCTACGGCGCTGCATGTCACGGCATAGGGTTTCCATCCGCTTTCGGTGGGCGGGAAGAGCGCGAGGGCGTTCTTGAAACTGACGCGGGCGGCTTGTGCGCGTTCCACGTTGTGTCCGTCACATTTGTTGATGGCTATACCGTCTGCCATTTCCATAATCCCCCTTTTGATGCCTTGCAGTTCGTCGCCGGTGCCGGTCACTTGCAGCAGGAGGAAGAAATCAACCATTCCGTGTGCGGCGGTTTCCGATTGCCCTACGCCCACCGTCTCTATCAATATAGTGTCAAACCCTGCGGCTTCGCACAGTACGACGGTCTCGCGCGTCTTGCGTGCCACGCCTCCCAGCGACCCTGCGCTGGGGCTGGGGCGTATGAAAGCGTTCTTGGCGGAGGACAGTTCGTTCATGCGTGTCTTGTCGCCTAAGATGGACCCCTTGCTGCGTTCGCTGGACGGGTCAATGGCCAGTACCGCGATGTGTTTGCCCTGTTCGCAGAGGTGGGTACCGAGAGCCTCGATGAAGGTCGATTTGCCGGCCCCCGGAACACCGGTGATACCTACGCGGACGCTGTTGCCCGAGTAGGGTAGGCACCGTTCTATCACTTGCTGTGCGATGACCTGGTCTTCCGGCAGGTTACTTTCCACTAGTGTCACCGCCTGACTCAGCAGCGTAATGTCCCCCTGCCTGATACCTTCAAAATAACGTTCGGCGTCCAGCACGCGTTTCTTGCGGTGGAAAGTGGCGTATGGGTTCACCTGCGGCAGGTTCTCCACACCGTCGTTGACGGTCAGTCCTTTGTAACTCGGGTCGTTTTCGGGATGTTCCATAATCGGGTTATTCCACGGTCCACTTGACGGTGATGTCGGTGACGGGGTGTTTGGGGTCGTTTACGATGACGGCTATCTTGCGTGAGTATTGTCCTTTTTCCATTCCGGCGGTATTCAGTTCCATTTTGATGTCACCTTTCTTGCCGCAGCGTATGTTCTTGGGGGCAGTGATTTTGAGCATCGTGTTCTCGTTCACTACGCGGCGGACGGCCAGCGGTTGTGCGGCGCCGGCGTTGCCGACGGTCAATACTTGTTTGGCTTTCTTGCCGGCGAATATAGTGCCGAAGTCTATTACGTGTTCCATTTCGGCTATCGGTGCGTTGCGCAGTTCGTCGTCGGACATCTTGGAGAAGTCCTCACGGAGATTGGCGCGTACGGTGATGCGGTATTCGTCGGTACGTTTGACGGTGTCGTTGATGACGAGGTAAACTGTTTCGGTTACGGGACCGTAAACGGGGCATTTGTCGGCATTGAACAATATGTTCAGTTTGCCTGTCTTGCCGGCGGGTACAGTGTCAAGGCTCAGTGCGCATTCCATGTAGTTGCTGTTGGGAGCGAGCAGGCCCAAGCGGATGGGTGCATTGCCGGTGAGGTTCGCGTATTCGACGGCTTGCAGGCTACCTTGTCCGTCGTTTTTCATCAGGTCGCCGAAATGTATCTCGCGTGCTTTGAGGCTCAGTGCGCCCATTTTGACGGGATAGGAGTCTATCGGTTTGGCTGGTTTGGGAATGACTTGTCCGCGGATGGTCAGGCGCACGGTCGGTTGGTCGGCGTTGCTGGTCACGGTAATGGTCTTGGTGAAGTTGCCCGGACGTCCGTTCGGATTGTAGGTTACGGTTATTTCGCCTGCCTGCCCGGGTTCTATGGGTTGTCTGGTCCATTTTGGGGTCGTGCAGCCGCAGGAGGCGCGCACGTTGCTCAGTACGAGCGGCGACATACCTTCGTTTTTGAAGTAGAATACGGTAGTTACTTTGCCGTCGGCTTCGTTTATTTTGCCGAAGTCGTGGTCTTGTTTGTCAAAATGGATGGTCGGTTGTTGTGCCAGTGCGATTCCTGCCGTCAGCAGCAGTACCGCCAGATTAAAAATCTTTTTCATATTCTTCGTTTTTATGATAGTTATTTTCTGATTACTAATCGCTTCGCGCCGAATCGTAGCGCGTCAGCGCGAATAAATTCATCATTTAGCCACGCAGTGGCGGTTCAATTCATCATTTTAAAGTCTTCCACTTCTGCCATTTCCTGCAGTTTGTTTCGCAGTGTTTCAGTGCTGGTGGTGTCATATACGGTTAGGGCGAACCGGCAGGTGAAGTGTCCGTCTTCGGTATCCACGTGCATGCTGCGCATGTTCAGGTGCAGTTCGTCGCTGACGATGGTGAGTATGCGTACCAGCACGCCCACGCGGTCAATGCCGCGCACCTCCACTTGGACATCGCTTACTTCGTTGTGGTGTTTGCCGTGTTCGGTGTCCTGCCGTGCGAAGTACCGCCGCAGGCTGTTGCGTGCTTTGGCGGTGACGACGATGTCTTGCCATTCGGGTTGCGGTTGTTGTTTATCCAGTGTCAGCACCTCCACTTGGTCGCCGCTTTGCAGGATGTAACTGATGCCGACGGTCTGGTGGTTCACTTTGGCGCCGATGCAGTGTTCGCCGAGGTGTGTGTGCAGTGCGTAGGCGAAATCGAGTATAGTGGCGTGCATGGGCAGTGTCTTTATCTCGCCTGTGGGGGTAAAGACAGCCACTTCGTGCGCGAACAGGTTCAGTTTGAAGGTGTCAAGGAACGCCATCGCGTCTGTCTCGGGGTGTGCCAGCACGTCTTGCAGTTCGTGCAGCCACTTGTCCAACTCGTTATCTTCCAGCAGTCCCGACTTGTATTTCCAGTGTGCGGCCAGACCATGTTCGGCCAGTTCGTGCATGCGTTCGGAGCGTATCTGCACCTCCACCCAGCTGCCGTCGGAGCCCATTACTGTGACGTGGAGTGCCTCGTAGCCGTTGGCTTTTGGCATGCTTATCCAGTCGCGGATGCGTTCGGGGTGCGGGCGGTATATCTCGGTAATGGCGGAGTAGATGATCCAGCACTGGTCTTTTTCGCTCATGGCATCGTTGGGGTGGAAGACGATGCGCACCGCCAACAGGTCGTATATGTCGTCCAGACTGATGTGTTTGGCTTGCATTTTTTTCCACACCGAATAGACGGATTTGACGCGGGCACTGATGGTAAAATCGTAGCCCATCAGGGTCAATTTCTCTTTGATGGGCGTTACGAATGCCGTATATTCCTCGTCCCGAGTGTTCTTGTTGGCGTTGATGGCATTGTCTATGTCGCGGTAGATGTCGGGGTGCAGGTATTTGAATCCGAGGTCTTCCAATTCGGTTTTGATGGGTGCCAGACCGAGTCGGTGTGCCAAGGGTGCGTAGATGAATAGTGTCTCGTACGCTATTTTATGTTGCTTGGTGGGTGATTGGGCGTTCAGGGTGCGCATGTTGTGCAGTCGGTCGGCCAGTTTGACGAGCACCACGCGCACATCTTCGCACATTGTGAGGAGCAGTTTGCGGAAGTTCTCCGCCTGTTTTTCCGATTGTCCGGCGAATATGCCGCCGGATATTTTGGTCAGACCGTTCACGATGGATGCTATTTTGGGTCCGAACACCCGTTCTATGTCTTCGGTCGTGTATTCGGTGTCTTCGACCACATCGTGCAGCAGGGCGGCGCAGATGCTGGTGCTTCCCAGTCCTATTTCTTTCACGACGATGCGTGCCACGCTGAGGGGGTGCATGATATAGGGTTCGCCCGACAGTCGTCTGACGCCGTTATGTGCTTGGTTGGCAAAATCGAATGCTTGCCGGATGATTTCCACTTTTTGTCGGTGGGCAGTATGTGCGTAGTCATCCAGCAACAGGTTGAATGCCTGTTGTATAGTTTCTTTTTCCTTATGGGTGAAGTCGCTTTTTTTCATGGTTGGCACGTTTCCGTTATCCGGCTCTGCACAATTTGGCCACAAAAGTAGTAAAAAAAAATGATATACGCAAATTTTAAGTTAATTATGAATTATGAATTATGAATTATGAGAGATTGTACTGCCCATAAACTTATCCACTCTAAACTTTTCCACTACTCTAAACTCTAAACACTAAACTCTAAACTATTTTTGCCCTCGCGCAAAAATATCACTTTATTGCATTTTTATTTGCATAGATTAGAAAAAAGTTGTACTTTTGCAGCGTTAAATGTGGAAAAAAGTTGTAATTTCAGATTAAATCTACTCGAAAAAAGTTGTAATATGTTACAGAGAAAAGTTTCCCAATTCCTTGAAGAATGGTATCAATCCGGTTGTAAAAAGGCAGCATTGTTATACGGTGCTCGTCAGGTGGGTAAGACAACGTCAGTCCGTACTTTTGCGGCAACCCATTATGCCCATTTTGTAGAAGTTAATTTCATAAAATATCCCATCGCCAAACAGGCTTTTGATGGAGAGTTGTCAACTCAACAGATAGTAACTAACTTGTCTGCGATGGGGTTCGGTCCTTTTGTGAAGGGTAGGACGCTTGTTTTTTTTGACGAGATACAGGAGTGTCCCAATGCGCGCACTGCTATTAAGTTTTTGGTGGAAGAGCATAGTTTTGATTATATCGAATCGGGGTCCTTATTAGGTATCCAATATAAACAAGTAACCTCTTATCCGGTAGGGTACGAACAACAAATCAATGTTTTTCCTATGGATTTTGAGGAGTTTCTGTGGGCTAAGGGTATCTCTCAAATGGTGATAGATAACCTTAAGCAGCATCTAATGAACCTTACTCCTGTTCCCGACTTTATTCATCGACAGATAAGCCAATATTATCGTGAATATCTGGTGGTAGGAGGGATGCCGGAAGTGGTACAAACATTTGTATCGGAACCTGATTTTGCACAAACCCTACAAATACAGCAAAATATTCTCACAACCTATCGCGCGGATATTAGTCATTATGCATCTTCCCACGCGCCTTTAGTCAAACAGATTTTTGACGCTATTCCTTCTGCGTTGGGCAAGCAAGATAAACGGTTTGTATTAGCGTCGTTGGAGAAAGGGGCTTCTTTGCGTAAATACGAAGATCCGACCCAATGGCTTATTGATGCGGGATTAGTTTACTATTCGTTTAATACGAAGGCCTTTGAATTACCATTGGAAGCCACCGAGAACCGCCGGTTATATAAACTGTATATGGCGGATACCGGACTGCTTTGTCATGTCCTTTTGCCAAAATTACAATTTAGTGTAATGAATGGTGAAATCGATATTAACGAGGGGGCATTGACCGAAAACTTTGTAGCATGTTCTTTAGTTGCGCGCGAAAAGAAGTTGCATTATTATGACCGTAAGAGCAAACATGAACTGGACTTTATTATTCCTGAGCAAAATGCCATTACCATTATTGAAGTTAAATCAGGGAAAAATTATAAGCAACACGCATCTTTAGATAGAGCGAAAAACGAACTCGCCCATCTTATTTGTCGTAATATAGTCTTGTGTCAAGGCAACATAGAGCAACAAGGGGGTATCCTTTATCTTCCACTGTATATGGCAGATTGGATTTAACTCACTTTCCACTTTCCACTACTCTAAACTAACCGGCGGTCCTCTGCTCGTCGGGGTTACACCCCTTGCCGCAGGGCGCTCCCCGTGACTAGAATAGCGACAGCGGCCTAGTCGTAATCTCTTAATTCAAAATTCTTAATTCTTAATTTGCCGCGCAGTGGCAGTTAATCTCTCATAATTCATAATTCATAATTCATAATTCATAATCTTTGCCACGCAGTGGCAGTTAATCTCTCATAATTCATAATTCAAAATTCATAATTCATAATCTTTGCGCTCGCGCAAAAATATCCCTCCTGTAGGCCTGCATCTTTTCCTGCAAACCGATACTGACCATCCATTGCAGCATCCTGTCGCACTCGGCATTGTCGGCAAACACGAACACCACCTTCTTTTCGTACAACTCAAACACCTGCAACCGGTCGCAAACACGCGTCACAAGGCGTTGGTCGATGCGCTGCAACAGCGTGCGCAGGTATATTCGCTCCTCCTTGCTCAG
>JAZLGG010000053.1:0-28847 GCA_045616185.1 Paludibacteraceae bacterium
CAAATCTTTCCCATCTTTTTTATTATTTTGTATTGCTGTCGGACTTTTTGTCCCCTTGTCTTCCCTGTTTCGGGCACCCTCAACAGGGAAGACAAGGGAAAGTTAATGTACAAATAATTGCGTTTCTATTTGGAAACTATAGTTCGGCAGGATAACTCTGTACCCGTCAGATGAACAAAAACAATGTAAATCCATTGAAGAGACACAGCATCAAACACAAGGGGTGGATTTCGGTTTTTTGTTAAGGTAGGTTCTATAAATTGGTCGAGATGATTTTGTAATTTGTTTTTAGTAGTTTGCGGTGCGGATGGAAGGAGCAATGCTCAATATTGCGACTGACTGACAATCTGCAAAATGCAAAAAGAAATACAAAAGCAGCCGAAATCGTATTTACCTGCCTGAGAAATGATAATCCAAATTTATAGAACATACCTTAAATTCTTAAACACAGGGTTTTGCGGGTGACCCGAAAAATGCAGGGCATAAAAAAGGAGAAATCTTAATAAATGATAATTTTCGGCTTTGCATCAAATAATTTCGCATTGTGACGTTCTACAAGAAAACAAACAGCGCACGGATTAGGTGCGCTGTTTGTCGCAATATAGCCGATAGCACTATTCTTCCAGAGCGGCTTCGGCGGCGGCACGGGCGGCCTGGATAGCTGCATACTCCTCCGCGTTGTGCACGGACACTTTCTGGAACTCGCGCAAGCCTGTACCGGCGGGAATCAAGTTACCGCAGATAACGTTCTCCTTCATGCCGTCCAAGTAATCGACACGTCCCTGAATGGCCGCTTCGTTGAGTACCTTGGTGGTCTCCTGGAAGGATGCGGCGGAAATGAAGGACTTGGTACCCAAGGCGGCACGAGTGATACCTTGCAGAATCTGCGAAGCGGTAGCGCACTGCGCGTCACGGGCTTGTACCAGTTTCTTGTCGCGGCGGCGGAGCGACGAGTTCTCGTCGTGCAGACGGCGCGCGGTAACAATCTGACCGGCATGCAATACCTCGGAATCACCGGCATCGGTAACCACTTTTTTGCCCCAGATACGGTCGTTCTCCTCCATAAAGTCGAGTTTGTCCACGATTTGGCCTTCCAAGTAGCGGGTATCGCCGGCTTCGTTGATTTCGACCTTGCGCATCATCTGGCGTACGATAATCTCGAAGTGCTTGTCGTTGATTTCCACACCTTGCAGCCGGTAAACGGACTGTGCCTCGTTGACAATATAATCCTGTACGGCCGTGGGCCCCTGGATAGCCAGGATGTCGTTCGGCGTAACGGCACCGTCGGACAAGGGGATACCGGCGCGGACATAGTCGCCCTCCTGTACCAATACTTGCTTGGTGAGCGGAATGAGATAAGTCTTCACTTCGCCTTGACGGCTGGTTATGCTGATTTCGCGGTTACCGCGTTTAATCTTGCCGTAAGACACTTCACCGTCAATTTCGGCCACGATGGCGGGATTGGACGGGTTACGAGCCTCGAACAGTTCAGTGACGCGGGGCAGACCGCCGGTAATATCGCCGGCCGTACCGAAGGCACGGGTTTGGGTGAAGAGGTTGTCGCCGACCTTGACATCCGAGCCGTCCGTGTGTACCAGCATCGCCTTGACAGGCAGGTTGTACGAGCGGAGGATATTGCCTTCGGCATCCTTGATGTGCGCCATAGGCATCTTCGTCTTGTCCTTGGTATCGGTGATATGCACTTCCTTCTTGCCGGTCTGTTCGTCCGTTTCGGTCTTGGCGGTGACACCCTCGATGACGTCGGTGTAAACCAAGCGTCCGGCCGTCTCGATAACCAAAGAGGCCTTGTAGGGGTCCCATTCGCAGATCATCTGTCCCTTCGGATATTCTTCGCCCGGGGTAACGAACAGTTTGGATGCGTACGGTATATTGAAGGTGGTGAGAATGACACCGGTCTTGACATCCACCAGACGCATCTCGTTCAGACGGCTGACCACAATCGTCTCGCCGTTGTCGGTAACGATAGTCCGCAGTTCGTCTATCTCGACGCGTCCTTCACGCGGCAGGGCGTAGGTATTCTGCGTAGCGGCGTTGCCTGCCACACCACCGGAGTGGAAGGTACGCAACGTCAACTGTGTACCGGGCTCGCCGATGGCTTGTGCCGCTATGACGCCGACCGCTTCGCCCTTTTGCACCATCTGACGGGTGGCAAGGTTACGGCCGTAGCACTTGGCGCAGACGCCGTGTTTAGCCTCGCAGGTGAGGACGGAACGAATCTCGACTTCCTCAATGCCTGCCTCCTCAATAGCCTCGCAGGCGGCCTCGCGAATCTCTTCGCCGGCAGCAACGATCAATTTGCCGTCTATGACGATGTCGTGTACGCTGACGCGGCCCAAGATGCGCTGTGTCAGGGTGGCGACCACGTTGTCGTTCTGCTTGATGGCGTGCGCCGTCAGTCCGCGCAGTGTGCCGCAGTCCTCTTCGGTGATGATAACGTCGTGCGATACATCCACCAGACGACGGGTCAGGTAGCCGGCATCGGCCGTCTTCAAGGCGGTATCGGCCAGACCCTTACGGGCACCGTGCGTGGAGATGAAGTATTCCAACACGCTCAAGCCTTCCTTAAAGTTCGACAGAATCGGGTTCTCAATGGTCTGACGGCCTTCGGTGGCACCGGCTTTTTGGGGCTTGGCCATCAAGCCACGCATACCGGCCAACTGCTTAATCTGCTGTTTGGAACCACGGGCGCCGGAATCCATCATCATGAAGACGGAGTTGAAACCCTGGTCGGCCTCCTGCATGTGTTTCATCAGGACATTCGTAACCTGTGCATCGACTTTGTTCCATGCACCAATGACGTTGTTATAACGTTCGTCATCGCCCATTTCACCGTAGTTGTACAGTTCGGTAATCTGTTCCACCTCGCTGTTGCCTTTGGCCACCAATTCGGTTTTCTCTTCGGGGATGAGGATGTCGTTCAGGTTGAAACTCAAACCGCCCTTGAAGGCCATCTTGTAACCGAGTGCCTTGATGTCGTCCAGGAACTGCGCCGTACGTGCCACACCGCAGGTCTTGATAACCACGGAGATAATGCTCTTAACGGCACCTTTCTTCAGGGTAACATTCTGGAAACCTACCTCTTCCGGCACATACTGGTTGACCATAACCCGTCCGGGAGTGGTTTCAATCAGTTCGCCGTTGATGCGCACCTTAATATTCGCGTGTATGTCCACACGTCCTTCGTTGAGGGCAATGAAACATTCTTCCGTGCTGTAGAACACCAATCCTTCGCCTTTGACACCGGCACGAGGTTTGGTGATGTAGTATAGACCGAGAATCATATCCTGCGAGGGCACGGTGATAGGATTGCCGTTGGCCGGATCAAGGATATTGTGCGAGCCGAGCATCAGCAGTTGGGCCTCCAAAATGGCCTCGTTGCTGAGGGGGAGATGGACAGCCATCTGGTCACCGTCGAAGTCGGCGTTAAAGCCGGCGCAAGCCAACGGGTGCAACTGAATGGCCTTGCCTTCAATCATACGGGGCTGGAACGCCAAGATACCGTGGCGGTGCAATGTCGGCGCACGGTTCAACAGAACAGGATGTCCCTCCATGACGTATTCCAAAATCTCCCAAATGACGGGGTCCTTGCGGTCAATGATTTTCTTGGCCGATTTGACCGTCTTGACCAAACCGCGCTCAATCAACTTGCGGATAATGAACGGTTTGTACAATTCAGCTGCCATATCTTTCGGCAGACCGCACTCGTGCATTTTCAGTTCGGGACCGACCACGATAACCGAACGTGCAGAGTAGTCCACGCGCTTACCGAGCAGGTTCTGACGGAAACGTCCCTGTTTGCCCTTCAGCGAGTCGGACAACGACTTGAGGGGACGGTTGGCTTCGGACTTGATAGCCGTGGTCTTGCGCGAGTTGTCGAACAAGGAATCGACGGCCTCCTGCAACATGCGTTTCTCGTTGCGCAGAATGACATCCGGCGCCTTGATTTCCATCAGGCGTTTGAGCCGGTTGTTGCGGATGATGACGCGACGGTAGAGGTCGTTGAGGTCGGAAGTGGCAAAACGTCCGCCGTCCAGCGGTACCAAAGGACGCAGTTCGGGCGGTGTCACGGGAACGACTTGCAGAATCATCCATTCGGGACGGGTCTTGCCTTTGGGGGCACGGAACGCTTCCACAATCTGCAGGCGTCTGAGGGCGTCCTGCTTGCGCTGTGTGGAAGAATCCTGGTCGGCCTGCGCACGGAGTTCGTAGGACAATGCATCCAAATCAATCTTGCAGAGCAGGTCGTAGATGGCCTCGGCACCCATCTTGGCGATGAACTTGTCGGGGTTGTCGTCTTCCAGTTGCTGGTTGTTTTCGGGCAGGTTTTCGAGCAGTTTCTCGTACTCTTCCTCTTCCAACAGCATGTTCTTTTCAACCACCATGTTGTCTATCTTCTGTCCGTCCAACACACCGGGTTGCAGCACCAGGTATTTTTCGTAATAGATGACCGAATCCAGTTTCTTGGTAGGGATGCCCAACAGGGCGGCCATCTTGGACGGAAGCGAGCGCAAGTACCATATATGTGCTACAGGAACAACCAGACGGATATGTCCCATGCGTTCACGGCGCACTTTCTTTTCGGTTACTTCCACACCGCAACGTTCGCACACGATACCCTTGTAACGGATACGTTTGTACTTGCCGCAAAAGCATTCGTAATCCTTGGTGGGACCGAAAATGCGCTCGCAGAACAAGCCGTCGCGTTCGGGTTTGAAGGTGCGGTAGTTGATGGTTTCCGGTTTGAGTACCTCGCCGGAACTGAGTTGCATGATTTCATCCGGCGAAGCCAAGCCGATGGCGATTTTGGTGAAACCGGTGCGTTTAGCAGTATTATTGTCTTTATTCATGTTAGCCATAATTGTTCCTCCTTATTCCATTGTGATAGAGAGTGCGAGACCCTGCAATTCGTGTAACAATACATTGAGCGATTCGGGCAACCCCGGTGTAGGCATGGGATCGCCTTTAACAATGGCTTCGTAGGTACGGGCGCGGCCGGTAACGTCATCGGACTTGACGGTCAGAATCTCCTGCAATACATGAGCTGCACCGTGCGCTTCCAATGCCCAAACCTCCATTTCACCGAAACGCTGTCCACCGAATTGGGCTTTACCGCCGAGCGGCTGCTGGGTGATAAGGCTGTACGGACCTATCGAACGGGCGTGCATCTTGTCGTCAACCATGTGGCCGAGTTTCATGAAGTAGGTAACGCCTACGGTGGCCATTTGGTCAAATGCCTCGCCGGTACCGCCGTCGTACAACTGCGTTTTACCTGCACGCGGCAGGCCGGCTTTGTCGGTCCATTCGTTCAGGGAATCCAGTGTACATCCATCGAAGATAGGAGTGGCGAACTTGACGCCCAGTTCGCGGCCGGCCCAACCGAGGACGGCTTCGAAAATCTGGCCGATATTCATACGCGAAGGCACACCCAGCGGGTTGAGGACAATATCCACCGGCGTTCCGTCTGCCAAGAAAGGCATGTCTTCCACGCGGACAATCTTGCTGACGATACCCTTGTTACCGTGGCGGCCGGCCATCTTGTCACCTACGCGGATCTTACGTTTCTTGCACAGATAGACTTTGGCCATCTGGAGAATGCCGTTGGGCAGGTCGTCACCGATGGTGAGGTTATACATCTCGCGTTTGAGGTCAGCGGACAACTCTTTTTCCTTGGCCAGAAAATTGAGAATGCACTGACGCACCAACTCGTTCTTGTGCTCATCGGCTGTCCAGTCGGACAACATGACGGACTGATAGTCGCCGATGGAGGACAAACGTTCTTTGGTGAAGGTGGCGTCCTCGGCAATCAGTTCGGTTCCGATGATGTCATAAACACCCTGGGATTTCCTGTTCTTGAGCAGAATGGCCAGTTTGTCCACCAATTGGCGCTTCAGTTCCTCGCATTGCTGGTCAAATGCCTCTTGCATGCCGTCGATAACCAGTTTGTCGGCTTTCTTCTGCTCGCGGTCCTTGTTGGCTTTCTTGTAGAGTTTGCGGTCAATGACCACGCCGTCCAGCGACGGAGTGGCTTTGAGAGAAGCGTCTTTGACATCGCCGGCCTTGTCGCCGAAGATGGCTTTCAGCAGTTTCTCCTCGGGGCTGGGATCGGACTCGCCTTTCGGTGTAATTTTACCGATCATGATGTCCCCCGGCTCAATGTGCGCACCGATGCGGACGATACCGTTCTCGTCCAAGTCACGGGTGGCTTCTTCGGATATATTGGGGATATCGGAGGTGAACTCTTCGACACCGCGTTTGGTTTCGCGGACTTCCAGCAGGTTCTCAACCACATGAACGGATGTGAACATGTCTTCGCGTACGATGCGCTCGGACAGCACGATGGCATCCTCGTAGTTATAACCTTTCCAAGGGATATAAGCGACTTTCAGGTTCTTGCCCAGAGCCAATTCGCCGTTTTCGGTGGCATAGCCTTCGGTAAGAATCTGACCTTCAACCACCTTGTCGCCTTTGCGTACGATAGGACGCAGGTCGATGGTGGTGTTTTGGTTGGTCTTTTGGAACTTGGGCAGTTTGTATTCCTTTTCGGCAGAGTCGAAAGAAATGAATTCCTGCTCTTCGTCACGGTCGTAGCGGATACGGATGGTGGCGGCGTCAACGAAAGTGACTTCGCCCGTGCCTTCGGCCACAATCTGCGTACGGGAATCCTGAATCAGTTGGCCTTCAATGCCGGTTCCGACGATAGGCGCCTCGTTCCTGAGCAACGGCACGGCCTGGCGCATCATGTTCGATCCCATCAGGGCACGGTTGGCATCATCGTGTTCAAGGAAAGGAATGAGTGCTGCGGCGATAGAGGCAATCTGCGACGGAGCGACGTCCATGGCGTCAATCTGTTCGGGAGCCACTACGGGGAAATCGGCTTCAAAACGTGCTTTGACCTTGTTGCGGATGAAATGTCCGTCTTTGTCCAGCGGCGCGTTGCCCTGTGCAACCGTCATGTTCTCTTCGTCTTCCGCGGTGAGGTACATGACATGGCTGTTGTCCAAATCGACGACACCGTTCTCCGCCTTGCGGTAAGGCGTCTCAATGAAACCGAGGCTGTTGATTTTTGCGTAGATACACAAGGACGAAATCAAACCGATGTTCGGTCCTTCCGGCGTTTCAATCGGGCAGAGACGACCGTAGTGCGTATAGTGTACGTCGCGGACTTCAAAGCCTGCACGGTCACGGCTCAAACCGCCGGGGCCGAGGGCCGACATACGGCGTTTGTGCGTTATCTCCGCCAACGGGTTCTGCTGGTCCATGAACTGGCTCAGGGCGTTGGTGCCGAAATACGTATTGATAACGGACGAAATGGTCTTGGCGTTAATCAGTTCAACCGGTGTGAAGACCTCCGTGTCGCGCACGTTCATGCGTTCGCGGATGGTGCGGGACATACGCGCCAAACCGACACCGAACTGTCCTGCCAATTGCTCGCCGACCGTCTTGACGCGACGGTTACTGAGATGGTCAATATCATCGACTTCCGCATTGGAGTTGATGAGTTGGACAAGGTATTTGATGATTTCGATGATGTCCTCTTTGGTCAGAACGCGGACATCCTCCGAAATCGACATGGACAGTTTGCGGTTGATACGGTAACGGCCTACCTCGCCGAGGTCGTAACGTTTCTCGGAGAAGAACAGGTTATTGATCATCTCACGTGCCGTGGCGTCGTCAGCGGGTTCCGCATTGCGGAGTTGGCGATAGATATAGAGGACGGCCTCTTTTTCGGAGTGCGACGGGTCTTTCTGCAGCGTATTGAACAGAATGGAGAAATCCGCTTCACGCTTTTCGTCCTTATGGAGCAGAATCGTCTTGGCGCCGGACTCCAGAATGTCTTTGATGTTTTCCGCCGTCAGTTCCGTTTCGCGTTCAATAATGATACTGGTACGCTCAATGGTGGATATTTCTCCGGTATCTTCGTCCACAAAGTCTTCTGTCCATGATTTCTGGACATTGCCTGCCAAAAGGCGTCCTTCGCAGTTCTTCAGGTTTTCTTCGGTTACCTTGACCTCTTCCGCCAAGTCGAAGCAATCCAAGATGTCCTTGTCGGATTCGAAACCGATGGCGCGCAACAGGGTGGTAACGGGCAATTTCTTTTTGCGGTCGATATAGGCATACATCACCTTATTGATATCCGTAGCAAATTCAATCCACGAACCGCGGAACGGGATGATACGGGCCGAATAGAGTTTGGTGCCGTTGGAGTGCATGGATGTCCCGAAGAATACGCCGGGGGAACGGTGCAACTGGCTGACCACCACGCGTTCGGCACCGTTGATGACGAAAGTGCCTTTGGGGGTCATGTAGGGTATGTTGCCCAAATACACGTCCTGCACCACGGTATCAAAATCTTCGTGGTCCGGGTCCGTGCAGTAGAGTTTGAGTTTGGCTTTGAACGGAACGGAATATGTCAGTCCGCGCAGCAAACATTCTTCAATGGAGTAGCGGGGGCAGTCAATGCTGTAGTCAAGAAACTCGAGCACAAAATTGTTGCGCGTGTCCGCTATCGGGAAATTTTCGTTGAATACACGGAACAAACCTTCCTGACGACGCTGTTCCGGTGTTGAATTCATTTGTACAAAGTCTTGGAACGACTTCAGTTGTATTTCCAAAAAGTCAGGGTAAGGCATCTGCTGCTGCATCGCAGAGAAGTTGACTCTTTGTGTTTTGCGGTCGGGTGTCATTGTTATTTATAGTTTTTTAACAAAATAGCAAATTTTTTACCAAAATTTTAACATAATTAAGAATAGGTCTTTTTCACTGAAAAAGGTTTAGACCCCGATTTTGTCGAGATCTAAACCAATACAGGCAATACCTGACGGTCGCTTACTTGAGTTCTACCTCAGCACCTACTTCTTCAAGAGCTTTCTTGAGGGCTTCAGCGGCGGCTTTGTCAAGACCTTCCTTTACGGTTGCAGGAGCAGCGTCAACGATGTCTTTCGCCTCTTTCAGACCCAGACCGGTTTGTTCCTTAACGGCTTTAACCACCTGGAGTTTCTGGGCACCGGCTGCTTTCAGAACAACATCAAACGATGTTTTTTCTTCAGCGGCAGCGGCTTCGGCGCCGGCTACGGGAGCGGCAACTGCAACGGCTGCAGCAGCAGGTTCAATACCATACTCGTCTTTCAAGATTTGAGCGAGTTCGTTAACTTCCTTAACAGTAAGGTTTACCAATTGTTCAGCAAAAGCTTTAAGATCTGCCATAATTGTAAATTTTATTAGTTATTAATATTTGTTTAAAATTTGGTTGTTTGTGGCTTCGCCACCTTTTTCGGTTTGCGTTGCGAAACGCTTGCCGTATTGTCATGCCGATTTACTCAGCGCGTTCACCCAGCGTTTTAAGAACGCCGTGGATAGTGGTACCACCGGATTGAAGTGCGGAAACGACATTCTTGGCAGGCGATTGCAGCAAGGCGATGATGTCTGCGATGAGTTCGTTTTTGGACTTGATGGTGGAAAGTAACTCAAGATTCTGTGCCCCTACATAGACGGTTTCTTCTACGAAAGCAGCCTTCAGTTGGGGTTTGGCGTCTTTGTTCTTGTCCTTTTTGGTGAACTCCTTAATCAAACGTGCGGGAGCGTTACCGGTGTTGCAGAGCATCAATGCCGTATTGCCTTTCAGGGCGTCAAACAGACCGGTGTCAACACCTTTTGCTTCGAGGGCTTTCTTCAAGAGCGTATTCTTGGCCATCAGCAGTTTGATGTCCGCCTTAAAGCATGCCCGACGCAGTTCACTTGTTTTTTCGGCATTCAACCCTTCGATATTGGTCAGGTAGAAATGCGAATATTGTCCGATTGTTTCTTGCAGTTCGCTGATGAGAGCGGTTTTATCTTCCTTTTTCATAACTTGTCCTTTCTTAATTACTCAATCGATTTGGGATCAATCTTAATACCTTGACTCATCGTACTGGAAAGATAAATGCTCTTGATGTACGTTCCTTTGGATACAGCCGGTTTCAGTTTAATCAGCGTCTGGATGAACTCGTTGGCGTTTTGCACAATAGCTTCCGGTGTGAAACTTACTTTACCGATAGAGGTGTGTACAATACCGAATTTATCAACTTTGAAGTCAATCTTACCCTGTTTAACTTCCTTAACGGCCTTGGCGACCTCCATGGTAACCGTACCCGATTTGGGGTTAGGCATCAAGCCGCGCGGACCGAGGATACGGCCAAGCGCACCGATTTTGCCCATGTATTGGGGTTGGGTAATCATTACATCGAAATCAGTCCATCCGCCTTTGATTTTCTCGACCATGTCGTCCAGTCCGATGAAATCGGCTCCGGCCTCTTTGACCTCGGCTTCCTTGTCGGGACCTACCAAAGCGAGAACACGTACCACTTTACCGGTACCTGCGGGCAGGGAAACGACGCCGCGGACCATTTGGTTGGCCTTACGCGGGTCCACACCCAAACGGACGTCGATATCAACCGATGCGTCAAATTTGGTGGTGGTTATTTCTTTTACGAGGGCAGCAGCCTCAGTTACAGTGTAGAGCTTACCTGCTTCAATCTTCTCAGCAGCCAGCTTTTGATTTTTTGTCAATTTTGCCATAGTTGTGAAGATTTGAATTATTTAACGGTAATACCCATACTGCGTGCCGTACCTTTTACCATCTGCACGGCCGATTCTACGGTAAAGCAGTTCATGTCCACCATTTTGTCTTCGGCAATTTGGCGGCATTGGTCTTCGGTAATGTTGGCTACTTTCTTACGGTTGGGCTCACTGGAACCGCCTTTTATCTTGGCGGCCTCAATCAACTGCACCGCAACAGGAGGAGTCTTGACGATGAAATCAAAGGACTTGTCCGCGTAAACGGTAATCACTACAGGCAGCAATTTGCCTGCTTTCTCTTGCGTTCTGGCGTTGAACTGTTTGCAGAACTCCATGATATTGACACCCTTCGAACCGAGTGCCGGTCCAACCGGAGGTGCGGGATTGGCAGCGCCACCCTTAATCTGGAGTTTGATAAAACCAGCAATTTCTTTTGCCATAATGTTGTTTGTTTTTAATAGTTTTGGCGATACAAACGCGCTGTGTCATCCCTTATACGGGAGGGGATACGCTCTCGCCGGTTAATAATTAAACTATCGAGTAGTCACGCGGCCCGTAACAATGCCTTCTACTCTTTTTCCACTTCGCCGAAACTCAGTTCAAGCGGAGTCTGACGGTCAAAGATGGTAACGATGACTTTCAGTTTCCGCTTATCCATCATCACATCGCTGATGACGCCGTTGAAACCGTTGAAAGGCCCGTTTATGACCTTCACATTTTCGCCGGCCAGGAATGTTTCGTCCATCAATACGCTATCCTCCGTCATGTCGATGTTGCCGATAATCTTGTTTATTTCGGCTTGCGACACCGCTTGGGCTTTATTGGTGGCTTTACCGCCGTTCAAAAAGCCGAGCACATTGGGGACGTTGCGTAATAGAGGGTAGCATTCGTCGGTCAGGTTGCATTCAACCAGCACATAACCCGGCAACAGATTGCGTTCCTTGATGGCACGCTTTCCGTTGCGCAGAACCACTGCCTTCTCCGTCGGAATCAGCACCTGCGAGATGTACTCCCTAAAAAGTGTTGAAGTAACGAGTGCATTCTCAATATACTCTTTTACTTTTTGCTCTTTACCGCTGATAGCCCGGAGCACATACCATTTCAAATTGTTTTCAGCCATAACTAATAACGATTAACGCGGTCAATGTTTTTAGAACAGTCCGTAAACAAAGGTCATGATTTTCTCAAAGCAAATGTCCATAAGCCATACGATGAGTGCCAATACAAGGGAAGCAATCAACACTACGACCGCACTTTTCGCCAACTCTTTTCTTGTCGGCCAACTGACTTTGTGAACCAATTCGCTGTACGATTCCTTGATGTTTTCTACAAGTTTCATATAAGTGTTTTTTTATTGTCTGACCAAAATCCTTAATAGCGTCACCAACTTGGCCTCGATGTCCGCTGTTCACAACAAAACGGGCGTCATCGACGTCAAATGGAAGCTATTTTGTAACATGCACGGAAGGCAGGAATCGAACCCACATTAACGGTTTTGGAGACCGCTCTCCTACCATTGGAGGACTTCCGTAAAAATCACTCGGGTACGATGACCCAAGTGATTTTTATGGAGAACTAAAAGGATTAGTCCAAAACTTTCGTGATTTGGCCGGAACCTACGGTACGACCGCCTTCACGGATAGCGAAACGCAGACCTTCAGAGCAAGCTACCGGATAGATGAGCTTAACGGTGATCTCCAAGTTATCGCCGGGCATTACCATCTCAGTTCCTTCGGGGAGAGTGATCTCACCGGTAACGTCCATGGTACGGATGTAGAACTGGGGACGATAGTGGTTGTGGAACGGAGTATGACGGCCGCCTTCCTCTTTCTTCAGGATATAAACGGAAGCCTTGAATTCCTCGTGAGGTTTAACAACACCCGGGTGGGTGATAACCATACCGCGTTTAACTTCGTCCTTATCAATACCGCGGAGCAGCAGACCTACGTTATCGCCGGCTTCACCTTGGTCAAGAAGTTTGCGGAACATTTCAACACCGGTAACAACGGATTTCTTGCCGTCGCAGCCGAGACCGATCAATTGAACTTCGTCACCGACTTTGATGACACCCGTCTCAATACGGCCGGTAGCAACCGTACCACGACCGGTAATGGAGAAGACGTCCTCAACAGGCATCAAGAAGGGTTTGTCAACGGCGCGGGGAGGCAACTGAATCCAGCTGTCAACAGCGTCCATAAGTTCCATAACCTTCTCTTCCCATTCGGCAACACCGTTCAGTGCGCCCAGAGCAGAACCACGGATAACGGGCGTGTTGTCGCCGTCGAACTCATAGAACGACAGAAGTTCACGCATTTCCATTTCAACGAGATCCAACATTTCAGCATCGTCCACCATGTCGCATTTGTTCATGAAAACAACCAGACGGGGAACGTTCACTTGGCGGGCGAGCAGGATGTGCTCACGGGTCTGGGGCATAGGACCGTCAGTAGCGGCAACCACGATGATGGCACCGTCCATCTGGGCAGCACCGGTAACCATGTTCTTTACATAGTCGGCGTGACCCGGGCAGTCTACGTGTGCGTAGTGGCGGGTAGCGGTTTGATACTCTACGTGAGCGGTGTTGATGGTAATACCACGCTCTTTCTCTTCAGGGGCGTTGTCGATAGAATCGAACGAACGGAGTTCAGAAAGACCTTTCTTGGCCAGTACGGTGGTAATAGCAGCGGTAAGGGTAGTTTTACCGTGGTCAACGTGACCAATAGTACCGATGTTTACGTGCGGTTTCGAGCGGTCAAATTTCTCTTTTGCCATAATTCTAGAATTTTTATTAACGTTAATAACTCTTGTTATTTTTCTTGTAATATACGAAGCAACGACACAATCAGTATCCGTTGCGTGGAGCTGATGGCGGGAGTTGAACCCGCGACCTCATCCTTACCAAGGATGCGCTCTACCACTGAGCTACATTAGCAAATCTATTGAGCGGAAAACGGGACTCAAACCCGCGACCCCCAGCTTGGAAGGCTAGTGCTCTATCGACTGAGCTATTTCCGCAAAACTTCTGCCGGTCACAAAAATTCTGCGCAAGTCCCCGCTGCGCCGAGTTGCAAAAGCAAACTTCCACTCGTCTTGCAGAAGACGTCCGCATAGTTTGTGTGTGGGTGCGGATGGATTCGAACCACCGAAGTCGAGAGACAGCAGATTTACAGTCTGCCCCATTTGGCCACTCTGGAACACACCCTTCATTTCCAATGTTCACCTTTGAGCCTCTAGTCGGACTCGAACCAACGACCGCTGGATTACAAATCTAGTGCTCTACCAACTGAGCTATAGAGGCGTTTGCGCGCCGGCCTCAGAGTCGCATTGTTTGTCTTTCCGGCCGAAAAGCGGTGCAAAGGTACATCTTTTTTTTGAACTGACAAAATATTTTGCGAAAAAAATCAAAAAAAAGTCATTTTGGGAACATTTTCCCCGCCACAGACTTTATTTGACGACTTTGTCCTGCAACTCCCATTCCGTAATGGTGCCGACATAGGGTATCAGTTCGCAAGCCACTTTGCGGTGGGCTTCATAATTGGGGTGGTAACTGGCGCCGAGGTTGCGGTCGTCATCATGGAACATGCCGTTGAAAAAGCCTGCGTAATAGATGTTTTTCATACCGCTGTCAAGCGCCATGCGGCGGACATACATGAACAATTCGTCCAAGCCTTTGCGTGCGCAACACAAAACGGGATGGTCCTCGCCGTAGTTGGCTTTGATTTCGCGTATCAACTGATAATAATGTTTGGCAAAGTCCTGATAGGAAGGCTGCATGCGCACGGAGAAATCGTTGGCTCCCAGCCAAACAATGGTCATGGCCGGCTTGAATGCGTACTGCGCGGCATTCCAACGGGTGGCCTGCGTGGAATCCATGTCAAAGGTCTGGAGGTAACGGTCCGGCATGTACCAGCCGGCGAACTTGGTGTTGTAGTTGCGGGCGATACCCATGCCGGAGTGGGCAACGGCGATGTAGTCGGCGTCGAAATAGCGTGCCAGAATGCCGGCATACGATTTGGCGCTGCATTCCGTCTCGGCCTTGAACGGGTCGGATTTGACGCTGTTTTCCGCACCGTAACCGCAGGTGTACGAATCGCCGACAATCTCTATCATGCGCGCTTTGAGCGGTTCCGCCTGCGTGAACACACCGTCGGTCATGAATTCATGGAGCGTGGTGGTACCCTGTTCGCCCTCGGTACGCTTTTGCAGTACGACGGTGTGGCTCCCTTTCTTTTTCGCGTCAAAAAGCACAATGACCGTATCTTGACCGGCTGCATTGAACACAAAATCCGGTTCGGGCCCCATTTGGGGCTGGTCAATATAGACATTGAAGAAATTGCGGCCCACCGTATCCGACAGGCGCACTTTCAACTGCTTGCCGGTGAACGCTATGCGCAGGTAGGTAGCCGTCCAGTCAAAGGACACGTTGCCGTCCGTCACTTGGGTACGGCCGACATAGGTGATGCGTTGGTCGCCGGCGGGGATGCTTTCGGCGGCAAAGAGGCTCCCGCACAAAAGCAGGGCAGCCATAAAAGAAAGAGTGCGTTTCATAAAACTATAATATTATTAAGGTGTATATTTATTCAAAGGCTCCCATCTGAAGCATGGCGACTTCTTTGGGGGTAAGGAAACGGTAACGTCCGCGCGGAACGTTCTTTTTGGTCAGACCGGCAAAGGACACGCGGTCCAATTGCATGACTTTGTAGCCCACTTTCTCAAAGATGCGGCGGACGACGCGGTTCTGCCCGGAATGAATCTCGAGACCGATGTGTTGGCGGTCGTCTTTGGGAAACTCCAGGGCGTCCGGCGTTATCTTTTCGTCATCCAGCGTGATGCCCCCACGGATAACCGCTTCGTCGGCTTCGTCCAGTTCGCGGTCCAAGGTGGCGGCATAGATTTTTTTCTTGCCGAACTTGGGGTGGGTGAGCCGTGCCGCCAGGTCACCGTCGTTGGTCAGCAGCAGAACGCCGGTGGTGTTCCTGTCCAGACGGCCTACGGGGTAGATACGCTCCGCGCACGCTTCGCGCACGATGTCCAATACGGTATGGCGTTCCTCGGGGTCATCGGTCGTGGTGACGGTGTTTTTGGGTTTGTTGAGCAGGATATAGACTTTCTTTTCGCGGTGAACCGGCTGGTCATGGAACATGACTTTGTCCGTCGGCAGCACTTTGGCGCCGAGGCTGTCCACCACTTCTCCGTTGACGGTAACGACACCGGCCTGAATGAAATCGTCGGCTTCGCGCCGCGAGCAGATACCCGCATTGGCGAGATATTTGTTCAGCCGAATGGGCTTGGTGGGGTCTTCAAATTGCTTTTTGTACTCGGTGCGCTTTTTCTGCCCATATACGTGTTCGTTGCGTTGCGGACGGCCGAACGACCCTTCCGGACGGCTGAAACGGTTGTCGTTTTTATGGAAGCCGGTCGAAGGGCGGCTGTCGTGCTGCCCCTGATAGGTGTGCGCCGGATACGAAGTGTTTTCTGTATTGGTAGAACCGGAGAAACGGCGGCGTGTGTGTCCGTACTCTCCGGATGGGGTTGACTGTTGAAAGCGCGGGCGTTGGGATGCGCCGGCGTTGCGGGATGTACCGTCATTCTGCTCACGCGAACTCTCGTCCTGACGGTAGCCACCTTGACGGAAGGTGCCATTGTTACGATTGAACATTATTGTAAAGATTAGGTCGTGTGACTGTCAAGAAAAAGCAAAAACGCAAAGCTCCGAGAATGCCCTCCTGAGCCTCGCGTTGATGTAAAATGTTAGCAGTACGGTTCAGACAATAATCTGCCTCTTACGCTTCCGCAGCGTGTTCTACTGCCAATTTACCGCGATAGTATCCGCAACTCGGGCATACCGTATGGTAAATGTAATGGGCTCCGCAGTTGGGGCAGATAGCCAATGCCGGCATTTTTGCCACGTCATGGGTACGACGTTTCGCTTGTCTGGTGTGCGATTGTCTTCGTTTAGGATGTGCCATATTCTTTTGTTTTATTATGTTAATGTCTATTGCCGTGATGCCCGTTTGCCGTCCGTGCCACGCAGATTAACAGGGACCGCCTTGCGTCATCCGGCATCATTTTTCCTCTCCGTCGCCGGTGCAGAGGTGGTTTTGGAGAAGTGCAGCCATTTCGGGGTTGCAACCACCATCCTGGTGACTGTGCACCAACGGAAGATGAACAATAATCATTTCGTATGCGAGCCATTCCAAATCAAGGATACGCTCCGTTCCGTCCGTCTCGACCGCTTCTTCCTCCGCCACCTCTATGTCCATCGGGTCAAGGCATCTGTCGCATGTGACTTGAACGACGCCGTTTACCTGCATGGTGAGGTCATAATCCTCCTGCCGAAGGTTGAGTACGGCTTTCGCGCTGATGTTCCCGCCCAACAGTTCGGTTTTTTCAACCGTGTGGAAATAATTGTCATCCAATTGAAAGTCAAAGGTATGTGTCCCTATTTCCAGTTTGTCGAGTTCGATGGTGTTTCCCATATGCGCAAAATCGGCTGCAAAATTACGCAAAATTTGTTGAATGAGCAAATATTTTCGTAAAATTTTGTCGAATTTCTTGCAAATTGCACTATTTCCACCTTCCACTACTTTAGGTAGGTTCTATAAATTGGGTCGAGGCGATTTTGGAGTTTGTGTTAGGTAGGTTGTTGCGCAGAGCGAAAGAACAATGCTCTTTAATGGGGTCCCAAAAAATCTGCTGATTTTTGGGGAGAGGAGGAGTTGCGACTGCCTATCCAAGCTGGAAGTTTGGATTTTGCAGTAAGCCAACTCCGATGATGTGATTGAGTGATAAACAACAAGATGCCAACAATAACCCAAAAGCGACCGAAACCCGAATAGAACTACCTGAGAAATAATAAACCAAATTTATCAATAGTTCGTTAAAAATTTGACTTTATATATAGTGCTAGGCGGTAGCTTTAAGTCCGTATAGCAAGAGATCTTTGAAATAGTGTTCTTTTAGCCCTTGATTTTTATGCAAGTTCGGTGAATTGCCGAACATTGATAAAAATCGGTCAATCATCATTGCATTATGCATCAGCAACTTAACATCAGCAATGGAATAGTCCTTGATGTGCTGTTGAAACTGTTCTCTTGTTATAGTGGTTATTATATTAGCAAATAACTTTCAGTTAGTGCCCGGATTTCAATCTATTAAGCTCGTCTTTACTCTCTCTAATGATGCGCTCATATTCATTAACATCTTTAATCGCCCATCCCAAAAGATTTGAATGTTCCGCCTCGCATTTGCGTTTAAATTCTTGTGCATTCTTCAAATGTCCTTCGTATGTATGAATCTTGCGCTCCAATTCAAGAATGCGAGTGCTATTACCGGTTGTGGTTGATTGGTTATAATTATTTTCTCTCTCGTTAGTTGATGTAGATGTTGTTGCTGATGAGCTTGTCGAATAGGAATTAGAATAGGTTGAGACGGGTGTTGATATTGTTGGCGATGATGTTCCACTGATTCTCCGATCAATTGCATCCCCAGCAGCATCCACAACACCCGATAAGAAGCCGCCTATTAGATTTCCCCAGAATTCGGCTTGCTGACGTTGCCGTTCATAAATGGCAGAACGCGTAATATCACGAGCCTCATATTCTTGTAAAATTGCGGGTAACACTTGTTCCATATGAGTTAAGTCAAACATTCCTTCATTACAATGTTCCGTTAAACTTTTATCTTGAGTTTTAACGTCTTCATACAATTGTTTACCAAGTTGTGTGAAATATTGCATTTTTTCAATATTCGGCAAATCAGCGGTCTGTAAGTCTGCGGTATGCTCAAGTAAACCATTGATGCTTTTTATAGTGGTCATTTCTTCACTTACTTCCATCCTACAACAGAGTGCAGCATAAAAGGCATCTTCTGTTGTTTGTTGTGATTTTGGCATTTCACAAAACTTTTTGATTCCATTTTCAAAATCCAGATTTTGATAAAAAGCAGCTATCGGACTATTGCTTTTGTGAATAAAAGCTTCATAATCTTTATGGTAGTCATACTTCTCATAAGGAGACATTTCACTGACTTGGACTAATAAATCTCCATTGGGGGAGAAATTAGCATCCGCAAAGATACATGGCATCCAAGGATCTATTTGAATTAAATGTCCCGCACCAACCTTGTTTTCTTTAGAAACATATTGAACGCCTGTTGCTTGTGGCGAAGCACAACGTTCCGTATAAATTGCTGCTACCAATATGTTTTGGCTTTCCGTAAAAATTGGCTGACCTGCAGCAGTATACATACAAGCATTATTTGTTTCAGAACGAACATATAATAGATATTCGTCATCATTAGGACAAAATACTTTAGCATTTAATATAACCAATCCCATCACATAAGATAATAATCGATTCTGAATATTCGCCAACATCTGATAACATGTCATAGCACTCTTATAATCAACCAAATGAGAAGCACTGTATATATCCCATTGATTGACCTTAGGCGTGATGGAGGCAAAAATAACAGTCTCTTCATGTTCGTGATGGAAATACATTGGTCTCGTAAATGTCCTTTGAGCATTGTAAGCGATATATGGCTCTTCACCTGTGGTACGTGGCATAATCGCAAAACCATAGTATTGCATGGGAACCAATAACGTATCTTTAACCTCATTGTTAGATGATATTGTGGAATATAACAAACCTTTTTTACCATCGCTATTGGTTACCTCGTAATATAATTCTGTATTTGCACCCGGGTATAATAAACGGACAGATTTATATTGCTTAGAAGCCTTTAACTCTTTTAAGTGCTGATTGAATAGACCTATTTCTTCTTCTAAATAGGCATTCTTAAATGCTTTAGCATCGTGTTTAGAAAACTGTATGGCACTTACAGAACCAGGTGTCATAAAAATTTGTAACAGTGGCATGGCATTTGCATATCCGCACGCCATAAAAATCATTAAAAATACTGATAAAATCTTTTTCATATATATGTAATTTTAGTTGTTTCTTATACCCATAGTTCGTTAAAAATTTGCCTTTATATATAGTGCTAGGCGGTAGCTTTAAGTCCGTATAGCAAGAGATCTTTGAAATAGTGTTCTTTTAGCCCTTGATTTTTGTGCAAGTTCGGTGATTTTCCGAACATTGATAAAAATTGTTCGATCATCATTGCATTGTGCAAAAATCTTGCTGGTTTTATTTCATAGGGGAAATGTTATCAATTTTTAGGGAATTTATAGAAGTCCCCTTTAATTAGATATTTTGATACAAAGATACTGGACCTTCGTGCCAGCGTTTCGTACTCTCTTGCTCCAATTGCTTATACATATCAGAGGCATAGACTTTACGCATAGCATCTAATACCGACACATCGTGATGTCTCGCATACATCTCTGCCACAGCCAAGACCTTACCCGGCAATAACAAATACAAATTATCTTGTGTTAACGTACCGCTCATTTATGTACCTCCTTGACATTTATAAAACGCAATAACTGCAATGCTTTCTCTGTATGGAATAGCATTTGGTCAACGAGTTTATACACTTTCAACTCCGTCAATAAGGTTTCTTTGGAAATAAACCCTTGTTCGTAGAGCCCGAACTGCACATAGACTTTATCATTAGCAACAGGTCCATAGACAATATCGTAATCGTGTTGGAACGTCTCGTCCTGCCGATTGCGCATTACAAAATCTATCCATTCATCAGTCGGACCATCAAACCGCAGCACTTTAAAATTTTTCAGCTCTGCTTCGTCCAATTCATACATATTGACGTAACTGCACCGGTTCGGCGTTTGCAGTTTGCGGCAAGCCCAATCATACGCCTGCTTTTCTGCACAGGTCGCATAGAACCCCGAACCGTAATCTAACGTTCGGTTGGGTTCCACTATTCGCGGTTGGCGAACAATTGTATCACTGCCGTGATAAAGAATCATCTGTTTTGTATAAATTCGTCAATATCATTTACAATCCACTGTTCTCCTTGTGTGTGTAATACACCAAAATGGTCGGTTAAATATTGCGTAACCCCCTTGTTATCAAACAACGTCATTACATTCTCGCCGGACATGTGATGACGCATCTTATACGCTTCTACACAAAAAGACAGGAAATATAATTCTTCGTTATTGCGCATAACCTTTTAACTTCGTGTGCAAAATTACCACTATTTTTTGAATTACGCAAATATTCATGCAAAAATGTAAGAATTCCGGCAATGTGTACTGTCCGAGTACTTCCGGCAGTAGGTACTACAATAGTTCCCGTTCACTGGTTTAACGGGTACATTCTTTACTATTCCTTTATGATTCCTTTATGATATTAAACACATATTAGAGAATCACATTTGTGCCGTACCCATTTTTTTGACAATCAAAAAGGTTAAGAATGAGTAAGAAAATACTTAATTAAGGCTGACCTTGTGAAAAACAATCGGCCCTTTGCGGGACGCGGACAAGGCACCCAGAGCAAAACTATCCGCGGTGATGGACAAAATATCATATTCCTGCGGAACCATCATTTCGTTATATTCCGACATAGACACCTCTATGATTCTGTTTTTCTGTTTCTTCCAAATAAACCAACCATTGCCGTGATAGCAAAGGTCTTCCTCAAAGACATCATCGTCTTCATCCCATTCCTTTCCCCAAAAATAGCCCTCGCGATCTTCATCAGGGTCGTCGTAGTAGCATTTGAACCATTGCGGGTTGGCGGTATTCTGCCACTTGCCAATCCATTGCGGATCTGCCGTCGTCAGTTCCTCTACGGATACTCTCTTGTCGGTTTGTTCGTCCACGGACGGCAGGCCGATAACGCGTCCTTCCGTCATGCCGTCCGTACGGTCGGCGCGGTACCACCAGATGCCGCCGGCAAGTGCTGAAAAACCGACAACTGCCGCGATGCACGCTATTTTCGTTCTCCGTGTCATTGAAGTACAATCACTTTGGCTTGTTGGTTATTCATTCCGGGCATTGTGCGCCCTACCCCCGCACCGATATAGGTCGGATCGCAAACCGTATATTTGGTGTTTTTACACACCAAATAGTCGCCGTTTACGTCATTGGAGAACGCCACAGCCGTCGCTAAATGCCCGGGGTAATAGAGCAGGACAACCGGCAAACCGAGCAAATCGCGTACCAAACGCGAAAAGAGAATACTGCGGTCTTCGCAGTCGCAATAGGGATAAAACAGAGTCTCGGTAGCAAAGAATGCACGGTCGCCACCCCATACTTTGTCATCGTATTCGTATTCAAAGGCTGTTTGCACCCAGTTGAGCAACAACCCGACAGCGTCTTTTTCGGTAAGATTTTGGATATTCTTCTTGAGAGTTGGGTAGAGCATATCCTTCACGTTTTTCTCCAAAGGCGTGTTGGCATACGCCGCCCAACGGGTGGTGACATCACCGTTCAGGTAACCACTGGGGTAATTGTTGTAGAAATCGATGAGGTTCTTATTCACGCTGACGCTTGCCGCAAGGCCTTTTTTCGAGGTCAACATACGCTTGGGCGTTATCTGCTGGGACAGATGCTGTGTCGAGCGTATTTGCAAGGACAGGGATTGCTCCTTTTCGTAAGAGGCGGAACATATTTTCAGTGCGGATTCGTTGCAATCAATAGAGAAAAACTTGTGTCCGTCAAGCGTGTAATACGGCATGTTGCAGATGTCGTATTGACTGGCAATCAAAATATACAATTTGTTGTTTGCCGTAGCCATGCGTACCCGATAGCCGGACTGGGTAAGCAGAAAACCCTGCATGAAGACTGCTTCGTCGCTTTTTCCGTATTGCTTGCGTGTGACAGCCTGCAACAGTTGTAGATAGCCCCAATCGCAAAGGTTCAAGCGTTTGCGGGCATCCAAAGCGGATGAAACGACGATGTCGTATTTGCTGTCCGATAGTTGTTTCCATGCAGCCGCCAATTGGTTTTCTTTCAATCCCGCCAATTTAAACCCGTCCGATTCAGGGAAACGGACATTGACCGAAGTACCATAGAAAGAAACAGAAATGGTTTGGTAAGTCTTGTCCTCTTTAGGTTGCACGGGCGCTATAGGGGCAGGGGCAGGTGCAGGTTTGGGAACGACAACTATCTCTTCTTTAATCGGGATGACCTGCGGTGTGGGTTCCGGTGCCGGAGCAGGCTGCGGTTCAGGGGTCGGTGTAGGTGCAGGGGCAGGTGTTGGAGCAGGCTGCGGTGCAGGTTCCGGTGTCGGTTCTTCGTAAACGACCGGTTCTATTTTCGGTTCTTTTTGGGGGGTGACGGCAGGTTTGGCTTGCATCTGTTGCCACGACTTTTCCATAAACTCGGCATATTGGTCATTGACGCGCTTGCGGAAGGTGTCAAACTCGGCCTGTTTATCCTGTTTGAACTGATTGAAGGTAGTACTCTGCTTCTGTTTAAACTGCTCAAAGGCATCGCTCATGCTTTGTGCATACATTCCGCATGTTCCAAGCGTTGTAGCTAATAAGAAAAATAACCGTTTCATAGCAAACTATCTTTGGGGGCATAAAGTGAGTGCGAAATTACAACTTTTTTTTGATATACACAAATAAAAAAGTCACAAACCGAGTTTTTGACCGCCTAAAGTGCATTTACACGCTCAAATATAAAAAGCGCTCAGCCGCAATCAGTGGCAGGGCGCTTGATAATTATATCTTTATTTCGGTTGAAAGAGTGGTTTACTTCTGCACGATGTTAATAGAAACATAATAAAGATATTTTTGATCATTCGGAATGATGGCAATCCAATGCTCTATTTCTTCTCGAGATGTAGTTTGTTCGTAGAAAGGATATTCCTTTTTTGTAAACACAAAAACTAATCTGTTTGTTTCGATATCTTTATCTGTATGTAAGTCATAATAAATGCCATGACCGATAGGAAATTTGCAAGGAACTTCCTTTGTCAATAACTTAGGTTTTTCATAAGTATTGGGATATAATAGGTAGCCTAATGAAGCGTTTTCAAAAATGAAAACTTTAAGATAACAATCTTGGCGAGGAATTACTGTAAAATTTAGAGCAGAGCCTGCAATATAACTCGGTTTAATGCCGGTAATATTTGCCACAAAATCAGGATCCGGATCTAACCCTTTCTTGACTTTAACATTGGCTACACAATAGAACAGTATTTCATCTTTTTTCACGGGATTGGGTGTATATCCTTCTTCCACAATATTAAATTCAACGATTTCCCCATCCACTTGAATGAGATTTAAACTATTGAAACTCTCGCCAATTGCGGATGTTTCCATCATATCCCAACTATTAATCCGTTCTCCGCAAACTTGTTTTAGTGCCCGTTTTTTGGCATCATCTCGTGCCATTTGCTCTGCCTGCTTTACGGATATATCAATAGCGGACGATAACGTATATTCTCCGCGAATTTTATTCACAGAAATAATTTTCTCATGTCCTGTGGCACACAAGAGCACACAGGACATGAGAAAAATTAAATTAAGCCCAAACTTTTTCATTCTTCAGGAAGTGCATTTTGGAAACCTTCTTGGACAAATTTCGAAATTTGTTCAGCATGTTGACGTGCAAATTCAGACTCTTTCATCATATTTTCCATTGCGCGTATTCTTGCTTTGCTGGCAGCGTCTTCATTTATTACGTAAAAGGCTTGGTATTCAATACCTGATTTCGTTTCACGATATAAGCCAAACGACATTTTTAATTCGCCTCTAATTTCTTTCTGGACTAAGGACTCATAGCCTTCGTACATGTTATCCAAAGATTGAGCGTCCGTTCCTGCACCGGCAGCAATCTCATTGGTAACTCTACCACGCATCATTTGTCCCGCTTCTTTAGAATATGAAATAGCGGCATTGGTGGTAGCCCATTGTTTAGCCTGATTAATGGTTTTGCAGGAATTTTGTCCACCTACAATTCCGGTAAGGGGGTAATTGCCTTCCTTTAAAAGAGCCATTCGATAATTATAGAACACCTCTTCCAAAGTAAAGATACCATCTACTTTCCATTTGTCTTTAGCGAACACTTTGGCTTGCTTTTTTGCATACTTTGCAGCTACCTGCTCGGGTTTGGCTGCGTATGCAGCACATACTGTTAGGCAAATCGCCATTGCCATTAAAATAACTTTTCTCATAATTGATTGAATTAAAGATTAATAAAATTGTTTGTATACATTTCGTTAGAAAATACGCTTGGCCCAATTGGTAGCTTCTTTACCGGAAGCTACTGTCGGTGTTTGACCTTTTTCTAATTCAAGTAGAGAGATACGATTCACTTCTTTTTGTACGAAGTTGAATAGATTGCCGAGAGAAACTTCTCCTTTAGCATCTTTGATATGTTTGAGTAATTCATACGTAAACAATCCGTGATATTGTTTATCGTAGGGTAGTGCAACCTCGTTATCTTTGCAAGCACTAATGGCTACGGTTCTTCCTTGAGGAACTGCCGCAGCGCGGAAAGCCACGCCACGCGTTTGAGCCAAGGATTCACCCGCTCTGGTAACGCCGCTAAAACATGCGTCCATCAGCACAGTACTTTCACATGCAAGTTGGCCTAACATATCATACAAATCGGACACTCTATAACCGGTATTCACGATGTCGCGAGGAGAACCATCTACCGGAAGAAGATAACTATTCATGCCGCGTTCATCAGGTATTCCATGCCCGCTATAGTAGATGAGCAGCCTAGCATCCTTACCAATCAATTCATTGCTGGCGCGGTCACGCATCTGATTGATTCCTTGACGCATCTGATTGTAAGTGGCATCCGGTTTAAAGAGGATATTTTCTTTGGGAATACCTAATGCTTTTATACAATATTCACGGAACGTATTACCATCATTGTATGCGTAACTTACATTGGGTGCATCTATGTAATGTTCATTGGCAATGATTAAGACATGCACATTTGAATTGTCCTTTTGTGTAACCGGAATATTTATGTCCACATCTGATGTACCTATACCGAGTGACGCTGTTGATATTTCAATATCATCAAAGTGATAATCCACTTTTGCAACACTATATTCAACGGCTTCGTTGTTACTATATTTGTACTGGTGATTGCCATTGGGCATATAGAAGGTGTATTCTTTTAAGGCCGGTTGATCGTTCTCAATACAATAGGTTGCTTCTTTGCGAAGAGAGTTGAACATATTGAAAAATTCAGGGGCATCATTTTTATCAACCGGTACTAAAATGTCCTTTTTGGCATTTTTGCTGGAAATGCGGAAAGATTGGTGATTAGGGTCATATTTGCCAACGATGGATACTTCATCTTTAGGAAGTCTTGCTTCAAAATATTCCAAATAAGCATCTTGGGCGTTTTTAGTCAACTCATATACCTTTTGCGCCCGTGTTTCGTTATTCACTCGTAGAACATAATCTTCAGGTGTCTCATAGTCGCCTTGCGTTTGCCAATCTTGAATAATACGACCGACATAATTTTGCGCATAAAAACTAAATGATGTACGATGACGCAATTCTTGTTTGGTTTGGTCCGTAAAATTAGATCGTGCACTGGCAAGTTGGGCTAAACCTGCTGAATTTTCTCCGTTAAGATCCACTTTGCGTTGATATTTCTCAACCATCCCGCCCACTTTCATTGAGGATTTTAATCTGCACGGCACAATAATTTTTCCGGAATAATTAATGGCACCATAGCGTCGTGTATTCCTATCATATATGCTGATATAATTCGAATGAACAAGGTTGATTTGATAGTCCAACTCATCAAAAACAGGTTTTCCTTGCAAGTCAAGCAAACCGCTACGATTGTCGGCACGAACGACAAAGCAATGTGCGTCTTTGTAATACGTGATTTCATTATATTTACAAGGTATAAGTTCTTCGCCAAATTCTGTTACAAGTCCTTTTAATTTCCCGTTTTGTACGTAGAAGAAAGGAGCCTTGTATTCGTATTGGGTGTAGCGATTATTCGGGAACATAGGCACTCCCAAACGATTAAACAGTCCGACCTTGTCATCCGATTTGGTAATGAACATCTTTCTACCGAGATTAGGTTCTTGTTGCAGTTTTATCTCGGTAAATTCGCAAGGCAAAAGAAGTAATCCATCCAGATCATATAATCCTTTTTTTCCTCCTTTTGTTACACTGATGTATTGATCTTGATCCAATGTCAGAAGGCTAATGTTCGAATAATAGCAAGGTAAGATCTCGTCACCCGTATGGAAATCCAATAATCCCCACGCACCTTTTGTTTTAATGTACAGCGTTAACTTGCCGTCCTTCATTGAGATTGTTTCTGCGCTTTGGAATTGACAAGGATAGAGTTCTTTGGCATCATTTGTGAAAACTCCCCACAATCCATTCTTTGAACAATAGATATATCCATCTTCCCGTGGTTCAATTTGGTCGTATGAAGTGGAAAGTATTTGTTCGCCATTTGATTTATATAATCCCCATTTCCCATCGCGTAAGCAGTACACAAAATTGTTTTTGAGTATGATTTGCGCATATTCGGGAGGCAGGATTTGCCGTCCGGTCTCTGTATATAACCCCCAACTATTTTCCACCTTACCCATAAAACCATCTTTTGTCAATTGGATATTGGCAAATTTATGGGGTGTGAGTGCTTCACCATTGGTTCGGTATAACCCCCAAAGTCCATTCTTACAAGCCATAACATAATGCGTAGTTGCCGAAATGTCTGTATATATCGGTCTCAAAACCTCTTTTTTTCGTGCACCTAACAGGCCATACAATCCATCGACACATACTTTTGTCAGGTTATGAAGTGAACCCTGTTTAACTTTTTGCTTGTTAGAGCATGGATAAACCTCCGATAAAGAAGCATCTACCAATCCCCATAGTCCATCTTGTTGAACATCAGCATAACCTTCCGATCCGGATATAGCAGCATAATCGATTCCGCTATAGGGTGTAGGTTGAATAAAAGTGAAATTTCTCCACATGTGGCCATTACTCGGCTCGCTTGGAGCTGTCGGTTTGGGGTTGTATGGTTTGGCAGGAGGGGTAGTCAATCTGTTTTGAGCCAAGACCATACGATAAATGGGGTCATATTGCACTTTGTTGGCTGCTGCGTTTCCCACTGCGGCCAATGAGACACCGTCTAAAACGCCTGTTAAGATGGCTCCTAAAATACTTGTGTTTTGATTACCTGAATTTTGTATGGCTTGCCGCTGTTTTTCATAAGCGACAGCATTATCATACGCCTCTTGCCGTCTGGCATTATACAAATCTTGTGCTTGTTGTTCGGCAGCCTTTACCTGAGCGTTATACGCTTCCATCTGGGCATTATAATCAGCCTTAATGCTCTCATATTTAGCTAAATCGGCACGATATTGGTCCATTTGTCTAATCCAATTATCGTGGGCTTGCTTTTGTTCCATATCCAGAAGGTACATTTCAATATATCCCTTGTGAATTTTATACTCAGTGGCATCTTGTGCAACCACATTACCTTTGTTGTCGCACATGCCATAGAATGCTTGTCCTGCTGTGGAATATTTAATAAAGTACCAACCACCCCCTTCCGGATGATATTGGACTAGAGAAAATTTGTTACGTAATCGTTTAGTAACTTCCGTGTTTTCTGCACTAAAAGCGGCAGTTACCATACACACCATAACAGTGATAAAAATAAAAATCTTTTTCATTGTAATTTGGATTAAACGGTTAATAAATATCTATATTTTTGCCATTCTATTTTAATGTGTCTATTTATCGGATATTCCGGATGATTCAGACCGTTATACCCATTCGGAACATCAGGACAACAAAAAAAGCGTGGAACTTTATTCTACGCTCATTCCTCCTCTTGTGGCTCTAGCAAAACCCTACCGAAAAGAATAAACAATAACGCCCACGCCGGATATGCAAACTCCGTCGCAGGCACACGACGAAAATAAACAACATATCCAGAGGACGATTATGCCTTCTTGCTCTGGTTCGGTATAATGTGCTAGATTTCCAAGAGACCAAAACAAGCGTCAATAAACGCCTTTTATGTCCGTAATAATCCACGAATAGGAATATTTGTAGGGCATAAACCCCACCCGCATTCCCCAGCGTGTCAAATTACGGTTGCAAAGTTACATTTTTTTTCTTATAATCCAAAATTTTTTTTACAAGATTATCATTTTTCAATAAAAATGATGCGTTTTTTTCAGAATTATGTTCTTAAGGTAGGTTCTATAAATTTGGTTTATTATCTCTCAGGCAGTTCTATTCGGGTTTCGGTCGCTTTTGGGTTATTGTTGGCATCTTGTTGTTTATCACTCAATCACATCGTCGGAGTTGGCTTACTGCAAAATCCAAACTTCCAGCTTGGATAGGCAGTCGCAACTCCTCCTCTCCCCAAA
>JAZLGG010000054.1:0-15112 GCA_045616185.1 Paludibacteraceae bacterium
TCTAAACTAATTCAACAACACTAAACTCTAAACTATCTTAGGGAGGGGTCGGGGGGTAGACTTTCCACTTTCCACAAAAAAAATTTGACATATCATTTTTTTTTACTACCTTTGCGCCGTATTTCGTTTCATTCAATAAACTGTTGCTTATGTTTACGACCCTACTCATTGCGGTACTGACCCTTATGGCCGGTATCGGTATTTTTCTTGTGGCATGCCAAATGATGTCCGCCAACCTTGAAGCAGCAGGCAGTGAACGGCTGAAAACAATGTTCTCCCGAGCCGCACGCAGCCGCTGGCTCGGAGTAGGCATCGGCACGTTGGGTACAGCCGCCATCCAGTCTTCAGGCGCCACAACGGTCATGGTAATCGGTTTTGTCAATGTAGGCATTATGTCGCTCACACAGGCCGCCACCATCATCTACGGTGCCAATATCGGTACCACCGTCACTGCACAGATTGTGGCTTTGGGCATGTTCGGAAACGGCGGCATATCAACCACCACCCTGTTCGCCGCATTAGCCGGCGTGGGAGCCTTCCTCGTTTTGTTCGCCAAGTCCGACAAAGGCAAAACAATAGGCGGTATAGTTACCGGTTTCGGTATGTTGTTTGTCGGTCTGAGCATGATGAGCGATGCAATGGGAGACTTCGCCGCCATGGAGGAAATCCGGCTTTTCCTTGCGCAAATATCAAATCCCATCTTGTTGGTTCTGTTAGGAACGGTACTGACGGCAATCATCCAATCGTCTTCCGTTACAACATCCATCGCACTGACTATGGTGGTAGCAGGACTAATCAATCTGGAACAAGGTATCTACCTGACACTGGGATCCAACATCGGCTCCTGTGTTGTGGCCATCATTGCAGGAATGACTTCCGGCATCAACGCCAAACGGACATCGCTGATACACTTGCTGTTCAATTGCTCCGGCGTTGTTGTTTTTATGCTTTTGGCACTACTGATAAATATCGCAACGGACTACAAAATGAATTTTGGTACTGTCTTTGAGAGGATGTTCCCCGCTGCTCCGCAATTGCAGTTAGCTATGTTCCATACGGTATTCAATGTCTGCACGGTGTTGATTATGATGCCTTTAACCAATATTTTGGTCAAAACGGTATGTCAAATGATTCCCGATAAAACAACCAATACGCCCCTGAAGGAACAACCGCACTTTTTCTTTTTGGACGAACACATGTTGCGCACACCGACTATCGCCGTGCGCCAAACAAAACTGGAGATAGAAAATATGGCATCCGTCGCGCTTCGGAACTTTGACATATCCTTGCAAACGGTTTGTCGGTCGGACTTTGCACAAATAGACGAGTTCAAACAAAACGAAAATCAACTGAATTTTTTGAACCACTCGTTGGTTACCTATATCATCCGCCTGAATGAAAAATCACTGACCGACGAAGACCACCGCTATTTAACGGGAGCCATCCGAACAATTTCCGACTTGGAGCGAATAGGAGACTATGCAGAGAACATCACGGAATACGCAACCATAATGACTGACAAAAAAGAACACTTTTCGGAAAAGGCGATAGAAGAAATAGAACAGATGAGAGAATTGATTTTCGGCGTATATCAAAACATCATGAAAGCCTATATGGATAGCGATATTGAAGCATATAAGCAGGCACATCGGTATGAAGACCAAGTGGACGATTTGTGTGACAAAATGTCCGCCAACCATGTGGAACGTATGACCAAAGGACTATGTACACCATTGGTCGGAGCCCAATATCTTGAGTTGGCAAGCAACTGTGAACGTATCTCCGACCACTTGATCAATGTCGGCAAAACAATCAAAGGCCTTTATCCGAAATAACTTTCCACTTTCCGCCAAAACACAACAAAAGTTTGCACACTCCAAATTTTTGTTGTATCTTTGCAAAAAATATAAATAACAATGAAAAAAACAGGATTTATTTTATTGGCCTTATGTGCCATAATGGCCGGTTGCTGCTGCAAGACCGGACAAAACAAACAAGAACATCCGTCAATCAATTGGACGGACTCTACCACCGCCAAGTACCGTTATAACAAGGATGTCAACCAGTTGATAGCGGTGCAATACACGGACGGCAGCGAAGCCATCATCCGTCTGTTTGTCAAATCGTATCAGGACACAATGCCCGTTTGGACGGAAATACTGGTGTGTGACGGTTTGGTGGGGCAGAAAGGCATATCCGCCAACCGGCGCGAGGGAAGCATGATGACGCCTATCGGCGATTTCGGGATGATAACGGCTTTCGGCATCAAGCCCAATCCGGGTACACGGTTGCCCTATATTGACATTGACGGGAACATGTACGGATGCTGTGACGAATGGTACAATCAAATCATTGATATTCGCGAACACCCCCATCAATGTACCGGCGAACACATGATAGACTATTCGCCGCAATACAACTACGGATTCTTTTTCGATTATAACAAGGAACATGTTCGCGGATTGGGGGCTTCCATCTTTTTCCATTGTACAGGAGCCAATCCCTATACAGGCAGTTGTATCGCTGTCAGTGAGGAAAATATGGTTACCATTCTCCAAAATATCGACTTGAGTGCCCGCATAATCATTAACTATTTATAGGTAGGTTCCATAATATGAGATAAGCGAAAGAACCTATACGACTGTAGAGGGAGAACATCGCGTTCGGTAACAACTTGTAATCAACCACAATGACAGTATCTAAAAAAACAGAAAGCGGTTTTACCAGCCAATTCGGTGTAATAATGGCTGCAGTCGGTAGCACCGTAGGGTTGGGTAATATCTGGAAATTTCCTTATGTGGCTGGAGAAAACGGCGGCGGAACATTTCTGATTGTCTATTTGTTGTGCGTCATATTGTTCGGTACACCCTTGTTGCTTACTGAACTGATTATCGGAAAACGTGCACGCAGCAGTGTCTATGGCGCCTATTCGACCCTCGGCAAACAAAAAGGTTGGCGGGCATTGGGTTATCTCGGCGTAACAACCGCAATCGTCATGAACAGTTATTACTTTGTGGTTACAGGATGGTGTCTGGAGTACTTTTTTCTGGCTCTAAAAAACGCATTCGAAGGATTGGACACCGCCGCCCTCAATACACAGTTTGACACATTCATCGGATGTCCGTGGTTACCCATTATATTGTCAGCCGCCAGCCTGATGGTGACAGCCGGCATATTATGGTTCGGCGTCAGCAAAGGCATCGAAAGACTAAGCCGCATCCTGACCCCGATGCTTTTCCTTATATTGATTATATTGGCAATCAACATCCTGATGGTTGACGGAAGCAGCATAGGCTTGAAATTCTTTTTCCAACCCGATTTTTCCAAACTGACCCCTCACACCGTGTTGGATGCCATGACACAATGCTTCTTCTCCCTCAGCGTAGGACTGGGTTGTCTCGTAACCTACGGAGCCTATATGCCCGAGAAACAAAAAATATTGAATACCGCCGGCCAAATAATCGCGCTGGACACCCTGGTCGCCATCATTGCAGGAATCGTCATTTTCCCGGCCGTTTTCGCCTTCGGATTTAATCCGGCCGAAGGGACGCAATTGGTGTTCGTGGTTATGCCGGCCATCTTCCAAAACATCACGTTCGGATATATTACCGGCATTTTATTCTTCCTGCTGCTCTTTATCGCCGCATTGACTTCCACTATCTCCATGATGGAAGTCGCCATCGCCTTTATAACGGAAGCGTCTGCCACAAGAAAAAAACCCATTCACCGGCGAGGCGCCATCCTAATTGTTTCCGCTATCATGATTGCCTTGTTTATCCCGTGCTCACTATCCATGACGGGGCTGTATGACGGTTTGGTGATAGACGGCAAGACATTGTTCTATTGGTACGACTTGGTTAATGTCAAAGTGCTTATGCCTTGCGGTGCCATAGCACTGACCCTGTTTATCGGATGGTTCGTTGACCGTAAAGCATCCGAACAGGCCATATTAATGCACCGCCAAGAAGACAAGACGTGGTATACCCGGTTGTTTTTCTTCCTTGTACGGTTCTTTGTCCCCTTAATTATTATACTCATTTTCCTAAACGAATTCGGAATCATACACATATAACGCCACAACATGAAAATCGCTTTTACTACAGAACTTCCGCCGGTCGGATTCCAACGTCTGGAAGGGCATACACTGAATGTTTCTCTGCCGGAAGCAGACATATTGGTCAGCACCTTTGACAAACCCGTTACCCGAGCAATGCTTCTCTCCGCCCCTAACCTACGGCTTGTCGCCAACTTTGGGGCCGGATACAACAATATCGACCTGGATACCTGCCGCGAACAGGGCATCCGCGTAACCAATACACCTATGCCCGTGGTAGAACCGACCGCCGAACTGGCATTCAGCCTTATGCACGCCGTTGCACGGCGCACCGCCGAACTGGATCGGTATCTGCGTCGCCAAAACGAACCGGCATACAACCCACGGATACAATGGGGGGTGATGGAGAACCTAAGCCACTCGCTATACGGCAAAACATTGGGAATCATCGGAATGGGACACATCGGACAAGCTTTGGCTCGGCGCGCCGTAGCCGCAGGGATGTCTGTCATTTACCACAACCGGAAACCGGTGGATGTCCACCGCCTTCAGATGGCGGACAGCCTAAGTGACACCGCCAAACGCATGCAACAAACGGCCGTAGAGAGCGCAAGGTATGTCGGCTTGGACGAGTTGCTGGAACAAGCCGACTTCGTCAGCCTGAACCTGCCCTACACCCCCGAAGTGCACCACTTGATAAACGCAGACGCCTTCGGGAAAATGAAAAAGACCGCCTACTTTATCAATACAGCCCGCGGTGCGCACGTTGACGAACAGGCACTTGTGAAAGCACTCCGGCAAGGACAAATAGCCGGAGCCGCCTTGGATGTCTATGAACACGAACCCCACATCACCGATGAACTGTTGCTAATGGACAACGTTGTCCTTTCGCCCCACACGGGTACAGGCACGTGGGAAGGACGCATCGAGATGTGCGAAAACGTATGCGACAATATTCTGGCGTTTGTCCGCGGAGAAACAGACAAAATGAACATCGTTCTATAATACTAATCCGTTTATTAACCGTTAAATTCAATTTGTTATGAAAAAAACTCTTATTCTCTGCACCGCAGCCGTTATGCTGCTCTGCTCGTTTGACCTGAAAGGTCTGCTCGGCTCCAAGTCCGAAACAACTACTGCCGAAGCGGTTGTCTCCGAAGCCCAAAAACAAGGCAGTTCCGCAGGAAAAGCCTTGCACAACCTATATACACAGTACAAAACCGACGGAAAATTCGACGCCAAGAACCTGAACAACATTCTCAACACCGTTTCGCTGATCAACAGTTGCTCCGACTTGAAAGAAAACATCAAAAACACCTCTTTCCTCAAGGATTTCGGTATCGGTCTTGTGAAAGGTTCCAATAATCTGGTAACCAATGACAACTCCAATATCGTTACCGACCAATTAGGCGCATTGGTCAACAATATCGACAGCGAAAAAATGAACGATGCCGCCCAAAAAGCGGGTGTTGTCATGGAATCCGCCGGACAAATAGCCGGTCTGCTCAACCTGTTCAAATAAACAAAAACAATATGGAAATTACTGAACGCTTTCTATCCTATGTGCGTTTCCACACCACATCGGACGAAAATACTCATGTGACCCCCTCCACGCCGTGCCAAATGACATTCGCACGTTACCTGCAAGACGAACTGCAGCGTATCGGCATGACGGAAGTGGAACTGGACGACAACGGTTACATTACGGCTACCCTGCCCGCCAATACGGAAGGCAAGCCGACTGTCGGTTTCATCGCACATATAGACACGTCCCCTGACGCCTCCGGCGAGAACATACAGCCGCGCATCGTCAGCCGTTATGACGGAGGAGACATCGTACTGAACGAAACGGAACATATTGTTCTGGAAACCGCCAAATATCCCGAGATACGCCATTACACGGGACAGGACATCATTGTAACTGACGGAACGACCCTGCTCGGTGCTGACGACAAAGCCGGCATTGCAGCCATCGTCAGCGCGATGGAATACCTGACGGCTCATCCCGAAATCAAGCACGGCAAACTGCGCGTGGGTTTCACGCCGGACGAAGAGATAGGAGAAGGGGCTGACCACTTTGACGTGGCCCGTTTCGGCTGCGACTTCGCCTATACCATAGACGGTGGGGCTGTAGGCGAACTTGAGTTCGAGAACTTCAACGCCGCCGCTTGCAAGGTACATGTTCACGGCGTGAACGTCCATCCGGGCTACGGGTTCAAGAAAATGAAAAACGCCCTGCTCATCGCCCATCGGTTTATGGCCATGTTGCCTGCCGACCAAACACCCGGACTCACCCAAGGGTACGAAGGATTTTTCCATGTAGTGGGCATAAACGGAACGGTAGAGAAAACAACCGTTTCCTATATCATCCGTGACCACGACCGCCGGCGTTTTGAGCAACGCAAACAACAAGTCTTGGACATTGCCGCCCTACTTAACAGCGAAATGGGCAAAGGAACGGTGGAAGTAGAACTGAGAGACCAGTACTACAATATGCGCGAAAAAATAGAACCCGTCATGTTCATCATTGACCTTGCCAAACAAGCCATGCAGGAAGCAGGCGTCACCCCAAAAGTACAACCTATACGCGGCGGAACAGACGGTGCCCGGCTCAGTTTTGAAGGGCTGCCCTGCCCCAACATCTTTGCCGGCGGGGAGAATTTCCACAGCCGATTCGAGTACCTGCCCGTACCTTCCTTGCAAAAAGCGGAACAAGTAATCTTAAAGATAATTGAACTATGTTAAAAACAACTCCATTTACAGACATCCACATCGCACTCGGCGCCAAGATGGCGGAGTTTGCGGGATTCAATATGCCAATCCAATACCCTACCGGTATCAACCGCGAACACATGATTGTGCGCGAAGGGGTCGGCGTGTTTGACGTAAGCCACATGGGCGAGTTCTGGGTCAAAGGCGAACACGCTCTTGATTTTCTGCAATACATCACCACCAACGACGTCAGCCGTCTGGATGCAGGCAAGGCACAATACTCCTGTTTCCCAAACGGCAAAGGCGGTATCGTGGACGACCTGATTATCTACAAATACAGCACGACCAAATATCTGCTGGTGGTCAATGCAGGGAATATCGACAAAGACTGGGATTGGGTCAATGCTACACGCACGGATTTCGCCCGCCACAACGGGCTGAAAGAGGACTGCGTGGCGTTGGAAAACGCAAGCGACCGTTACGGCCAACTGGCCGTACAGGGACCCAAAGCGACCGAGATGTTGCAACGGCTGACTGATGCCGACCTGTCCGCTATACCCTATTACTCGTTCCGCGAATGGTCGTTTGCGGGCGTTCAAGGCGTATTGCTCAGCAATACCGGCTACACCGGTGCCGGAGGCTTTGAACTCTACTTTAACAAAGAAGATGCCCTACAAATTTGGAACGCACTGTTTGAGGTCGGAAAAGACTTCGGACTGGCCCCTATCGGGTTGGGGGCACGCGACAGCCTGCGACTGGAAAAATGGTACTGCCTTTACGGACACGACATTGACGACACAACATCGCCTCTGGAAGCCGGTTTGGGGTGGATTACCAAATTTGACGCCAAAGACTTCATTGACAAAAACTATCTGCTCAAACAGAAGGCCGAAGGCGTACAGCGCAAACTGGTGCACTTTGAATGCTTGGAGCGCGCTATTCCGCGCAACGGCTACGAAATATGCGATGAAGAAGGTTATACCATCGGACGCGTGACCAGCGGCATCATGCTCCCTGATACCAAAATAGGAATCGGTATGGGCTACGTACAAACGGCCCATGCACAAAAGGGGAACATTATTTGCATCAAAATACGCGAGAAACTGATGCACGCCAAGATTGTCTGACAAACATCCGCAATCTACCAATAAAAGAAAAGAGGGAGTCTAACATGAGACTTCCTCTTTTTTGACAGTCGGGAAGACAGGATTCGAACCTGCGACCCCCTGGTCCCAAACCAGATATTCTACCGGGCTGAACTACTTCCCGTTACCTGACTAATCAGGCAACCTTTTCAGACAGGACACACGCCTCTCCGAAAACGGATGCAAAGGTACTGCTTTTTTTTCAAACAACCAAATTATCGGGCAGAAAAACACCAATTATCGTATCACTGTCCTCACAAAGAAACAGTTTTGAGCCGGAGGAAAAGGCGGAGCGCGGCGGAGTAATACAATTCTTTCGCCCTGCGGATAGCCTCGCACGGGTCGTCAATGCCCTCCGAAGCCGACAACAACAGCGTGATACCGTGACGATATAATTCTTCCGCTCCTTCACCTATACAGCCTACCAATCCCGCCACAGGTATGCCGTGACGCGCACAATGTTCCCCTACCCCCTGCATAACCTTGCCCAAACAGGACTGACGGTCCGCACGGCCTTCGCCCGTAATCACCCAGTCCACTCCGTCCAAACGTTCGTCAAAATGCGTGAGGTCCAAGACTGTCTCGATGCCGGAACGCATCTTTGCCCCCAAGAACAACGCCAACGCCGCCCCCAGTCCGCCGGCCGCACCGGCACCCGCCAAATGATCGGGATTGACACCGAAAAGACGGGTCAGCAAATCGCGATAACGGCACATTCCAGCCTCCAAACGCTCCACCCGTTCGGGTGTGGCGCCCTTTTGCGGACCAAAGACGCGAGTAGCCCCATCGGGTCCGCACAGAGGGTTGCGGACATCGCACATTACCGTAAACGTTGTATCCGCCAGCCGCGGGTCTAACCCGCTGCAATCGATTCGCTCCACACGCTCCAAATCCGCTCCGCAACCTGCCAATTCGCATCCGTCGGCATCCAAGAAACGTACACCCAGCGCACGCATACAACCTATGCCTCCGTCGTTGGTGGCCGAACCGCCGATAGCTATATTGATACGGCGCACACCGCTATCCAACGCATGGCGAATTATCTCGCCCGTGCCATACGTAGTCGTATTCAACGGATTGCGTCTGTCAGCCGGGACCAAAGGCAAGCCGGATGCAACTGCCATTTCCATGACAACGCTACCGTCGTCCAAAAGCGCATAAAAAGCATTGACCGCCTCCATCAACGGTCCGTGAACGGACAACGCCACACGCCGTCCCCCGACCGCCTCCAGACAAGCGTCCGCCGTTCCTTCGCCGCCATCGGCCATCGCAACGGCACTCCACCTGACACCGTCCCCAAAGACCTCCTGCGCCGCACGCGCCAACAAAGCGGCAGACTCACGGCTGGAAAGAGTTCCTTTCAACGAATCGGAAGCAAAAAGGAAGGTCATAATTACACCAAGAGATTCAACACATAGATTTCCACGATAGCGGTCAGCCCCAAAACAAGCGTACCGACTGTCTGCACCTTATAGCCTCTATCGGCACTCAATCCGCCGAAATTGGTCACCACCCAGAAATAAGAGTCATTGGCATGCGAAACGGTCATTGCACCGGCCCCTACCGCCATACAAACCAAAGCTGTGTGCATAGTGCCGGTCAGCCCCAACACGGGCAGCAGAGGCGCCACTATCCCTGCGGCGGTTGTCATGGCCACCGTAGAAGAGCCTTGCGCCGTCTTCAAAATGGCGGCCATCAGGAAGGGGAAGAAGATACCCACCCTTTTGACGGTTTCGGCGTGACTACTGACAAAATTCACCATATCCGAACAGGCAATGACATTGCCCAAGACTCCACCGGCCGCCGTGACAAAAAGAATAGGTCCCGCCACCTTCAACGTATCGTTCACAATGGCATAAAAATCGCCTTTACGCCCCGTGAGGCACAACTGGACAAAGGCGCACAAAACGCCCACCGCCAACGCCATGACCGGCGTTCCCAACAGGTGTATCACATCTGTCAGCCACCCGGACGTGCCCAAGAGGACCGTGACGGATGTGGCCGCCATCAGCAGGACCGGTACAGCAATCGGCGCCACCGAACTCCACATCCCCGGTATATGACCATAGGAAGCCATCAGTTGTTCATAGGTCTGCCGGACCTCGTCGCCGGACAGTTCGTCATCGGCCTTGACACGCCTGCCGATATACACCGCATACGCCCAACCCGCCAACACCGGCAGAATGGAACAAACGAGACCCAAACCCATAAGGAGCAAAAGATTGTCGCCCGCTCCCAACGCTGTGGCTGTAGCCACCGGTCCGGGGGTAGGCGGCATAAAAACATGCGAGAGATACAGACCCGACGACAAAGCAAACGTCATAGCCACCGAAGAAACACCCATGCGGCGTACCAAGGCTCTGCGGATAGGATTCAGGATGACAAAGCCCGAATCACAAAAGACCGGCACAGCAATCACCCACCCCATTATCTGCATCGCCAATACGGGATGCTTGCGGCCGACCAAACGGATAATGCCGTCCGCCAACTTCATGGCTGCCCCCGTCTTCTCCAAAACGCTGCCAATCAGCGCCCCGAAAATAATCACCAAACCTACCGAAGCAAACGCATTGGCGAACCCCGTACCGATGACACCCGTTATCCCCCGCTGCACCGTACCGTCCGCCAACACCCTGTCCACCACCGGAATACCCGCCAACAAACCCAGCAAGAGAGAGATACCCATGATGGCAATAAACGGATGCACACGCCAACGGCCGATAGCCACCACCATCAGCACAACCGACAACACAAAAACCAAAACAAGCGGCAAACCCGTCATAAATCCATTCGTTTATCGGGTGCAAAATTACGCTTTTTTTCTGACATACGCAAATCTTAAGTTAATTATGAATTATGAATTTTGAATTAAGAGTTTAGAGTTTAGTGTTGTTGAAAAAGTTTAGAGTGGATAAGTTTATGGGCAGTTAATCTCTCATAATTCATAATTCATAATTCATAATTCATAATTCAAAATTCAACAAAAGTTTGCGTATTCCAAATTTTTGTTGTACCTTTGCGCCCAAACCTGATTACAGCAGATACAATCCGACAGACTATGGCACAATCCCTCAGCCAATTGTTTTTCGATGCTACCGGCCAAAAAGCCGACGAGCAAACCGCCCTGACCGCCTCCGGAAGTAACCGTCGCTACTACCGCATCAAGAACGCCGACCATACCCTTTCATTCATCGGCGTACAAGGAACATCCAAAGACGAGAATCATGCGTTCCTGTATATGGCCAAGCATTTCCGCCACCAGGGTCTGCATGTGCCGGAAATCATCGCCCAAAGCGACGACGAAATGAACTACCTGCAAGAGGATTTGGGCAACACCCTCCTGTTCGACTACATCGGAGAAGGCCGCAAAACCGGCGTATTCTGCGAACGCGAGAAACAAATGCTGCGACAAGTAATGCGCGAACTCGCCCATTTCCAAACCCAAGGCGCACTGGATTTCAATTTCAATGTGTGCTACCCACAACCGGAATTCAACTTACGTTCCATATTGTGGGACCTCAACTACTTCAAATACTGCTTCTTGAAAGCTACAGGACTGGATTTTCAGGAAGATTTGCTGGAAAACGAATTCGAACGGCTCGCATATATCCTGCTGAAAAGCAAACTGACCGCCTTCATGTATCGCGATTTCCAGTCACGTAACGTGATGATAGTGAACAAAGACGGCAAAGAAGTCCCCTATTTCATCGATTTCCAAGGCGGACGGCGCGGACCCGTGTACTACGATGTGGCGTCGTTCCTATGGCAAGCCAAAGCCAACTTCCACAACGACTTACGGTACGAACTGATAGAGGAATATCTGGACGAACTGCAAAAATACATGCCTGTGGACAAAGCAGACTTCTACGAAACCCTCAAACACTTCGTACTGTTCCGCACTATGCAGGTGTTGGGCGCTTACGGCTTCCGAGGTTACTTCGAGAAAAAACCGCATTTCTTGCAGTCCATCCCCTTTGCGATTGAGAACCTGCGCGAACTGCTGACCACCGCCAACGACGACTATCCCTATCTGATAGAGGTGCTGCAACGGATGACCGAAATGAAACAGTTCAAAGAGGTGGGCATGCGCAAACCCTTGGTGGTGAAAGTGTACAGCTTCTCTTACAAGAAAGGTATTCCGTCAGACGCCAGCGGTAACGGCGGAGGATATGTCTTTGACTGCCGAGCCGTGAACAACCCCGGTAAATACGAACGTTACACCTATTTCACGGGAATGGACGAGCCCGTCATCAAGTTCATTGAAGAAGACGGCGAAATGAAGCCGTTTCTGGAAGCAGCCTATACACTGGTGGACTCAAGCGTCAAACGGTATATCGACCGCGGCTTCCAAAACCTGATGGTCAGTTTCGGATGCACCGGCGGACAGCACCGCTCTGTCTATGCCGCCGAGAAGATGGCCGAACACATCAACAGCAAGTTCGGTGTTGAGGTCCAATTGATTCACCGCGAACAAAACATCGAAAAAGAGTTGCGCGCCAAAGAATAAGCCGATGAAAGCCATGATTTTTGCGGCGGGACTCGGCACACGCCTCAAACCCCTGACCGACACTATACCCAAAGCACTTCTCCCTATCGGCGGCAAGACGCTGCTGCAACGGCAAGTTGAACAACTGCGTGACGCCGGAATACGCGATATCGTGGTGAATGTACACCATTTCCCCGACCAAATCATTGACTGCATCCGCCAACACGACGGATGGGGGTGCCGTATAGCCGTCAGCGACGAACGCGACCGGCTGCTGGAAACCGGCGGCGGCTTGTATCATGCCGCTCCTTTGTTGGCGGAAAACGGTTGCGAAGAACTTATTTTGGCGTGCAATGTGGATATCCTTAGCAATATTAACCTCAAAAGTCTAATGGCCGCACACCGACCAAACGACCTTGCCACCCTTGTGGTCAGCGAACGGCAGACACAACGCTACCTGCTGTTTGACGAGGCAGGCGCACTGCGCGGATGGACACACACAGGTACCGGCGAGATACGGCCTTCCGCCAATGTGACGGCCGATAGACTGCGGCATCTGGCCTTCTCCGGCATGCAAATCATACACCCGCGCCTTTTCGGGAAAACCGAAGACGTACGCAAAGAAAAAGGCGACAAGTTCTCACTTATCGACCTCTATCTCTCCATCATAACCCACACGCAACCGTCCGACATCATACGCGCGTATATTCCGCAGGACTATCGCATGATGGATGTCGGCAAAATAAACCAATTGGATGCAGCCAAGCAATTTGCCGACACGCTGCTTTGATTATTAGACCGTCAATAAACGGGTACAAGGGTGCGGGGAACAAGGGCATTCTTACGATAGAAAAGCAAAGGCACGACATCCCGCGTCTCTATCCGCGTTACATGCTGCGTAGCGGACACACGACAAGGCAACTCCGTGCCGTTCCTGTCCCGGAAAACGGCATCCGCCCGCATATTCTTCTCCGTCGGCACCAAAACACCGTCCACAACCGAATAAAGCGTGGATACCCGCACATGCATCTCCCCACGTTTCAAACGGAACTTGTCCAAAGCCTTGTTGCTCATATTGATAAGATTGAGCCACTCTAACTCGGTTCCTTTCAACCGAATACTGAACGGCAAAGACAGACGGATACGCAAATCCGCCGAATAAGACTCCAAAGTAAAGTCATACGAATCGACAATAAGATGCTCCGCAATCTGCGCCTTAACAATACCCAAAAAATTATGCGTTCGCGTATAGGTCAGTACGGTGCGCGTGTCATCCTCCCTGCCTACCTGCCACCGGGACAGTTCGTCACCTGTATCAATGATGCGGTCGCGGTGCAAATTCAAGTGCCAGAGAGCGCGGTGGGTCAAGGTGCCGGAGTCCAACGCAACTGCCATGCGGACACGCTGCGGGTCGGTCTCGTGCAACATGACACTGTCTATCTTCATGCGTACCGCAGGGGCACAATAACGTTTGCAGTACTCGCCGCGAAACTGAATACTGTCCTTATTGCCTACTCCCCTATCGGGTATCTCCACCACGGTCGCAACTAATTCCTCCATACCCCACGACGCTTCCTGAGCATCCATCCGAACATCGCTGACCACCGTATAACGCACCGGCCGACGTGGCCACTGCTCGTCCAGTTTAAGATAAACCTCACGCAGAATATGCGCCAACTGCTTACGGCGAGACAATCGCGTCTTGCGTGCCGCAACTACCGTTTCCTGCAAGTCAATAGGCTGCTCGCGGAGAGTAATGCGCAGCGTATCGGACGTGCGCCACAAGTCCGGCGACAGTTCAATCTTTTCGCAACCCACGAAAGAGACCGTCAAAGGGGACAGCGTATCAGCCGGCGGCACATCCAGAACAAACAATCCCTGCGCATTGGTGGCGGTGCCAACCTGCGGGTTATCACGCAGATAGACAGTAGCGTACATCACAGGCAAGCCGGCACCGTCACAGACAATGCCACGGCATTCGGACGCCGTGAGAGACAACACAAAAAACAGAGAACACAATATGATTGACAATCGGCAGTTGATCATTCGGTAACCATAACCTATTTTCATGCAAAATTACACTTTTTTTCTGACATACGCAAATCTCTAAACTCTTAATTCAAAATTCTTAATTCTTAATTTGCCGCGCAGTGGCAGTTAATCTCTCTTAATTCAAAATTCTTAATTCTTAATTTGCCACGCAGTGGCAGTTAATCTCTCATAATTCATAATTCAAAATTCATAATTCATAATCTTTGCCACGCAGTGGCAGTTAATCTCTCATAATTCATAATTCAAAATTCATAATTCATAATTTTGCGCCCGCGCAAAAATATCCCTCCCGTAGGCCTGCATCTTTTCCCGCAAACCGATACTGACCATCCATTGCAGCATCCTGTCGCACTCGGCACTATCGGCAAAAACGAACACCACCTTCTTCTCGTACAACTCAAACCCCTGCAACCGGTCGCAAAAACGCGTCACAAGGCGTTGGTCGATGCGCCCCAACAGCGTGCGCAGGTATATTCGCTCCTCCTTGCTCAGGACAGGCTGCCGGCCTGTCTTGAACTTGCTCTCGCGACGCATCCACTGGCGAACAGCCGCCGAAGGGTTGTATATCGCCATGCCGTGCGACTTGTAGTAGTCCGACAACTCGTCCAAAAAAACACGCGGGTGCAAATATCCGAACTCGGTAACGATAATCTTGTACGCCTG
>JAZLGG010000055.1:0-9974 GCA_045616185.1 Paludibacteraceae bacterium
GTGAACGCCGCCTATTGGTTTGTATACATGTTATTGGTTTTCTATTTGCTTACACCGATATGTAGAATAGTTGTTTCGAAAATACATAACTACAAGTTATGCTTGATAGGCATTATTCTGCTTTATCTCGTTGGCTTTTATCTTGCTCTCTTTGTTCCTTCTCTAAAAGCACCTTGTAGGTGGTTGTGCTATTTTTGCTTCTATGTAGGTGGATATTTTGGTCAGAAGATTAGTTTTCCTAATGTAAAACATTGGTGGGTAGGAATAATTGCCCTTATTTTGATTGTAAATACTGCATGTTCCGTCTATCAAATAACATGTCTCCCATGGACGCTAATTTACTCATATCTCTTATTTATTTGCCTCAATCAAATTCCAAGCTCATCCTCCAAAGATGATGCGATAATGCTGATCAGCCGAAATGGTTATGGCATATATCTTTCTCACGTTATTTTTTGTGGCTTCTTTGTGAAAGTACCATTCTACATTCAGCATATTCCACTAGTAATACTACCCATACTGACAACAGCCATTGTTGTCGGCATAGAATATGTTATGATGCGAGTGATAGAAAGGATAGGATGGAATCGCTATCTTTGTTGACTTGCTTGGCTCAACAATCCTTTTGTTACATTTCTTCTGAAAAGAAATAATTTATTACCTTTGGTAGGATGTCCTTGCAGGCAATAACCAATCCATAAGGTCAACGTGCCCACCCATTTGATACCTTCCATCAATAAACGCTTGCTATATTCCAATTTGGATATGGCGAGCGTTCTTTGTCGTTCACTTTGACCAACTCCTAACCCTAAGTGACAAATATATTCATCGGTAGTACGAGAGGTGGGGATGCAATGCTCCACTGCTATGTCCGGTAGGTAGTAAATAGTGGCATTTAGTGCTTTGATACGATTAAAATAGTCTTTTTCTTCACCACCGATTAGGTTTTTACCACTCCGTCCTAAAGATGTATTAAATAGACCGCATTGGTCAGCAATTCGTTTACTAAAGCCCATATTGGCACCAATGGGATAGTCTTTCGTAAAGAGGCACACTTTATCTCCTTTATCTATGGCAGAAAGCCAAGAAGCACTCCACTTGCCTAACCAAGAAGGTACTATACCATCCTCAAAGAGAGGATAGATTCGCCCGCCAAAGGCATCCAGTTGTGGTATTTCTTGAATATATTGCGATAAACAATCTAAATAATTCTCACCCACAAAGGCATCATCGTCTAAAAAGACTAACCAATTGCCTTTCGCTTCTTGAATGCCCCGATTACGTGCATAGCTAAGTCCTTGTTGCGTTTCTACCAAATAACGGAAAGGAACTGCCGGATACTGTGTGGCAAAAGTGTTGCAAATAGAAGCCGTAGAATCTGTACTATTATTATCAATCAGTAGCAGTTCCCACTTCTCATTATAATGGTTATTGGCTAACCGTCGAAGTGTCTCACCTATGTATTGTGCCCTATTGTATGTACAAATGATAATTGATAGCATGCTTATAACTGAGTTTATGAATGGGTATTGCTTGAAAAGACTCTTTGGTATAAGTATGTGGTAATACATTACTTATATACGGCATGGCTTTTAGTGCAGCTCGTCCTTGTGCGCTTTCGGTCATAACTATTGTAACAAAATCATGAAATAGATAATAGTCACGCAGTTTATTTTCTTTCTGCCAATAGCAACTAAGAAGTTCTGCTACGTTAATAACAACCGGATGTGCCGGAGCTGCCGTAATGAACCAACTTGAACCTACATGTGGATGCGGATTATCTTTCGCTTTTTGAAAAAAGAATAGCGCCCCTTGGGTCATGTAGTCGGGTAGGGATTGTGTTAATAGTACGGTTGCATCCATCCAAATACCACCATGTTTTGCAAGTAAGAAAATACGCAGGATATCGGAAAAATGAGTATATGTTATTATACCTTCATGGAGTTTTTGTAATATATGTTCCGGAATATCAACATAATCTTGCATATTTGCTGCTGTAACAATACGAATATCGTAATCAGATGCCCATTTATATATTTGCTGTACACAATCTTTGACCAATAACGGGGCAGAATCAATTCCTTGTAACCAACTTACCCAAATAATTTTCGGGATGGGACACATGTTATCAGGATATGATTTGATATATGGACTATAGTTTTTCTTTAGATAACGAATTTGATGGCGTGTATAACTAATCGGACTTAGTGTGCGCCATGTTTCTCTAAAGGCATAATCAAGGCCTTTGTTCCGAAGTATTTGTATGTAGGTTTTTATGCTACGCATAGTTAGAAGTATTTCCTGTACGAACGTTCTTGTGCGTGAATTATTCTTGTTATATAACCGTCTTTTGCATTCCAGTTTTTAATGGGGGTCATGTACGAATCTGAATAGATGGCACGCAACCAGCCGTCTGTATTTACAGGCATCCAAATCTGCAAACCCAAAAATGCTCGACGTTCAAACTCACAATTTGGAACATAAGATTTGTCGCAAGGGAATCCGTCGGTAGCGTTGGCTTCTTTCCAATCTTTTGTTTCATGCTTTCGTTGAATAACACTATACAAATCGTTTCCCTCTCGGAAATAGTAAAATATATCCAAGTGCAGTTTACGGAAAATGTAGGTTTCTTCCACCACTTGCTCCGTTCCGGCCATGACATTCTGCCGATAGAGTTCAAAACCCGCCTTTGCCATTCGTTCATGGATATCGTCGGGTATCTGCTCGGCCAGAACGCCCAAATCGATATCGGGGTCGTAACTGATAAAACCATGGTCGCGATATGCGCCAAGCAAAGCCCCGTATGTCAAAAATGCCTTTACTCCCATCTCGCTGAAAACCTTGTCTGCTGCGGCCAACATGGTGAGACCATAGCGTTTCATTCTTCGCGCTTGTATTTCAAACTTGACGCGGTTGATTCCTTCTACTATGGGTTTGTATAGCCCAATTGCCACCAATATTTTAACAAGTAAATCTCTCATCTACCTTAGTGGCAAAATACACATCGTGCAATCCCAAACCGATATTGTAGGCCAAGATACGTTCATCGTTTGTGGTGCGTCCTTGTAAATGCCCCAACAACACCTCACTCATTTCATGGCAAGACTTAAACTGGTTGAAGTATCGGAAACCTTGGACATGGCCTTTGTCGTCGGCAAAAATACGGTCAAAAAACAAGTCGCAATTTTGGAATCCGCGAGTATGAATCGGAATGACCAACACACCTTCCTTGAACAATGAATCGTCTGTACAAAATAGTTCAGGCATTTCTGTTACTGCCGAAACAATCACATCAGAATCTCTAATCAAATCCTCGTGACTATCCACAATTCGATAGGTTACACGATTATCTGCAAACTGTTGCGCAAAGGTTTGCGCCTGGTCTTTGTACTTTTGTAGTTTGACGATGATGTGTTGGTCCTGTGGCAAGATAGCCAAGAAACATTCCATCGTGGCTTGAGCCACACTTCCCAAGCCCACAAAAGCATATACATGAGCGTCTTTCTTTTGCAGAGTTTGAATAGTCAAAGCAGCCACGGCGCCTGTACGCATTTGGGTAATCCAATCGGCATCCATCAAGGCCAATAACCTTCCGGTAGAGGCTTCATAGAGCAATAAATCGCTATGCAAGGCCGGTTTGCGCCCATTGATACGCGAAACAACTTTGACGCCAAAACGGTCATATTGGTTCGGCAGCAGACAGGGCATAGAGGTATAGAAATCAATGCCTTGCGGGTGCACACTAATTTTGGGAGGCAACTGCGCCTCGTACTTCATCTTGAACGACTCTGTAACCCACTCTACACATTGCTTGGGCGTAATGTGCAATGCTTTTATTTGTTCGTTCGTGATTGTTGTCATAATCCCCTTAATGCTTCTACCAAGCGGTCATTATCTTTTGTGTCGCGAACGGCAAGGCGAATATATGGCGCACTGCATTTCTTCGTGCAGTCCTTAATCAGTATCTTGCTCTCTTTCAATAAACGAACGGCGAGTTCACGAGGCGTGTGTGGCGCCTTGACCTCACACAATACATAGTTAGCTTCACTGGGCAAAACACGCAGATAAGAAATGTTGCTAAGCAGTTCAACAAAACGTTCTCTTTCTTCGCGGAAAGCATCCATCGCAGCAGCATACGCTTTCTCGTATTTACCTAATATCTGTAAGAAGAACTCACCAAACGAGTTGATATTCCATATAGCCAAACTGCGACGTAAATTGGTCATCAGCATAGCGTTACTTGTGGCTAAGATACCTAATCTCAAGCCCGGAACGCCATACGATTTGGATATGCTCTTCACTACAACTAATTTGTCGTATTGCTCCAATAGAGCATTATCCAAGAACGTCGGGTGCTCGGTTGAGAAGTCGATAAAACTCTCATCTAAAACCAACACGATATCCTTTTTCTGACACCATTCAATCAGGCGCAAGCAGTCTGTATAGGGGATATAATTTCCGCTTGGATTGTCGGGGTTAATCAGCACCAACGACCAAATATCCTTATCTGCAAAATATTCCATCAGGTCATCTGCCGTATAACGAAAATCGGGTGTTTCTGTTGTATAGGCAACCACTTGCTCCGGCAATAGCCGATTAGGGTATTCCTCAAAAGTGGGGCGCACAACACCTACTTTGCCCAACATCTGTTCAGCAAGTGCTTTAATCAGTTCGGCAGCACCGTTGCCTACGGCTACATAGTCCTGCTTGAGCCCGAAATCTTTGGCTGCCAACAGATTATTCACTCGTTGCCCAGAGGGGTATTCGGTCAACAATCGGTCAAAGTTGGCTGCCAATTCATCGCGGAGACGTTGGTTGGGGAAATACGGGTTAACCAAATAGCAGAAATCCAACATATTAGGATAACGCCAATAGCCGCCATAGCGCGAGCAAAGCAGGTCATATTGTTTATCCGTGAAAATAGACTCTGCAATATCTAAATCTTGTATGTCATCTATCTCATACCACTGCTCGCCTTCTAATGGCAAGGCACGCATGCCGGAGTTATCCAACATATTGATTACACGCAGCACTTGCTCGTAATACTCGTTCTTACCCAACGCCTTGCAGTAGGCCTCCAAGAACGGCACATACATCGTTTCTGAAAACGATTGAGAGAACTTATAGACATTGACCGTCTTGTAGTAACCCGGTATCTCCTCGTATCGGAATTGGTTGTTCGGAATGAAACGCAATATGCGGTTATCACGGTCAATGGTGACGACTGTACCGTCCATCCAGTTCTCATATTTATCCACCAATGCCAGATTCGGGTACGGATTATGGACTAATTTGTCAATCACGGCATCTTCCATGATAATGTCGGACTCAAAGAGTAGCATATCCTCTTTGACCAGCCATTCTTTCGCCATATATAGCGAATAGATGTTGTTGGTTTTGTCGTATACGGTATTTTCGATAAACATAATCGGCGTTTTGACCTCCAATGTTGCCAGATAGTCTTTCAGTTCGCGTGCTTTATAGCCAACCACCATGATCACCCGACTCAAGCCGTATGGTTCCAGTTGTCGCAATAGCCTGGCTATCAGCGTTTCTCCGCCGACTTCAATCATACATTTTGTATTTTCTTTCGTAAGGTTTCCCAGCCGCTTGCCCATTCCGGCAGCCAATATCACTGCTTGCATAATGATTTGTCTTAAACTGAATCCGTTTATTGTTTGTTCGCCAAGATGCGTTCGCAAATTTCACGGATAGCACCGTTGCCGCCGTATTGTTCCAAAACGATGATACCCTTTATCGCTTTGACTTCGGGACGGGCGTTAGCCGGACACACCGGCGTACCCACCGCCGCCAACAAGTCGATGTCGTTGATGTCGTCGCCCACAAAACAGACGTCCTCCAGGGTGATGCCCATTTGGTCGCAAATATCCTGCGCTGCCTCCAATTTCGTGCGTTTCACGTCATCCACCTGCCGTCCAACACCCATGCAGAGATATTCCAGATTAAGCCTGCGGGCGCGGCGCGCCACGATGTCGGATGTCTCACTGGTCAGGATGCCGCACGGAATACCAGCTTTGCGCAACTGCACCATTCCCATGCCGTCATAGACACAAAAACGCTTCATTTCGTCCCCCTTGTCGGAATAATACATGCCGCCGTCGGTCATGCAACCGTCCACATCACTCAAAAACAATTTAATCGGTTTCATATTGCAAAATCTTCCTTAAAGGTCAATTTTCTATTCGTTTCCTCCCCTTGCACAATGTGTATCGGCACTTGGGACATATAGGCATGCACGATGCCGCAATCATCTGTGGCGATAACTTCGGGCTGAGCAAGGGCTTTCTCGTAGGCTTGGCGAACCAGATCCAGGCGGAAGGCCTGTGGCGTTTGCGCACGCCACATTGTAGCGCGATCGGGAATATCCAATAACCGAACACTATTGCTTATGGATTGTCCTTGTTCCAGATTCCTTGCTCCTTGTTTCACACGGTACATCGTGTCCGTAGCAGGAACGGCAACCGAAACTGCCTCATGCTGTTCCAAGGCTTGGCAAACATTAGCCAAAATCTGCCGGCTCACAAACGGTCGCGCACAATCGTGGAACAATACGTTGCATCCTATACTCATCCTATACTCATCGTATACTAAATGTTGTATAGCGTTCCACGACGATTCCCAACGTTCTTTGCCTCCCAAGACGATGTCAGTCACCTTTTGCCAACCCTGACGCAACATAGATTCTTGCACCATCGACACATAATCGGCATGCGAAACAATCATGATACGCTCAATCCACGGGCATTGCTCAAAGGCGTCCACACAGGTTTCCAACACCGTGCGTCCGTCCGGTAGCCGTCTGAACTGCTTCGGGATATTGCCTCCAACCCGTGTCCCTACTCCACCTGCCAATATGACTGCGATATTGGTCATAGGTTATAAAACGCCTGTGTCATTTTGTCCCACGAATACCGGTCTTTTTGGTGCAACAGATAGGCCGTGAACTCCTCCTGCCGATTGTTCGTATAGTAGTCCTTGACAGCCTCTGCGATAGCCTCCGCCTGCGGTTCCACCGCGTACCCCATCCGGCCGTGATGCACTATCTCGCCCAATCCGCCCACATTCGTGACCAACATCGGTTTCTCGAAATGGAAAGCCACCTGCGTCACGCCGCTTTGTGTGGCCGACCTATACGGCTGCACCACCAGACTTGCCGCCCCGAAATACTTGCGCAGGTCCGCATCCGAAATAAACTCGTTACGCAGCAGCACACAATCCGCCAGGCCATTGGATGCTATTTGCCGGCGGTACTTGTCCTCGTCCTCGTAAAACTCTCCCGCCACCAGCAGGCGCAATGCGGGCAGTTCGTCTTTGACAACCGCCATGGCATCCAGCAGCAGATCCAGTCCTTTGTAGGCGCGCACCAACCCAAAAAACAACATGTAGTCTTTGTCGGCATCCAGCCCTAATGCCGCACAAGCATCCGTCTTGGACATCTTCTCCCCGTAATGGTCGTACACGGGATGCGGATTGAAGGTCTTGGGTTTGCGCGGTCCTTTATGCTTGCCCTCCACACGGTCAATGTCCTTGACCACGCTTTCGGACAGGGCAACAAAACCGTCGGTGGAACGGACGAAGAACGGGGCCATCATTTTATCCAACAGGCTCGGTTCGTGCGGCAACATATTGTGTACCAGCGCTATGCACCGTGTCTTGCCGTTTTTGCGGACTATCCGCTCAATGATACCGTAGCACGGAGCGAAAAACGCCATCCAGTAACAGCATACCAGTTTGTCCGGCGCCATCCGGCGCAAAGCACGTCCTACGCGCAGCCAATTCAAGGGATTGAGCGAATGGACGCACCGTTTGATTGTCATATTCTCCGGCGCCGGCTCCGACGAATACTGCGTCTTGCCAGGGAACAGGAAAGACGGATACTGCATCGTAAAAGTCCACACTTCCACGTCATGCCCCTCGCTTTGGAACTGGCGTGCCAAACGCTCGTTGAAGGCCGCCAAGCCGCCGCGATAGGGATAGGCCGTACCGAGAATGACAATCTTCATGCGCGCTTAGAAACGGAACATCACACAAGCACGCGGCTTGAAGTAACTACCCATGTTTTCGTCCGGATACGTCACATTGACCATATAACGGCGCGAGATTTCGCACTCCAAGACAATACCCATTGTAAAATATTCGGCCACACGGAAATCAAAGCCGAAGAGGGGTGTGCCGAACAGGTTCATTTTGCGCTCGTCCACGTTCTGCGCTGCCACCGTCTCGCCGATAAAAATGTCCTGCAGGAAGTTCCAACCTACTTTGGCACCGATGAACGGCGACACGCGGTGTTTGTCAGCCATGTCCCTGTTCCAACCGAAGAAACGGTACTGGTACATCAGATAGACCGGGAAATTCGTACGGCTGGTGCGGTGGTCTTTGTCCACAATCTGCGACCCGTCACGCCACGGTTCGCGAGACAGTTTCTGGAATTGGAAACCCAGATAGAGGGCGTGTCCCGTGCGGAACATGACACCGAAATCCGCTTCCAGATTGGCCTCCGACGTAAACTTTTTGTCAATTTTTGTTCCGCCCGCTCCCACGGCCACATACAATGACGGTTCGGCTTTCTCCATGATTTCCGCCACGGCTGCCAACGGTGCCAACGCAAGCAATACAACCAAGAATGTTTGTTTTTTCATTTCTTTCCAAATTTAGATTATTGATTTATTTTTGTTCAAAGGCGTTCCAGCCTTGTGCTTTCAGTGCCAGTTCTTCGCCGTTTCTGCCTATCAGGTTCATGCCGTATTCGGGTTTGGTAATATGCCCCACCAGATAGACGTCGTCCAGCGGTATCAGTTTTTCGTAGTCTTTCAAGTCGCAGGTAAACAGCAGTTCGTAGTCCTCGCCGCCGTTGAGCGCACAGGTGACGATGTTCAGGTTCATCTCCTCGGCCAGCGCAGCCGCCTGATAGTCGATAGGCAGTTTGTCCTCATAGACCGCACAGCCGACACCCGACTGGGTGCAAATGTGCATCAGTTCGCTGCTCAGTCCATCGCTGATGTCCATCATCGCGGTCGGACGGATGCCGGCTTCCCGCAGTTTGTCGATGATGTCGCGCCGCGCTTCGGGTTTGAGTTGGCGTTCCAGCAGGTACTCGCGTCCCTCGAAAAGAGGGGTTGCGTGGTCGTTGGCCTGCATGACCTGCTTCTCACGTTCCAGCAGTTGCAACCCCATATACGCCGTGCCTAAGTTCCCGCTGACACATATCAAGTCGTTCACTTGGGCACCGTTGCGGTAAACGATATCTTTATCCTCCGCCGTACCAAGACACGTAATCGAGAGGGTCAGACCCGTCAACGATGCACTGGTGTCTCCGCCCACCAAATCAACCCGGTAGCGTTCACAGGCGAGGCGTATGCCGCTATATAACTCCTCCAAGTCCTCCACGCTGAAACGCGCCGACACGCCCAGACTGACCGTCAGTTGGGTCGGTGTGCCGTTCATGGCATAGATGTCCGAAAAGTTCACCACCGCAGCCTTGTAGCCCAAATGTTTGAGCGGCACGTATTCGAGGTTGAAATGCACCCCTTCCAACAACAAGTCGGAGGTCATCAGTATTCTCTTCTGTCCTTGTTTCCTATTCTTTGCCCCTTGCTCCAGACAACAGGGATTAATGACAGCGGCATCATCGCCTATGCCCTTGCAAGTGGACGGTTGGACGGGTTGTATGCCGTCAGTCAAATGCCGTATCAGTCCAAATTCACCCAATGTGGATATTTCCGTTCGTGCCATAGTTCACCATTTTAGTTTACAAAGGTACAACAAAAATTTGGAGTACGCAAATTTTTTATAAATAATTTATCCGTTTCGAGAAATGTACTGTCCAACAGCAAATGCAATTTTGTTGCAAAGTTAGTAAAAATGTTTTGAAAAGCGAAATAAAGGTGTATCAAAATTTAATTTTTCTCTTGGACGTCTATTTAATTTGTGCTGGATATGTAGTATTGTTTTAT
>JAZLGG010000056.1:0-40347 GCA_045616185.1 Paludibacteraceae bacterium
CATCTCGACCAAATTTATAGAACCTACCTTAACTGATATTATTGTTTCCGACTGCAAAGGTACTACTTCAAACGCATTTTTCAGTATTTTCTGCTGACATTGCTGACATGATTTTCTTATATGTATATATTTTCGTGCATAGGATGAGTAATATATATCTACATAGAAAAAAAGCATTTTCTTGTCAGCAATGTCAGCATAGTTTTTTGTGGCAATGGGTTGTGGAAGTTAAGCATCCGCCCCAACACGAACGACAAACGGGAGTGCAGTATGCATACGAGCCCTCTAATTGTCCATCGTAAGTTCTCTTGTAATTAAACTCACGTACCTCTGCGACAACATCAGCGAAATGTACTTTCATAATTTATTTGTATATTATTTTTGTTTCCTTAATTATCCAAATTTAATTTTTGTAAAATAGTTGTTAATAAAATGCGACGTTCTGCTATAAAACTTTCAAAATCATCCATTGTGTATGATACTGTATTAGGTATATGATGGCGCTGACAGAAGTTGGCATCCCGAGTTGTAATCCATTCTCCAAAATCTTGGTTATTTTTAGCATTGTTTTCCGGACCATCTAACAATTCAAGATTACAAATAGTATCACGCAAATTGATATATCGAGTAATTTTATCGTCATCATATCCAAGTTTCTTCAACTCTTTTCGTTGAATTTTACTATATGGGAAAATATGATCTTCTTGGAATGTACGATCTTTCCAATCTCGCCCCTGATATAACAAGGAAAGAATAAGGTATGAATGACGACTGCCATGTTTATATGATAAGAAATTCTCTATTTCGTCGTCTGTAAAGAATCCTTTAATACCAAAGTCATGCATAATGGATTGATAAGGAAATGCATCTTTTGTATTCCCAATCAGTTTTCTCAAGCGCGTCAAAGTAGTGTCCGTAGATGCACTTAAAAGATTACGCAATGTGATTATAATCAACCACTTTTGGATATTGTTTTGGTCCACCACATCGGACTGAATAGTGGAACCAATATACTTCGCAGAATTTTTATTGCGCAAATATTGAGCAATTGGCAATAAAGCAAGTTTAGTAACTAAATTTTTGTCTGTAAAACCAAACTTATGGACTAAATAAACAGCATCACGAATAGCCATCTTTGTTTCTTCCCAATGTTCCTCAATTGTTTCTAAATTGGTTTGTGTAAAAGAACTGAGTTTATATTGAATTGGCAAATCTTTTGTGAGATACATAGCACCTTTCATTACAAAATCTTTTCCAAAGTGGTAATCTCCAATTGCATTGATTTCATCGGTAAAGTTATTAATCTCCTCGCGCGCATTGAGGTGTTTCCATTTAGCCGTTGCCGTAGAAAGTAAAATATCACTATACTCTAACTTTTGACCGCCGGTGTTAGTGCGAACAAAAATCTCCATGACTTTATCATATTTATCGGATTTTTCTTCGTAAAAACTAATTACTTCTTTGGTTTTAATATGGTGATGCAATAGACCTATTAAACGCCTAGCAGCCTTCTTGTGTTCATCTTCTAAACCATTCAAATGTGGTTCATATGCTTCTTTTGCTGATTCAGCATCCTCATAATTAAGAATTTCACCAACTTTATACCATAATTGCGGCTCGTTCATTTTGGGAGAAGGCACATCATCTTCTCGAAATAAAAATTGATAGGTTAATTCTTCGGGATTATCATTGGGGGATGCATGTAGCAAATTAAGATATAAATATGTTTTGCGAGGTTTACGGTAAAAGTAAGTAAAAGAACCTCGCAGCGCGATATTTAACGATGTCAACCGTTGTTGTCCATCCAACACCAAATAAATATCATTGTTTACTCCATCTAAATTTGCATAATCATTATGTGGATTTCGATAGTCATAATTGCGTAAGAATTCGTATGACGTCCATTTTTTCTTGTCTTCTTCCCTAATTCTCCAAAACAAGAATGTGTTAATAGGATAGTCACACATTAGAGAATCAAACAACTTTTCAATTTGATACGGAGTCCAAACATACTCGCGTTGAATTGCGGGTAAAAAAGTTGTACGATTTACCATCTCGCAAATTACATTGCTAATTGTCTTTCCAATATATTGTGCCATAATCTAATGATTATTTATTTTGTTGACATCTATTTAACATTGTTTTACACAATAGGATTTTTCTAATTATACCGATTTCGGTACATTTTTTATTGCCTGTTTTCCTGTTGTCTCTCACGGGCGATGGCAATGGCGCGTTGGAGCTTATCAGCCAATAGTTTCTGGTCCGGCAACTGCGTAAAGTATTGCGCCACGCGGATATCACTCTTCTCTTCCATCATCAAGTACTGGATATGCTCCGTATTGCCTTCACTACACAAAATCAATCCAATTGGTTCTTCTTCCCATTCCTTACGCTCATTAGCATTGAGGTAGCGAAGATATAGACGCATCTGCCCCTCGTATGCCGGTTTGAACTTACCTAACTTGAGGTCAATGGCTACCAAGCGACGGAGACCACGATGGAAGAAAAGCAGGTCGATATAGTAATCTTCCGAATCTACCGTAATCCGTTTCTGACGATCCACAAAAGTAAAATCCGAACCTAACTCATGAATGAACTCCACCAAACAATTCAAGATGGAATCTTCTAAATCTTTCTCCGTGTAAATATCCGGTAACCCCAACATATCAAGAATATATGTGCTACGAAAAACCACGTCGGGATGCAGCATGTCGGTTTGCTCTAAATTCGCCAATTCGCGACGAACAACATCCTCCGGACGTTGGCTGATAGCAGTTCGCTGAAAGAGTTGACCGTCAATCTTTTCTGCCAACGTACGCGTATCCCAATGCTCCACACGGCACATCTCCAAATAAAACTTGCGTTCCAACTCATTGTTGATATACATAATGTTCTTGAGGTGCGTCCAAGTCAATTGTCTCCTTGATGCGGAGACAATTTCCTCCTCTGTAAAAGTCTCTGCAGCGCGGAGACAATGTAACAACTTTTTATGTCCCCAACCCGTACCAAACTGCTCTGTAAGACGTCTGGCGAGATTAAGTAACACACGCTTACCGTACTCAGCTCGCTTATTGAGAAGAACATCTTCCTTGATACGTTTGCCTACACGCCAATTCATTAAACACGCTTCCTCGTTGACATACGTTGCCACATGCCGACGCGCCTCGCTGATGATGGCACACACATCGGTATAGAGTTGCTGCTCACCCTGAAAAGTTATGAGTTTATTTGAATCCATACTATTTCTTTTTCAATTTACTCACAAAATTACTAAAAAATTTTGATTTACGCAAATTTAATTTGCCGGTGCATTGATCTGACTGATATTATTGTTTCCGACTGCAAAGGTACGACTTCAAACGCATTTTTCAATATTTTCTGCTGACATTGCTGACATGATTTTCTTATATGTATATATTTTCGTGCATAGGATGAGTAATATATATCTACATAGAAAAAAAGCATTTTCTTGTCAGCAATGTCAGCATAGTTTTTTGCGGCAATGGGTTGTGGAAGTTAAGCATCCGCCCCAACACGAACGACAAACGGGAGCGCAGTGTGCAGTACAGGTATCCTATACTCACCCTATACTCATCGTATACTTTTTTGTTGCCTTGTTGCTTTGTTGCATGAAAAAATGTGCCGAATGTTCTCTGCCCCTCCAATCTCTAAACTCCACTCTACAATCCACTAAACACAAGACTATTCATTCCCGAGACGTGTGCCGAGGGGCGAGAAACGGCGGCGGTCACGATAAATGACCAAACGACCGTGTTCCAGCGTCTTGACGGCTGTGTCCGGTTTGCCGTCCGTCAGGCGCGGGAGATCCGTCGGAAGGAAACGGCCATAGACGGCCTCGATGCGCTTGATGCGAACCGTGTAGTCGGTATTCTTCTTGGGGTCCTTAAACGCGAAACGGAGCCGGTCCAGCATCAAGGGATAGACGGCTTGGTCGGACACGTCCAACATATCGGCAATCGCCATGCGATAGACATAGTCCTGCCCCACTGCGGGTTTATCTGCCATCTTATAGGACACAGGCTCTGCAACGCCGGCGGCCTTCAATTTGATTTCCAGCGATGCGACCGGAGCGTCTGTATTGACAGTCACGCGGAGCGAGTCGGGGCGTGCAAAGAGTTTCTTGCCCACGGGCAATTCCAGCGAGGCGGTGCGTGTGGAGGCGAAGCGCACGGTCGTATCCGAGGCATAACGCACGGCAAGTACGGCGCTGTCGGCTATCTCGACGCGCACTTGTATATCGTCGGAGAAGCCGTCCAACGAGCCGTGCAGGACGGTGACACCGTTGGCCAGTCCGTTCAATTGACCGAATTCATCCACTCGGGCTATGCCCTGTTTGTCAAAGGTCCAGTCCAAAGCGGAAGGAAGGATACCCATCGTCTGCCCGTCCACCTCGGCGTTGATTTCAATCGTGTAGTTGCTCCAAGCATCGACCAAGACGCTGTCAAGCCGTATTTCAGGCTGCGCACCGCTTTCCACGGAAACAGGCAGCACACAGACGGCATTGCCGCTCTTGACAGTGAGGTCGCCGCTGCCAAGGGCCACAAAGGTGCTGCCGTCCTCCAGCACATAGCCGACGGACGGGTCACAGGAGAGTTGGAGGTCCTGCTCGTTGTCGGACAGCATCAGCCCGTATTGGTTGTAACTCATGAACTGCGGCCGCGCGTAGCCGTATTTAGGCAGCCGGAAACTGCTGCGGTACGGCACGAGGCGTGCGACCGTATTGTCCTCGGGCGTGTTGCAGACAACGAACAGCCCGTTCGACTCGGCGCGTTCCACACCGTTATCGGATGGGGAGTTGACCACTCCCTTATGACGTATATACATTGCACTGGATCCGCCGCCTTCGAGGTTCATAGCGTTCCATGCCCCGAAATAGCGCATCATCTGCCCCATCTGACCGAGGGTCATGCCGGTACTGGCCCCACGTCCGTCCACAACCACCTGTATAATCGTGTCGCCGGTAACGGAAGCGCCGACAGCGGTACGCGGATGGGTTTCGGCCCAAGTCTCTAAAATAACACCGTTGACAAGGAAACGTTCCTTGTCCTGCCCGCCGAGCGCGCATACAAAATCGGTGGAGATACTGTCAAGGTCATAGATGCCGCTGTAACGCGGGATATAGTTCTGTGTATAATCGACGATGGTGCCGGGGGCATCCGTTATGCCTTCCGTATGAATCCATGTATGGATATTGAGGGTCAGCACCTCCCCCACGGCCAACGATTCGACAAAGGCTTTCTTGTCGCCCACACCGCTGAGGACGACATGCGAGGCGTCGAGCGGCGTCTCCTTGCTGTTCGGGTGAAGGCTTTCCACCGTGACGGTAAGGCTGCCGTTGGTGCTCCACCGCTGTCCCTCGTTGATGACGCAACGCACCTCGGTGCCGTCGGTTGTCTCGGTGAGCGTAGAGGCTCCGTTATAGACGTTGTAAAGAACCAGTTCGTTGTCCCTGCGGTCGTAGTTCACATGGTTGCACCGCATCGTCTCTCCGGAAGGGCGCACCACCATGACATCGGTACTCAGTCCCCGCCCAAAATAGAAGCGGTTGTCGGGACCGACGATGGCAGAGGGTTGCGGTTCGCGCCCCTGCATAGGCGTATGGGCAAGGGTGCGTTCGGTGATGAACGTACCGTCGGGAACGCCGTGTTTGAAACCGCGGAAACCGGAGTTATAGAAATCACCGTTGGTGCCGGCGAAATAGACGCTACCGGGCCGCGTCTTGCGCTGCGCCATGGCGGATGGGCATTCCGTTCCGATAAGGCGGTCATTGGCCAGCACGGTCTGGTACTGTATATAGGGATTGGTCCTGTCCACCTGCAACAAATAGACATCATGCCGCTTGGCATGGTCGCTTGCACGCCAAAGACGCACCTGCGTGTACCATGTACCCGGGCCGGCCTGATAGCGTGTCAGGGTGTCCACATCGAACGGGACACCATCTATTGTCACTTGTCCCGCCAAGACGGGAAGGAAGAGGCACAAAGCCCCAAGAGAAAGCCAATATCGGATTGCCATTTTGGTTATGATAAATTAGGTTAGAAATCAATTATTACCTTATCTGTTTGCCTTGGGCGTCAAACAACCGGTTGTCTTTGCGGATGACCATGCGGCCGTGACGGAGCATCTTGTCGGTCCTGACGGCATCGTCCGGACGGAGGGTCCGCAGGGCGGAAGGCGCATAGTTGCCATAGACGGTTTCGATGCGCTTGATTTGTAAGCGGTAGTTCTTGTTCTTTTTAGGGTCCTTCAAGGAGAACTTAAGTTGTTGCAACGTCAGAGGGAAGATACCCCGGTCGGCAACATTGAACATATCCGCCACAGCGATACGGTAAGCATAATCCTCGTTGACGGGCACGGCGTCAGCCCTCTTGTGGCTGACCGTTTCGGTACTGTTATGCACGCCGGCGCTTATATCCAACACGGAGACAGGGGCGTCGGTGCAAACAACGATACGCATTGAGTCGGGCACACCGTAGAGACGTTCGTTGACGAGCAGCGTAATGGTAGCGTTACGGGTTGAAGTGAAACTGACGGTGGTGTCCGCCGTAGTAGCCATGACGACCTCCGGCGTTTCGGGAACCTCAACCACGACGACCATCGTATCGGCAAAATCCCCCACTCCGCACGACACGCGGGTAATACCGGATTTGAGACCGGTGATGACGCCTTTATCAACAGAAGCGATGGTCTCATCCTCTACCGCCCAATTGAACGCCGGCGCGTAGGCAGGCATCGGCTTGCCGTCCACAATAGCCTGTACCTCAGCATTGTAAGCGGTGCCCTTCCCCAACAGAACGGTATCCAAGCGCAAAGCCACAGGACTGTCCGCCACCTCAATGAACATCTTCGTTACCGCATTGTCCTTCTTGACGGTAATCTCGCCACCGGTCAGCGCCACGACCTTATGCTCGTCGTTGAGATAGCCGACAGACGGGTCGCATACGACTTCGACATCGGGCACCGTATCGGCCAGCATCAGTCCGTATTGGTTGTAGCCGAGACATTCGGGTACGATAACGCCGTATTTAGCCACTTTCTGCGTAGGCGTCCACGGCACCAGTTCGGCGTACGTATTGTCCACCTCGGGCAGGTTGGCTACGGCAAACAAGCCGTTGGAAACGGTGCGCTCGTTGCCATCGCTGCCGTTATTGACCTGTCCGAAATTCCGTATATAGAGGCAACTGGAGCCGCCTCCGTCAAGGTTGAGCACGTTCCATGCCCCGAAATATTTCATCAGTTCGCCCAACATCTTGGTGGTGGCGCCGACGGAGCGTTTGGAGTTGCGTCCGTCCCACACGCAGAAGATGGCGGTGTCGTTGTCCTGCGTATAGCCGAAACCGGTACGCGGGTGGTTCTCGTTCCATATATAGGCGGGCTCCGTTTCGATATTGCCGTCATGGACGGGCATCTTATAGTTGTCCGCTCCACTGCAGCAGCCTACCAAGGCGCCTTTGACGGTCTGTACATTGTCGGTATTGAACAGGTCAAGCGAGAAATTCATCAACAGCGTGTCGCCCACCTGCGCCGCATTCAGGAACGTTTCGGCCTGACCGTGTGCGGAGAGGACGAAATGCCCGTCCTGAATGGCCATATTGCCCACACGCGACTCTTTCTTTACCACAACGGGGTGGAAGACACCACTGGTATGCCACTCCTCGCCTTCGGGCAGACGGCACAGCAGTTCCAAACCATAGGCGTTGGTGCCGGTGGTCTTGCCCTCATAGTGGTTATAGAACACCAGTTCGTCCGCATCACGTCCGGCATTGGTTCGGGTAATGGTATAGGATTGATCGCCGACGGTCAGGGTGCTGTTGAACATCGCGCGGAAACTGAGCAGTCCGCGGTTGTCTTCGCCCACCGCAGCCGCCTGGAAGTTCTTTTCGTTGGCGGTATTGACGTACTCGTTGGCGCAGACGGTCGGACCGATAGGCGCACTGTTGGCATAGAAATCACCGTTGGTGCCGGTGAAATAAATCTTGGTGTCGGTCGTTTTGCGTTCCGCCATAGATGACGGACGCTCCAAACCGACGCGCAGGTCCTTGCCCATCACCGATTCGATAGATATATAGGGATTCTTGGTGTCCACTTTCATGATAAACACCTCCTGCGGGTTAGCGTTGTCGCTGGCGCGTCTAAGGCGCAGGAAATAATAGTAGGCGCCCGGACCGGCCTTATAGTGCGTTACGGTGTCCATGTTGTATGCTACCCCGTTCAGCGTAACGGAAGTGGTAGCACATACTGTTGCCCAAAACGAGAGGACGAAAAATAAAGAAAGGGCTGTTAATTTTTTCATAGTTGCTGACCTTTAGCGTTAAACCATTGATTGTCTGACTTTATCATCAGGCGGCCGTGGCGAATGCACTTGCCGTTGAAATCGTATATCTTGCTTGTGCGGAAATCGGTAGGCTCGACCACAAAACGCATCATGCGATCCAGATAGAGTTCGCCGGCGCCGGAAAGGACGTTGTCCGTGCGGACGATGCGGATGCCCTGCAACTGGAAATCAACCGATTCGGGCAGGGCGTCCAGTGCCACGCGCAAGTGTTTCCAACCCACATAGTCCAAAGTGCCCAACAGCACGGTGCGCATGTCGCCGTCCGTCACGAGGTCCAGATAGATTTCGTTATAACTGAGGTCGCCATAGACATCCATTCCGAAACCGTTGTCGGAACGGAAGAAATAGAACTCCTTCGGCTCCAGATACAGTTCGGCGGGCTCGGTAACATCGGCAAAGGTGTAGGACACTTTGTTGGACGCGCTGCCCTGCACCGATTTGGCGGTGTTCAACATGATGGATTTCTTGCTCACATTGGCGGACTTGTCCGCATTCATAACAAAGAACAGGCTGTCCAACGCATTGATTATCTCGCCTTCAGGAACAGGTTCGACACCCGTTCCGGTGGTGAACTTGACCTCAATGGGATTGAGCACATGCACGCCGTTCAGGTCGGCCAACGCCTGTTTGATAATCAGCGTATAGGCCGTATTCGGCTGCAAGGCCGTATTGACCTCAAACCGCCCCGACCCGTAAGGTGCCGACACGCTGTTGGCCGTGAACTGACGGGAGGTGGGTTTGAAACTGAAGCCGTTGCCGTCCGTTATCTCGAACTCGTTGCCCGCCTGTGACTTCGCCCCACCGGCCAACTGAGCGTCAAAAACCAGCATGATAGTGGGATTGAGCGACACATCCGTCGCGCCGTTGGCGGGATAAGCCTGCAACAACTGCAATCCGGCACGGTTGCGGGTACGGAACTTGAACACGAAATCTTCCGCCATCGTGTTGACATAGTTCGTATCCGGATGACAAGCCGTCGAGGCCAGCGTCACCGTATATTCCACGCCCGGGTTCAACGACTCGGCGGGAGTAAAAGTCATCGTTTTTTGCGAGTTGGAGAACTCGATGGTTCCCGCCACCTCCGGCGATATGGAGAAAGCCTGTTGTGTCGGTTCCTCCAGCATGTCCCAGTTGAAGTTGAACACAATCTTCTCGCTCACCTCCACCGAGTCGGTCAGTTGCGCCGGATGGGGGCTGTAACTGATGACCTCAGGGCGCGTCTCACGGCACATGTTCATCAACATCGTCTCACACAGCAGATTATCCGCCGTAACGACCACCACACGTTCCTGCGTGTAGTAATGTTCTTTGGATGCACGCAAAGTGTAGGTGCCGGGCACAAGGTTGAAGAAATAGAACAAGCCGTTGTAGAGTTCGTCCGTCGTATAGGTCTTGATGACTTCACCGCCCTGCAGCAGTTCAATAGTGGCACCGCACAAGGGATCCAGTTCGTCGTTCGTCTTGCGCTGGCGCACGATGTCGGGGAACAGTTGTTTGTTGTTAGCATCGCGCAGTTGTCCGCCTATCACGCCGGCAGCCAGTTGGCGGCCGCAGTAGTAATTCAGGAACGACTTGGTGAAATACCATGCCTCTTTGCGCTTATAGTCGATGTTCATCAGACGATAGGTCTCGGGGATATAGTCGTGCATCGAGCCCTCGGAGATGGTACCGGCACTTGTCAAACGGCGCAATACGCCATAGCCGTCACTCCAGTGCATGGCCGTACGTCCGAAGGATTTGTCGCCGCGTATCATGGGGCTGGAGTTCGTCCACGGTGTCAAGGTGTTCGACTGCAGCAGATCTCCAATGACGGTCACCACCGCGCGGCTCTCGTCCGAGCAGGGGGTCGGTGTCGGATAGGTATATGTATCGTCCGGATCAACACCGGCGTACAGTTCCAGCACATAATTGGACGGACCGCCGGCATTCGAGTGGATAGAAATCATGAAATTGGGTTTCCATGCGTTCGACTCCGCCACGATGGCGCTCAGCGAACGGTCGTCACCGTTGGCCAGCATGTCATCGTACTGCGCCTTGGTGATGGTGCCCTGTTTGAGTTTGGTGTCCAGCAGGTCGGCATCGTTGCCGCCGCCGTCGTTGTTCGTGCGGCGCGACATCTTGGTCTGCACGCCCAGTTCGCGGAGCATAGAATCCAACGCCAAACCTTTGTCTAAATTGGAGTTGCTCTCCCAGAAACCGTTCACGTCACCCGAAGCGTAGGGATAGATGGTCATGTTGCGGTCGTTGGACCAGTGTCCGCCGTGGCCGGGATTGATATAGATTTTCAAATCGGACGGGTTCATGCTCCCTGCCTGCGGAAGCCGCTGACGGCGTATGTCTTTCGTACCGGCTTTCACCAGACGCGGCTGAACGGGCACGATAAGCTCGTCCGTCAAGGTCAGTTGCGCCAAATGCACTTTGCCTTCCAGTGTGTTGTAGGCCACGCGGCCGTACTTGGCGTCCACTGCCGGGTACATGGCGAACTTGTCCGCCGGCACCAGTTCGGTCTCAATCCCCGTAGCCAAAGTATAGAGGGCGATGCTCGACCCCGTGAAACGGTGGCCGTCACTTGTGTCGTGCATGCCGACCACATGTGCGTTGCCGTACCATACGGGGGCGTTCAGATGCCCCAACGAGTACAGTTTGCGGCCGTTCAAATCGCATACGGAAGTGCCCTTGCGCGTGTTGTAGAGAATCATCGTGCCGTCCGGCGAAAGGGACGACCAGATATAGTTCACGTCGCTGCCGTCGGGCGTCAGTATTGTCCGCACACCGTCGCGGTACAGGTTCAGACACAGGTCTTCGTTATCCACAGCCAACCCCGTAACGGGCGTGCTGTCCTCGTAATCGGCGTTTTCCTCCTCAATGACCGTCAACGTGGCGGCATCCTGAAAACGCGGATAAAAACCGTTGCCGACCGTTTGGTCGCTGACAACGCGGATGTGCGCGCAAAGCCCCGTGCATACGGCCAGCGCAAACAACAAGATACATTTTCTTTTCATGGCATTTATCATTTATGTTGAACAATTGATTTTCTATTCTCTATTTACCTCATCTCCCTCGTTCCGAGGATATTGTAGCGGAGACCGTTTTTCAGGATGTAGATACGGCCGTTTTCGACTATTTTCCTGCAGGCGACCGGTTGTTTGCCGGACATGTTCGGCAACGCTGTCTCCTGTTCCCAGTCGGCGTAGTGGAAGCGCACCTGCTTGACCTGCAAGTTGTAGTTGGTGTTTTTCTTGGGGTCTTTCAAAGCAAAGGACAGTTCCTCCAACTGCAGCGGATAGACGGCCTGGTCTGTTCCGAACAGCGATTGCAGAGGGATACTGTAGGTGTAGTCGATACCCGTGGGGACAACGTCCGCATATTTGCCCGACACCGTTTCGGCGGCGCGGTGCGCACGGGCGGTCAGCGTGAGCGTCTGTATAGGAGCCGACGTGTGGACGGTCACCAGACATGAATCGGGACATCCGTACACACGTTCACGGACCTCAAAAGGGATTTTGATATTGCGTACCGAAGTAAAAGACGTATCCTTGTTCGCCGTGAACTGCGCCGGCATATATTCGGCCGAGGCTATTTCCACCGCGACTGCCATTTCGTCGCTGAAGGTACCCAATGTCCCTTCGATGCGGGTTGTGCCGTTTTTGAATCCGTTCAGCACGCCTTGTTCGTCCACCGCCGCCACGGACGGGTCGTCCGAGGTCCATGTCAGTGCCTGCGGCAGAACGCCTATCTCCTTGCCGCCGGCCACGCCGCTGATTTCAATCGCGTAGTTGCTGACGCGGTCCACCAGCACGCTGTCAAGACGGAAACTGACTTCGGCGGACGCATCCACCTCCACATGCACCTTGACAGACGCGTTGCCGCAAGTCGCGGTGATGTCACCGCTCGACAAGGCGATGAACGTAACACCGTCCTCCATGAAGTACCCCGTTGCAGGGTCGCAACTCAGTTGTACGTCGGTCTGGTCGGTGGACAGCATCACGCCGTATTGGTTGTAACTGTAGAAACGGGGGCGCGTATAGCCGTACTTGGGCAGGACGAGGGTCGGTTCATACGGCAACATGCTCGCTACCGCAGGGTCTTCAGGAGCCGTGCAGACGGCAAAGAATCCGTCGCCTACCGCGCGTTCCGAACCATCCGAACCCACATTGACCTGTCCGCCCAGCGCCTCAATGTGCATACAGGACGAGCCGCCGCCGTCAAGGTTGATGGCGTCATAGGCGCCAAAGAACTGCATGATGCGACCTTCGTTGTCGGTCGTCACGCCCGACGAAGCGATGGTACGGCCGTCAATGACACAGAAAATCACCGTGTCGCGCGTTACGCTGTAGCCGATACCCGTACGGGGTTCGCGGGAAGTCCATGTGCTGTCGGTCACCACTATGCCGTTACGCAGCATCTGCGCGTACTTGGTGGCATCGGGACCGCCCACGCCATGGGCGATATCTATTTTCTGTCCGCCGCAGGCCAAATCCAGATTAACCGTTACCTCGTCGCCGACTTGCAGCGCATTCAGTTTGTCGGCCATCTCGCCGTTGCCGGACAGCACCACCTTGTCGGCAGGAATAGGCATATAGCCGTTGTTCTGCGCCACCTTCTCCACCGTCAGTGCCACCTCTTTGTTCACGCCCCAAGTCTGGCCGGCTTTCAAGGACAACAGCACCTCGGTACCGGCGGTGCAGGCGGTCGTGCGGGCGCCGTTAAAGTGGTTGAACAGCGTCAGTTTGTCTTTGGAGCGCGTATAATTGACATTGTATATCGTCAGTTTCTCCCCGTTCACTTTGGCGGTCATCTTCCGTGTGAACGCTCCGATGTACGGGCGGTTGGCGTCATCCACCACAAACGACTGGCGTTTGTTGGACTGCAAGGTCGCCACTTCGTGGCCGATGAACACGCCGCCGGAGGGACGGCCGTACATCAGGCTACCGGTACCTTCCTGGATAGCGGTCGAACTGGTGGTAAAGAAGTCCGCATTGGTGCCGGCTATCAGGTGGTGTCCGTCGCGTGTCTTGCGTTTGGCCATCGCGGTCGGTTTCTCGGTGCCGATAATCGAATCCTTGGCCAGCACGGCCTCGAACGAGATGTACGGATTCGTGGCATCGACTTGTGTGATAAACACGTTCAGCGGATAGGAGCCGCCGCCCTGCTGGGTCATGCGCACAGCGGTGTACCATGTGCCGGGACCGACTTGCAGGTGTTGCAGGGTATCCACATCGTAGGCGCCGTTACTCAACGTCAGCACCCCGCGGCTCGCGGCCGGCAAAGCCATCGCCGCCATCAAAAGAAAAACAAAGGACTTTTTCATGATATAATTGTTTTTTTTCTATTCTCAATTTATCGCTGCAAAGTTAGTGATTTTTTTTCATATTTGCAAATAATTCGTAAGGTAGGTTTTATAAATTGTTCAAGACGGCCCTGCAAACAAAAAGCGGGGCGGCAAATTGCCGCCCCGCCATTTTATGGAAACCTTATCGGTTTATTTTACGATTTGACCCATCGTTGTAACAGCGTGACCGTTGCGGATGATGTACATGGTTCCACGATGCATCACTTTGCGAACCTCATCAGTGTTAGTCATGATGGCTTTCAGACCGGTTTCGCCGCCGATAACCTTGTCAGCGGTGATGGTATATTTACCAATACCGTTTTCAGCAACGAACAGATAGAGTTCGGTGGTCTTCTCGTCAACTTTGCGGGATACCTGCATGTAGTTGAACTGAGCGTTCTTGTTGGCACCGAAGCCGTCTGCAGATACTTCCCAAGCGCGTTGCATCTCATAGAAGTGACGGTTCTCGTCTTTGAAACGATAGATGGTGTGTGAACCGAAGGGCTGATAAGCACCTTCGTAACTGCCGGCACCCATAGCCATGAAGTAAGCACCACCTACTTCAAACTCGTGAACACCGCAGATACCGGTAGCCGAAGCGGTACCGTCTATATTGTAGAGGAGTTCTACGCAAGAAGGATTGATTTCTTCGCCTTCCTCGGTGAATACGCCACGGAAGCTTTCCAGCAAGTTACCGTCGATGTCAAACAGTTCGGGATAATCAACGAAACCGTCAACATAGAAGGCCTCACCACCGTCAACAACAGACATACGCGGGCTGTAGCTGAACGCACCGTTGGTGCTCTGGCAAACAACGTGCCAGCATTCGCCGTCCCATTTGCCGTCCGTAACATCCATCTCGTAAACGATAGAAGAGTTCTGGCTCGGAGCAAAAATCCAAGCGTCGCCATCTACGCTACCGGCAAGGTCGAAGCGGTCCAGACGGATAGCCTCGTCATCCGGATAACGGGCAGCAAAGTCGGTAATACCGGAGTTGCCACCTACGTAAAGAACAAGTTCGCCTTCACCGTTCAGGTTACCGTTTTCGTCAGCCAAGAGTTTCCAAATCTGATAAACATGGCCTTCAGTCGGCAGGTTGGCAACGAGGATGTTGCCGTCGTAGTCAACGTGCATATCGGTGTTCGGACCAAAGATTATACCGGTAGTGAACTCGTCATAGTTCCATTCATAACCCGGAGCCAGATAAGTGAAACCGGTCTCTTCGTCAACGACAACGCGGGTTCCGGTTGTATCGGCCTCGGGTTGGTTGAAGATGTAGTGAGCCAGAGGCAGGTCAGCCAGTTTCTCACCGGTAGCAGCATCGTAACGGATAAGTTTCAGGTCACCGGGTTCAGGTGTGTTGTTCGAACGGTAAGTGATGTAGATGATACCGTTGGAAACAGCCATACCACGGCACTGTTCAGCCACTTGGTTGGGTTTGTTCTTGTCCCAGTTGCCGAGGTTGGAAGAAATCAACCAGTCGTTGGCAATGGTGTACTTGTAACTTTCACCGGCAGGACCAACTACACCCTCTTCGTCAACGAACTCAAGAACATCGTAAACGCTGGGATCTTTCTCGCCTTGATAGATAATCTTCTCAAAGCCGGCAATGTCACCAACGAATTGCAAAGCATTGTAGTAACCTACGATGGCGGTCAAGTTAACACGTTGTCCAACAGGGAACTCAGTTTGGTCAATGACCATCTTGTAGCACTGCATAGTATCGGCACCGCTGACAACAAAAGGATTGCCCTTGTCATCGTACTTGGCGATACGGATATCGTTCACGCGTACCAATTGGCCGAAATACTTCAAGCCACCGGCCACGATTTCGTTCATTTGCAGAACTTGCGGTTCAGGCATAGTGCCCTTCTCGACTTTTTCAACAACAGCGTCCTTAACTTCAGGAGCGCCACCATACAGAACTTTCTTACCACTGACGGTAATCTTCTGACCTACCGTGCAGGTCGGATTCTCCTTAGTATAAATCAACAAACCACCGGTTACATCTTGGATATAGACGTTCTTACCGTTGATGAATGTTACCACACCGCCGGTATAAGCGTCGGTATTGTCTTCCTGAGCAATTACCTCAGCAATCGTGCTGACATACTTACCAAACAAACCGTACAGGGTCATACCTGTCAGAGCAGCGCTCAAGGTATCAACGGGTTCGCCGGCACCAATTTCGTCAAGGAACCATCCACGGAAGGTTTCACCCTCTTTGTAAGGAGCATTCAGCGGAGCTACGTAATCAGGAGCGAAATCGGTCGGGTTGGAAAGCGCGTGCTTCCAAGTCGGCATATAAGCGGCAGGAGCGCTTACGCCACGGCCGTTGTACTCACCGGAATAAGGCCAAGAAGTAGCCTGTGCATTAGCAAAGAAAGCAGCCAAAGCATAACGCATAGCGGCAGAACTGGCTGTAGCAGCACCAGCACCGGTACATGATCCCTTGAAGTTGTTATTGATAGAATCCATATATTGAGTCAACCAACCCCACTTCGTAGCATAAGGCTCGGTGGTGAAGAATGTCATGTCAAACGTAACAATATCATGTGCAACACCAGTAACACCAGCAGGATCAGCAGCACCAAATTTTCCTGTGAAATCGCTCGCAAAGGCAAAAGCGGGACAAACAGCACCTTCTTTCGCTGCATAAACGTCAGCACCCAAAGCCTGATACATATCCTCACCATTCGTCCAACCATAATCGTTGGTGACAGCACCTTCAGACAGAACATAATCTACATGAGCCATACCGCCGGTACAGAAAGTCTGACCCCAATAAGGTTGGAAGTTAACGTACTGACCGGAAGTTGCGAAATCAGCAGTTTTCGGATAAGACGGGTTAGCCGGCGACAGCAGGAAGAAACCGGAGATAGCGGCACGCCATACAGCAGCATCCCAAGCAAAGTCAGCCATAGCGACAGTCTCAATGTAGTTCTTCAACCAACCCCATTTAGCAGCACCGTCACCATTCAGCCAATCAATAACGGAAGCCTTGCCATAGGTAGCAGCTTGGAAGAAAGCAGGAGTGCTCATGCTAAGATGTTGAGCCTCGGCATCCTCCCAATAAGTCCAAACACCATCGATGTTGTAGAATACGGAATCAGCCGAATCCTTGGCGCATGCCAAGTTTTCGCCGTTGGCTGCATTGTAGTCTTCTTGCAAGCCCAAGAACATTTCGCCCTTGTTCTTCCAGCCGTACTCGTTGCAATCGGCAAACGACATTGCAGCACACAAAACGGCTGCAAATAAAACGATTAATTTTTTCATAAATAAATTATGATTTAATTGGTTAATAATTGTGGTTTCTCCCCTCGCGCCACACGTGACGCACGACTCGAAACCGGTTAATTGTTTATAATAAACAACCTTAATTGGTTGTTATTGTTCTTAATCTGCTATCCTGCCACAATATAACTGCTCCATCGGAAAATATAGGTCGCGGTTCTTGCCCCACGCTATATTTCCCATATCGTCCAGATAGAATTGCTTAAACTTCTTTTCATCGCAGAAACGATTATACTGGGGATGGGGGTGTTTCTTAATCCACTCACCCACATTCACAACCGCCTCGTGCTTGTCGTTAAACAACAAACGGACGCTCAAACTGCCTGCATATTCGGCTCTTTTTATGGACAGATACTTCGGCATTATAGTTTCTTATCCAAATATATCAGCATGTGTGCGTGTGAACAACAAACGCGTTGGTATCGTGGATGGTGTACATGATCAACCTAATATTTTATGGATTAAATCATATTCATCAGCCGCCTGATACACGCGTCCCGCCTTAACATCTTCCAATGACTCGTAGAAACTGCCCTTATGCTTTTTGGGAAGCTCCACAATCTCAAATGCTTTAGATGCTCGCATCGCGTTCAGCATACTCATTGCCACAACACTACGCGGATTGTACTTAATGGTCATTGTTGCCATAACACACCTTATTCAATATATTATCACTTCATCCTTTTGCCTTGCAGGTCATAAAGTCTGCCTTCGCGGAGAATCATTACTCCGTGAGCAGTTATCACCTTGCGAGGCAACTTGCTATCCAACACCTTGACATCCGTAATACCGGTCGTGCGTGTATAGGTAAACTGCACCGTCTTGCTGTAAGTCGTGGCCGTCGCACTGGTAACCAAAGTGGCTACATGGGCATAATAGACACCGTCTTCCATGTCCTCAAACTCCACCCAATTGACGCCTATGTCGGTGGATTTGCGTTTGGTAAAGCCACCGCGGGTCGGATAATTGTCCTTGGTGGACACCTCAAACTTAAACCCGTTGTTAGGTACTATGCTGCATTCCAAACGCAGGGTCGGATACGCCAAAATGCCACCTTCCGCAGGAGAAGTAATCACAGGGGCGACAAAATCGACTTCTTCGGTCTTGAACTGCGTGGTTGTGGTTACCATGCTGTCGTCTGTAGTGCGTACACGCGCATAATATACGGTACGATAACCTATTTTGTTATCGGGCACCTGATGAGAGGTAGCCGTTGTCGTTGCAGAATAGACAATCTCCGAGGCACGGAACGTGTTGGCAGTAGCGATTTCCAGGACATAGGTCTTGTCGTTGCCGGCGTCCTCCCATTCTATCAGCGGAGCGTGCGACACGCCTTCCGTACCGTTGGCAGGCGACAGGATAGAGAACGGATGCCCGTCAAAATACCATGCGGATGACCAATTGCTCTCGGCATTGGCTGCATGGGCGCAAACACGCCAGTAATACCGCTTGTACGCCGACAAATCGATATAGGGTTTGGTGCTCATCGCGCAAGTATCCGTTTGCGCCTGTACCAAAACATGGTCAAACGAAGCCGTCTCGCTCACCTGTACCGTATAACCGGTAGCGCCGGCTATGGGTTGCCATTTGAGCCGGTTGGGCAACATCATCGTACCACCATCAGCGGGATAGACCAATTGCGGCGTCACCGTCGCTCCTTTCGCCTCACCGTAGAAACGCGGAGCCCATTCGTTGCCGTAACGGTCAATGACCGTCACCGCAAGGGCATAGGCCGCCGTCGTGATGTCATCGGGCAAAGTATAGGACTTGGCATAACTCATCCCTAAATAATAGGCGGAAGAAGAAATGATATCCGCATCGTTGCGGTTGGCCAGGGGTATGGCGTACACACCGTAACGCACCGCATCCGCCGGGTAGGTCCATGTAAGATTCTGTCCGTTGAGCGTCATATTGTCCACCACGCCCTGTTTGGGAGCGGTGTACCATGTCATAGCGGGCACTTTGGCCTTATGGGTCCACTGTTCGCGCGTCACCACACGGATAAAATTGGTTTTCTTGAAACCCGAAGCGTTGAAGAACGTCATACCAGGCGCCTTTTCACGCGTGTTGTCGTAGTTAATTTGCAACTGGCGGTTAATCTCGTAGGCGTCAAACGCACTTTGGCTGACCTTGCTCATGGGTTTGTTCAGCGTAGTGGTGGACAAGCCGCTGAGCGACTGGCTGATATAGCAGTGACGGCCGAAATGATGAGCCACCTCGTACCACCACGGGGTAATCTTGGCATAATCGTTGCCGGAGTCGCCGATAGGCCAATAGACCTGCGGAGCCATATAGTCAACCGAGCGGTCCACATACCACTGAACCGGCTCCGAATAGATACCGGAATATTGCCAGTCGCTGCCGTCGGGACAGGGGCTGATGCCGTATTTGGCCGCCACGCTCCTGTCGCTGGCCGCTACACCGGCAGGACCGATACCGAAACGGCACCACGGCGCACGGGCCTTAATCGCATTATACACATCCTGCACCATCAGGTTGACCTGATGACGACGCCAATCGCCCCGGCTCAAGCCGTCAGGGTTGTTGGCAGCATAGAATTCGTCGTCATACTCGTCCTTGTAGCCCGATTGGTAAAAATAGTCGTCAAAGATAACGCCGTCAATGTCGTACTTGTCCATGACATCCATGATAACATTGACAATCTGCTGACGGACCGCAGGGTCGGAAGGATTGATGACATAGATACCCGCCCCTTGACAATACTTGATCCACTCGGGGTGGGTTGTGCGGTAGTCCTCTATGCCTTCCGAATCACCGTACGTACCGTCCGAAGCGAAACGGTACGGGTTCATCCATACATGCACCTCCATGCCGCGCTCGTGGGCTTTCTCGATAAGGTAAGCCAGCGGGTCGTAGTTAGGAGCCTGTCCGCGCGTGCCGGTCACCCACTTGCACCAGGGTTCGTACTTGGAATTGTACACCGCGTCGCACATGTTGCGAATCTGGAAACAGACGGCGTTGATGCCCAATTGCTCGAAACGGTCCAAATGTTGGGTAAACTCTTTTTTCTGGGTCGTCTCGTTGTATGACTTAGGCCAGTCGCCCGCCCATACGGTCTGGAACCATACGGCACGGAACTCCTGTTTCGGGCTCTGTGCCTGCACCGAAACGGCGCAAAGCACAAAGCACAAAACAGAGAATGCTATTTTTTTCAATTCAATCATTTAAAGAGTTTACTTTGTATCGGGCAAACAGCCACACCGAAAACTTTCACGCCTTGGATGACATGCTCCACTTCGCCGGTCTCGGCATTGTAACGCATCAGGCCGCTGGGCACCATCGTTTCGTCCGCAGAACGGAAGCCGAAATAGACGTCACCGGTATTCTCGTCCAAAGCCATCTGGCAGATGCCGATGAACTCGTCCGTGTTACCTTCACCCATACCGTTGGTGGTAATGGATTGCAGGGAGTTGCCGTTATACTTGATTTCAAACGAGTTGAACAAATTGACATCATCGTCGCTTACCTTCGGGTGGAAAGTGTTCAACTGATCCTCAGGAATACGGAAGAAGCCTTTTCTACCCTCATGGAACTCAAAGTAATACACTTTGTTCTTGATGTCGTGAACATACGAACTGCAGCAGAAGCCTTCAAACAACTGGCCGGAAGCCGGCTGCTCCTCAATCTTCCAGTCCGAACGGCCGGAACCATTGTTGTCGCTATCCATGAAACGGAACACGCCCGAACCGATACCGCGTTTGCACCAGTACCAAGGCTCGGCTTTCGAATCGCGGCCGAAGCAGGCGTTCATACAACCGTAAACCATGGAAGTCGTTCCGTAGTAACCAATCCAGTTGTTCTCGACATAACTGGGATAGGCGTCCGCGCTGTAGATGGCGTTACGCGTACTCGTATTAACGGGACGGAAACCGGTGTTACGGTCGGAGAAATACAATTTGTCTTCCTCAATGAAACCGAAATACGGATCCTTAAAGGCTGTACCGCCTACGTTGGTAATAACCACACCTACGGTGCTGGCATCCACACTCATGGCCTGTACCTTACCGTCGCCGAGAACGCCGTCAATATCGTTTACATAAACGAACTGCTTGCCGCAATCCAACAGATAGAGGGTCTCGTTGTCATAACAGATGTTCAGCATGTGCTGACCGGAACTTACCCCCATATCATACGGCTCGATGATTACACCGTCGATAGTACGGCTGGCAGGCAACTTGATGGCATTGATGGTACCGTCTTTCACTACATAATACAGCGTGGGAGCCGCCTCGTTAAGGGCCACCTGAACATTCTTGGTAACCATATCCAAATTGCGGAATTCATCGGTTCCCTTGTTCGTTTCCAACTGCACTTGCAGTTTAACGGACTGCGAACCCACCTTGGCAAATTTAACCTTGCCCAAAGCCACATCGGGCGTGAACTCGGTGCCCACGAAATCGAAATGCTGTACAAAGTTCTCTACCGGCTGGTCGTTCTCATCCGTCGTTCCGGCGGGGAAAGACCATTGGAAAATGGCTTTCAACGAATCGGGGTTAGGCAACTCGACGTTAAAATTAACGTACGAAGAAGACACTTCCACCAATCCTTCACCCGTTGTTGCGGGGTCATTGACCTGCGTAACAATCGGTATGATGTCGGCTATGTACAAAACGCATGTTTTGGTACCGCCGTTGGCCTTGGCCGTAATCTTGTAGTGACCGGCAGCCGTGTATTTGTGCATCACGATACCGCCCGATTCGATATTACTGGTTTCCGTCGTACCGTCACCGAAATCCCATTCCACGGGAGTCTTGATGTCCACGGTAGGATACAGCATGATGGTGGAACCCACATAGTAGTCCAGCAGGTATTTTTCACCAACCACTTCATACGAGAAGTCGATGGCGCGGGTAGGTAGCGGTTCTTCACCGGGTACGTGGTCTTTGCACGCTGTCATTGCCATGCCCACCAGGCATGCAATGGCTATGTTCATGTACTTTTTCATAATCATACGTTAATTAAGATCAATGTCAGCAGCCAAAGACAAACCTGCCGTACCGTCCTCGTCGATGCACTTCAACTGCGCATGGAGTTTGTAGGCTTTCTTGTAATTGATTTTGTTCTCGTTGCCGTCGTAAATCAAATCCTTAAATTCAACCGCGAGGTAAGCGGAATCCACCGCTTCGGGCAGTTGGTGACCTTTGAAGAAATAGTCATAGATGTCATAACCGGCCTGCTCGGACTCGATCTTGTTCAGTGCAGAGTCGGTAAGAGCGTAGAAATCACGGGAATCCAAGCCGCGCATGTTAATCCAGATGCTCTTGTAGTCAGCCCAGTGGGAATCGGCCAAAGCCGCATCATAACCCGGTCCGTGACCGTAACCTGCGCAACCTTTCAACTTCACCTCGATACTGTCCTTGAAGTCCTGCATAAAGGTCTCGCCCAAGTATTTCTTCACTTGTGCGGAATCCCACGTAGCATCGCTAAACGAGATGGTCGAAAGCGTCGGGCTGGTGGGGAACTTGTCGTTGAAACGGTAAGTCTCCTTGAAGCGGGTTACCTTGCCCATTGAGTCAACGCCGGAAGTCTCGATGCTACCCGGACGCAGCAGAATATCGTCATAGTGGTCGAAAGTGCATGCGGCGGTCGAAATACGGCGTTCGCGCTCAATGGTGGAAGTAACCGTATAAGAGAAAGTTACCAGATAGGGAGCCGACACTTCTTTGGACTCCACTTCGGTCACATTGTACCACACCTCCAAACATTTGATAGGACATCCGGAAGCGGTATAGTACTGCGCCTCAAAAGGAACGGAATCACCGGCGGTGACAACCGTACTCTGAACGGACCAATAGACCGTCGGAGCCATCTTGCCTACGAACACCTGATCATCCAATGAATCGTGTTTGTCGCAGGCCATAAAGGCTACAGCCACCAGACAAACCATGAATATTTTACTGAATGTTTTCATAATTCTTTCGTATATAACGGTTCAACAATGCTTCTTATTGCCATTCAACACCCGGAATACCCTTGTTGGTAATGGCACCTGTACCGAAATCGCGTTGCCAAACCATGCGTTTGCGCAGATAATCGGGATTCTTGTAAGCGTTCATTTTCTCCAACTCCGCACGGTTGTACTTGTCTTCCGTTTCGGGGTCCGGATTCAGACGGTTAATCCATGCGTTCGGAGTGAGCGTAAAGTCCGCACCCGAAATGAAGTCTTTACCTTCCACAAGGAAGTGGGGCTGATAGAGGTTGTAGGGACGAACCAACTCATAGGTCTGTGAGAAATAGGACTCGGGTTTGCTGGGGTCTATATCCTCTTTCTTGCTCTTCGGAACACGCTGAACATCATACACATAGGTATTGTCGTACATGATACCGTTGGATTTGGCGGAATAGTTGTAACGACGGATATCCGACCACTGTTCGGTCTGCAAGTACATGGCTACGAACTTCTGCTGCATGAGCATGTCGATACCGAAATTGCTGTAGTCCAAACGCATCTTTTTGAATATATCCATCAGTGTTTCAATATTGCCATCGGGATAACCGGCAAATCCGGCAGCCACGTTGTAGCGTTCCATGTTGTGGTTCACTGCTTCAATCATCAGGTTATAAGCGTCCTGTTTGTCGCCTTTCCAATACAAGGCCTCGGCTTTGTCGAACATCATCTCCTCTTTGGTAATGATGCAGATATAACCGTCATCCTTGGTATAGGGGTTGGCGCGGTAACTGGCCTTGATAGCCTTGGTGGAGTCGGAGGTGTTGCAGAACATATCCGGGAAGTTCTCGGCCTTGTAGTTCTTGTTGTATTGTACATCCGAACCGATATTGGCTTTCAGCGAGCGCATGGCGATAGGATCCTTGTCATAACCCGAACGGGCCTGGAACATACGGCCGGCACGCGGATCAAGTGCGTACATCGAACTGACACCTTTGGTCTTTTTCAGGGAGTTGGCACCTGCGGGATAGAAGCCAAGGATGGAAGCAAGGAACTCCGTCGGAACAGCTCCACCGAGAGCGTTCTCACGACCTTGCGGCCAACCGAGGTTCATGGTAGCCTGCGAAGAGTGGTAAGGCCCCCACATCGAGGTCTTTTCACCGGTACCGCCGTCAAATTTGTACAGGGGTTCAGCCCATGAGTTGAGAGCAAGGTCAACATATTTGATGACAGAGTCGCAAGCGGCTTTCAGGTTATGGCTTTCGCCGGCGCCCCAGTTGGGGATATGGCGTACCCAGTAACGTGCAAACAATGCGTAGGTCAAGCAGCGGTATTTGTCCATATCGCCGGCGTACATACGGTCAATCTTGTCGGAGATAACCGGATTAGTGGGAGCGGCATACCATGCGGGGTCGTTATACAACGCGATAACACGGTAGAACTCTTTTTCCAGTTCCTCATAAATATGCTCCTGGCTGTCATACTTGGGCGTATTGCTCTTGTAAGCCTCGTCATAGGGCATTTCACCGAACTCGTCCGTGGTAATCATCAGGGAGTGGAGTTTCAATGTATAACCTATCAGGGCATAGTTGTAAGCCGTCTGTTTGATAGCGTCTTCAATCATATAGTCGGCATTCACACCGATTTCGTAATAGTGACGGCGCCAGTGCGGGTGACGGTTCATGTCGGGGAAACCGCCCCAACCGCCACGGTAGGAATATTCCACCTTCGGCGTACGGCCGGTAGTGGTAATCGCCTGAGCCAAATAGTTCTGGTATTCCGTATTGTCGAAGCACTGCTGAATCGTGAAGAACAGCAAAGAGGGCAATACCACGTTACAGGATACCGTTACGGGGTTGTCAGGAGAGGTATTGATATCCATCCAGTCCTTGCAACCGGTCATCGAGAAATTCAATACGATGACGCTCATAAGTATATAAACAACTTTTTTCATATTCATCTTGTTTTTTTGTGTTACACCTTAATATATATATTAGAAAGTAACCTGTAACGAGATGTTGTAGCCACGGGTTGTGGGAACAGCATAGTTATCAACACCCGCATTACCTACACCGCCGGCACCCGGATCCGCGTTAATCTGAGGATCGGAACCCGTATATTTGGTGAGGGTAAAGAGGTTGGTGGCCGTAAAGCTCAACTTGATATCGTCAATACCCTTGACAGGTTTGAGCAAGTTGGCAAAACTGTAAGACAGGGCAACGTGTTTGAGGCGGATATAGGAGCCGTCCTCGATAAAGTTGCTGGATACACCGTAATAGTAGTTGGTAATGGTGGTAGCGTCCAATACGATAGGCGTCGTGTTCTTTTCGTAAACGGGATTTTCATCCGTACCAACGTTAACCACACCGTCCCAAACGACTTCACGGTTACGATAATGAACCATACCGGGCAGCATACCGTTCACCCACAAGTTACGGCCGGTAATGTTGGCGATATCGCCTCCGTAGCGTCCGTCAAACAAAATGGACAGGCAAGCGCCTTTATAACTGAGCGATGTCGAGAGACCCGCAGTGAACTTCGGTTCACGGTTACCGATATAGACGGACTTGGTCGGGCTGATTTGCGGATAACCGCTGGCATCACAAATAATCTGTCCTTCGGGCGTACGCAGATAATCCTTACCGGTAATGGCCGTTGTCGTACCGCCGAGGTAGCAGGTCGAGAAGATGTCACCGTACTGGTCACCCTCAATCTCTTCCATGCCATCGGGCAAGCTGAGTACACGGCCGCGGTTGTAGGCGAAGTTAACGCCTGCGGTCCACAACCATCCGTTACGTTTAACGATGTCGCCTTCGAGCGTAACCTCCATACCTTGGTTCTCTACAGTACCTTCGTTACGTGTTTGGAGCACGTCACCCGAAGCCAAGGATACGCGGACGGTTACAATCTGGTTCTCGGTTTTCAGACTATAGTAAGCGAAGTCAAGACGCAAACGGTTGTCCAAGAAGCGCAGGTCGGCACCGACCTCCCAAGAAGTCGTGATTTCCGGCTTCAACTCGAAGCCGCGCGTCAGCGAAGCGTATGCGGAATAACCGCCATCGGGCAGAGCCTGGAACTGGGTGAAACGGCGGTCCATCAGGTAGGCAGGAGCGTCCTTACCGACCATAGCGAAGTTACCGCGCAGTTTACCGAAGGAGAACCAGTTGCCGGCCGTCTCGTTCAGACCCGGAATCAATTCCGAGAATACCAAACCGGCCGTGATGGAAGGATACCAATAGGGGCAATACTTGGCATCCAAAGCGGATGACCAGTCCCAACGGGATGTAACGGACAAGGTAGCCAAGCCCTTATAGTCTGCACGGATTTCACCGAACACACCGATTTTGCGTTTGTGGTTGTGACCTACATCGGAATCACCGGTCTCACCCACACCGTTATGGTATTGGATGTTCTTCATGGAATATACACCCGGGATGATGAAGTCTTCACCTTGCGCTTTCGTCGAAACGGAATAATTGTCTTTCCATTCGCCGCCGACCATTACGTCCAATCCGAAATCGTGAGGCAGGTCAGCGTGATACTGTGCCATAACGTTAGCGGTAAGTTGGCGGCTCTCGCTCATGGAGTAACTGTATGCACCCATCGTAGAGGTGTTGGAAACTGTCTCAAACTCCTCGGGGCAGAGATAAGGATCCGTGTAGTTGTGAACAGGAGCGATAACATCCGAGAAACGGGGGATGGAATAACCGTCATAATAGTAGTTGTTCTGGTCCATGCTCATACGGCCGGTGATATTCAACCCCTTGACCGGCGTAATGGTGATATTGCCTTGCAAAAGGGTACGGGTGTTCTTATTGACGCCCTCGTCTTTGTAACGGCTATACAGCGGAGAGAAGGGAGAACCCTGTTTGGGCTTGGTAAAATAGAGGAAACGGATGGAACCGTCTTCGTTGGCATAGTTGGTAATATCATCGTCAATGGGCCAACTGTAGATGGAGCTGACGCCGGTAGCCGAACGGTAAGAGTTATGAATGATATTCGCCATCATACCGAAAGAAATGTATTTGTTGGGCGAATAGTTACCTTTTACCAAAGCCGTTACCTTCTGGCGGTAGTCATCAGGAACGATACCGTCGTTTTTGGAATAACTGGCGGAAGCCATAGCCTGGAACTTCTCCGTACCGCCGGATACGTTCAAGTCGTACTTGTGATAGAAACCGTACTTGTTGAAGAAATTGCGCACGTTGTCGTAGGTTACGGTACCGTCTTCCTTAATCGGGCCCCAACCGTTTTTGGTCATTGCCTGATAGAAGCCTTGCGAACCCGGAAGGAACGTATTCTGCACCTGAATAAGGTTAGCCGGTGTATCGAACTCCCAGCTGGCATTTACGGTAGCGGTTACCTTGCCTTCCTTAGCGGATTTGGTGGTAATCATGATGACACCGTTGGCAGCGTCCTGTCCGTACAGAGCCGAAGCAGCCGCGCCCTTCAGCACGGTTACGTTCTCAATATCATTCGGGTTGATATCGCTGGCACCGCCCGTCAGAGGCATACCGTCCATAACGATCAGCGGGTCATTGGACTGCGTGGACGAAATGGAAGTCACACCACGGAGAACAATATTGCGGCCCGAGTTAGGCGAACCGCCGCCCGTTGTCACGTTCACACCGGCAATCTTACCCTGCAACGCATCGATAAAGTTGGCGGACTTGCCTTCGGTGATGACATCCGAATTAACGCTCTGGACGGCGAAGTTCAGACGTTTCTTCTCCTGTACCACACCCATGGCGGTTACAACGACTTCCTCCATCGCAATGGCGTCGCTCAACAGTTTGACGTCATGCTTCGGACCTGTAACTCGAACTTCCTGCGTTTTCATACCGACGTAACTGAACTCCAGCACGGCTTTGTCCCCTACGGTCAAAGCGTACACGCCGTCAAAGTCGGTAATCGTACCGTTGGTCGTTCCCTTTTCCATTACGGATGCGCCGATAACGGGCATACCGTCTTCACTGGAAGTAACCACACCTGTTACGGTGATAGAAGCGCTCAAGGCACTCGCAATCAGCGAACAAGCGAACAAAAAGAGTACTTTTTTCATGAAATTGTTATTAATTAATAATTAAATTTGGTTTGTTTTCTGTTCAAAAACGCTGCAAAGGTAGTGTTTTTTTTTCAATTGGGCAAATAAAATAATATGTTTTATAACATAAAAAAACGGGAACCCCGTACTTTTGGCAGGTCTCCCGTTTCGGTTTATTCGGTGGGGAACAATCACTTGGCATGCGCCTCACGATAAGCATCCACGGCTTTTTTCACGCTGCCGTGCAGCAACAGCAGTTTCTGTGCCTCGTCATAGGGCAGACCCAGTTCTTCCACCACCATGCGCGTACCGCGGTCCACCAGTTTCTTGTTACTCAGTTGCATGTTCACCATCTTGTTGCCCTTGACGCGCCCCATCTTAATCATCGTAATGGTGGTAATCATGTTGCAAATCAGTTTCTGCGCCGTACCCGACTTAAGCCGTGTCGAACCGGTCACGAACTCGGGCCCGACCACTGCCTCGATGGCTATCTCTGCCGCCTGCGCGACGGGCGAATCGGGGTTGCAGGAGATAGAAGCCGTCAGACAGCCGAACTCCCGTGCATGTTGCAAGGCGCCAATCACGTACGGTGTCGTACCCGAAGCGGCTATGCCGATAACGGTATCCAGCGGCGTGATGTCATGTTCCTGCAATTCCTTCCACGACTTGTCGGGGTCGTCTTCCGCTTTCTCCACAGGGTTGCGCAATGCCACGTCGCCTCCGGCTATCAGGCCGACCACGTAGGTGTTGGGCATACCGAAAGTAGGCGGTATCTCGCTGGCGTCCAGCACACCCAGACGGCCGCTGGTGCCGGCACCCATGTAGAAGATACGGCCGCCCTGTTTCATGCGGGGAACAATACCTTCCACCAGTTTTTCGATTTGAGGGATGGCCTCGCGCACGGCAAGAGCCACTTTCTGGTCCTCCTCGTTCATTTCGCGGAGCAGTTCCCCAACCGGTTTTTCATCCAGCCGGTCATGCAGCGACGGCTGTTCGGTAACTTTTACAAACATAACTTATTCGGCTGTAGGTTTGACATCGTTTTTATGGTAATCTTTCAGTCCCTCCATCGGGTCTTGCAGAATCTGGGCGATATTGAAGCCTTGGTCGTCCAGCACTTTGGTCAGCACGTTGCGGTAGTAATGGGCAATGGAGCCGACAAAACCCACCGGCATGTTCTTCGTTTCCAAATCTTCAATGCCCTGCTCCGTCTCGTAATACTGGCGCAGGTTGCGCACCACGAACTGGTTAAAATGGTCATAGACCAAATCGTAGATGCGTTTGTCGTCAATGTTCTCGGCACAGAACTTGCTCATACCCGCCAGATAGCGGTTGGGGAACGGTTGCCGATAGACATGCTCAATGATGTCCGCTTGTGTTACCTCGTACTGTTTGAGGAACTTCTCTTTCAGGTCCTGTCCCATCTGGTTCTTGAGCAGGTCGGCCACCAACCGTTTGCCCAGCACGGCGCCGCTTCCCTCGTCACCGAGGATAAAACCCAAAGCCGGCACGTTGCGCACCATCGCCTTGCCGTCGTACAGACAACTGTTGCTGCCGGTACCCAAAATACAGGCGACACCCTTCTTACGGCCGAGCAACGCACGCGCAGCCCCCATCATGTCGGAATAGACCTCTACCACCTCTGCCTGTTTGAACACGGCTTTCAGCGCATAGACCAAATTCGGAATTTTTTCGGGAGTACAGCCTGCGCCGTAGAAATAGATGTCTGTAACAGGACCGACCCACATCAGGCGTCCTATTTGGGGAAGTAACTGGTTGGCGATGCTGTTCTTGATAGCATCGGAAGTCTGGTAGAACGGATTGATACCGTCCGTAAAAATGTCAGAACATTCGCCGTTGGCTGCCATCAGGCACCAATGCGTTTTGGTCGAACCGGAATCTGCAAGTAAAATCATGATACACTTATTTTGGGTTAATAAAACTCACAATGAGTTTGCAAAGATACAACAAATATTTGGAGTGTGCAAATAAATTTGTGTTTTGGAGGAAAAAAGACCGATCTTTTGCACATTTTCGGGAAAGGTCAACAGAGTCGGCTACTAAACGCTGACGTCCCCATGACGTCCCCATGACGTCCCCGAAAAGGGATGGATAGTTTAGAGTTTAGAGTTTAGAGTAGTGGAAAGTTTATTCATCAATTCATCATTAAGCGAAGCGTATAAATTCATCATTTCATTCATTGTTGTATCTTCGGACGCCGCCTGCCGCTACGCGGCATTCCCCCGAAAATACAGTCGCGTCTTTATTAAAGTGCGCAAAGATTGTGCTTTTGCAGGCAAACGGCTTTGCCGTACAACCGATTGTGTTGCCCGTCTTTTTGTGAGTGAACTCCCAACACACGGACAATACAATCCGTTTTGTATAGATAAATCTATTTTTTTTGCCTGCAAAAGCACAATTTATTTGCACACTCCAAATTTTTGTTGTATCTTTGCGGCGGAATTTATAGAATATCCTTAATTTATGCGTTTTTGTGTACCTTAGAAATTAGCAGAACGGATGTCAAAGTCTCAGTACCTTATTGAGGTGAACCACGTGTCCAAACAGTTCGAGGACGGAAAGTTCGCCTTATATGATGTAAACCTTCAAATCAAGAAGGGTGAGTTTGTAACCATATTGGGTCCTTCGGGTTGCGGCAAGACCACATTGCTCCGGTGCATAGCGGGTTTTCAAATGGCAACATCGGGGGATATTCTTTTGAATGGCGAGGATATGACGGACGTGCCTCCACATCTCCGCCCCGTCAATACCGTTTTCCAGAAATACGCCCTGTTTCCCCACCTTAACGTGTTCGAGAACGTGGCCTTCGGGCTCAAACTGAAAGGTGTGAAACGCGACGAGATGTCGCGCCGCGTGAAACGTGTGCTGAAAATGGTAAGCATGTCCGACTACGAGGACCGTAACGTTGACAGCCTCAGCGGAGGACAGCAACAACGCGTAGCCATCGCGCGCGCCATCATCAACGAGCCCGAAGTGCTGCTGTTGGACGAACCGCTGGCCGCCCTTGACCGGAAAATGCGTGCGGACATGCAGTTGGAACTGCGCGAGATGCACAAGAAATTAGGCATCACGTTCATCTACGTCACACACGATCAGGAAGAGGCGCTGACACTGAGCGACCGCGTGGTGGTCATGCGCGAAGGCAAGATACAACAGATAGGCACCCCCTACTCTGTGTATAACGAACCGCAAAACTGCTTTGTGGCGGACTTTATCGGCGAAAGCAATATACTGGACGCCGTGATGGTGAAAGACAAACTGGTCCACTTCTGCGACCGCGATTTCGAATGCGTGGACACCGGTTTCGGCGAGAACACGGAAGTGGATGTGGTGATACGGCCGGAGGATATCTATATCAGGAGCGGAGTAGAGGACAAAGGAATAGAGAGTAACGGAGAGGGGCCATGGCAGTTGTTCGGAGAGTCACAGAGTTGCATCTTCAAGGGCGTACACTACGAGATGACCGTTCTGACCAAGAACGGCTACGAACTGATGATACAGGACTACCACCCGTACGAGCCCGGCACACAGGTAGGGATGCTGGTCAAGCCGGAAGACATCCAAGTGATGCGCAAAGAACGGCTGTGCAACACCTTTGAAGGCACCGTACTGGAAAACAACCAAGTGGAGTTCCTGGACACCGCGTGGGACATACCCGAACGGGTGGCCGAACGTTTCGCCGTCGGCGAAAGCGTACAGGTGGAAATAGACTTCGGACGCATCAACCTGCAAGACGACGAAGAAGACGGTGTGATTAGCGGCGAAGTGTATTTCATATTGTACAAAGGCAACCACTACCACCTGCAAATACGCACAGACGAAGGCAAAGACCTGTATGTGGACACACAGGACATATGGGATGCCGGCGACCGCGTGGGCATCAAAGTGGCACCGAGTTGGATTAGGCTCTACAAGAATTGAGAATGAAGAAAGTTGCCATACATCTGACACGCAAGACATGGGCTTGGCCCTATATCGTATTTTTGATAGGGCTGGTGGTGCTGCCGCTGCTGCTGATTGAGGTATTCGCTTTTACTGACCCGCAAGGACATTTCACGGTGAACAACTTTGTCCAGTTCGCCCAGAAATCGGAGGCGGTGAACACCTTCATCTACTCTATCTCAATAGCTATCCTGACGACACTGATATGTATCGTGTTGGGTTACCCTGCCGCCTATATCATGGCCATGCGCTCGTTCCGTACCCCCACGGTGATGGCCATGTTGTTTATCCTGCCGATGTGGATTAACTTCCTGTTGCGCACGATTGCCACCGTCGAATTGTTCCACACGCTCAAACTGCCGTTAGGCGAAGGGGCGTTGCTGTTCGGTATGGTGTACGACTTCCTGCCGTTCATGATTTACCCCATCTACAACACCCTGCAAAAAATGGATGTCAGTTACTTGGAAGCGGCGCAGGACCTCGGTGCCAACCGCATGGAGGTGTTCGTCAAGGTGATACTGCCGTTATCCGCTCCGGGTATCTATTCGGGCATCGTGATGGTGTTCATGCCGACGGTATCCACCTTCGCCATCTCCGAGTTGCTGACCCTCAACAAGATAACATTATTCGGTTCGCTTATCCAACGCTGTTTCGGTGAAGGCGGTCTGACTATGTGGAACTACGGAGCGGCATTGTCAATGGTGATGCTGATATTCATCGGATTGACCAGTTTCTTCGGGCAGAAAGACAACAGCGACAATCAAAAAGGAGGACTGCTATAGAAAGTGGAAAGTAAAAAGAAAATATCGCGTATTGACCGGCGCGGCACCCTGTCGGTAGCGGCCGGCCGCGCCTATCTGTGGTTACTGTTGGCGGTGCTGTACGCCCCTATCCTGCTGATTATCATATTCTCGTTCACCAAGAGCAAGGTGTTCGGCAATTGGACGGGGTTCACGCTGCAACTGTACGACAGTCTGCTGTCGGGTTACAACTATTCCGACCAAGTGCGGGTTGATCCGAATCTGTACCGCGCGTTGGTTTACACGGGTGTCATTGCCTTTTCCGCCGCATTGATAGCCACATTCTTGGGCACACTGGCGGCTATCGGTATCTTCAACATGCGTCAGAAAGGACGCCAGTTCACCCTGTTCCTGAATTCGGTTCCGATGATTAACCCCGATATCATCACGGGCATATCGCTTTTCCTGCTGTTTGTGTTCCTCGGCATCAGCCGCGGATTGGGAACTGTCATCGCCGCGCACGTGGTGTTCTGTACGCCGTATGTGGTACTGAGCGTCATGCCGCGACTGACACGCATGAACCCGAATATCTATGAGGCCGCTCTTGACCTCGGAGCCACCCCCGGACAGGCATTGCGCAAAGTGCTGATACCCGAACTGTGGCCCGGCATGCTGAGCGGGTTCATCCTGGCGCTGACGTTGAGTATCGACGATTTCGGCGTTACGTTCTTTACTCGCGGAAGCAACGGGCTGGAGACTCTATCCACTTTCATCTACGCCGATGCCCGCAAAGGCGGACTGACGCCCGAACTGCGGCCGCTGTTCTCCATCATCTTTGTGACCCTACTGGTACTATTGATAATCATAAACATACGAACAAATAAACAACAAAAACAATGAAGCATCTTTCCGCTCTCTGCGTAGCCGTCATGACGGCCGTCATGGTCTACGCCGCGCCCGCCGACCGCGCGCACACGCTCAAAATCTACAATTGGCAGGACTACATCGACATTGACAATGTCCTGAACACGTTCCCCGACTGGTACCGCGAACAGACCGGCGAGGAAGTGATTATCAGTTATCAGACCTTCGACATCAACGAGGCGATGCTGACCCAGATAGAAATGGGACACGAGGACTACGATGTAATATGCCCCAGCGAATACATCATCGAACGGATGCTACGCCAAGGGTTGCTGCTCAAAATAGACAAGAATTTCGGCAACACCCCCGACTACACCCAACTGGTGGCTCCCTTTGTCATTGACAAGTTCGAGCAGATGAGCGACTCACTGACCGTGAGCGACTATACTGTAGGCTATATGTGGGGTACGACGGGCTGGCTGTATAACCCCCTATGGGTGGAGGAGAAAGACCTGCGCTCGTGGGGGGCTATCCTCAACCCGAAATTTGCAGGCAGGATTTTCATGAAAGATGCCGTGCGCGACATCTATTCGGTGCTGGTGCTGTACGCCTACCGCGAGGAAATAGCACGCGGCGAAGTGACAAAGGAAGAAGTTGTCAAGAACATCACGCCCGAACGCATGCAGCGCGTTGAGGATATTCTGGTAAAAGCCAAAGACAACGTGGCCGGCTGGGAAGTGGATTTCGGCAAGGAGGAGATGACCAAGGGCAATGCATGGCTGAACCTCAGTTGGTCCGGCGATGCACAATGGGCGATAGACGAGGGCAAAGAGATGGGCGTCACCTTGCGCTACATCGTTCCGGAAGAAGGGTCCAATGTGTGGTTTGACGGATGGTGCATCCCCAAATATGCCGTGAATACCAAAGCCGCCTCATACTTCATCAACTATATGTGCATGCCGCAAAACGCCATTTACAACATGGAAGAAATCGGTTACGTCAGCGTCATCGCTTCGCCGGAAATCATGGAATGGTGCGAGGACGAGGATATTGAGGAGACCGCCGACCTGACCTATTTCTTCGGCGAAGGCGCCGACTCGGTACACGCCAACCAAGTGTTCTATCCGGACCGCAGCATCATTGACCGCTGCTGTTTGATGCACGATTGCGGCGACAAGATGAAAGACATGATGGAGATGTGGCAACGTGTGCGCGGCGACAACCTGAGCAACACGACCATTATCGTCATCGTGACGGTCATAGCCGCCATTATCGTCACCGTCGTGGTCCGTGTCGTTACACGGAAAAGGCAGAGACGTTTGCAGAAAAAAAGCCGCAAAAAAAACTAATCTATGCGATATAAACTAATCGTTCCCCTTATCCTAATAGCCTTTGTCACCGCCACCGCCTCCGCCAACGAAATGGAGGAACAGTACCGGCAAGTACGGCAAGCCTTTGAGCAACGGGACAAAAAAACACAGCAAGACCTGAGCCGGTATCTTGACGCCTATCCCTATACCACCTACATGAGCGACGTGCAGATGATGATTGGTGTGCTACAGGCAGAAAAAGGCAAGTACAAGAACGCCGCCAAGACATTCCAAAAAGTGGAATGGAAACAGTTGGGGCGCGAAGACCAGGCCCTGTTCTTCTTCTACCGCGGATACACCTGCCTCCAATTGGGCGAGACAACCCAAGCCGCAGCGCATTTCAAACTGCTGAAAGACAGCGACAACCCGTATAGCCTGCAAGGGAAATACTATTATGCCTACTGCCTCTACACGCAAAAGGAATACAACAAAGCGCTGCCGGAATTTTTGGACATAGAGCATACGGCGATGTTCAACAAGACCGTACCCTATTACATTGTCCAGATTTATTACGCCCAAGAGAACTACGAAGAAGTGTATGACCGGGCCCGCTATCTGCTGGAAAACAATCCCGACAACGGGAATAACGGCGAGATACACCGTATCCTCGGCGAGATATACTATACCCAAGGCAAATACACGGTAGCGACAGCCAACCTGAAAGAGTATGAGCAATACGCCGAACGCCTCGGTAACGACCCCGAACGCGAAGACCTCTACCTGTTGGGCATAGCCGAATACAAGACGGCCGACTATCCCGCCGCCGTCACCCACCTCAAACGCGTCAAGGAACGGCAGGACACCCTGTCCGAGAACACCTGTCTGCATCTCGGACTGGCCTACATACAGACCGGCGACATCGAGAAAGCCAAATTGTCGTTTGCCGCCGCCGCGCGTTTCAACCTCACTCCGGCCGTGCGCGAGGAAGCGTTGTACAACTACGCCCTCACCACCTACCAGAGCGGAACAGCCTTGGGCGAAAGCATCAACGCTTTCACTTCCTTCCTGCAGGAATACCCTTCCACACGGCACGCCGAGACCGTCCACGAGATGCTGGCGGACATGTACCTGTCGTCCAAAAACTACAAAGCCGCCCTTGAAAGCATCAACGCCATGGCATCGCCTACCGACCGCCTGACGGCCGCCAAACAATATCTGCGCTACCAGTTGGGCGCCGACGCCCTCGCACAAAACAAACCGGACGAGGCGAAACAGTGGATGGACGAGGTGATAGCCAACGCGAAAGGCAACGACCGGTACAAGACGGAAGCCTATTTCCACTGCGCCGAGATAGACTGCCGCCTGCACGAATACCAACAAGGGTACGACCACCTGCAGGCGTTCTTCAGCCAACCGGACGCGGATGCGTCCCCTAACCGGCTGAACGCCGACTATCTGGTGGGCTATGCCCTGTTCGGACTGCAACGCTATGACGAAGCGGAACAGTCGTTCCGTCAATACACCGGCCAAGCCGATCCGTCCAAACCCTATTACACCGACGCCTTGAACCGCATCGGTGACTGCCGGTTCCAAAAACGCGACTGGCAACAGGCGGCGGAGATATACCGTTCCGTAGCCGAACGGAAAGGCAACGGCGCCGACTATGCGCAGTTCCAATACGGCTATGTCCTTGGCCTGATGCACCGTTACGCCGACAAAGCCGAAACGCTGTCCGCCCTCGCCTCTGCCCATCCCACATCCGACTATGCGGACGACGCCCTTTACGAACTGGCGCGCGCCGAACTGCAACAGAACCGCAACCGACAGGCCGCGGACGCCTACCAACGGCTGATTGCCGGCTACCCGAACAGCCCGCTCGCACGCAAAGCCTCGCTGGAAAGAGCAATGACCTTCCGGAACATGCAGCAGTACGACGAGGCGATAGACGTCTATAAGCAGACCATCGACAAATACACCGGAAGCGAAGAGGCTTATACCGCCCTTGAAGGACTGGAACAGGTGTATGTCGAGACCAACAACGTGGCCGCCTACCTCGCCTATACCCGCCAACTCGGCAAGATCAATGTCAACCTGTCCGGCAAAGAGGATTCGCTGACCTATGCGGCTGCCGAACTGCAATACATGTACGGCAACTACGCCGAGGCCGCTGCCGGCATGAGCACCTATATCAGCCAATACTGTCCTGGCGGACGCTACTGCACCGCCGCCAACTACCACGCCGCAGACGCTTATTACCGCATCGGCCGGAAAACGGAAGCCGAGAGTTTCTACACCGAACTGACCCGCATCAACAACAATCCCTATATGGAGGAGGCGCATACGCGCATCGCCGAACTGGCCTTCGACCGGGAGGACTACGCTACAGCACGCGAGGCGTTCCGCGCCCTGCAAGCCATCAGTCCGAAACAGCAGACCCGCGAACAGGCCCTGTTGGGCATCCTGCGGTGCAGTTTCCGGCTGGACGACACGGACGACATCATCGAAACGGCCTCCTCGCTGCTGGCTGACGAGAACCTGACCGAAAGCGTACGCAACGAGGCCCTGTACAACCGCGCCAAAGCCTATATACGCCACGCATCCTACGGCCCGGCCATCGCCGACCTGACCCCATTGTGCGAAGACGTACGCATCGAAACAGGCGCCGAAGCCGAATACCTGCTGGCCGATTGCTATTACCGGTTGGGCGCAACCGAACAGGCGGAAACCGAAATCATGCGTTTCGCCGGAATGAAAACGCAACACCGCTACTGGCTGGCCAAGAGCCTCATCCTGTTGGCGGACATCAACCGGCAACGCGGCGACCTGTTCCAGGCCAAACAGTACCTGCTCAGCCTGCAAGCCAACTACAACGCGGCGGATGATATCCAAAGCATCATCAGCGAACGGCTGAACGAACTGGAGGAGGCCGAAGCAGCCACCGCAGAACAAGAAGAGGAGGAGGAATTATGAAACAGACCCATTACCTACTGACCCTGCTGCTCGGTGCAGCCTGTGCGAGTGTGGCGGCCCAGCAGGAGCCCAACCTGTCGCGCAGCGTCACCGTGGAACGCGATTTCCAACCCACCATACAGCATGACGGCAAACTGCCGGTCAACCCCGTCCGGCTGGAAGAGGACATCCCCGCCGCCCAAGTGCAGTACTCCGACAACGCTACCCCGCTGCAAACATCGTTCAACCTCTACCCGATGGGGGCTGTGGATACCAAGTTCTCCACCCCGTCCGCCCCTGACGGCACGCTGGAAGGTGCAGCCGGCTATTGCGGCACCCGTCTGGACTTTATGTACCGCGTACGGGACAAGAAAAGTGTCACAATGGACCTGTACGCCAAGCACGATGCACGCTGGGGACGCAGAACATGGTCGGACAGCCGGCTGGGAATGCGTTTCAACAAACAGTTCGCCGCGTGTACGCTGTATTTCGGTCTGGAAGGCGCCAACACTTTCTATACCCGCTACGGACACTATTTTGAAGGCGACGGCCGTTTGAGTGTGCGCAGTTTCGGCGAAATGATGCCGGCGGACAAGCAGAACCGCTGGGAAGCCGGTGCGCACATAGGTGTCCGCTCGGCACAGGGCAGCACGTTCCAATACCAAATACAGACAGGCTACAACGCTTATATCCTGCCTTCGGCGGTGGCAGAGCACCACGTCCGGACGCAAATCAACCTCGCTTGGCAGGGCGAAAGGCATCACGCCGGCGCCCGCATATCGGTACACAACGCTTTCCTGTCCCTCGATTCGCTGAAACAGACGATAGCGGACACCCTGTACAATGCGCGCCATGGCATACGGTTCGAACCCTATTACGAGTATGTCGGCGACAAGATACGCCTGCATGCAGGCGTCAATATCGACCTCAATATCGGCAAAGGAAAGATGATGTCCGGCAGCAACAATATCAGTTTCGCGCCGTCTCCCAATGTAACTTTCGAGTACCGCATCCTGCCGTCGTGGCTCATCCTCTATGCCGAAGCCCAAGGGCGGTTCGCCTTGGGAACATTGCAGGACTATTACGATGTCAATCCCTACCTCGGTACCTATACCGGCATCGTTTCACACCACGTGTCCGGCTATACACCGGTGGATGCTGCGCTGGGCTTCAAAATCAAACCGACGGCATGCCTGCTGTTGGACATCCACGCACGCTGTGCCTACCGCATGAACCAGCAAGTGACCATCGCACCCGACATAGACATGCCGACGGACTATCCGTTGGACGACTTGGACTTTTTCTACTCCGACTGGCAGCAATGGACCGTAGGAGCCGAAATCACCTACCACTATCAGGACATTATACACATCCTTTTGAACGGCCACTACCATAAGTGGATACAGGAAAAGATAGAAGGCGGCATTCATCCGGAGATAGCGTATTCCCCCACTGCGGTCTATGACCGGCCGGCCTGGGACGCCCGTCTGCGCGTGGACGCGAATATCAACTCCAAGTGGTCGCTATATTCCGACAATATCTTCGGCGGAAGCCGCACGGCGCTGACCTACACCGGAGAGCAGACCTTGAAACCGACCATTGATTTGCGCCTCGGCGTGGGCTACAACATCAACCGGTGGTTAGGGTGCTACCTGCAGGCCAACAACCTGTTGAACCGCTATAACGACCTCTACTACGGCTATCAGACGCAAGGCATACAGGTGATGGCCGGTGTGAAGTGGAATTTCTGACCGTTTTCTGCGGCGGCGAAGAAGGAAAATAACAAAAAAAAGCAAAAATGTTTGCACGTTTGAAAAAAAAGCCGTACCTTTGCAGCCGCTTTCGGGTCAAAGACCTGAATACATAATTCGGACATGCGCAAATCATGTTTCGCGTTCGCGCGAAGGAGAGATGGGTGAGTGGCTGAAACCAACAGTTTGCTAAACTGTCGTACGGGTAACTGTACCGGGGGTTCGAATCCCCCTTTCTCCGCAAAAAGGAACTTCCAGAGAGTTCCTTTTTTCATAGTATCGGACCGGGAACACAAAGTCCTGAAAGGTCTGACAAGTGGGCGCAAGCCCCTGCGGTCGTCGGGTGCTTGTTTCGGCTAAAGCCTCAAAAGATTGGTGTATAGGTCAAACGATTTGCACCGTTTTTATCGGGTGATTAAGGGGTGTTTCAGGTATGATTAAGGTGTGATTAAATGGAGTTTCAGATGTGATTCAGGGGACTCACCCTCCACTTTCCACTTTTGAGGGAGGACCGAGGTGGGTCTGCTTCTTCTCTCGAAATCTCAATACTTCGATACCTCGGTATCTCTCTCGATCACTCTCCACTCTGCTGTCAGCGTAGTTTTTGTGGCAGATGTGGCAGATAATCGCATTTTTTCTATATGGATATATATATACTCTGCCTATGCACGAAAATATATACATATTAGAAAACATCTGCCACATCTGCCACAGTGTGATTTTTATAATCTTCTACGATTTTTCGCGCATCTGCCTGATTATTAGAGTGCTCAACTACAAAATAGCCTCGCTTCCCTCCTCCAACTTTTTGTGGCAGATAGTTGTGGCAGATA
>JAZLGG010000057.1:0-2673 GCA_045616185.1 Paludibacteraceae bacterium
CGCATATATCATGAACCGATTTTTTGTCATGTCGGGTTTCCGTCCGAACAAGTCAATAAATGCCAAAATTGTCAAAGAACTCTTTAATATCGCGGCTCCTGCCGCCTAATTGTTAACTTTTTTCTACCGAACCATTGAATATTGAAATCGAAAATAATTTAGTATCTTTGCGGATTGAAATCAGGTGCAAAACGGCTTAGCCAGGCTCTCCGTCGAACACCTACGAATAATAAGTTGAATTTTTAGAGCCTACCTCAAACAATACATCATCAGAATAGCATGAAAAAAACATTAATCATTATTTTAGCAGTATTGGGAGTGCAGGTGTATGCACAACGTCAGGTGTATGGACCACTTGAGTCGTATGTGGTGGGGTCGTTGACGTATCGTTTGTTGTCGGACAGTACGGCAGAGGTGGTGGAGCGGCAGAGTAGCTGCTTGCCTTATGTAGGGGATATAGTGGTGCCTGCATCGGTCATTGTCCAGGGGCAAGTGTACAAGGTGGTGCGGATCGGTGATGCTGCATTTGTGAGTTGCAACATTCACAACATCACATTGCCATCTACTATAGAGGAGATTGGCGAAGAGTCGTTTATGGGTATGCAGGGAACATCGATGGTGCTGCCCAGTTCGTTGAGGAGTATCGGACCGAGTGCTTTTGCGTATTCGTTTCTCACGGAGTTGAAAATACCCGACAATGTGGATTCGATAGGCGAATATGCGTTTTATCGAAGCAAGATAGCCCGTTTCACGGTCGGTCAAAACAACACACATTTTGTGGCAATAGACTCACTGGCACTGTATAGTAATGACACCGCGATATTGGTGGCATACGCTCCAGCCTGTTCTACGACAAGTGCGTTCACGGTTCCGGCGAGGGTTCGGGAGATACGTTCGGGGGCGTTGGATGTGGTCAATCTGAGCAGTGTGCAGTTGCCTGAGGGCTTACGGACAATAGGTACATATTCTTTTGGTTCGGAGATGGGCAGTCTGCATATTCCTGCATCGGTGACTCATATCATCGGAGCATTGCTGCCCAGTCCTCAGGATGGGTTTGTCCTCACCTTGTCTCCCGACAACAGAAATTACCGCATGGAGGACGGGATGTTGGTGTCCAATGCTGGCGATACCCTTTTGATGTCGATAAATAGTAGTGACACTTTGATGGTGCCACTGGGGGTAAGGGTGATAGGCGAATGTGCGATGAGTGAGAATAGCCGTAACAGGGTAGTGGTCTTGCCCGAGGGGGTTGAGGAGATATGCAATGCGGCTTTTTTAAACACCTCTGCACAGATAGAAGTGCCGCGCACAGTCCGCATCATCGGGGCTCAAGCTTTTTACAGCAACACGGGTACTGACGAATTTGATATTCCACAGGTGGAACGCATTGGCGACTATGCGTTTTTCCATAGCCCCGTTCGAGAGATACACGTTACCGACAGCCTGAGAATTATCGGGGAGTATGCGTTTTATGGATGTCAGAACCTGTCGGAGTTTGATTGGGGCAACGGTTTGGAGGAGATTGGCCAGAGTGCCTTTGCCGCCAGCGAATTGGGCGGTACGATTATCTTTCCAGAGTCGTTGCGCACCATAGGGCAAAATGCTTTTAATGGTGCGCGATTCCTACGAGCTTGTTTTATGGGTAATCCCGACACTTTAGGATACCATTCGTTCTCGTGCAACATCATTCAATTTAAGGGTAACGAACCTCCAGTCACTTATGGGGACGTGTTTCCAAAGGCTCGCAAGGTGTATGTGCCGTGCAACACGTCTGACATATATGCTGAGGCATTGGAACTGCCGAGCAACTGCCAGATAGAGGAGGATTGTGACGGAATAGTGCAGATCTCGGAAATGATACTCAACATCGCTCCCAATCCCGCACACGGGGAAGTGACAGTCAGCCTTCCCGAAGGGCTTTCCTCATTTCATGCCCGCCTTGTGCTGCGCGACGCCACGGGGCGCGAGGTGCGGAGCATGGAGGCGAGCAATCCCACGGTGAAGATGCCGCTTCAAGGTCTGGTCCAAGGCACCTACTTGCTGACCCTGATGACCGACAAGGGTAGCAGCACGCAGAAACTGGTAGTAGAGTGACGCCCCCAAAAAAATAGGTGGCAAGAATTTTGCCACCTATTTTCTTGAGTGTATGTTTTACATCCAGCATGAGTGTTTGTAATAATCATGTTGAAATCTTGTTGATTTATAGTGGATTATTGATTTTATAACGCATATATGCATTTATTATAGGAAGCCTCTAAAAATTCCAGGCGAAGAATGCCCGTGGCATCCTGAGAAAGTCCTATTGATTTTTTACACGAATTTCCATATTATTCACGAATTTTTCCATAAATAATTTGTTGGACAATACCTGCTCGCTGCAATGATTATCCGTAACGAGATGATAGTGTCAGCAAAATATCTCCTTAACCCTATTTCCCCCCGAAGAGGTAGACTATTTCCCCTCGATAGAGAGCTTATTTCTTGCCGTCAGGCAACTTTTCAAACAATCATCTATATGCGAATAATCGTTTTAATGATTATCCGCAATTGCCACAAAAAGTACAATTTGTGCCGGAATGACGCGGCAGCCTCCCCTTTCGGAAAGGGGTGCCACGAAGTGGCGGGGTATGTTTCGAACAATCATACCTTATTAAACCCCAAATGTTTTTCTAT
>JAZLGG010000058.1:0-58398 GCA_045616185.1 Paludibacteraceae bacterium
TTGTTGCGCAGAGCGAAAGAACAATGCTCAACATTGTGATTGAGTGATAAACAACAAGATGCCAACAATAACCCAAAAGCGACCGAAACCCGAATAGAACTACCTGAGAAATAATAAACCAAATTTATAGAACATACCTTAATATTCTTAATCATCTTTAGCCATGCGCGAAGTTCAAATCAATGGAATGACCTTTGAGGAAATTGTATCCCCTCAACAGATTGCCGAGGCTGTCCGCCGTGTAGCGGACCGTATCAATGCCGACTATGCCGGCCGTAATCCCCTGTTTGTTTGTGTATTGAACGGGGCTTTCATCTTTGCAGCCGACCTTTTCCGGCAGATAAACTTGCCCAGCGAGATTCAGTTTGTCCGTCTCAAATCGTATATCGGCACCAAGAGTACCGGTATAGTTCGTGAGGTCTTGGGCATGGAGTTGAAGGACAAGATACGCGGCAAAGATATCATTTTAGTGGAAGATATTGTGGATACCGGCACATCAATGCACCAGTTCCGTAACAGATTACTCCGTTTCGGAGCCAACTCGGTGGAGATATCTTGTTTTCTCTTCAAGCCGGAATCACTGAAATACGAAGATGCACGGCCTAAGTATGTCGGCATGAATGTACCGGCCAATTTTATTGTCGGTTACGGTTTGGATTTGGACGAACAGGCCCGCAACTTGGATGCCATATATTCGCTCAAACAATAAATGATTTTGACGAAAATTATCATTTTTTAAGGTCAAAGATTTGGAAATAGACACAGTATCTTTTGTGGTAAAGGATGAATCACCGATAAGTTATTGATGGGTGCAATTATCGTTTAACCTAATTTTATGCGAAGTAAAAAATCAACGCGAAGCCGAAAAAGTTTGCATATTCCGAATTTTTATTGTAATTTTGCGCAGTTATTGAGACAAATACTACGATGATGGTATTGGTTTGATTATCTTTTGTTCGAATGACAATTCTTTTGGGAAGTGCCAAAGTGGTAAGTGACATTAAGTGTTGTTAAGCAGTTCGCGAAATGAGTTATTGATTGTGATTACAACCAGCATGCATAGTGATTCGTTTGACCATCAATAATACGTCTTCTTCTGACGTTAAATGAGGCGTTTTAGCTGTTTCGTAAAAAACAGCAGACATAATTTATTAACAGCGTCTGCTATTTGTCTATCGCATTGAAACCTAGGAAATTTCAAAGATAAGAACAACGGATTTGACGCCCGTGTATGCGGGTGTGGTTTGTATGTTCTTCTGGCGATTCCTAGGGCCACAATGCGAGCAAATCATTGCCCGCATTTTTGTGTCCTTAGGTCAAGAGAAGTGGCACGCAAAAACAAACGCGTATGAAAAAAACAATCGTCAGCAATAGTATGCTGGTGTTAGGTGTGCTACTTTTGTTAGTAGTTCCTTGCATTGCTTATGCAATCAAAAAATTAGATTTTACGTATTTAATTACTAGTTCCCTTTTTGCTCTTCCGCCAGCAACAATAGTACTATTATTAAAAAATAAGCACATTGTGTCTATTGGGCTTGGAGTTCTAACTCTTTTTAGTTTGGCAGAACTTATTCTTGTCTTGGATTTAGGATCTTTTATGCTGGCAGGCAATATTCTCGCAACACTAACAACAACACCCGAAGAATCTGCCAGTTTTGCTAAAAATGCTATATATATGCTTTGGTATATTGTACCTATTATTGGCTTTTTTATAGGATTAATTTATGTGATTCATCACACAAAGATTAATGTTGTGTATCACGGTGTAATTTTAGGGATATCTATATTACTGATTGTATCTTTTATTGGTTATAAACAAGTCATATTTTATAATAACACATTGACCAATCGCTACTATATTGAGCATCGCATACTTAATCGACCTCCATACAATATGTTTTATCAGATTCATAATATAATCAAAGGACAACGTATCCGTCAATATATAAAAGATGCAAATAATATGTCTTTTGGTGCGACTAAACAAGATACATTGCATGAAAAAGAAATATATGTTCTTGGTATTGGAGAATCTATGCGCTATGATAATTTATCGCTAAACGGAAAATATTATCGCAGTACAACTCCGAAACTTGAAACAATGAAAAACATTATCTTGTATGACAATTATTATTCGTCTGCTTGCTTGACGATGTATTCTGTTCCGCAGATTTTAACTCGTGCCACGCCACTTGATTATGAATTGAATTTCAAAGAAAAAAGTATATTTTTGCCTTTTAAAGAATGCGGTTTTCATACATATGGTATTGTCTGTCATAACTTATTGAGTTATGAAACATATTTAACGGATGGTGTTGACAGTTTATTTTTAGTAGATTCGGATGCTCAAATACCGATTATAATTGACTCATTATCAAATATCTATTCTAAAACGTTTTTTATAGTACAATTCTTGGGTAATCATAGTTTTTACTACAATTTCACACCGGAATATGATGTGTATCATCCAAACTCGGAAACGGATAAAGATGCAACTAATGTTTCGCGGAGTACATTGTTGATAAACTCCTATGACAATACTATATTGTATGCAGATTATATCCTTTCTGAAATCATGTGTAGGATAAATAAATCTGACGCTGTTTCTGCCTTTCTTTTTGTATCGGATCATGGTGAGATACAAGGTGAAGATACATTGGATGGCGGTAATTTTGGACATGGTGGTAATTGTAATCCGATTCGTGCAGAATATCATGTTCCTTTAATTGTTTGGTATTCAGAATTATATAAATCTACATATCCTGAAAAAGTAAATCAATTGCTGAACCACAAAGCAAACAAAGTAAATTCTGACAATGTCTTTTATAGCGTTTGCGATATGGCAAATATACAAATCGCCCAGCCATATGCTAAACAGAAATGGAGTATTTTTTCAAAAGACTTGCAATTTCATACTCGATATATCTTGGTTCCTGATGGCATAAATTACAAACGAGTCGAATAATGACCACCATCTTGAATTGCAATCCCAACCAATGACATCGCAGCCGTAAAGACAAACTCTTGTTTGTATCCTTTTTAGTAATGGTGATGATTAGGTTTCTTTGTTATTTTTCAAACAGGTATACAACAAGAATAGAGCAAAGAACCTATATTGGCTTTGCTCCGTTCTGTTTTTTTGACCGAAATAATAAAAGTATTTGATTAATATTTTCTTTCCAGCAAGGCACCTTCGACTCCGTGCCGGAGATCGCGCAGATTGCCTTTATCCACGGGATGTACGCGGTTGGTGAGGATAATCACGGCGCGGTGTGTAGCGGGGTCCAGACGGATGGATGTGCCGGTATAACCTGTGTGCCCGAGAGTTCCGTCGTCATCGGTCCATAAACCGCAGTTGCAGGCCTGCTCGCGCTGTTCCTGCGGAATGGACATAAACCACACGCACCACTCCGACAATTGGCTGGCGGTCATAAAGATACCTGCATTGCCGCTGATACCTTCATTCATGATGCGTGCCAATGGGTCATGCACCTGTCCGCGCAGTACGGAGCCGTCCGGCTGCACCTCGGTGGGGGCTATTTGGCGTACGACCGAATCCATCGGGTCGGTGATGGGCCGGTAATAAGGACGCAAACGGTCCAACGGGGTGCGCGTGATGGCCTGTACCACATTCTGCAAGGTAATGAAATTCAGGCAGGAATAACGATAGGTCTCTCCGGGGGCACTCAACCGTTTGCAGCGGCAGATAGTGTCAATCAGGAACTGCGGACGGGTCATGCCGCGGTTGATGCCGCGCACTTGGTAGATACTGTCCAAGACCGCCGCGGTCATGTAGGACGGCAGGCCGGATGTGTGGGTCAGCAGGTGGCGGACGGTGGCATCCCCCTCAAACGCGGGAAGATAGCGGTTGACTTTGTCGTCAGCGCTTAAACGCCCTGCACGGATAAGATTCATCGCCACGGTGCCCGCACCCGTTGATTTGCTGACGGACGCGAGGTCAAAAATCGTGTTGACGGTCATCTTTTCCTCATGGGGATAAACGGCCTTGTTGCCATACGCTTTTAGGAAAGCGATGGTGTCGGCTTCAACATAACATACTACGGCTCCGGGAATGAGAGAGTCGCTAATGGCTTGGTGGACAAGCGAGTCCACGCACCCGATTTGGGTGAGCAACAATAGAACAAGTGTTTTCATATACTAATCTCCTCTTAAGATTTGCATTCGGTCTTCCATCAGCAGCATTTCGTCGCGCAGCATGGCGGCGCGGTTGAAATCCTGTTCTTTGGCGGCTTGCATCATCGCGCGCCGTTTTTCCTGTATCGCTTTTTCCAGTCGTTTGGCGTCATACTGTTGCCATTCGGCATTTTTCCAACTGCGCCGTATGTTCTCCTGCAACTGCTCTTTCTCCTTTTCGGCATTGCGGTATAGGGCTGCCAGCGGGCTTTTCTCGATCGCTTTCTTGACGGCGGTCGGTGTGATATGGTGTTCGTTGTTGTAGGCTATCTGTTTGGCGCGTCGGCGCAGGGTCTCGTCAATGGTCATCTGCATGGAGCGGGTTATCTTGTCGCCGTACATAATCACTTTCCCCTCTACATGCCGGGCAGCGCGTCCTGCCGTCTGGGTAAGGCTGCGGTGGTCACGCAGGAACCCTTCCTTGTCAGCGTCCAATATGGCCACCAGGCTGACTTCGGGCAAATCCAACCCTTCTCGTAGCAGGTTAACGCCTACCAATACGTCGTACAACCCTTTCCGAAGGTCTTCCATAATCTGCACGCGCTCGATAGTGTCAATATCCGAATGGATGTACGCGCTACGGATACCATAGCGGCGCAGATACTCGTCCAGTTCCTCCGCCATGCGTTTGGTCAGGGTGGTCACCAGTACCCGTTGCTCTTTCTCTACGCGGAGTTGTATCTCCTCCATCAGGTCGTCCACTTGGTTTTTGGTCGGGCGGACTTCTATTTCGGGGTCAAGTAGTCCGGTAGGGCGGATTAACTGGTCCACCACAACTCCTTCGCTTTGTTCCAATTCGTATTCGGCGGGGGTGGCGCTGAGGTAGATGATGTTGCCGGTGCCCGTCTTTTGCTCCCATTCTTCAAAAGTCAGCGGCCGGTTGTCCCGTGCCGCGGGCAAGCGGAAACCGTAGTTCACAAGGTTGTCTTTGCGTGCCTTGTCGCCGCCGTACATGGCATGTATCTGCGGTACGGTAACATGGCTTTCGTCCACGATGACCAGCAGGTCTTTCGGAAAATAGTCCAACAGACAGTAGGGAGGGGTGCCGGCTTCACGTCCGTCGAAATAGCGGCTATAGTTCTCCACACCCGAGCAGTAGCCCAATTCCTGAATCATCTCCATGTCATATTTCACCCGCTCCTCAATGCGTTTGGCGTACAACGCCTCGCCATCCTCCTGAAAAAGCATTACTTGGTTGGCCAAATCCAGTTTTATCTGCGCCAGCGCGGTTTCCATCCGTTCGGGCGGAGTGACAAAAATGGTGGCGGGATAGATGTTGATATGGTCAAACGACTGTCTCTTGTTGTCTTCGTTGTCAGTGAAATTAGCGGTTTTGAAGGTCTCTATATGGTCTATCTCGTTGCCAAAGAACTCCACGCGCACCACCTCGTCCGCATAGGGCAGGCTGATGTCCACCGTATCGCCTTTCACGCGGAAGCGTCCCCGTACGAACTCAATGTCGTTGCGGACATACTGCGCCTCCACCAGAGCGCGCAGGAGATTGTCCATCGGCATTGTATCGCCGCATTGGACCGTAATGCACGAGCGGGAGAAATCCTGCGGATTGCCGATACCGTAAAGGCAACTGACCGAACTGACCACCACCACGTCTTTCCGTCCGGAAAGCAGGGAGGCGGTAGCGGAAAGCCGCAGCCGGTCAATCTCCTCGTTGATGCTGAGGTCTTTTTCGATATAGGTGTCCGTTTGGGGGATATAGGCTTCGGGCTGGTAGTAGTCGTAGTAGGAAACAAAATACTCTACGGCGTTGTGCGGAAAGAAACCTTTCATTTCCGCGTATAGTTGCGCCGCCAGCGTCTTGTTGTGGCTGAGGATAAGGGTGGGGCGGTTCAGTTGGCTGATGACATTGGCAATGGTAAAAGTCTTGCCGCTGCCTGTCACACCCAGTAGCGTTTGGGCTTTGACGCCCATCCGCACGCCTTCCGTCAGTTGTTTGATAGCCTCGGGCTGGTCCCCTGTCGGCTGAAAACTTGATGTCAGAATAAAACGGTCCGCCATTCTGTTTGAAATCGTTGCAAAGGTACGATAAAAAAATGAATTGTGCAAAAAAATCGGGGGTGGCCTTGCATCTTCCGATTTTTTTGTGTACCTTTGCTGCGTCGTAAACGATTGAAAAATTATGAAAACACTTCAACCCACATCCGTCTTTTCCATTTTTGACGAGATACGCCAAGTGCCGCGTCCGTCCAAACATGAAGAACAAATCAGCCAATGGCTGGTTGATTTTGCCCGAACCCGCCACATTGAGTGCGTGCGCGACGAGGCAATGAATGTCATCATGCGCGTTCCTGCCACACCCGGCTACGAGAACCGTCCGGGGGTTATCTTGCAAGGGCACATGGATATGGTATGCGAGAAAAACGGCGATGTCAGCCATGATTTTATGACCGAACCGATTGACGCCTACGTGGACGGCGATTTTGTCAAAGCCCACGGCACAACTCTTGGCGGCGATGACGGTATCGGCATCGCCATGGCCTTGGCGGCCATTACCGATCCATCGGTCAAACATCCGGCGGTGGAATGCTTATTCACTGTGGACGAGGAGACGGGACTGACGGGAGCCATGCGCCTGCAAGACGGTCTGCTGACGCACAAGTGCTTGGTCAATCTGGATAGCGAGGACGACGGCCAACTGTTTATCGGCTGTGCCGGCGGCATCGATACTCTGGCCAAGATGCACTATGCAACCTGCAAACCCTGTTTTGCCGAACCGGTTTTTGCCATGCGGATAGGTGTCAAAGGATTGATGGGCGGTCATTCGGGTGACGACATCAACAAAGGACGCGCTAATGCCAACAAGATAGTGGTCAATTTCCTGTACGAAATACGGGATCTGGACCTCCATCTGGCTTCCATACAGGGCGGCAACCTGCGCAATGCCATCGCCCGCGAGGCGGAAGCCGTGTTTGTCATTCCCGAAAAAAACAAACATGAAGCGGTCGTTCGTTTTAACCGATACAAAGCGGAAGCGGAACAACAGTTCGGCGAGGTGGAGAAAGAGATGCTACTGACCTTAGACAGCGTTGAAGTGCCCGATGCTTTCATAGACGACGCCAAGGGACTGATACAGGCTTTGCACGATTGTCCGCACGGCATGATAGCCATGTCCAAGGATATGCCCGGATTGGTGGAAACGAGCACCAACTTGGCCAGTATCAAGATGAAAAAGGAGGCCGACGGCCGTGAATATATTGAGGTGAACACCTCGCAACGTTCCTCGGTAGAAACCGAAAAACACGCCATCAAACAGCGCGTGGAGGATGTATTGAAGACGGCTTGTGACGAGGTAACGCACGGGGACGGTTATCCCGGATGGAAGCCCAATGTCCACAGCCGGCTTCTGCAAACGGCACGGCAGGCTTATATGGACCTGTTCCAAGAGGAACCCAAAGTGCTGGCTATTCACGCGGGGTTGGAATGCGGTTTGTTCTTGGAGAAATACCCGTACTTGGATATGGTATCCATCGGCCCGCAAATGTACGGTGTCCATTCGCCGCAGGAACGCCTCAGCATCAGTTCCACAGGTCGTTGCTGGCGGTGGCTATGCCGCATCTTGGAAACGATATAACCGTTACTTTCCGCCCAAACGGAAATCGGCCACAACTAAAAAATGGTCCGAGGGCGGAACGCTTCGGCCAAAATCTTCGGTAACGACCTTCCGCCCGACAGGGGTAAGATGCCGGTAAAAGAGATAATCTATCTCCGCTCCGCCGAAATCGGGGCTGTCGGCGCACCGCCAGTTCTGGTAGGTGGGATAATCGGAGTCGGACGAATCTTCAAAAGCCCGACGGTAGAGTTGATATACCGTCGGCTTGTCTTTTTTGTCGTGGTTAAGGTCACCCACCAATACCATCGGCAGGTCGCCGGTTATCTTGGGCAGGGTGTCGGACAGCAGCCGCGCCTCGCCCTCGCAGGCCGCCATAGGCTCATAGTCGGCATGTGTGCAGCAGAAATAAAATTCTTCGCCGGTCGCCTTCACGCGCATCCGTGCCACAAGACAGCGGCGGAAATATTCCGCTCCCCAGCCTTTGGCGGGTTCGTCGGGGGTCTCGCTCAGGAAGAACGAACTCCACGATACGCATTCGTATTTGTCCTTGCGGTAAAAGATGGCGTTGAACGAGTAGTACGGGTCTTGGCGGTCGTGGGCGATGCAGGCGTACTCCGGCAAGCCTTGTTGCAGGTCTTCCAATTGGCTGCGGCCGGTAACCGAATCCGCATTGTTGCCCGTCACTTCCTGCATTCCGATGATGTCAATGTCGTTGTCCAATATGTTTTGGATGAGATACGGCCGTCGTTCGTACCAACTCTTTTCGCCTTGGTCGGCCGCCAGCACGATGCGCACATTGTAGGTCGCAAAACGGTGGACGGGTTGGGTGGCGCAGGCGCAGCACCCGAAGATAAGCAGTAGAAGCAGTATTTTTTTCATCACAAATGTTGTTTTTTGTTGATTTATTTCTTTTCCATCCGTTTGGCTATTCCGATAGCACCTTGCGGGCATACGAGGCGGCACAAGTGACATCCCACGCATTTCTGCCCGTTCAGTTTGGGTTGGCGGTCCACACCGAAGACGATGGCTTGGTGTCCCGCGTCCTGACAGGCGATATAGCACCGTCCGCAACCGATGCACTTGTCACGTTCCCATTTGGGAAATACCATCGTAGTGCGGTCCAAATCGGCAGGAAGGACGAATGTGTCTATTTCCGATCCGACCAACTCTTGCAGCGATGATATGCCGTGTTCCGCCATGTAGGTTTGCAGTCCGAGGGTAAGGTCCTCAATGATACGGTAGCCGTACTTCATCACGGCAGTGCAAACCTGTACATTGGTGCATCCTAATTGGATGTACTCCAATGCGTCCCGCCAGGTCGTTATGCCGCCTATGCCGGAGAATTCCAGTTTGCGTTTAGTATGAGACATCATCGGATTGGCAGACATCTCCAACAGGTGGCGCAGAGCGATGGGTTTGACCGCCTCGCCCGAATAACCCGAGATGACACGTTTGCCGTTCACTTTAGCCTGCTCGGACATAGTAACCGATTTGATGGTATTGATGGCAGCGATAGCTTCCGCACCGGCTATGTAAGCAGCTGCCGCCGGATGAGACATGTGGGTTATATTGGGTGTCATCTTAGCTATGACGGGTATTTGAACCGTGTTTTTGACAAAACCGGTGTAGAAAGCCACCAATTCGGGGTTCTGCCCTACATCAGAACCCAATCCCGTCAAACGCATCTGTGGACACGAGAAATTAAGTTCCAACATGTCAGCTCCGGCTTGTTCGGCGCGGCGTGCCAACTCTATCCATTCATTTTCACTCTTTCCCATGATACTGGCCACGATGACCTTGTTCGGATAGTTCTTTTTGAGCCGTGACAGGATAGCAAAGTTCTCTTCCGCGCTTTTTTCGGATGTCTGTTCCATGTTGCGGAAGCCGCTCCAGTTGCCCGTTCGGTCAAAGCGTGGGCTGACCTCTTTTATCTCTCCGAGGCCGATGGTCTTGAATACGACACCGCCCCACCCTTTGTCAAAGGCGCGTGCCACCATATCATAATCGGCGCAAACGGCCGATGAAGCCAAAAAGAAAGGATTCTCACAGGGGATGCCGCAAAAAGTGATAGCCAACGAAGGCAGAGACTGATTATAGGCAACGGGGTGTGCGGATGTTTGCAGTTGTTTGGCGGATTGTTTGATACGAATAGGGAAGTCGGGGTGCAGACAGGCTTTTTCACAAGGAGCATCACAGTCAATACAAGCCGCTGTGAGCCACCGTCCGGCATTGACACTATTGTCAAATCGTAAAGCACGCAATCCGCGTGCCGGTTGCAAGTTTTTGGGGCATGCTTGGTCGCATGGTGCTTGAACGCATAGAAGACAGCGTTCCGCTTCTTGTTGGAGGTTAATCATAACAATAATGGTTAAAAGTCGGTGCGAATGTACAACAAAAATTTGGAGTATGCAAATAAATTGTGTTTTTGGTGAAAAATTAGTGAATTTTAGGTTGACGATGTCTGCACGTGGTCCCGAGATGGTCAAGACGCACTCTCGTGCTTTTTTCGGCTGTTTTTGCGGGCGACCGAGGGAACGAGGAATCTAGGGATCTAGGAATCGATTTTTCGAATGCTCGATTTTTCGAGAAACCGAGATTTCGAGGGGGCGAATGCATGATGCCAAGTGTCGGCCAAGTGTCGGCCAAGTGTCGGTCAACCCTCGACCAACCCTCGGTCAACCCCCGACCAACACCCGAGAAAAACAAACGATATTTTTTTGAAATCAATCTCTCAAAAACAGTCATCTGACAAAATTTTGATGCGGTTGTCCTGGCCAAAACACGCAAAATTTGCGTATTTCAATTTTTTTTACTACCTTTGCAACGGGTTTACAAAAGAAACAATATGCGGATACTGCTAATCATAACGGGCGGGACGATATCCATGGTTCAAAACAAACAGACCGGTGCGCTTCATCCGGCCGACTTGGAGACCTTCAAATCATTTGTCCCCGAGTTGTTCCACTCGGACATAGAGGTTGAAACCATCGCTTTCAATCCCTTAATTGACTCTTCGGATGTCAATCCCGAAACATGGTACAAGATGGCCAAGACCGTCTATGACAATTATGACGGATACGATGGCTTTGTTATTCTGCACGGCACGGATACGATGTCCTATACCGGCTCCGCCCTCAGTTTCATGCTGGAAAACCTCGCCAAACCCGTGGTGCTGACGGGCAGCCAGTTGCCGGTGGGTGTGTTGCGTTCAGACGCGAAGGAAAATCTGCTGACCGCCATCGAGATAGCCTCCGCACGTGACAAAGAGGGCAACGCTATCGTACCCGAGGTGACCATTTTCTTTGAGGACCAACTCTTCCGCGCCAACCGCACCACCAAACGCAATGCCGAACACTTTTCGGCCTTCAACTCATACAATTACCCTGCCTTGGCGAAAGCAGGTGTGCATATCACTTACCACCAGCACCTTATCAACTACTGCGACCCGACCAAGCCGCTACGTCTGCGCCACCACATTGACAGGAACGTGGCGGTACTCAAACTGTTTCCGGGCATCAGCGAACCGGTTGTGCAAGCCATATTGACTACCCCGAATCTCAAAGGCGTCGTGCTGGAATCGTACGGCGCAGGCAATGCTCCGTCCGCCGAGTGGCTGTATAGACAACTGAAAAACGCCGTGGACCGTGGTATCGTCATTGTCAACAAAACCCAATGCAATACGGGCAGTGTGGAGATGGGGCGCTATGAAGTGAGCATCAACCTTGTGAAAGCCGGCGTGCTGTCCGGCTACGACATCACTACCGAAGCGCTGCTGACCAAGATGATGTACTTGTTTGGCGAAATACCTGATGATAAGGAGAAAGTGAAAGAACTGCTGCAAAAGGACCTGTGCGGGGAAGTAACGATTTAGTGGAAAGATTTTAAAAATAGGATATTATGAAAAACTTGGAACCAAAAAAACTTTGGGAAAATTTCCATTCCCTGACGCAAATACCGCGTCCGAGCGGTAAGAAAGAAGAAGTGTCCGCATTTTTGGCCGACTATGGCCGCAGTCTCGGTCTGGAAACTATCGTGGACGAGATGGGCAACGTGCTGATACGCAAGCCCGCTTCGCCCGGAATGGAGGATCATCCCGGGGTTATCCTGCAAGGACACATGGACATGGTGCCACAGAAAGAGGCCGACAAAGTGTTTGATTTTCACAAAGATGCCATTCAAGCCTATGTAGAGGACAACGGTGAATGGGTAACGGCCGACGGTACTACTCTGGGAGCCGACAACGGCATCGGCGTATCCGCTGCATTGGCCATATTGGCGGACAAGGATGCCGTTCATCCGCCTTTGGAGGCTTTCTTCACGGTGGATGAGGAAACAGGCATGTTCGGCGCATTCGGTCTGAAAGGCGGTTTGCTGCAAGGGCGCAAGTTGCTCAATCTGGACAGCGAGACCGAAGGCGAACTGTATGTAGGTTGCGCCGGCGGCGTGGATATAGAAGCCGTCTTTGACTTTGAACCTGTCGAAGTGGAAGCAGGCGATATAGCCATGCGCGTCCAAATAGGCGGATGCAAGGGCGGACACTCTGGCATTGACATCCATCTGCAACGCGCCAACGCCATCAAACTGTTGGCACGATTCCTGAAAATGGCCGTCAGTGAACTGGAAGCCCGTCTGTGTAGCATTGACGGCGGGAACATGCGGAACGCCATTCCGCGCTCTGCCGAAGCCGTCATTACCATCCCCGCCGATGGCAAGGAGGATTTTATGCGGGCCATGGACAATTTTGAGGACATGTTGCTCAAACAGTATGCCGATGTGGAAGACAAACTGTTCCTGCGTGCCGAAGAGACGGCGTGCCCAAAGACCCAGATACCCGAAGACGTACAAGACTATATGATTCATGCGCTGACTCTTTGCCCGCACGGTGTTTACCGCTTTATGGAGCAAATGCCTAATGTGGTGGAAACCAGTAACAACCTGGCCATCGTACAAACCGAAGGGAACAAAGTGTCCGCTTTCTGCCTATGCCGTTCGGCCGTGCAGACGCGGAAACGCGAACTGCTGAGTGTCATCCACTCCGCGTTCTCGCTGGCCGGTGCCGAGGTTAAATGGATGGGGGATTATCCGGGATGGCAACCTAACCTGCAAAGCAATTTGCTGGCCACGATGAAAGACATCTACCACGAGGAATTTGGCAATGAGCCCCGTGTCGTTGTCATTCACGCCGGATTGGAGTGCGGCATCATCGCACGTAACTATCCGGGCATGGAAATGATTTCCTTCGGCCCGACTGTCGAGCATCCTCACAGCCCCGAAGAGCGCGTGAACATTGCTACGGTGCAGAAATTCTACCGCTTTATCCTTGCGGCATTGCGCCGGTTGTAATGTCAGCCCTGTTTCAGCAGGGTGTCCACCAGTTGCGGCACTCCGACAGACGCTTTCTCGCGAATGTGCTGAACCCTGTTTTTATAGATCCCGAACTCAGGCAGTCCGGGGTCTATTATATAAATAGGTATATTCTCCGGCGCGTATGCCAGCAGGCTGGCTGCCGGATAGACATTCAGACTGGTGCCGACCACTATCAACATCTCGGCGCGGGAGGCCGCCTCGCAGGCAGCGGGGAAGTAGGGGACTCCTTCGCCGAAGAAAACGATATAGGGGCGGAGCAGGTTGCCATCGGGATGACGGTCGCCGTAATGCTGTTCCCATCCCTGCAACGGCACTGTGGCGGTCTCGTTTTTCTCTGAGCGCAGTTTGGTGATTTCGCCGTGAAGGTGGATAATATTCCGGCTGCCGGCCCGTTCGTGCAGGTCGTCTATGTTCTGTGTGACGATGCAGGTGTCGGGGTAAGCCTGTTGCAGCCGTGTGATGGCGCGGTGCGCCTCGTTGGGCTGCGCCGCCAGCGTGTCCTTGCGACGGGCATTATAAAAATCGACACACAGTTGCGGATTGCACAACCAAGCCTCGTGGGTGCAGACATCCTCAATACGGTATTTCTCCCACAACCCGTCACTGTCGCGGAAAGTGCCCAAGCCGCTCTCGGCACTCACTCCCGCACCGGTAAAGACAACAATATTCTTCATAACCAATAAATTTACTCAAATTATTTCCGCAAAATTACAAAATATTTGCCATATTACAAAAAAAAACGTAACTTTGCAGGCAATATGAATATTTTGTGCATAGAAACCAGCGCCCGTGTATGTTCCGCCGCCTTGTGTTGCGACGGTGTCCCTGTGGCTGAATATACAGACGGCGAAAGCGGCAACCACGCCAAGATGCTGCCGCTGTTCGTCAGGGACCTGTTGGACGAAGCCTCCCGCCGTGACCTTCCGTTGGAGGCAGTCGCCCTATCGGAGGGTCCGGGCAGTTACACCGGTCTGCGCATAGGTGCCAGCACAGCCAAAGGTCTTTGTTACGGCTTGGGTATTCCGCTCATCCCTTTATCTACTCTGTTGGTGACCGCCGCCGCGGTCGCTGCCAAGACGGATGTGCAGGATGTTCTTTTGCTGCCGATGCTGGACGCGCGGCGCATGGAGGTGTACACCGCCCCCGTGACGGCGGACGGCGGACAGTTACGGTTGGCTGGGGAGGTGACCGCCCGAGTGGTGGAGAATGCCGGATGGCTGCCGCCAGAGGGAACCATCCTGTTCTTCGGCGACGGGGCGGCCAAATGCCGCACATTGCTGGAAAGCGGGCGCGTACACTATCTGGACGGCGTACTGCCTAATGCCCGCTATATGGGCGCATTGGCGGAGCAGGCCTACCGCGCCGACGGTTTCGCGGCACCGGACATCGCCTATTTCGAACCTTTCTATCTTAAGGAGTTTATTGCGGCCCCCGCACACGTCAAAGGATTGCAGTGACAAGGAAAAAAATCATATTGTGCCTCGGTGCGGCACTGCTGTTCACCGCCTGTTCCACCCAGAAAAACACGGGTGCCAGTCGTGCTTTTCACCAAACCAAGACCTATTACAACATCTATTTTAACGGTCATAACGCCTATCAGGACGGTCTGGACGCTATTACCAACGCCAATACGGACGACTATTCCCGTATGCTGCCCCTCTATCCGGTCAGCAACCACCAGGCGGCACAGGCCTCTGCATCCAACATGGATGTGGCCATCGAGAAATGCCGCAAGTGCATCAAACTGCATTCCATTCACGCCAAACCCAAGCCCGACCGTAAAAAAATGTCGGATCCGAAATACAAGTTGTGGCTGTCCCAAAAGGAATTTAACAACCAGATGTACCGTGCGTGGCTGATGTTGGGGGAGGCGGAGTTTCACAAGGGCGAGTTTCTGGAAAGTATCGGTACATTCAACTATGTGAGCCGGCTCTATGAATCGGACAAGAACATCGTGGCCCTGTGCCAGTTGTGGACTGCCCGCGCCTATGCTGAACTGGGTTGGCTGTACGAGGCGGAAGATCTGGCTGGCAAGGTCAATGCCGACAACCTGAGCAAGAAGAACCTGCCGTTCTATTCGGCCGTCCGTGCCGACATTCTGCTGAAAACGGAACGGTACAAGGATGCTATCCCGTTTGTCAAGATAGCCAAAGAGGACGAAAAACGCAAGGGTTATCTGCCGCGTTTCGAGTTCGTGTTGGGCGAACTGTACCAGATGGACGGCCAGCGTCCCCAAGCCCTGTCCGCCTACAAGCGCGTCAGCCGGCTGCACCCCAAAGACGTGGTGCTGGATTTCAACGCGCGCATCCGTTATGCCGAGTTGAGCAGCGACACGACACGGTCCATCAAAAAACTCAAATCGCTGGCGAAACAGTACAAGCACCGCGACCATCTGGACCGCATCTATGGTGCCATCGGTAATATCTACCTGTCCAACCGCGATACGGCGCAGGCGTTGAAATGGTACGAGGAGGCTATCAGCCAATCCACACAAAACGGCTCGCAGAAAGTGAGCGTGTTGCTGACCGCCGGCGATTTATACTACCGGAAGCGCCTGTATGCAGCGGCGGCCCCGTGCTACAACGACGTGGTGCAAATCATGGACAATACCCACCCGCAATTCCGTCTGGCGCAGAAACGCTCGGAGGTGTTAGGAGATTTGGTTCGGGAGACATCCACCGTACAGTTGCAGGATTCATTGCAGTACCTCAGCACCTTGACGGAAGAAGAGCAACGCAAGATAGTGGACAAGATTATAGCCGACCTGATAGAGCAGGAGAAAAAAGACTCTGCATTGGCCGTTCAGAATGCGCGAGACCGCGAATTGGACGAGATGGACGGCGGACTGCAAAGCGTCAACACCCGGAACATGCTGGGCGGCGGAGGTGACCAGAGTTGGTATTTCTATAACGCGCAACTGGTCAAGAACGGACGGCAGGAGTTTATCAAACGCTGGGGCAGCCGGCCGCTGGAAGACGACTGGCGGCGTAAAACCAAGACGGCTATGTTCGTGCCGCAACAGGAGATAAGTACTGAAGAGGCGGAGGAGCAGTGGCCCGATGACTCGCTCGGTGTGGCTGACACCTATCAGGACGAATATGCAGGCGCACCGGAAACAGATATTCACAAGCTTGAATATTATTTGCAACAGATTCCTCGTACACAGGAGGATTTCGCCAATAGTGATGCCCAGATAGCCGATGCGCTGTATCGCTTGGTCTATATCTACCGCGACCAAGTGGGAGATCCGTCGCTCAGCGATGAAACCTTTGCGGAATTCTGCCGCCGGTTCCCGCAGGACGGACGGATGGTGGAACTCTATTACATGCAGTACCTGACAGCCCTCAAACAACAGGACGAGAACCGGACCGCCCGTTACCGCGACGATATTCTCCGGTTATTCCCGGACAGCCGCGAGGCCGTCATTGTGGGCAATCCCGATTATGCCGCATCCATGCAGCGGATGGCCGTGGAGCAGGACTCTTTGTACGAAAAAACGTATCTGGCCTATACCCGATCCGATTTCGTACGGGTGAAAGCCGGCAAGCAGTATGCCGAGGAGAACTATCCGCTGACGCCGCTGATGCCGCGTTTCCTCTTCCTTAACGCCATTGCCGTGGCCAAGACAGAGGGACAGGAGGGCTTTGTACGCGAATTGCAGGATATGGTGACCCGCTATCCCGAAAGCGAATTGGGAGGCATCGCCAAGAACATGCTGGCAATGATGGGACAGGGCATGGAGAGCCAACAGGGCGCCGGTCCGTCGCTGGCCGACAAACGCGGAACGGTAGAGCAGAACGACAGTACGATGAAGGAGGCTGTCTTGTCTGTCGAACGCAAGGAAGCGTCGTTTGTATGTATCTTGATAGGTCATGACGAACAGAAATTGAATGACCTGCTTTATCAGGTCGCATTGTTCAATTTCTCGCAGTTCCTGATAAAAGACTTTGACATCCGCACTTTCGACCTGTTTGTGGATAACCGGTCTGCTTTGCAGGTTTGCGGTTTTGACAGCATGGATGAGGCCGAATGGTATATGGCCAAATTGCAAGCCGATGCCGGTCTGCAACAGGTATTACAAGCATACAGCGCCTGTATTTTGCCGATTACGGTCACCAATTTGGAATTATTGGGTAAGCCGTTCTCCGTTGAAGAATACCTCGAATTCTTATCTTCCCTCCTTTGAAAAAACGGGAAACCGAAAAATTATCATTTATTGGCTTACGTAACATTTTGGGTATCTAAAATGTTACATAGCCCTATTTAAGATTTAATCAATCACTACGGCTGTGCCGCAAGCATAAATCATCAACATGGTGGCATTGGGTCCCACTGTCTCGTAGTCCATACTCACTCCGATGATGGCGTTGGCGCCTAATGCAATGGCACGTTGTTCCAATTCGGTTAGGACAACCGGTTGTCCGTTATTCAGCACTTCTTCATATTCGGAACTGCGTCCACCAAAGAAATCATGCCAATGGGCAAGTGTATCCCTTACCCAGTTGGCACCAAAAATGGTTTCACTGGTAACAATGCCTTTATAGGCTACGATGTTGTGACCTTCAATGGTTGGTGTGGTTGTAATAATCATAATTGCTTTATATTGATATGTTTATTGCGGGTCAACGTCCGGCAGAACCATGGCATTGCGACCTTCCTTTATACTTTTGAGCCAACAGATATGCTGCAAAATCATCTCTTTGGCCTGCTTGATGTTCGCGTTCGCCTCAATGCGTACAGTGATGCGTCGGATATGCTGGTTTTGCACCTGCGCCACCAGCGGCACGATGACCGCACTGCACCGCGCGCCGAACGTGCGTACCAGTTGCTGTTGCAACAGACAGGCTGCACGGTCGGTATAGGCAGCATCGTGGTGTTTGATAAGGATGGCTATCTGCCGACAAAACGGCGGATAATTGAACTGCCGCCGTTCCTCTATCTGCTGGCGGAACATGCCCTCCACGTCATGCCGGCACAGATACCCGAATATAGGATGGCCGGTATCGAAAGTCTGTATCATCACTTCGCCCTGTCCGCCTTTGCGTCCGGCCCGTCCCGCCACTTGTTCCAACATCTGGAACGCATGTTCGCAACTGCGGAAATCTGGCCGGTTGAACAGAGGGTCGGCATTGAGGACAGCCACGAGGCTGACATCGTCAAAGTGGAGACCTTTGGTCACCATCTGGGTGCCTATCAGTATATCCACCTCGTGGGCGGCAAAACGGTCGATGATGTTCTGGTATGCCGTCTTGGAGCGCGTTGTGTCCAAGTCCATGCGTTGGATACGGGCCTCCGGAAAGAAGGCCTGCACTTCGTCCTCCAACCGCTCCGTGCCGAAACCGTGCGGTTTCATCTCGCCGCCGCACCCGGTGCAGACGGTGTCCGCATCACGGCCGTAACCGCAACTGTGGCACACCAGACGGCGGATGCCGGCGTGCAAGGTAAGGCTGATATCGCAGTTGGGGCACTTGGGTACCGCTCCGCAGGAGGTGCATTGGATATACGGGGCGTAGCCGCGGCGGTTCTGAAAAAGGATAATCTGTTTGTGCTTGTCCAGTTCTTCGCGCATGCGCCGGACGAGCGGATCGGAGAAATGGCCAGTGATTTCCTTCCGGTGATACTGGCGTTCCAAATCAATGAGCGTGATGGCGGGCAACTGCAAACCCTTGTAGCGTTCGTTCAAGGTGACATGACCGTATTTGCCCTGTTCGGCGTTGAAACGGCTTTCGACGGACGGAGTGGCCGTACCCAGCAGTACGCGGGCTCCGGCCAGTTGCGCCAGGACGATGGCCACCGAACGTGCATGATAGCGCGGGGCGGGGTCCTGTTGCTTGTAACTGTTCTCGTGTTCCTCGTCCACAATGACCAACCCCAAGCGGTGAAAGGGCAGGAAAACAGCCGATCGGGCACCGACAATGACTTGCGGACAGTCGCTGTCGTCAGTCAACAAGCGCCGGTACAGTTCCATCTTGCGGGCATCGCTGACGCGGGAGTGATAGACACACAGGCGGTTGCCGAAGACACATTGCAACCGCTCCGTCAACTGGGTAGTCAGGGCGATTTCAGGGACAAGATACAGCACCTGTTTGCCCTGTTGCAACTGCTGTTCAATCAATCGGATATAAACCTCCGTCTTGCCGGATGAGGTGACACCCTGAAAAAGGACAACCTGTTTGCGTTCCCATTGTCCGACAATATTATCGGCCGCACGTTGCTGCGCTCCGGTCAATGGATGCGCTTCTCTCACAATGCCTGAATAGACGGGCAGTTTGACTTTGCGGGCAGGGGTTTCCTCCAACGAATATAACCGGTTGCCGGCCAAAGACGGCAAGGCGGCCGGCATGATATCGCCGATGGGGCACATGTAATAACCGGCAATCCACTCCCACAATGCCAACTGGCCGGAAGTAATCATCGGCCGTTCGTCCAACAGGCGGATAATGGGCTTGAAAGTTACCGAAGAGCCGGATTGTTTCGCGACGCTGCGGCGATAGACAATCCCCACCACCTCCTTAGTCTGCAAAGGCACCAGTACCCGCCTTCCCGGTTGCGGGTACTCCATATCCTCCGGCAGGCTGTACGTATAAGGCTCCGGCAGGGAAAAAGGCAAGATGACGTCAATTGTTTTCAGCGGCTACGGCCTTTTCATAGCAAGCCCTGCACAATGGTTCGTACGATTCCGTCTCGCCCAGCAGGACCCGTTTGTCAGACGGAACGAGGCGATGGCTTATATAAGCCAGGTCGCCGCAATGCACACAGATGGCGTGCGTCTTGTACACATCTTCGGCGATGGCCATCAAGGCGGGCATCGGTCCAAAAGGCACCCCTTTGTAGTCCATATCCAAACCGGCGCAGATAACGCGCACCCCGCGTTCGGCCAATTGGTTGCACACTTCCACAATCCCCATATCGAAGAATTGGGCTTCGTCAATGCCGACCACGTCAATGTCATTCGCCATCAAGAGGATGTTTTGGCTGGAATCGACCGGCGTAGAATGAATGACATTATGGTCGTGGCTGACTACATCCTGTTCGCTGTAACGGACATCAATGGCGGGTTTGAAAATCTCGACCCGCTGTTTGGCAAACTGGGCGCGTTTCATGCGGCGTATCAGTTCTTCCGTCTTGCCGGAAAACATGGAGCCGCACACCACTTCAATACTTCCTCTTCTGCGTACGGGACCTTTGGTATCTCTTTCGTTAAACATAAAGTTTAATAGGTTAATTGGTTATCAGTTTGATGTCGTGTACCGCCATTTGGACGGAAGTGACGCCGTTGTAAGTGTTCTCCTCCAGTTCGTAGCACACGTCGGCGGGCAAGCCGTTTTGCAGGTGCAGTGCCTTGTCGCCTTGTCCGAAGGCAATGCCCTGAATGGCTGCTGTGCGGTCGGTAATGTCCAGCCGGAGATGTTCGCCCGTCTTGCCCACCCGTTTGGTATAGCGGTTGTTGATGACCCTGCGTGTGCAGAAGACAGGACGCGGATTACCCGGACCGAACGGCTCCAGATGGCGCAGGATATTGAAGAAACGGTCATCGATATCCGCGAAACTCAGTTCCTGCTCTATCGGGATGACAGGGACGAGTTGTTCTTGCCGGATGTGTTCGCCGACATACCGTTCGAAACGCTCCTTGAAGGCCGGCAGGTCATCCCGCCGCATGCTTAACCCTGCAGCGAACTGGTGACCGCCGAAATTGGTCAGCAAATCGCGGCACGAATCGATGGCCGAATAGATGTCAAAGCCGCCGACCGAACGGGCGGAACCGGTGATAATATTCCCTTCGCCGCCTGTCAGGACGATGGTGGGGCGATAGTAGAAATCAGTCAAACGGCTGGCTGTAATGCCGATAACCCCCTTGTACCAATCGGGTGAAAAGACGACCGTGGTGTGTTTGTGTCCGTTGTCAGGGTCCTTTTTGAGCAGTGCCAACGCTTCGTCCGTGATATGCGCCTCGCGGTCGCGCCGATCGGTATTGTAGGTATTGATGTTCCCTGCCAGTGTTTCCGCCTCTTTCGGGTCATCGGTAATCAGCAGTTTGACGGCCTCCATACCCGATTTCATGCGTCCGCTGGCATTGATACGGGGACCCATTTTGAACATCAGGTCGTTCATCGTTACCTTGCCGACATTGATGCCGGCCACCTTCAATAGGCTCTGCAACCCGACGGACGGGCAGGCGTTCAACTGTTTCAGTCCGTAATGGGCCAGGACGCGGTTTTCGCCCGTAACCGGCACAATGTCCGAAGCAATGGCCATGGCGGTCAGCGACAATAAACCGTGCCACCGTTCGTCCGGCAGGCCACGATAGCGCGCCAACGCCTGCACCAGTTTGAATCCGACGCCACAACCGCTCAGTTCTTTATACGGATAGGGGCAATCCGACCGTTTCATGTTCAACACAGCCACCGCCGCGGGCAAGGTTTCACCGGGCGTATGGTGGTCGCAGACGATGAAATCGATTTGGCGCGCTTTGGCATATTCCACTTTGTCCACCTCCTTGATGCCGCAGTCCAGAGCGACAATGAGCGTGCATCCCTGCTGTTGCGCATAGTCAATGCCGCGGAAAGAGATACCGTAACCTTCCGTAAAACGGTCCGGAATATAAAAATCAAGTTGCGTTGTCAGCGATGAAAGGAACGTGTACATCAGGGCGACAGCGGTCGTGCCGTCCACATCGAAATCGCCGTACACCAGGATGCGTTCCCCTGTAAGCAGGGCCTTATTCAGACGCTCGACCGCCTTGTCCATGTCCCGCATCAGATAGGGGTCGTTCAGTTGCTCTAAGGAAGGGCGAATGTAGGCTCTGGCTTCCTCCGCGTTGCGGATACCCCGTCGCACCAGTACCCGTGCGGCCGGCAAGCTGATATGCAGGTCTTTGGACAACCGTTCGTCTGCCTGTTGTTCCTCATCCGTTTCAGCGTATATGTCCCATTGATATTCCACAGAATTAGGCGTTTAAGGTAAAATTATCTCCGTCCTTCCACAACGGCAATGTTTCACGGAAATGATGCAGGTTATCAATGTCAAATGCAGCCACTTTGGTACCCTCCTCGTTGTCCTGAAAGGCGACCAATGGGCAAAGACGGGTGTCATAGGCCGTACTGTGGCCGTTGTAATGCAGGTTCATTCCGTCATCGCCGACCGGATTGACGCCTGCAACATAGCATTGGTTCTCGGTGCCGCGTGCGGCAAGCAACGCATCCCAATAGGCTATCCGGCATTCCGGCCAGTTGGCGGACACGAGCAAGAGGTCGTACATATTTTTCTTGTCCTGGCGCGCCCATACGGGAAAACGCAAATCGTAGCACAACAGCAGCCGTATCTTCACACCCTTGTAGGTGATGACGGTCCGTTGGCGGCCGGCCGTGAAAAAGCGGTCTTCGCCTCCGTGGGAATACAGGTGGGCTTTATCGACAAAGACCGGACCCTGATGGGGAGCAACAAAGAAACCGCGGTTGTACAGGCGGCCGTCTTCGGCACAAATGAACGAACCGGCGATGGCTATGTCATGTCTGTCCGCCAGTTGCTGCAACCGCCGGACGGTAGGGCCGTCGGACGGCTCGGCCAGTTCGGGACGGGCCATACAGAAACCGGTGGTGAACATCTCGGGAAGTACGGCCACATCAGCTTCACCGGCCAAACGGCCGATACGCTCCTCCGCCAGACAAAGGTTCTTGTCCTTGTCTGTCCAATAAATAGGATATTGCAATAAGGCTACCCGAAAAACCATCAATCTGCGTTTAGATTATTTTTTCTTAGGTGTTCCGCCGTCTTGTCTTCCGATAGTCTCGCGCATGGCGGTATCGGCCTGAATGTTCTGCATGCGGTAATAGTCCATGATACCGAGGTTACCGTTGCGGAAGGCTTCGGCCATAGCCTGCGGTACCAGCGCCTCTGCCTCAATCACTTTGGCACGGGCTTCCTGCGCCTTGGCTTTCATCTCCTGTTCATTGGCAATGGCCATGGCACGGCGTTCCTCGGCCTTGGCTTGCGCGATGTTCTTGTCGGCATCCGCCTGGTCCATTTGCAATTGGGCGCCGATGTTCTTGCCGACATCGATATCGGCAATGTCAATACTCAGAATCTCAAACGCGGTACCGGCATCCAACCCTTTGCTCAGCACAAGTTTGCTGATACTGTCCGGATTTTCCAGTACGGATTTGTGGCTTTCGGCCGAACCGATGGAACTGACGATGCCTTCGCCGACGCGCGCCAGTACCGTATCTTCGCCGGCACCGCCGACCAATTGGCGTATGTTGGCGCGTACAGTTACGCGCGCTTTGGCAATCAATTGGATGCCGTCTTTGGCAACAGCCGTTACGGGGGGGGTATCAATCACTTTGGGATTGACGGACATCTGCACGGCTTCAAACACGTCTCGTCCGGCCAAATCAATGGCGGTGGCCATCTGGAAAGGCAATTGGATGTTGGCCTTATTGGCGCTCACCAGCGCGTGAACGACGCGCTCAATATGTCCGCCTGCCAAATAGTGGGCCTCCAATCCGTCACGCTTGACATCCTGCAAGCCGGCTTTGTGGGCCTCAATCATGCAATTGACGATTTTGGTGGGCGGCACCTTACGGATACGCATCAGGAACAGTTGCACCAACGAGATACGCACACCGCTGACCTGCGCGTTAATCCATAGCATAAAGGGGACATAATAAAAGAAAATAATCAGCAAAACGGCCACTACGACCGCGATAAAAATTGAAAAGACTTCCATAATATATTAAAATTAAATTAAAGGTTAATGCTTCCCTTCCATTTCTCGGGCTTCCTGCTCCAGTTTTTCTATCTTCTTGCCGGGATTCGCCAAATCCACCTTGGAATCGATGGTGGTGTCCAGCGACATCTTTTCCAGTGCATGACCCCGGATGAAACCGTACACAGATAAACCGGCCAAAATCAGGCTGGCCAATAGCGTGACATGCCCGGCCCAAGGATAAACGGGCGCAAGTTTAATATACGCCAACGCAACGCCGCCCGCCAAACTGAGCAGACCGGCTACGCCAGCAATACCGAAACCGGGCAGCAGAAAAACCTCCGCCCAAAGCAAAACGATGCCGAAAACGACCAAAAGGATGACAAGTAAAATATTCATAGGACTTTTTTTTAGGCTGCAAATATAGTAAATATATTTGATATAGACAAATAAAAAATAAATTTGCAAGATTAAAAAAAATGCAGTACTTTTGCAGCTTGAAACAACAACGGTGTGGCTCTAAACATTTTATAAAGGGATATACACACCCTAAAATAATTATATGTGGCGGTTGATTTTTTGAGAAAGCAGAATAATTATCAGCGTATGAGTAAAAATTTGATTATTGTTGAGTCTCCGGAAAAAGCCAGAACTATTGAGAAATTCCTTGGTGAAGACTATCATGTCGTTGCCTCCAAAGGGCATATCCGTGATATTGAAGGTAGCGGGAAAAATTCTATCGGCATAGATTTCGAACACGGCTATAAACCCAACTATGTCTTGGATCCCTCCAAGGTGCGCCTGCTGAATACCCTGCAACAGGAAATAAAGAAAGCCGACAAGGTGTGGCTCGCAAGCGATGAGGATCGCGAGGGGGAAGCGATTGCATGGCACCTGTTGGATGTGCTGGGATTGGATGAGAAAGAGGACAACCGTATTGTCTTCCATGAAATAACAAAAACGGCCATCCGGGAAGCCCTGTTCCACCCGCGGAAAATAGACTATAATCTGGTGAATGCCCAGCAGGCCCGCCGTGTGTTGGACCGTATTGTCGGTTTCGAACTGTCGCCCGTGTTGTGGAAGAAGATAGGCGCGGGATTGAGTGCCGGCCGTGTTCAGAGCGTTGCCGTAAGGCTGATTGTGGAACGCGAACGCGAAATAGAACAGTTCAACCAAACGGCACACTACCGTATTTTAGCCGATTTCATCGAGAAAAACACGACTGAATCGAACGCTGTCCTTCACACGGAACTCAATCATCGTTTCAATACCAAGGACGAAGCCATGGCCTTCCTGAGCGAATGCAAAACCACTGTTTTTTCAGTCAGCCAGATACAGAGCAAACCGGCCAAACGCGTGCCGGCACCGCCATTTACCACATCATCTTTGCAACAGGAAGCCGCCCGCAAACTGAAATTCTCCGTATCCAAAACCATGCGGATAGCCCAATCGTTGTATGAGAGCGGACACATCACCTACATGCGTACCGATTCGTTCAACCTCAGTTCGCTGGCAATCGGCACCGCAAAGAAAGAGATTATCAGTTTGTTCGGAGAAAAATATCACAACGCGCGCAATTACCGTACTACTGCGAAAGGGGCGCAAGAGGCGCACGAAGCCATCCGTCCGACCTACATGAATGTTCGTTCTGCGGGTGTCACGACCGATGAAAAACGGCTGTATGAACTGATTTGGAAGCGTACCATCGCCTGCCAGATGGCCGATGCCGAACTTGAAACGACGCACATTGAAGTGACGGCAGACGGGATGGAATATGCTTTCGTGGCTACCGGCGAGAGGGTCGTCTTCGACGGTTTTATGAAAGTGTATGTCCAATCGACGGATGATGAACAGGGCGAGGAAAGCGTTCTGTTGCCCAGCATGAAGGAACAAACACCCATGAACTTGTGCGAGGCGGTGGGAAAAGAAACCTTCACGCGGCCGCCTTTCCGCTTTACGGAGGCGTCGTTGGTCAAAAGAATGGAGGAACTGGGCATAGGACGGCCTTCTACCTACGCTTCCATCATTGAGACCATTCAGTCGCGGCATTATGTGGAGCGCGGCAATGTGGCCGGAAAAGGAAGGACCTATAATGTGCTGACGCTCAAGAACGGCAAACTGACCGACAAAGACAAAACCGAGACTTACGGACAGGACAGCCAGAAACTGCTTCCCACCGATTTGGGGCGGATGACCAATGATTTTTTGGTGGAATATTTCCCGAACATACTCAGTTACGACTTCACCGCCAAAGAGGAAAACAATTTTGACCGGATTGCGGAAGGCAAGGAAGATTGGGTAAAGACGGTTGACACGTTCTACAAGGCTTTTCATCCTGACATAGCCAAAGTCCCGAGTGGCAGAATGGCCGGACGTCTGCTGGGGAACGACCCTGAAACGGGCGCACCGGTACAGGTCAAAATAAGCAAAATAGGCCCCTGTATTCAAATAGGCAATGCGGACAACGGGAAACCGCGTTTTGTATCCCTGCCCAAGGACCAGTCCGTCTTTACCATTACGTTGGAAGAAGCCTTGCAGTTGTTCAAACAGGCCCAACCCGCTGTGTTGCTTCAGATAGACGGCAAGGATGTCGTTACGGGCAAAGGCAAATACGGCCCGTATATCCATTACGACGGGCAATATATTTCTGTCCCGAAGAATTACAACCCGAACGCATTGACGGAAGCGGACGTGCGGACGATTATCCATGACCATACGCAAAAGGCGAAACCGCTGATGGAATTCGGAAACATCTGCGTAATGGAAGGGCGTTACGGAGCCTATATCAAAACACCGGAAGGAAACTACCGCATCCCGAAAAACGTCAAACTGTCGAATTTGACGGAGGAAGAATGCCGAACGATTATTGCCAACAACAAAACGCCGAAGAAAAATGTTCGTAGAAATTCTTAAATCCAAGATTCACCGTGTAACCGTTACGGAAGCCAACCTTGACTACGTCGGTTCCATTACCATTGACGAAGATTTGATGGATGCCGCCCGTATTCTGTCCGGTGAAAAAGTGCAGGTGGTGGACAACACCAACGGAGAACGGTTGGAAACTTATGTCATTCCGGGTCGCCGGGGTAGCGGATGTATCTGCATGAACGGTGCGGCTGCCCACCGGATGCATGTTGGCGATACGGTTATCATCATGGCGTATGCGCTTATGACGGAAGAAGAACAACGGACCTTCAAACCGGCAATCGTCTTTCCGCAAAACAATCGGTTGTAATGTTTTTCGACCTGCTCCATACAGATCCTTGCTCATCGGCTCGCGCCGGTATCATTCATACTGACCACGGCGATATCACAACGCCTATTTTTATGCCGGTCGGCACGGTCGGTACGGTCAAGGGGGTGCACAAGCGGGATTTGACGGAGGATATCCACGCCCAAATCATCTTGGGCAACACTTATCACCTGTATCTCCGTCCGGGAACCGCCATTTTGCACCATGCGGGCGGTCTGCACCGGTTTGAAGGATGGGAGCGTCCCATATTGACCGATTCGGGAGGATATCAGGTTTTTTCGCTGGCGGAAATCCGTAAAATGACAGAAGACGGAGTACGGTTTTCGTCGCATATTGATGGCCGCAAACTGATGTTCACGCCGGAAGGCGTGATGGATATCGAACGCGAAATAGGGGCGGACATCATGATGGCGTTTGACGAATGCTGCCCCGGAACAGCGGACAAGAAATATGCGCAGCAGTCCATGGAACGAACCCACCGTTGGTTGGACCGATGCATCAAAAGGTTCGATGAAACCGAAGATATTTACGGATACAGACAACATCTTTTCCCGATAGTCCAAGGCTGTGTCTATGCCGATTTGCGCCAAGAGGCCGCCAAACGCTTGCGCGATTTGGACCGTGACGGGTATGCCATCGGCGGTTTGGCGGTAGGCGAGCCGGCCGAAAAAATGTACGAAATGATAGAAGTGGTCAACGATATCCTGCCAGTCGGCAAACCCCGCTATCTGATGGGGGTAGGGACACCGTGGAATATACTGGAAGCCATAGAACGGGGAGTGGATATGTTCGACTGCGTCATGCCGACCCGCAACGGAAGGAACGGCATGATTTTTACGCGGAACGGCGTTATGAACATGCGGAACAAAAAATGGGAGGAGGACTTTACGGAACTGGACCCGTCAGGCACCAGTTATGTGGATCACCAATATACCCGCGCGTATGTGCGCCATTTGATTCATTCGGACGAGATGCTCGGATTGGAGATATTAAGCATACACAATCTTTGTTTTTATCTGTGGCTTGTGGGCGAAGCCAGAACGCATATATTGGCAGGCGATTTTAAGGCGTGGAAGGATGGTTTCATGCCGCAAATAATGACCCGTTTATGATTAAGAAATTAGATTGGTATATTATCAAAAAGTTCCTTGGAACCTTCTTCTTTTCCATCATTCTGATACTGTCCATCGGTATCGTGTTTGACCTGACGGAGAAGATGGATGATTTTTTTGAATACCAATTGTCTTGGAAAGAAGTTATTTTCGGGTATTACATCCATTTTATCCCGTATTACATGAACATGTTCAGTCCACTGTTCATCTTCATTTCCGTTATTTTCTTTACCAGCAAACTGGCCGGTAACAGCGAAATCATCGCCATGATGGCTTCCGGCATGAGTCTTCAGCGTTTGATGCGTCCTTACCTTGTTTCGGCTACTTTGCTGTTCCTTATGCTGTTTTGGTTGGGCGGATACATTATTCCGCCTGCATCGGGCAAATTGCTCGATTTTACCGACAAATACGTGGAACATTTTACCTCGGGAAACACCCGTAATGTGCAAATGGAGGTGGAGCCCGGCACTATCCTATATATCGAATCGTTCCGTTTGGATTCGCGTACGGGGTACCGTGCCTCGTTGGAGCATTTTGACGGCAAGACGCTGGCTATGCGTCTGACGGCCGACCGCATACAGCACGACTCGCTGTTCAACTGGCATTTTGACGTCTATACGCGCCGTGACTTTAACGGTATGCACGAGACCTTGGAGCGTGGGGAGCGATTTGACACGATTATCCCGATGGAACCGAACGAACTGTTCGTTACGGCGGAGCAGGCGCAACAGATGACCAATCCGGAACTGAAGTCATATATGGATCGCCAAAGCAAACGAGGAACGGGTAATTTGCAGGCCTTTGAAACGGAGTGGTGGAAACGCTGGGCGTCGCCTGTCGGGGCATTTATCATGACGCTGTTGGGATTTACCATGAGTTGCAAAAAAGTACGTGGCGGAATGGGCAAGAATTTGGGTATCGGCTTGACCCTGTCCGCTTTGTATATCTTGTTTTCGACCGTTTCAACAACATTCTCCGTGAGCGGTGTCATGTCACCGTTCATGGCTGTCTGGATACCGAATTTTATTTTCCTTCTTATCGGTATTCTCCTTTATTTCAGGGTGCGCAAATAGGGTCGCTTTTATTCGGCACAACACGTCAGGCCGAGTCCGGGGCGATCATTCAGGCGGAGAATGCCGTCAACCACTTTGACACCTTCGTACGGGTCGTTGGCTATCAGTAGGTTGCCGTCCAAATCGGCAAAATCAACCAGCGGGCTTAAATGGGCTGCGGCTGTTGTGGCGCACGATGTCTCCGTCATACAACCCAGCATCACTTTTATACCCAGTTCCCTGGCTTTCAGTATCATGCGGTAGGCTTCGCGAACACCGGTGGATTTCATCAGTTTGATATTGATGCCGCTGAATACGCCTTTCAGTGTGTCTATATCTTTCAGCCGTTGCAGGCTCTCGTCCGCCATGATGGGAAGGGGGCTGCGTTCTGTCAGCCATGCGATGTCGTCATGCCGTGTTTTGGGCATCGGCTGTTCTATCATTTGGATACCTTGCTCCTTCAGCCACAAGACCATATCCAAAGCCTGTTCGCGGTCGGTCCACCCCTGATTGGCGTCCACTACCAGCGGGAGGTTGGTTACACTGCGGATGGTGCGAATCATTGAACGGTCCTCTTCCGGTAGCCGTCCAACTTTGACTTTAAGGACGCGGTACAATCCCGCACATTCCAATGTTTTTTGTTTGACCACCTCGTCCGTGTCAATGCCGATGGTAAAGGACGTGGAGGGTGCTTTGGCTGGGTCGATGCCGTACATGGCATAGACGGGTTTGCCGGTTATTTGTCCCACCAAATCATGCAGAGCAATGTCGATAGCCGCTTTGGCGGGTGCATCGCCTTCGCTGAGCGAATCGACATAGTCCAATATGTCATCCATACGGGTGGGGTCGGAGAACTGTTCCATATCGACTTTGTCGAAGAACCTGCCGGCGCTCTCCAATGTATGTCCGAGATAAGGTGGCATCGAGGCTTCGCCTCGTCCGGTCAATCCCTCCCACCGGAGTTCAATCTGTATGTCGGGAGTGCTGGTACGTGTACAACCTGCTACGCCGAAAGGATGGCGCAGACGCAATTCATAAGGATGATAAGTCAGTTTCATAATATTGTGTTTTCTAAATGGTTACGATGTTTTGGCTATTCCACGCCATGTGTCAATTCGTGATAGGCATGGAGGCTGAGATTGTCGCTGACAATCTTCAGCGAACTGACCCGCTCAAAGCCCAAAGCAGTGATGAAGGCCAATTCCATGTCAAAGACACAGTCCTTGTAATCGGACGCCAGCACAAAATCCGTATTGCTGTAGCAGACGGACGGAATGAGTTCGCCGTTCACTTGTACGCCCTCAATGGGTGCAATGGGCATTTGTGGCTCCGGATAGGTAACATTGGGGTGGTTAAGGCGGCTTTCCGTCACCTCCACCAGACTGCCTATGGCAAAGTTGCTGCTGCCGCAATAGCCTATATTCAGCAAATATGCATCGCGGGGAATATCCCGCAGGCTGCGGATGATATTAAAGGCACCTACTCCGGTAACAATAACGGGCCAGTCGCATTCCGGAACATATTTGGCAAGCAAATCCCGCTCGCCTTCTTCTGCAATAAGGATGTATTTTTTCATGTTATATTTTTTGCCGGTGTTGCATCCGGTAAATGACACTGTAGCACATAAAACGACTGCAAAAAGGACGGCTGTTTTTCTTATAATGGCGTAATTCATATAAGACACGCGATCTACCAGCGTACATTTTCACGGCAAAGGTAGTGAAAAAAGTTTGATTGTGCAAATTTATTTGTATTTTGGCAAAAAATGAACGTGAAGGCGTGCGTTCCGTCGCACGCCTTCACCCCCGAAAATATAGTCGCATCTTTATTAAAGTGCGCAAAGATTGTGCTTTTGCAGGCAAACGGCTTTGCCGTCCTAACCAACCTTGTTTATGTATGCAAGCATCCAACAGGCTGCTCACAATGCCGATTTACCCGATAAATCGGTCTTTTTGCCTGCAAAAGCACAATTTATTTGCGCACTCCAAATATTTGTTGTACATTTGCAGTCGAATAATAACCACAACACTATGATTTACAAGATAACCTTCGCGTGTGACGAGGGAGATGATTTCCGACGCGTATTTCTGTGTGACGCCGATGCCACCTTTCTGGACCTGCACAAGGCGATACTGGCCAGCGTCAAATACAAAGACGACCAAATGACTTCCTTCTTCCTGTGCAACGACCAATGGGAGAAAGGACAGGAAGTGACTTTAATGGAGATGGGGAACAGTTTCGAGTACGACAACATGGTCATGGAAAATACCCGCTTGAGCGACCTGCTGGAAGAACAGGGACAACGCCTGATATACATCTTTGACCCGATGTTCGAACGCTATTTCTTCGGTAGCTTGAAGGAGATTCTGCCCGGCACGATGGAAGGTGTCAAATGCACGGAAAGCAAAGGCGTGGCACCGAAGCAGTTGCACACCGACAATACATTGGCCGGTATTGTCGGCAAAAACGGCAAAGCCGAATGGGAAAGCGGCGAAGACTTCTACGGCGACAGCCAATACGATGCCGAAGATTTGGATATGGAAGGGTTCCAAGACCTGAGTTTTGAAGACGGCTCGATGTTTTAGTGGATACGCTGCTGGTCATACTGGGACCTACCGGTGTCGGCAAAACCGAACTGAGCCTGCGTTTGGCGGAACATTACGGTTGCCCGATAGTGAGTGCCGACAGCCGGCAGATATACGGTGAGTTGCCTATCGGCACCGCTGCCCCGACTGCAGAGGAACAACGCCGCGTGACCCATTATTTCATCGGCATCAGACGTTTGACGGAAGACTATAATGCAGGGCAATACGAGCGCGACTGTCTGCAGTTGTTGGACCGGCTACGTCAACGGACGGAGAGCACGGACACTCCCTTTGCCGTGCTGACGGGAGGAAGCATGATGTACATTGACGCCATATGCAAGGGGTTGGACGATATTCCGAATGTGCCTCCGGCCGTGCGGAACACAGTAGCGGAGAGTTATCGGGCCAATGGTCTCAAATGGCTGCGACACGAGGCAGAACGGTTGGACCCGTGCTACTGGAAGGAGGTGGACCGACAGAACCCGCAACGCCTGATGCACTGCGTGGAGATATGCCTCGCAACAGGAAAACCCTATTCCGCTTTCCGCCGCCGGACACACACAGACGAAGGAACAGAAAGGAATTTCCGCATTGTCAAAGTAGGCTTGTGGCGTCCAAGAGAGGAATTGTATGAACGCATCAACCGCCGTGTGGAGGCCATGATGGGGCAAGGGTTGGAAGAGGAGGCCCGCCGAGCATACGAGAGCCTGCCAACGGACGAAAGCGGCCGGAAAAAAGTGCCCAATTCGCTCAATACGGTGGGATACAAAGAGTTGTTTTTGTATTTTGAGGGCGAATGGACCAAAGAATATGCCGTGGCAATGATACAGCAAAACACACGGCATTACGCCAAACGGCAGATGACGTGGTTTCGCCGAGACAAAGACATTCAGTGGTTGGAAATAAACGATGATTATGAAAAGCAAATATATACTATTGACACTCTTGTTGCCGGTGTTGACCGGTTGTAAACAGGTTACTCTCAGTTTTGAATATGCCCCGTCCGCTCCCCGTGCAGGCGAATTGGTCAGTTTCGTCAATACCAGTAGCGGAGGCGAAGATTATTTCTGGACCTTCGGGGATAATGTAACCTCCGAATCGAAAAGTCCGGGACACCGCTACAAGAAACCCGGTACCTACATCGTTATGATGCGGGAGGAGAAGACAAAAAAAAACTACATCCGCACCCTTACCGTATCGGATACGGTACCTTCGTTTGCCGCTGATACAGATAGTATCCGTTACTGCGAGCCGGTCACTTTCCGCGCACAGGTCTATAATCCGTTTTCCCATACGATTACCTATCAATGGGAGTTGGATGAATATGCTGTGCCGGTTGACGAAAGCATGACGGCCGATACCCTGCGCGTCTATTTCACCACCTACGACCAGTTAGTGACCGTTCGTCTGACAGTGACTGACAACGGGATACCCTATCCGGCCATTACGAAGATGTTTTATGTCTATGATGTGGCAGCGCAAGCATTGCTTTGCCGTTGTGAGGGGGCGGCCGACTACCGTCAGCGCACCTACGGGCAGTTTTTTGAATTGCCGTTCCCGTTGTTGGACCCGGCTGTGACGGCTCTGTTGGACCAAGCGCAGGATACTGTGGCCTCTTACGGCGACAGGGTGTTCCGCCTTGCGACATTGGATATCCCTGGTCATCCGTCCGTACAAGGTTTCCAGTTGGACCCCGTATCGCAAAAAATCTATTTCCGCGACGGCGGAGGGTTGTTCGTTGCCAATGTCAACGGAAGCAATGTTACCCGGATAGAAGATGAGGAAGTATCGGCATTGTGCGTGGATGCAGAGAACGGTCGCGTGTATTGGAGCATTGCTGACGGTGTGAAGTTTATTCCGCTGATTCATAGTCGCGACAACCGTTTTACCTATCAGCCGGAATATGCCAACACCCTGACGGAGGTAACCAAATTGGCAGTAGATTATACGCTGCGTACCAATTAATCCATATAATCCATGATGCAACCGGACTATATCTTTGAAACCAGTTGGGAGGTATGCAATCGCGTTGGCGGCATCTATGCCGTATTGTCCACGCGGACCGTTTCCATGCTCAAGGAGCATTCCGACAAAGTGATTTTCTTCGGACCGGACTTAGGGGGGCGTTCCGACCTTTTTTTCCGTGAAGATGCTTCGCTGTTGGCGGACTGGAAAGCACAATCGGCAGGGATAGGAAGGATACGTATCGGCCGTTGGGAGATACCCGGCCGACCGATAGCCGTCCTTGTTGATTACAGCCACCTGTGGCCTATGAAAGACCGGATATACGGTTGGGCATGGAACTCGTTCGGGGTACAAAGCCATGCTGCCTACGGTGATTACGATGATTCGTCCCTGTTCGGCTACGCTGTAGGTGAGGTGGCTGAGAATTTATATCGGTATCTGACGGCACAGGAACCGGCTGCAGTTTGTTTTCAGGCTAACGAGTGGCAAACGGCTTTCGCGGTCTTCTATCTGAAAGCGCATTGTCCGCAAATAGCCACGGTTTTTACGACGCACGCCACCGGTATAGGCCGTTCTATCGCCGGCAACGGCAAACCGCTGTATGATTATTTTGGAGGCTATCATGGCGACCAGATGGCGCAGGAATTGAACATGGTCAGCAAACATTCCGCGGAGAAACAGGCGGCGCATGCCTGTGATTGCTTCACGACGGTCAGTGACCTGACAGCTAAGGAATGTGCCCAATTGCTGGACAAACCGGTGGATATCGTCACCCCTAACGGCTTTGAACCTGATTTTGTGCCGCGTGGTAGGCTCTTTGACACCAAACGATACGAGGCAAGACAGGCATTAGCTCGGGTGGTGGAAAAATATGTGGCTGTACCAAACGTGCAAGAGACGCTGTTTATCTGCATTGCCGGACGTTTAGAGTGGAAGAACAAAGGGATAGATGTTTTTTTGCAGGCGATGGACCGTTTGGACGAGCGTTTGCAAGCGCAAGCCTCTTCCCGTCAAGTGGTGGCGTTTGTGATGATTCCCTATTTGGAGAAACCGTATATGGTCAAAAAGAATGTCACGGTCCTGTTCGTGCCGTATTACTTAGACGGCGCAGACCCGCTTTTCGGCCGCACCTATTACGATTTGCTGATTGGAATGGACGCCACGGTTTTCCCCAGTTATTACGAGCCGTGGGGATATACGCCGCTGGAGTCGGCGGCTTTTCATGTGCCGACCATCACGACTACATTGGCCGGATTCGGTCTTTGGGCACAACAACAGACGGGTACAACGTCCGATTTTGGCAAGGGGATATGTGTTATTCCTCGCACGGACAGCAATTTTGACCAGGTGGTCAATCGGGTAGCGGATGTATTGGCGGATTATGCGGATTGGCCGTCCGACCGCGTGCTTGCTGCCCGGCGCGCGGTTGCCGGTGTGGCCAAGAAAGCGGAGTGGAAACATTTCTTTTCCTTTTACCGCCGCGCATACGCCATGGCACTGAAAAAAGCCGCTGTACGATAAATAATTCATCATCAAACAATAATAGTATGAAAAAAGCCTTCCTTGTATTGAGTGTTTTAATGGTTTGTGTATTGATAGCAGGCATAACGGCCGGCCGCAGACAACGGCTGGAACAGACGGCCTGTCTGCCGCGCATTGAGGAGATGAATCTCCGCGAGAAAGTGGGACAGTTGTTCTATATCCGTTTGGAAATGGTGGACAACAGTTGGCCGATACAGTGTTTGAACGACAGTTTTATGATGAAAGTGAAGGATTATCCCTTTGGCGGTCTCTTGCTGTCATCGTTCAACTATAGGGATTCGGCGCATGTCATCACTTTTAACGAACAGTTGCATTCGCTGTACGGTCATCCGTTATTGTGTTTGGACGAAGAGGGCGGCCGCGTAGTCAATCTGGCGGCCAAGGACAGCCTTCATCTGCCGCGCTGGGAAAGCACTTGGGCGATTGGGCACACTCACGACGTAAACGAGGCCTACCGGTGCGGGCGGGTCATAGGACATTATATGAAGCACTACGGCTTTGATGTCAGTTTCGCACCGGTTGCGGACGTTTGGACCAATCCCGAGAATACGGTTATCGGTACGCGCGCCTATTCGGACAAAGCCAAAGAGGTGGCCGTGATGTGCCGCTATTTCTTGGGCGGACTGAACTGCGAGGGCATATTGGGCAGTTACAAACATTATCCCGGGCACGGCAACACCCTAGGAGATACGCACAAAGGAGCAGCCTATACCGACAAAAACTGGGAGGAGTTGAAACGCTGCGAACTCATTCCGTTTGAGGACGGCATCGCGCACGGGCTTCAAATGATTATGGCGTCCCACGTCAGTTTGCCGAACGTGACCGGCGATTCTGTGCCCGCCAGCATATCGCACGAATTGCTGACCCGCCGTCTGCGCGGCGATTTGGGGTTTCGGGGTGTAATCATTACGGACAGTTACCGTATGCGGGCCGTATTACAGGGCCGCAACGCCAAGGAACAGGCTATTCAGGGCATCCGTGCCGGCGTGGACATCATACTCAGCCCCAGAGATTATTTCGAGGCTTTTGACGGCATTGTTGAGGCCGTTGAGAAGGGACAGATTTCCGAAGAGAGAATAAACGCCAGCGTGGAACGCGCGTTGGCTATCAAGCATTGGGTTCTTACTCATCCGAGAACTGGACCAGCACATCCCTGTATGAACTGAAGATGCGCGACTTGGACATCATGCCTGCGTAGTGTTTGTCCGGCGTGACAACCGGCAGGTTCCAAGCACCCGTATCCTCAAAAGTCTCCATCACTTTTTCCATCGGCATATCCGTAGTCAGAACGGCCGGTGGCGATGTCATCAGTTGTTCCACCGTAAAGCGGTGGTAGAGCCGTTGCTGGAACATGATGTTCCGCACTTCATCCAGTAGCAACATACCCCGTAAACGGCCGTTTTGGTCCACAACGGGAAAGATATTCTGCTGGCTTTTGGCAATCACTTTGACCAGTTCGCCCAATGTCATTTCCATCGGCAGATGGGTATAGTCTGTCTCCATGACGGACGCTGTTTGCATAAGGGTCAGTATGGCGCGGTCCTTGTTGTGCGTCAGCAGTTCGCCTTTTTGCGCCAACCGCATGGCATAAAGACTGTGCGACTCGAACAGGCGGATGACAAGGTATGAGGTGACCGACACAATCATCAAGGGCATGAACAGATGGTAGCCGCCGGTCAGTTCGGCTATCAGGAATATGCCCGTCAGCGGGGCGAACATGACACCGGACATCAGTCCCGACATCCCTACCAACGCAAAATTGGTTTCCGGTATGCCGGCACCGGCCATATTGAGCAGCCGGGCGGTAACGAAACCGACCAAGGCACCGGTAAAGAGGGTGGGCGCAAAGATACCGCCCACACCGCCTCCGCCGTTGGTGGCTACCGCCGCAATTGATTTGAAGAAAATCATCAAGGCGATATAAAGGACTACCACCCACGCCGCCGAGCCGACAGAGGCAAACGGACCGGATTGGAACAGTTCGTCGGCATGGCCGTTGATAAGGCTGATAATGACATCATACCCTTCTCCGTACAAAGGCGGGAAGAGGAAAATCAACAGGCCCAAGACGGTTCCTCCCGCAATGATTTTCGCTCCCAACGAACGCAGATGACGGCGGAACCAACGTTCCAAGACATTGGTGGAACGGATGAAATACAGCGAAACAAGTCCGCACAGCACGCCCAACAGCAGATACCAGGGGATGCGCGACAACGCGAAGGGGTCTCCTGCTGTAAATTCAAACATCGGGTCGGCTCCGCCTATCACATACGAGATAGCGGTTGCGGTGACTGACGAGATAAGAAGCGGTGCTACCGAAGTCATGGTCAAATCCATCAACAAGACTTCCAACGTGAAGACCAGTCCGGCGATAGGGGCTTTGAAGATGCCGCCGATGGCACCTGCTGCGCCACAACCTATCATCAGCATCATGGTTTTCTGGTTAAGACGGAATAGTTTGGCCAGATTGCTGCCGATAGCCGAACCGGTCAGAACAATAGGCGCCTCGGCTCCGACCGAACCGCCGAAACCGATGGTCAGCGCCGAGCCGGCCAACGAGGTCCAGACATTGTGCAGTTTGATGATGGATTTGCGTTGCGAAATGGCGTAGAGGATTTTGGTAATGCCGTGCGATATGTCGTCACGGACAATGTAATGAACAAACAAGGCCGCCAACGCAATGCCCAGCATCGGGCAAATGAAATACCAGAAATGATGGTGCGCCACCAAGTGGCATTCCACCAGATGCTGGATGAAATAAATCAGCGACTTGAGGATATTGGCTGCCAGAGCCGAAAAACATCCGACAAAGAAACTGAGCAGCAGGACCAGGTTCTTTTCAGGGACATGACGTTCCCGCCATTCGATAAAACGGTCATATGTCAGTCTTGCGTGTCCCAACCGATGCCTTTGTATTTACTGAGGTCCCATTCTTCCTCCAATTCGTTCATATATATCGTACCCTCCTGCTCTTCCTCATCCTCTTCGGCAGTGTCCGTTTCACGCACTTCCACGTCAATGGGGGCGTGGGAAATCTCAATGATTTGGTTCTGCTCTTTCTGCAGTTCGTTCCAAAGGGCGTCTTTCAGTTCGGTCAGTCCCTGTCCGCTGAGGCCGGATATTTTCAATACGGGTATGCCCAGCCGTTTGGACAACGCGTTGGCGTCGGGCAGTTGAGGTAGAGCGTTCTCCAGATCACACTTGGTGATAGCCAGTACGCGGGCTTTGGTCAGCAGTTGGGGGTTGTACCGCTCCAGTTCGTTGAGCAGTATATTGTACTCTTTTCCGATGTCTTCGCTCAGAACGGATACCATAAAGAGCAATACGGCGTTGCGCTCAATGTGCCGCAGAAACCTCAGGCCGAGGCCTTTGCCCTCGCTGGCGCCTTCGATGATGCCCGGAATATCGGCCATACAGAACGAACGGTCATCACGGTAACTGACAATGCCCAATTGGGGGGTGAGGGTTGTGAAGGGATAATCGGCTATTTCGGGTTTGGCGGCACTGACCACGGACAGCAGGGTTGATTTGCCTGCATTGGGGAATCCGACCAGTCCGACATCCGCCAGCACTTTCAGTTGGAGGATAATGTTCTTTTCGACTGCAGGTTCACCGGGTTGGGCATAGCGGGGTGTCTGGTTGGTGGCTGTGCGAAAATGCCAATTGCCCAGTCCGCCGCGTCCGCCACGGAGCAGGGTGATACGCTGGCCGTGCTCCTTCACTTCCGTCAGAAACTCGCCGGTGTCGCCGTCATAGACCACCGTACCGCAGGGGACCTGAATGATTTTATCTTCGCCGTCCTTGCCGAACGAGCGGCTGTCGCCGCCGTGTCCGCCGTCGGTAGCCAGAAGATGCTTCTGGTATTTGAGGTGCAACAGCGTCCACAGGTTGCGGTTCCCTTCGAGAATGATATGTCCACCGCGTCCGCCGTCCCCGCCGTCGGGTCCTCCCTTGGGAATGTACTTGGCGCGGCGCAGGTGCATACAGCCTGCACCGCCCTTGCCGGAGCGACAGTAAATCTTCACATAATCGATAAAAGACGAACTCGGCATAGTTGGCAACAGGTTATTTCTTGTATATTTTGTCCAATATACGGCTGATGCGCCCGAATATTTCGGCGATAGTGCCCAGTCCTTGGATGCGCACGTACTTATCCATCAGCTCGTAGTAGTCGTCAATGGGGCGTGTCTGTTCGTGGTAAACGACCAGCCGTTCCTTAATGGTTTCCATGTTGTCGTCGGCGCGGCCGCTTGTTTTACCCCGTTCCAACAATCGGCGGATAATCTCGTCCTCCGGTACGTTGATGTCAATCAAGATGGCGGTGGTGTCGCCGCGTTTTTTCATCAGTTTTTCCAGTTGGACCGCCTGGTTGAGCGTACGGGGGAAACCGTCAAAAATCAGTCCGACGGTATCGGTGGGCAGTGAATTGATGTGCTGTTCCAGCAGTTGGATGGTGACGTCGTCCGGCACCAGATGTCCCTGATTGGTGTACGAGGCAATCAGTTTGCCTAGTTCGCTGCCGCTCTTTATCTCCTGACGCATAAGGTCGCCGGTGCTGAGGTGGGTCAAACCGTAACGGGCTACAATGAATTCCGACTGTGTCCCTTTTCCGCAACCCGGGGCACCGCAAAGGATAATGTTTTGCATATTCGTTTTTATGTTAAGTTAATCATGTTTTCAAACGGTCATCAACCGGTAGGTCAGGTAAACGGCATAGACCGACAGCAGCAAGATACCGTGCCAACGCCGTATTTCATGCTTTTTGTCGGTATAGACGAACAGCATGACCATTAGGCTACTGAGTATCACGACGGTCACATCCGACCACAGACCCGGATAGGCGGGCAGCGGTGTGATGCAGGCACTGGTGCCGAGGATAAAAAAGACATTGAAAATGTTGCTGCCGATGACATTGCCCAAGGCGAGGTCACCGTTGTGTTTGGCCGCCGCCACGCACGAGGCGGCCAGTTCGGGCAGCGAGGTGCCCAACGCCACAATCGTGAGGCCGATGACGGCGTCACTCACGCCCATCGCCACGGCGAGGCGTGTGGCGGACCGGACAATCAGTTCTCCTCCGGCAACCAGTCCCGCCAGCCCCAAGATAATGAACACAACGGCTTTGCCGCAGGACATGACCGGTGTATTGTCTTTTTTCTCTTCCGTGTCCGCTTTGGCAAAACGGAAACTGTGCCACAGGAAGATGACAAAGCACAACAACAAGACGATTCCGCCGATACCGGAAATGAAACCGTCTTGCAGGCCAAACGCTCCCCAGCCGGTCTGCTGAGGCCGTGTATAGGTTGCAAAGAACAGTATCAGCACACCTGCCAGCAGGCTCCATGGGATGTCGAAACGGCGGCACTGCTCTTGGGAGCGCACCGGATAGATGACCGCTGTCAGTCCCAAGATGACAAAGACATTGATGGCGTTGCTGCCGAGGATATTGGTAATGGCAATCTCGGTGTTTCGGTTGGCTGCGGCGACCATGTTCACCACAAATTCGGGCATTGATGTACCGAAAGCCACGACGGTCAGTCCTATAACGAGGTTACTGATACCCCACCGTCGTGCGAGGGCGCTTGCGCCGTCCACCAGTCCGTCCGCACCGTAAACGAGCAGCACGAAACCGAGAACAATAGCCGCTACGGCCATCCACGTATTATCCAACCAACCATTCAGTAACTCCATTGCAGCCTTTTTTATACATTGAACAGGAAGTGCATGATGTCGCCATCCTGTACGATATAATCCTTGCCTTCGATGCCCATCTTGCCGGCGGCGCGGCAGGCGGCTTCTCCGCCGAGGGTGATATAGTCTTCGTATTTGATGACTTCGGCCCGAATGAATCCGCGTTCAAAGTCGGTGTGGATGACACCTGCGCATTGCGGGGCTTTGCTGCCGGCGCGGAAGGTCCAAGCCCGTACCTCGTCCGAACCGGCGGTAAGGAAGGTGCGGAGATCCAACAGTGCATAGGCGGCTTTGATGAGGCGGTTGACACCCGATTCGGCCAACCCTATCTCCTCCAGGAACATCTGCCGTTCTTCGTAGGTTTCCAATTCGGCTATCTCCGCTTCGGTCTTGGCGGCCAGTACGAGTACCTGTGCATGCTCGTCTTTGACGGCATCGCGCACGGCCTCCACATACGGATTGCCGCCGACGGCGGATGCTTCATCGACATTGCAGACGTACATGACAGGTTTGTTGGTCAGCAGGAACAGGTCGTGTGCTGCGGTCTGCTCGTCCTTATTGTCCAATTCAACGCTGCGTGCAGGTCGGCCGGCGCTGAGGGCTTCGCGGTATTTGAGCAGAACAGCGAGGGCTATTTTGGCATTTTTGTCCCCGCCGGCCTTGGCCTGTTTCTCTGTCTTGGCAATACGGGACTCAACGGTCTCCAAATCTTTGAGTTGCAGTTCGGCATCAATGATTTCCTTATCGCGTACGGGGTCCACGGTGCCGTCCACATGCACCACATTCGGGTCGTCAAAGCAACGCAATACATGGATGACGGCGTCCGTTTCGCGTATGTTGGCCAGGAACTTGTTGCCCAGTCCTTCGCCTTGGCTAGCACCTTTGACCAGACCGGCAATGTCAACGATTTCGACCGTAGTCGGAATGACGCCGCGTTCGGGCTTGCACAATTCGCCCAGTTTGACGAGCCGCTCGTCGGGAACAGTAATCATGCCCACATTCGGTTCGATGGTGCAGAAGGGAAAATTGGCCGATTGCGCTTTGGCCGAACTCAGACAATTGAACAGGGTCGATTTGCCGACATTGGGCAAACCCACTATACCGCATTGTAGTGACATATCTATGCAATAAAAATAAAAACATGCAAAGATACGACAAAAAAACGGGATACGCAAATAAAAAGGCAAAAAGAGAAAAGCGGATTTGCAAATGTCATTTTTTTTTTGTACTTTTGCGCCTTAAATTAGGAAGAAGTGGATATTGCCGATCTCATATTCCGCAGTTTTGCAAGCGGCAGCAGTGGAAACTGCTACTATTTCGGTACCCTGCAGCAAGGGGTGCTGATAGATGCCGGCATCTCTGCACGAGCCATTCACAAGAACTTGAAGGAGATGGGGTTGGATTTCTCGAATATCTGCGGCGTATTGGTTACGCACGATCACGCCGACCATATTCGTGCGGTCGGTACGCTGGGCGAACGGGTGCATTTACCCGTATACAGTACGCGCGAGATACACGAAGGCATTGACCGTAATTACGGTGTGCAGGAGAAACTGCGGACATCGCGCCGCTATTTTGAGAAAGGGGAGCCGTGGGAACTGTTCGGCATGCACATCAACACCTTCGGTATCAGTCACGACTCCACCGATTGTTTGGGTTATTGCATTGATTACCTCGGTCAACGGTTCATGATTGCCACGGACTGCGGCGAACCCAATCCGCAACTGGTGGCGGCGTTGCGTGAGGCCAACCATGTTGTTATCGAGGCCAACCATGACGAGCAGATGTTGCTCAACGGTCCTTATCCCACCTATCTGAAAGAGCGTATTTTATCGCCCCGCGGGCACCAGAGCAACCGCACCTGTGCCCAATTGCTGGTGGATAATTACCACGACGGGATGCGGAACATTTTCCTGTGCCATCTGAGCCGCGAGAACAACGACCCCGATGTGGCGATGGAGACGATAGGCGGCAGTCTGGAAAGCAGCGGTATTATTCCCGGGCAGGATGTTTTCCTGAAGGCGCTGAACAGGACGATGCCGAGTCCGTTATATATCCTGGACAACGATATTATTACCGAATATTGATTCACCTTAAATAAATCAAATCTATAGAGTAAACCTTACCTTTTACTGCCATGAAGCGTTTAGTTATTATCCCCACTTACAACGAGAAAGAGAACGTTGAGGCCATTATTACGGCCGTCATGGAACTGCCGATAGAGTTTCATGTGCTGATTATCGATGACGGCTCGCCGGACGGAACAGCCGACATTGTGAAACGTATGATGGACGGGGCATTGGCGGACAGACTGTTTATCGTGGAGCGTGCCGGCAAGCAGGGATTGGGTACTGCCTATATCGTGGGTTTCAAATGGGGGATAGCGCACGGGTACGACTATATCTTTGAGATGGATGCCGATTTCAGTCACAACCCCAAGGACTTGTTGCGGTTGTACGACGCCTGCGAGAACGGCGGAGCGGATGTGGCGATAGGCAGTCGGTATATCAACGGTGTCAATGTGGTCAATTGGCCGATGGGACGGGTGTTGATGAGTTATTTTGCCAGTTTCTATGTCCGCACGGTATTGGGTGTGGACATCCGCGATACGACAGCCGGTTTCGTTTGTTACCGCCGCAGTGTGTTGGAGACGATAGAACTGGACAAGATACGTTTCAAGGGTTATGCTTTTCAGATAGAAATGAAATTCACGGCCAAGCAGTGCGGGTTCAAGATAACGGAGGTTCCGATTGTGTTTGTCAACCGCGTTTTGGGGACCAGCAAGATGTCGGGCGGTATCTTCTCGGAAGCCCTGCTTGGGGTTATCCGCCTGAAAATAAGTTCGTGGTTCCGCAAATATCCGACAAAACACTAATGCTTATGACGAGAAAAACCTTCTTTTCCGCTTTTGCCTCTGTTACCTTTATCGTATGCTTTTTTGTGTCCTGCAGTACGAAAACGCAGGAGACCTATACGGAGGAGTCCGCACCCGTACGGTATGAATTCGGCCTGCCGATTGATTCGTTCCGCGTGGATACGGGCTATGTCAAGAGCGGTGAGACTTTGGGCGGCATCATCAACCGCTTGGGGGCTACACCGGAGCAGCAAAAGGAGATTATCACCCTTCCGCGTAGCGAGTTCGATGTGCGTTCCCTTCGGGCAGGCAAACAGTATCTTGGTTTGTATCAGCCGGATACGGCGGGTGTGGAGCGCCTGTGCTATTTTGTGTATGTGGAGAATATCCGTCGCGCTACGGTGCTGCATCTGACCGATTCTGTTCATGCGGAGAAACAGGAAAAACCCATTCGTGCCGAGCAGCGTCAGGCGCAGGTAGTTATCAAGTCCAGCCTGTGGAATGCCATGGTGGACAACGGACTACGGCCGGAGTTGGCGTTGGAACTGAGCGAGATATATGCATGGACCATTGATTTCTTCGGATTGCAGAAGAACGATTCCATCCGTGTCTATTACGAAGAGTTGTTTGTGGATTCCGTATCAGACGGCATAGGTCGCATTTATGCCTCTAATTTCTATCACGGCGGCAAATGGCAGGAGGCCTATTATTTCGAGAACGAGACCTTGCACAACTATTACGATGCCGAGGGCAAGAGTTTGAAAAAAGCGTTCCTGAAAGCGCCGTTGAACTACAAACGTATCTCGTCCCGTTTTACCTATGCCCGCAAGCATCCCATCTTCAAGACGGTCCGTCCGCATACGGGGGTCGATTACGCCGCGCCGGCCGGCACGCCGGTCGTTTCCATCGGGGACGGCGTGGTGACAGAGAAGGGCTATAAAGGCGGTGGAGGCAATACGGTTAAGATTCGCCATAACTCCACTTATACGACGGCTTATCTGCACCTGTCCAAATACGGTGAAGGTATTGCCGTAGGCAAGCATGTCCGTCAGGGGCAGGTCATCGGTTATGTAGGCAGTACGGGCAATTCTACCGGTCCGCATCTGGATTTCCGTATTTGGAAAGGCGGCACGCCGATAGACCCGCTCAAGATGGTCAGTCCGCCTTCGGAGCCTGTTCCTGCGGAGTACAAAGCGGAGTTTGACAGCGTTGTCAATGTCTATCGCCGTTATCTGTAAGATTTTTGAGAAGTCGGATATGTTCATCCGGCACCCACATGATACTCCATGAGAGTACGGTGCCTTCGTATCCGAAGGCTTGAACGGCCCGAAGAGATTCCAATATATATTCGTCGGTTGTCGGAGCGATGTCTTCGTTGTACACAATCTCAATACCCGGATACTTGGCACAAGGCAGATCTTCCATTGCGCTGAGTTGGTCGTTTAGGAAATCAACATCCCACGCAAAATCAGGATATCCGGTAGCGTTCGGCAGGCTTTGTCGCAACAGGTCGTACTCGTAGCCGATACCTGCCGGCGCATAGGTACACCGATAAAGCATGGGTTTGATAAAATCACAGGCAGAAGCCAACAGGGTATAGTCCTGTCCCACAAACTGCGCCATGAGGGGGGCGTATAAATCCAGTCCGACAATCATGTTTCGCGCATGAAAATAGTCGGCTATTTTCTTGATTTCATCGGCAATAATCTGTCCTTTAGCCTGTAAGAAGGCGGCAGCCAGTTCGTCTTCGAAAGTGAATCCTGCTTTCGGGGTATAGTTAGTTACGTTGAAGAACCGGTCCCCCTTGTCTTCATATCTTTGTTTCACGGAATCCAGATTGACGCCCAAAGCGGCGTATCGCGCTTTGCACTCCTCACAACCACAACTGAGAACGCCGTTTACACCACTGACGAACGATTGGGTACGAATACGGTCCAAGAAGACGCCATCGAAATCGACGTGACTGAGGTATTGTTCGTAGGTGGAAATAATATCGAGGTAGTTGGTGCTATCCGTAGGGCAGGTGAAGCAGAATCCCCCTTTGCCGTACAGGGCGGGAGTATTGCCCCATAAGTCAACCGCTTTGCGAGCGGAAGTGATGGTTTCTGTCTCGGCAAAGACGGGCAAATAGAGAATCATCTCGATACCTTTGCTATGCAGGTATTGACCTACCTGCCGGTATGTTTCCGGATTGAGACTCCATCCGATGAGCACTTTTTCGAGCGGAATCATCTGCGTGACCGCTTCCAATCGGGCAATCACTTCATCAGCAGAATATTCCTGTTGATTGAATGTCCCCATGGATACTTGTACGATGTACTTGGGTTGGGGTGTGTCGTGTGATTTGGAACATGAGAATAGACCGGTAACCAACACCAGAAGAAGGCTTAGTGAGATTGTTGTTTTTTGCATGAGAGAAAGTATTTATTGTGTTGCAAAGGTACTGTTTTTATGCTGAATGTGCAAGGATTTGGACAAGATTTTTTTCGATTCGTTTTTCCCTTCCATTTTGTCGGTCAAGTGTCGATCAACCCTCGACTAACTCTCGACCCAACAAAACAGACACCATTGAACCACATAATTTGTAAGTTTGTAAATTAAGCGCGTAAAAAACAACTTTCAACTCTACACTCTTTCAACAACTCTAAACGCTCAACTCTACACTCTAAACTAAATCTATCCCCCTCTACCATTATGATTACGACCTTTTGGGGCAAATATAACATCAACTCACATTTTTTATCCCTTTTGGATGATGCGCAAATAATTGCGGTTCAGTATGACGGACAATTCGGCCATTGTGCGTTCCAAGTCGGATTTGATTTGGCATTCCCATATTACCGCCACTTGCCATCCGTTGTCCGCCAATATCCGATAGTTGCGCAGGTCGCGCTCTCGGTTGCGGTCTATCTTTGTCTGCCAAAAATCCACGTTGGATTTGGGCATCACGAATCCTTTGCAACCCTCGTGCCCGTGCCAGAAACAGCCGTTTACGAAAACGGCGGTGCGGTATTTGCGCATGACGATGTCCGGCTTGCCCGGCACGCTCTTGACGTTCAGCCTGTAGCGGTAGCCGTGTCTCCACAACCAACTGCGCACTGCTTTCTCGGGTTTGGTTCCGTTGCTGTGTATGCGAGACATGCAGCGGTGCCGTTGTTTAAGAGTCATCCGATCTGGCATGGCAAGGTAAATTACAGTTTGATATAATCTTCCTATTTCTTAAACCCCATCAATTCCCGACCTGTTTTGAAGATTGGGGCACCTTCTACATAGTTGCCGCTCAATCGCTCCATAGTTAGTATATTTTTTAGATTGATAGGATCCAATGTTACTTCTTCATCAAAGACATAGCAAAAATACTTGCCGGATGGTTTTGTAGGATATTTGGCTTGTATCATTCGTTCTTCCGTTAATACGGCATGGTGATGCACATGAAAAACGCGATATTGGTTGGTATGGTCTTGGTTTATCTCATATAAAATTACAAACTTCACGGGCTTATTTTCCAAAGTTGTCCGTTTTAATGCTCCATCTCGTTTTGCATCCAAACGGACATTATACAGCATTGTCCCTTTGTCGTTCTTGCCCAATATCCAATCCAAATGTTTCTGCGATTTGTAGCATCCGATTAAGAACTCTTTGTCCAAATATGCTTGGATAAAGTGCCGTGGCAGCAAATTACTAACCGATGGCTTTGAAGACATGGTAACCACTTCGGGCAGTTTGTCTTTGGGGTCTTTTCCGATAGCGCATTCAGTCACATAGAAAGATTGTTCTAATTCATTGCGTAGGGCTTGATTTTCCAATTCAAACTCAGGGCTATTATCTAAAGCGATGGCATAGTATTTTTGCGCTCCTCTATCTGCGTATGGGGCAAATATCTTGCCCAATAGTTGTTGAAAGTGGTCTGATATATATGCAGCCGGATTAACATCTGCGTGAGCGGTCATAGCGTAGAAATCAAACTTGCTATTGAGAGTCCCTTGTATTTGTTCACGAAATTTCTTGCGCACCGCTGCTTTCCATGTCTCTTGTTCGGTAGCATTGTCGCGTGCATAGAGCGACAAGACATGCAGGAAATTGACATCGTAGTGCGAGAGCAGCAATGTATCTCTGTCAAATAGGCGGTTCTCAAATTGGCAGGTCATTTTAGGTTCTCCCATGGGCTTCAGTTGTTCGTTGTAACTCAAGTCCCCGTCTATGTCAGCACTAATAAAGAAATTAGGCGTAATCTCATAACCCTCAGTGGTGTCATCGCGATAAGTAAGGAAGTCACGACCTTCCACAAAAGATTCGCCTCTTTGACTGCGCAAGAATAAGTCCAAATTATAGTGGATGATATTCTTGGCATAGGTATATTGTTTGTATTCGGAATTTTCGCCTACTCCGTGGTGCATCTTATAGTATTTGCTATCGCCGATATAATACACTTGTTTCTGTTCCTCCGAAGCGTGAATGAGTGATGATAGTGCCGTATCTGTATAGAGGTGGTCCACTATCTTTCCGTCTTTCTGCTCTTTGAGTTTCGTTGGCAGTTCGTCTATCGGTGTGCCAATCAATTTGTCAATGATGGCTTCAAAGACGATATTAAAGTTCTTGACCAACAAGTATTGCCGCTGGTCGGAAGCAATCGCCAGTTCGTAGTTATGGTCAAAGAAGGCGTAGCACAGTTGCCAAAGTTCAATGGCTTTGTCGGAGAAGTACTTGTATTTGATTTGCTTGAGGCGTGTACGCCCTAAGCCATCCATATATTGCGCAAATTGCCCTTCGGAGAGGGTATTAAAGTTGTACTTTACCCGTATGCGGAACCCATAGTGACGATGCAGATATTCCAAAATGGAATAATAGATTACCAGCAGTTCTTCGTCAAAATTGATTTGCTTGCGCTTGTTCACCATATCCAAGTAGATGGGAGTGCCGTCTTGAATAAAGGCGGACGAGTGGCTGATGGTTTTAGTCCAATTTATTTTGTTGCAGCCCGAATGGATGTTCTTGATGGTGAATAGCAGAAAGTCGCTGTTGTCCCTATTGAATTGGATAAGTGCCAGCAGAATATCCAGATAGGTGTCTGGTATGCTCTTTTTGCCGTGCCCTGCTATTTGTACCTGACGATGTAGCACGATACTATTTTCGGGGAACTGCTGCCGATAGACATTAACGGCACGATATATCCAGACGGACAAACCAAAGAGGAAGTCTTTGTACCGTTCATCTACTTCTTTCTCCCAATAGTCTTTCTTCAGCAGGTCTTCTGGACGATAAAGCCCAAATACTTTTTCGGTCTTATCATCTTTGCCTTCTTGCAGTACCACTTTAGGCAAGCAAAAGACAGTGTCGCGCAAGGTGGGGTTGTAGTAGTAGCCCACATAGTTCACGCGCAGACGACCCTCCACATTCTCAAGGTCTTCCACCAACCCACGCAGCACAGAACGAACCTCGTCTGTGGGCATGTACGGATATTCCTCAACGATTATCTTCATTCAGCAGCGTTCTCGTCAGCACCGACAAAGGTATTCAACAATTTGGCTACCATCTCTTTATCCACATCGCCTTTTGCATCGTAGAAGTCGGAGAAGGAGTAGTATATCTTTTTGCCGTCTTTCTCTTCCTTCTTGAAGGAATCGTCTTTGATGTCATAGTCTTTTAGGGCATCGCCATAGATGTAGAATAGCACTTTGCTGACAAATTGTTCTGCCGTGATGTCGGTTGTTCCTTCCTTCACTTTGCAGAAGAAATATCCTAATTTCTTATCTTCGGACGATGTGGCAGCACCGATGATGCCGTTCATCTTGTCAATGAATTTCCACCAATCATAATGTTTGCCGTTAACTTCTATCTTGTAGCCCTTCTCCATGTCGGCTATCTTCATGTATTTCCACTCCCAACGACGTTTGAAGGCAGAGTCAATGGGGAACAAACTTTGGTCACTGGTGTTCATCGTTGCCCAAATGCAGAGGTTGGAGGGGAGAAGCAAAACATCACCATTTACAATATCTTCGCTAAGTGTTTTTCTTGAAAAACTTTTATAATTTTCTACTACTCCCTCCACATTCAATGTCGCATTCAATTTATAATCTGTCTCTTGAGCAAATGCTTTCTGTATGGCTTTTTTCATGTCTCCATCTGCTTGAATTGGATAGGTAGAAAAACCATTATCTTGACGATCTAATAATTGGAACAGGTCGCCAAATATTTGCGCGCAGTTGCCTCGGTTGATTTCCTCAACAATTAGATATTGTTTCTTCGGATTATCAGGATTTTCTTGATATTTTTTCCATGCAGACAAGTAGGCTTGAAGAAATGCTTGCTTTACGAATGAATAAGTGATTTGGTCTTTGTATAAGATGGTGTTAGCAACTTGTATAGTCTGTCCTTTTTCATCGGTTAATGGTAAATGTTCCATTGTTGGTTTATATGCACCTACGAATGATGCATAATCACTATCTGGATGAAATGTAGTACGGATTACATCACAACCTTTGGTTCGTTCTTGTATCTCGTGGCTCTTTCCCGTACCGGGCGCACCATAGAAAATTTGTTGGAGAGGTTGGTTATCTGATAAATCTTCATGATAGATATTCTCTTGAATGCCCTCATTATTAGGTGTCATTGCATTTGTAACGACTATATCAAATATACCATCATCTGCTTTTGTTATCTTAATATCAGAATATGCACCTGCAAGATAATTCCTAAGCGTGAATTTCCCTTGCTTCTGCATCCCCTTATAATTATAAAATACATCACAAATGAGACCATTGAAATAGAAACGAGAATCAATTTCTCCGTTTTTCTTCTCGACATCTTTACGAGCATTCCATACTTGTGTACGTTTGTTTACAGGTTTTCCATCAACCATAAAGAATCCGTCCAAAATTGCTAATTGCTCCAAGACAAAATCTACAGAATAATTTACAACAGTATGCGTTGTCGAGCAATCGTACTTACGTGGCAGAATTGATGCTATAAAGAGAATCGCTTTCGACAAATTCTCTTTGTCAAATCTCACGGTAATTTGCTCTCCGCTATCTTTGAACAAATCAAAATGTTCATTATCCAAGAACAGGTCTGTGTTCTTGGCATCACCTGCTCCTAATGTTCGATAACTAGCGTTGGTGTCGTTGATATGCTTTACAATTTCTTTCATATTATAGTATTATTGGATTGTTTATGGATTTGAAACAAGTTGATGGTTTTACACCAAATTTTACACTTTGCAGAATGGTTTGTTGCTCTTTCATACATTTTTCAAATACATTAATGTTAGCATTTATGATTCCCATATAAGATGAACATTTTTGACAAATCCTAAGAGTTTTTTCAGTAGTATCCATATCAAATATACGATAGACAGAATATTTTGTATCAGCATCTATTTGGTTGACGAACTTTATCTCGTCATCGCTGAAATATAAGTATTGCTCAAAATCAAAACGAGTAGATTTAACATCTACAAAATGTTCATCAGTCAATCCTTCATTGACAATAAAATCGAAAGGAGCGCCAGATTCTCGTTGTTTGTTCATCCATTGATATGACGATATTTGATTAGCTAATTTTTGTTTCTCAAGATACTCTGCTATTAGTTGTTCACCTTCTTTTCCTATCTGTTTAAATAATCCATTTGCCTTTTCAAGATCCTTATATTTGTATTGTTTAAGATTGCGACCTGTTTGCGAAGCAATCTCAATTTCTTTCTGTACTAATAGGCTTGTGTCATTGAGTTTAGACTGAAATAATCGTTTAGCGTTCTCATATTGTACATTATCACCAGTCAAGACCATTGACATCTTGGGGAAAATTGTCAATGCTAATTGGTAGTCCTTTGAGTCATTACTAAACAACCAAAATACTAATTGTTCGCTTTCCAAAGCAGACCATACCAAATACCAATCCTTATTGGGATATTGACGAGCAATATCTCTAATTTTGTCCACAATAGAGTTACCATTATCTCCCTTTCGTATCTTTGGGCTTCGATAACTACCATCTAGGTTTTCTATTCTATCAAACAAACACTCAAGCATCACACATGAATCATTACAGATAAGCAATCCGTCCTTTTCGACATCAGAATCATTTAAAAAGGTAAATACACCCTCATACAAACCGATATGAGTCTGATTGCTAGTGACCGATAGACCTAAATCTGCGTTGGTTAGTTTTTTGATACCAATGCGCTTCTCATTGTTAAAAAAGAAAAAGAACATATTACTCGTGGATTATATGGTTTATAATTAGATAATATAAAATAGCATAAATAGTATTTACACTCACAGCATTCCCTGCTTGTTTATATAGTGCTCCATCAGAAACTCCTGCATTTCGTCCATTTACAGCAAACTCCGCTGGAAAACCTTGGAGCATAAAAGCCTCTTCTGGTGTCAGTCTTCGAATTGATAACTGAGCTAATTGCTCTTTGGTATAGTCATCAACATGATTGATTTTACCATGAGAGTCTATAAAATCTTGGCTGTAATAGTTATCTTGACAAGCACGATGCATTTTGTGCATTGTTGCTGTTAAAGGCCTTGCAATACACATGTTAATATCCGACTTTGACTTAAAATTAGCAGATCCATCCGCCAAAAGTGTTGGCTTGATACGGTCTGACAAAAAATACTTTTCATCAACATGTGGAGCGAGCACATCTATCGTTGAACCATAATGATTTGTGCTTTGATGCTCATAAACTGCGTTAAATGCATCTCGTACATTTTCCTGCGTAAACATCCTTCTCATGGCAACAACATCCACATTTTCTGTCGTAGCAAATAGTACAAGCCGATTACGTGTTTGTGGAAGATGAAAATCAGCTGTATTAAAGATATTAAAGAATACATGGTAGCCTAATTCATTCAACTCTTTTACTATTCTGCGAAATGTATTACCACCATCATGATTTACCAAGTTTTTAACATTTTCCAGCAAGACATAACGAGGATGTTTCACTCCTAAAATATCCATGATACGGAAAAACATTTGACCTCTATCTTCATTGAATCCTGCTTTTTTCCCCATCATGCTGAATGTCTGGCAGGGGAAGCCTCCTGTAAGCAGATCAAATTGTGGCAATCTCTCAATATTGTCGCGGTTAGCAGTAAACGCAACAATATCTCCCATCGTAATTTCATTTGCACGAGGATGATAATTGGCACAATATGTAGTAACTGCTCTCGGGTCAATCTCCGAATAGCCAACGCAGTCGAAATTCATGACATGATCATGAGTAAGTAATTCCATGGCTCTTCGAAAGCCACCAATACCAGCAAATAGTTCTAAATGTGTCATTTCAAAAAAAACATTATGCCTTTGCCAATGGCTTCAGCGAGTTTAACAGGAACAGCATTGCCTATTTGGGCGTACCATTGATTTTGAGCACCAGTAAACACATAATCATCAGGGAATGTTTGTATTCGTGCAGCTTCTCTTGGGCTAAGTCCACGGGATTCCCAAGGATGGATGTACATATTGCAATCAAATTTCATATGCGATGTAATTGTTTTGCAGATTTGATCTTCACGTAGTTTGAAATATTTGTCTTTGAATATATCATTTCGACGAGCATAAGGCATAATATCTGCTATAGACTCATGAAGTGAATTTGCACCTTGAGGCAAACGGCGATAGATTTCTATATCTCGATCGTTATTGTAGCGGTTTTTATGGTTATAAAGTGTATGATTTTCTTTATCGCCATTGAGGAAGTGATAGAACTCTGTATCAAGATAGACAAAGTCTCGCTGAGTGAATCCTGAAAACTCACTCTCAATCTCTTTTTGCCCTTTCTCTTTGCGAGCTTCGAGGTGGGGCAGTCCTTCTATAGCATCTCGCAATACAAAAGCCGGTCGTTTTTGCTCATGTATTGCAACAAAAATATCCTTTGGATTAACACCAACTCGGTTTCCTATAAAAATCAATCTCTCTCTATTTTGAGGAACACCATAATCCTGGGCCCTCAGAATCTCATAGTCAAATTGATACTCTTCACCCAAAAACTCACGAAAGTTGCTCTTAATCTCCTCTATCTTATTTGCCATTCCCTTAACGTTCTCCATAACGAAAAACTCGGGACGAACATAACGAAGGAAAGTCAGATATGCCTTATACAACTGATTTCGAGGGTCATCTAGGATACGTTGGCGGTTAGCCATAGAGAATCCTTGGCATGGAGGACCACCACAAACGAGCGTAGCCCCCTTGATGTACTTTGCGTAATCGTCAAGATGCTTGTTCAATTCGTTGATGTCTCCCACATAATATTGGTCATCAGCCAAGTCATGATTGGCTTTGTAGGTATTGCAGAAAGTTGGGACTATTTCATTCACGAAACAAGGCATAAAACCCGCCTGCTGAAGACCGCAGCTCAAGCCACCAGCACCAGCAAACAAATCTATAAATGTATATTTTTTCTTTGGCATGAGTTAATAATTTACTGGCAGGGTCATTCAACAACAATCAATGAAGCCAAATGACTTTTATTAATATCTCTCGCATTATGGACATAGCCTACTTTGTTACAAACATGTTCTATTTTTGAACAAAAATCGTCACAATTAATCTTAGTAATGGAAAGTCTTCCATCTTCAGATCTGCTTATGGTATTCCACATAGCAGCATCATTCAAAGGATGCTCAGGCCGAAAACTATTGATATTAAAAATTTTATTATCAACTTGTGTTATCCAAGATGCTCCTATTTCAACCATAGCCCCCCAAGCAGATTTTGTATGATCGCTTGTGACAAACAAAACATACATTTTTGTATCTGATACACTATCAACAAAGAATTTCATTAAATAGTCGTAAATACTCATACCTTGTGGTATTCGACTGACTTCATCATCGCAACTAGTGTATATTATATCCTCGGGGGGGACATTGTTAAATACGAGCATATTATAGATAATATCAGATACGTCCTTGTCAGCTCCTGCATGACTAATAAGAATTTTCTTTTTTTGAGCATCAATACGCGGTTTCAACCCTAATTTATTGGAATTATCATTAATAGCTTCTTGCACCATCAATGTTAAATCTTCTACTGATAAGTTGTTTTTTTCAACGATTTTTTTTGCAGCTTGTTCTGATGTACTTTTTCTAAAATCATCTACTTGTTTGCGAAATTCTTTTTCGTCGTTTTCTTGTTGCTTAATTTTACCTTGGTCTGCCTGTCTTTTTTTTGCTTCTGAATAAGCAACTCTCTTGCTGATAATATTAGGCAACAACTCTTTTTTCACATATTCAGTAACTGTAATATAACGGATATCGTCTGATTTATATCCTTGACGATTGCTTAATGCCATATCGGGCAGTTCTGATAATTCAAATAAATCTACATAGAGTTGCCCAACAACATATGATTCATTCAGACGGTTGGCTCCTACTATTGGCAAAATATTGAATTCTCCCATTTTGTCATTTGCGTATAAAGAAATGAAATTATCGGGGAAATCAGTAGCTTCAAGTTTTCGCCCTCGAGTTGATTTGTATGCTCCAATCCAACCTTCAATAACTAAACTATAATCTTTTTCTTCGCCTTGATTGTTCTTTAATCTTAAAGAAAATTCTTTCTTCGGATTTTCAACTAATAAATTTGCATCAGGAAATTCTTCTTGAAAAGATTCTTTTATATGTATAGATTTATCTCCTAATAAGATGCAAGCACACAATTCGTTAGAGATTTCTTTGTCAAAAGAATCAACAATCGTTTCTTTATCATCTGTGAAAATGTGGATTTTAAAGTCTGAATTTATTGCAGGGAAAATCTTTAATATGTTTCTTCGTATCGCAGTTGGAGTTTTATGTAGTTTGTATTGTGGAGCTAACATTGTAACAGACGTTCCATTTCCACCTACTTTCTCAAAAACAATATCAGTTTCAGTTAATGCTTGTAAATTCTTGCTTTGTGGATGTCTTGATAAAACAAAACCGGATTTTTCTCCATCTGAAATGGTTTTTATTAAAACGGTCTCAGAAACGGAAAGAGCCGCTAATTTCCCAACCCCCTTACGTCCCATTTTAGAACGATTAAGTGCAGTTTTAGAATCTGTTTCGTCATTTCGAGAAACAGCCGCGACTTTTAAATATTTTGTAATATCGCCTTTAGAATAAGACATGCCTTTCCCATCATCCTCTATTATTATTTCATTGTCTTTGACAATTATATAAACATTGTGAGCGTCAGCATCATATGCATTTGCTATCAATTCGGCCAATACATAATATACATTAGTGTATAAATTGGGACCAAGCAATTCCAATATTCTGACGTCAATATTTAATGCATATTCTTTTTCCATATTATTATAAACTTTTCAGATGATTCTTTATGCTTTCTGCAATTATTTCCCCTAGGCGCGGAGGAACAGCATTGCCGATATAGCGTGATGCTTTGGTTATCGCAACCGAGTCCTCGTCAGGAAAAAAACGATAATTCATTGGAAATGTTTGCAACAAAGCCGCCTCACGAATTGAAATAGCCCTATCTTGGTTAGGATGCCCAAATCGTCCGTTTCCTAAACCAGTACACAAAGTCGTCATCGTCGGAGACGGGGCGTCCCATGTCATTCGTCCATACACACTACTAAAGGTTTTTCCATTTTCCCTTTTGTGACATTCCAATAATAACTCTTCTGGCCAATCTTTCCAACTGCCTCCGTATGGGGTAGCATGAATACGTTGCAAATTGATAGGAGAAAGCATTCGGCAACGATGCAAAGCATCATTTGGATCTTTCTCTCCCGCACACAATGGTGGAAGATTACCAATAGCGTCACGTACGGTTATATAATTTGTTTTGTTATGTGTTGGAGGTATTAATCCTATTTTTCCAAATTTTGATGCCAACAACACCAATCTCCTTCTTGTTTGTGGAATGCCATAATCAGGGCAATAGACCACCTTTACAGAAACTTTATAGTGCTCATCCTCCAATACTTTTATAAAATCTCCCAATACCGATTTTAACTTAAATGTTTTAATGGCCGGCACATTTTCCATGGTTACAATATCAGGTTTCACATCTTTGACCAAGCGACCGAACTCATATAGCAAATCATATTTATTGGGATCCTTTTTGGGGTTTTTAAAGGCGTAAGATGAAAATGGTTGGCAAGGGGCACATCCAGCCAAAACCTTTATGGCATTTTTATGGTACAATGGCAAAATATCATCTTTCGTAACGGTCCGTATGTCACGATAGAAGAATTTAGCATCATTATTGGTCTCATATGCATACTGGCAAGTCCAATCCAAATCAAAGCCGGCAAGAATATTGAAACCACATGATTTTAACCCATAGCTAAGCCCTCCTATTCCACAAAATAAATCAACCACTTCTATATTAGTTTGGCTATTGTCTAGTATGTTAAGTCTTTTTTTCATCATTCTATCGTTTTTACAATCTGCAAAGCGTTTATTTTCGTCTTTTTTCTTTCATTTCAAAAATCCTCGCAACCGATTAGCGCCCAAAGGCCGACCAAAGCCCAACACTAACCGGCATAAGCGGGGAATACGTTGCTTGTTTGTTGCTTTGGTCGATTTTTGGGCAGACAAGCAGTCCTTTTTTCCTAATGCTCAAGAAATATCCAATCGTTGGCAACACTGCTGATTGTGTCATAATCGGGTTCTTTCTCGCCATTCTCTTCTCTGATGAGCGGAGCCAATTGGTACACTCCATCGTCCTCCGTACCTTGCAGGTTCTCTGCTATCTCTGCTCGGTACTCCATTTCGTCACGGTCTAAATACACGTGCAAAACAGGTTGTTCATAACTCTCCGGGTACTCCAGATACTCGTTTACTGCATCCGTAATTCTTTCTTCGAATGCTCTAATGTCTTGAATTCTTGCCATACTTTTGGTCGTTTATGGGGATTAATATTATTTCGTTGCAAAGGTAGGAAAAAATTTTGATATATCAAATTTTTTTGAATAAAAACCTATGGTGTGTGGAAAGTGGAATGTGGGAACGAGGGAACGAGATTTCTTGAGCCTTTACACACCTTTCTCTCAATGGGGTTATTTTTTTACCAAAAACGCATTTTTTTGTGCTTGCTGCGGACATTGCGGACATGAAAACGCATTTTTTCTATTCGGATATATATAATCTGCCTACGCACGAAAATATATACATATTAGAAAATCATGTCCGCAATGTCCGCATGATCTTTGGTGGCAGATATGGCCAACATGCTTGCATTTGGTTGATTATTAGAGCGTTCAAGCACAATATATCCACGTAAACGATCATGCCCGACACGCATTGGGATATACCCGTTTGCGGACAAGAGTTTTCCTAATGTCCGCAATGTCCATCGGTTTTGTTCACTTTTTTGTGAACAACGGCGGCCAACAAACAAATCTATAAATGTATAGGTATGTTCTATAAATTTGGATTATCATTTCTCAGGCAGGTAAATACGATTTCGGCTGCTTTTGTATTTCTTTTTGCATTTTGCAGATTGTCAGTCAGTCGCATCGTCGGAGTTGGCTTACTGCAAAATCCAAACCTCCA
>JAZLGG010000059.1:0-11828 GCA_045616185.1 Paludibacteraceae bacterium
AGTCACCTTAAAAACAAACAAAACCATGAAAGACACGGACAAGAAAACCCTGTTCACGATGTTGCTGATGCTCATTGAGGGCATCCTGAATATCGGCAAGAAACATGTCGAGAACATCGGCAAGGAGTAAAAAAAGCACCGCAAGGTGCTTTTTTTTGTTGTACATTTCGAGGACACCGACCTCGCTACGCGAGCCCACCTCGAATTGTAAACTTCGCCTTTATTAAAATGCGCAAAGATTGTGCTTTTGCAGGCAAACGGCTTTGCCGTACAACCGATTGTATTATCCGTCTTTTTGTGAGTGAACTCCCAACACACGGACAATACAATCCGTTTTGTATAGATAAATCTATCCTTTTTGCCTGCAAAAACACAATTTATTTGCGCACTCCAAATTTTTGTTGTACATTTGTAGCAATTTATGATTATATTGCCGCAAAGGCAGGAAAATGTCGTTCCCTGTTTGGTAAAAATGTATTAACAATAAATTAAAATAATTTCAATTATGTGGTTAAAAGATTCATCTATCGGCCGTAAGTTCATTATGAGCATTACCGGCCTGTTCCTGGTCCTTTTCCTGCTGTTCCACGGTTCCATGAACCTTTGTCTGGTAATAGACGATTTGTTTGGAACCCAAGGGTACAACTGGATTTGTGCAATGTTGGGTGCCAATTGGTATGCCATTATCGGCACTTTGGTACTGGCTTTGGGTGTAGTGGTACACTTCTGTTACGCTTTCTATCTTACTATCCAGAACCGTGCTGCACGCGGCAACGACCGCTACGCGATTGACGCACGGCAGGAAGGAGTGGACTGGGCGTCCAAAAATATGCTGGTACTCGGCATTATCATCATCGGTTTTCTGGTGTTGCACCTGATTAATTTCTGGTACAAGATGCAGTTTGCCGAACTGACCGGCATCCAAACCTCCATGTTCGACCCGCAGGACGGCTCGGCTATCGTTGAAGGACTGTTCACCAACGGATGGTGCGGCATCATTTATTGTCTGCTGTACATTGTTTGGCTGTGTGCCCTCTGGTTCCACCTCAGTCACGGCGTTTGGAGCGCATTGCAAACTCTCGGCTGGAGCAATCTCATCTGGCTCAAACGAATCAAAGTCATCGGCACCATCTTCGCAACGATTGCTGCCGGATTGTTTATGATTGTCGTTATTTATTTTCTCGGTGTCAATATCGGGAGTATGATTGCTTAATCTCGTAAATTATACTGTTATGGCTGAAAATAAAATCATTACGCCGCAAATGGCGAAGATTCCTGCCGGTCCGCTGGAGAAGAAATGGACCAACTATAAGGACCATCAGAAACTGGTCAACCCCGCTAACAAACGCCGTTTGGACGTTATCGTTGTCGGTACCGGTTTGGCGGGTGCCAGTGCGGCTGCTTCGTTGGCCGAAATGGGATTCAATGTACTGAATTTCTGCATTCAGGACAGTCCGCGCCGTGCGCACTCCATCGCAGCGCAAGGCGGTATCAACGCGGCCAAGAACTACCAGAACGACGGCGACAGTATCTATCGCCTGTTCTATGACACCATCAAGGGAGGTGACTACCGCGCACGCGAAGCCAATGTCTATCGTTTGGCCGAAGTGAGCAACAACATTATTGACCAGTGTGTGGCCCAGGGCGTTCCCTTCGCCCGCGAATACGGCGGACTGTTGGACAACCGCAGTTTCGGCGGTGCCCAGGTCAGTCGTACTTTCTATGCCAAAGGACAGACCGGTCAACAGTTGCTGTTAGGCGCTTACAGTGCCCTCAGCCGCCAGATAGGCAAAGGTAAAGTGAAAATGTACAACCGCCACGAGATGCTGGATATCGTCATGATTAAGGACGAGAACGGCGAAGAACGCGCACGCGGCATCATTGCCCGTAACCTGATTACGGGTCGCATTGAACGTTACTTCGGTCACGCGGTCGTTATCGCCAGCGGCGGTTACGGAAACACTTTCTTCCTGAGCACCAACGCAATGGCCAGCAACGGCTCCGCCGCAATGCAGATGTATCGCCACGGCGCCTATTTCGCCAACCCCTGCTATGCACAGATTCACCCGACCTGCATTCCCAAACACGGCGATTTCCAGTCCAAACTGACGCTGATGTCCGAATCACTGCGTAATGACGGCCGTATTTGGGTGCCCAAGAAATTGGAGGACGCTCAACGCCTGCAAAGGGGTGAAATCAAAGGACGCGACATCCCCGAAGAGGATCGCGACTACTATCTGGAACGCCGTTATCCGGCTTTCGGTAACCTTGTACCGCGTGACGTGGCCAGCCGTGCCGCCAAAGAACGCTGCGACAAAGGGTACGGCGTAAACAATACCGGACTGGCTGTTTTCCTTGACTTCAGCGACGCTATCCAACGACTGGGGAAAGAGGTGGTAGCGCAAAAATACGGCAACCTGTTCCAGATGTATGAGAAAATCGTGGACGAAAACCCCTATGAGAACCCCATGATGATTTTCCCCGCTATTCACTACACAATGGGTGGCATCTGGGTGGATTACGAGTTGCAGACCAGCGTCAAAGGCCTGTTCTGCATCGGTGAAGCCAACTTCTCCGACCACGGAGCCAACCGCTTGGGTGCGTCTGCACTGATGCAGGGTCTGGCGGACGGTTACTTCGTACTGCCTTATACCATTCAGAATTATCTCAGCGACCAAATCGGTGTGCCGCGCATGAGTACGGACCTGCCCGAATTTGCCGCCGCTGAAAAAGGCGTGGAGGACAAGATAGCCAAACTGATGGCCATTCAAGGCAAACGGAGCGTGGACAGCATCCACAAGGAACTGGGTTTGGTTATGTGGGACTTTGTCGGTATGGGACGTACGGCGGAAAGCCTGAAAACCGCTATAGCCAAGATTGATGCCGTCAAAAAGGAGTTCTGGACCAATGTCTATATCCCGGGTGAGGCCGGTGCGCTGAACAACGAACTGGAAAAAGCCCTGCGCCTGAGCGACTTTATTGAAATAGGCCGGCTGATGGCTTTGGACGCTTTGAACCGCGAAGAGAGTTGTGGCGGCCATTTCCGTGAGGAATATCAGACCGAAGAGGGCGAAGCACTCCGTCAGGATGACAAATTCAGTTACGTTTCCTGCTGGAAATATACCGGCGAGGACAGCGAACCCGAACTCATCAAGGAGCCGCTGGACTACGAATTTACCGAACGTAAAACGAGAAATTACAAGGCGTAAATGCCTTGTGATTTCTAAGTTTAGAGTTTAGAGATTAAAGTTTAGCGTTGTCAGACAAGTTAAAAGTTGAAAGTAATTCATCCTCATGGAGATTTTTGGTTATCGAAAATTAGTGGCATATATCAAGGCAAAAGAAGTTGTTCGTTTTGTCTACCGCCTGTTGCGGAAGTTCCCCCAAGAGGAACGGTATGCTATTTGTGACCAACTTCGGAGGGCATCTGTATCGGTAACATCTAATATTGCTGAAGGCATAAATCGGTATTCGGTAAAAGATAAAGTACATTTCTTAGAGATTGCGTATGGTTCGCTCATGGAAACAATGAGCCAACTTGAGATTGCGCATGACTTGGAGTACATTTCTGATTTGGATTTGCAGAATATTGAAACTTTAATAGCAGATACAGCACGACTGATTGCCGGGTTACAACGGAGTTATCAAACGGATAAGCCGGAACCTACTATTAACTGAAATACTTTCCGACAACTCTAAACACTACACTCTAAACGCTAAACATCTTTCAACTATCAACTATCAACTATCAACTTTAAAAATATGGACAGTTATATCAATATCAAAGTTCGCGTTTGGCGTCAGGCCGGACCGAAAGCCCAGGGCCATTTTGAGACCTATGAACTGAAAAACATCTTTCAAGGTGCATCGTTCCTTGAAATGATAGATATTCTTAACGAGCAACTGATAGCCGAGCATAAGGATCCCATCGCCTTCGACCACGATTGCCGCGAAGGTATCTGCGGCATGTGTTCCATGTATGTCAACGGCCATCCGCATGGACCCGACAGCGCCATCACCACTTGCCAACTCCACATGCGCAAGTTCCATGACGGCGAGACCATTACCGTGGAACCGTGGCGTAGCCGTGCTTTCCCCGTTATCAAAGACTTGATGGTGGACCGTCAGGCCTACGACAAGATTATGCAGGCGGGCGGATTTATCAGTGTCAACACCGGTGGAGTGCCCGATGCTAACGCTATACCCATCCCCAAACCCGTGGCTGACGAGGCAATGGACGCCGCCAGTTGTATTGGTTGCGGTGCATGTGCTGCGGCCTGCAAGAACGGAAGTGCCATGTTGTTCGTTTCTGCCAAGGTCAGCCAGTTGGCCCTCCTGCCGCAAGGCAAAATCGAGGCGGCCAAACGTGCCAAGGCCATGGTGGCCAAGATGGATGAACTCGGATTCGGCAACTGCACCAATACCGGAGCCTGCGCCGCCGAATGCCCCAAGAGTGTCAGCCTGGCCAACATAGCCCGACTGAACCGCGAATTCCTTTGCGCCAAGTTCAAAGACTAAATATCAATAAGGCAGATACCCGTGCTATTACATAAGTATCTGCCTTTTTCAATATCCATTAAAAAACAATAGAATTATGAAAAAATTATTAACGGCTATTTGTGCCGTATTGATGGGATGCAATCTGGTGTCAGCCCACGATGTGATGATTACTGTCAATCAATTGCCTGCAACATCTCAAGCCTTTTTGACTACTTATTTCGACGGTGTTCAGGTGTCTTATGTTACGGAGGACCGCACGGCGGGAATAACCACCGACTACGAAGTGCGTTTGGTCAACGGAGTGGAAATAGAATTTGACCGAAGCGGCGAACTGCATCAGATAGAATGCAAGACCGTTGTTATGCCCGAAGGGATTGTGCCGGCACCGATTATGAACTATGTCCGCGCCAATTTCCAAAATATGGACATCAAGGAATATAAGGTAAAGCGCTTTTTCTTGGAAGTGAAATTGATTAACGGATTGGAGTTGGAGTTCGACCACGACGGCAATTTTGTCGGTGTGGACGATTAACAATATCATAATTCCTTATTGGACAATACATATTAAAAACACTTTAAACGAATTCATTATGAAACGATTGACAATTCTTTTGGCCGGTATGTTCATCTTTGGTTCGCTTATGGCGGAAAAGGTGATTCGCATATCGCAAATCGGCTATTTGCCCGATGCAAAAAAAGTAGCCGTTGTCATGACCGGCGACAGCGGAAACTGGCACTACGAACGCTATGATTTCTCCGATATGAAGGAGGAGGGTTGGCATCAGTTGCATATTGACGGTGCCGTTTCGGACAGTTTCCTTATCAGCAGCCATATCTTCGACAACATGGCGGATTTCCCCTTGAACTACATGCGCCAGCAGCGTTGCGGCTGGAACCCCTTCACCGGTGACAGTTGCCATGTGCATGACGGCTACATTATCTATCATCCGGACGAGAGCAAAAACGGTACGCATATCGACGTGCGCGGCGGATGGCACGATGCAAGCGACTGTCTGCAGTACTCCACCACTACGGCTAACGCCATTTACCAGATGATGCTGGCCTATGAATTGCATCCTGAACAGTTTGGCGACAACTACCAAACCGACGGAACGCCCGGCAGCAACGGTATTCCCGATATCATTGACGAAATCCGTTGGGGTCTGGACTGGCTGGACCGCATGAATCCGGCTCCCGGGGAGTTCTACAACCAGTTGGCGGACGACCGTGACCATAAAGGCATGCATCTGCCTAAGGACGATATTGCCGATTACGGCTGGGGTGTCAACAACGGCCGCCCCGTCTATTTCGTAACGGGCGAACCGCAAATACGCGGCAAGTTCATGAACATCTCCACCGGCACATCGTCTATCGTCGGCAAGTTCGCTTCGGACTTCGCCCTCGGCAGCAAAATACTGAAACCCTATTATCCGGAACTGGCAGAGCGTATCGGCAAAAAAGCCAAAGACGCTTACGACCTCGGCGTCCGCAAACCCGGCTTCTCGCAGACCGCTTCGGTTGTTTCGCCGTATGTGTATGAGGAAACAAACTGGGTGGACGATATGGAACTCGGTGCCTACGAGTTGTACCGTCAAACCGGCAAGAGCGCTTACCTGCAATCGGCGGCTGCTTACGGCCGTCAGGAGCCCACAACACCTTGGATGGGCGTAGATACCGCCCGCCACTATGAGTGGTATCCGTTTATGAACATCGGACACTACCGTCTGGCCACCTGCAAGGACAAGAAAGTGCGTGAAGAGTTTACTGAATATCTCCGTTTGGGTATCGATTCCGTTTACAAACGTGCCATCCATGGCGAGGAGGTGCATCGCGGATTTATGTACGGTATTCCGTCCATCTGGTGCTCCAACAACCTCACCACCGCTATGCTGACCCAATGTATCCTTTACCGCCAATTGACCGGTGACGAGACCTATCTGGAGATGGAGTCCGCGCTGCGTGACTGGTTGTTCGGTTGCAACCCGTGGGGTGTCTGCATGATTATCGAACTGCCCGGTGCCACCCGTTACCCGACCCAACCTCACTCGTTCATCATCAACGAACATTTGGGCAATACAACCGGCGGAATGGTGGACGGTCCCGTCTATCAAGGCATCTTCAACAACCTGCAAGGCGTCAATATGGAAGGTGGCATCAACTACATGAAGTATCAGCCGACCGTGATGGTTTATCACGATGCTACGCACGACTATTCCACCAATGAACCTACAATGGACGGTACGGCTTGCCTTACCTTCCCCTTTGCCGCCTATGCGGCAGAGGCCCAAGAGGCAGCCAAGAAAAAATAATACAATGTCAAAAAAAGCCTTATTGATGATTCTCGATGGCTGGGGAATCGGTGAAAAAACTTCAGCCAACGCCATTTATTCCACCAATACGCCGCACTGGAACGCGTTGTTGGACAAATATCCCCACAGTCGGTTGCAGGCGTCCGGCGAGAATGTCGGCCTGCCTGACGGACAGATGGGCAACTCCGAAGTGGGACACCTGAACATAGGTGCCGGACGGGTTGTCTATCAGGATTTGGTGAAAATCAACCGTGCCTGCAAGGACGGGTCCATCCTGCATAATCCCGAAATCGTGGCGGCTTATTCGACGGCCAAAGCCTCGGGCAGGAACTTGCATATCATGGGACTGACTTCGGATGGCGGCGTACATTCCAGTCTGGACCACCTGTTCTATCTGTTGAAGATAGCCAAAGAGTACGGCTTGGAAGGGCGCACGTTTGTCCATTGTTTCATGGACGGCCGTGATACCGACCCGCGTTCGGGCATCGGTTTTATTGACCGTCTGGAGGAACACATGCGGCATACTTGCGGCGAAATAGCCTCCATACAGGGCCGTTTCTACGCTATGGACCGCGACAAACGCTGGGAGCGCATCAAGATTGCCTACGACTGTCTGGTGAACGGACAAGGCGCCGCTTTTGCCGACATGCACGAGGCTATGCAGGCGTCTTATGATGCCGATGTAACCGACGAGTTCGTTAAACCGATAGTGCATGTACGTGACGGCCGGCCGGTTGCCACGATTCAGGAAGGCGATGTGGTCATCTTCTTCAATTACCGCAACGACCGCGCCCGCGAGATAACGGTGGTTCTTACCCAGCAGGATATGCCGGAACAGGGTATGCACACTATACCGAACCTGCATTATTGCTGCATGACACCCTACGAATCGTCCTTTACCGGCCTGCATATCCTTTTCCCGAAAGAGAACGTGCAGAACACGATGGGTGAAATAGTGGCCAAGGCGGGTTTGAAGCAGTTGCGTATTGCAGAGACGGAGAAGTTTGCCCATGTTACGTTCTTCTTCTCCGGCGGTCGCGATGCCGCGTTTGACAACGAAGAGCGCATCCTTATCCCCAGTCCCAAGGTGGCAACCTACGACTTGCAGCCCGAGATGTCCGCACCCGAGGTGGCAGCGGCCTTGTGCGAAGCCATGGATACGCAAAAGTTCGACTATATCACCCTGAATTTCGCCAACGGCGACATGGTAGGGCATACCGGCGTGTATGAGGCTATCCGTCAGGCGGTTGTAACGATTGATATATGTGTGGACCGCGTTGTCAAATCGGCGCAGAAGAACGGTTACGAGGTGATTATTATCGCAGACCACGGCAATGCCGACCATGCGGTCAACGAGGACGGTACACCCAATACGGCCCACTCGCTCAATCCTGTACCGTTTGTCTATATCCCGCGCGAGGGCAAGGAGAACGATTATGTCTGCCAAGACGGTATCTTGGCCGATGTCGCTCCTTCCTTGTGCCGTCTGCTGGGTATTGACCAACCGGCCGAGATGACAGGTCATTGCCTGATAACCGGGAAGTAAACATCCTGCCGTTGGTCGTACTGAAAAAGTGCCGGTCTCTTTTGAGAACCGGCACTTTCTTATTTGTATGGGTATGTTCTGTAATTTGGATTAAAATGGGTTTGGCACGACTTTTGCTTACGATAATATAAACAATCTGACGGAACGATGAAAACGACCAAACATATATTGTTGTGTGACAACGACCGCAATTTGAGTGCCCTAATGGTTACCTGCTTGAAAAAAGCCGGTTATTCGGTTGATTGTGTAACCGACGGCGACGCGGCGTTGAAACTGTTGTCTGGGTCGCATTTCGACTTCTGCCTGTTGGATGTCATGTTGCCCGGATTGACGGGGTTGGACGTGTTGAGACAACTCCGTGAGATGGGCAAAGACCTGCCGGTGGTGATAGTGTCTTCGCGGACGGCTGAGGAGGATATATTGGCGGGATACGATGCAGGGTGCGACGATTATGTGTGCAAACCGTTCTCGATGGATGTGTTGCTGTGCAAATTGGAGGTATTGTCGCGGCTGGGACAGCGCAGTGCGGAGGAGGCAAAAACGAATTTTCAGATAGGTTCGCTCCGCTTCGATTCTGTCCGCCAAACCCTGAACGGCAAGCACCTGTCTTCCAAGGAGAATGATGTGTTGTTGCTCCTGTGCCGCAACCGGAACAGACTGGTGGATCGTAGCCAGATACTCAAGGTTGCTTGGTCAACGGACGACTATTTCGCGGCAAGGTCGCTGGCGGTATATGTCAACCACCTGCGCAACTATCTGAAAACCGAACAGGACGTCAAGATAATGTCCGTTCACGGAAAAGGATATAAGTTGGTTTTGAATTGAAAGTAGATAAATCTTTTTTCATCAAATAGTGTTATTAAATTGGGTTGGGAATTGTTCGACGGGTAGTCGGGCAATTCCTTTTTTGTTCTAACGTCAGCGGTAACCGTAAGCGTTTCGTGGATCGTTGTTGTACATTTCGAGGACACCGACCTCGCTGCGCGAGCCCACCTCGAACAGTAAACTTCGCCTTTATTAAAATGCGCAAACCATTGTGTTTTGGCGGAAAAACGGCTCCGCCGTTATAACCAACCTTGTGCGCAACCTTTATGTATGCAAGCATCCAACAGGCTGCACACAATGCCAGTTTACCCGATAAATCGGTCTTTTTTTCGCCAAAACACAAATAGATTTGCGTATTCCAAATTTTTGTTGTACATTTGTACGCTAATAATAAATTAGGCGTATTAAACAATAAATATTCATAATTTTAACTTCAAATCTAATGGCGAAAATTTATCAAGCAAACGAGATTAAGAACATTGCCCTCATGGGTGGCAGTGGTTCGGGTAAAACCACCCTCATGGAGTCGATGCTTCTTGAGGCCGGTATCATTAAACGTCGCGGTTCCGTGGAGGCGCAATCAACGGTGTGCGACTACTTTCCTGTAGAAAAAGAGTACGGTTACTCTGTTTTCTCCACAGTTTGTAACATTGAATTCGGTGGCAAGAAACTGAATATCATCGACTGCGCAGGCTCGGACGATTTCTGCGGCGGTACGGTGACGGCTTTGCACGTGGTGGATACATCTGTTATCACACTGACGGCCAACGGAGGCGTGGAAGTAGGAACGCAGAATAATTTTCGCATGGCGGAAACGGCCAAAAAACCCGTGATGTTCGTTGTGAACAAATGCGACCATGAAAACGCCAATTTCGAACGCACCGTTGAAGCGTTGAAAGACAATTTCGGCAACAAGGTCGTTCTGGTACAATATCCCGTCAACGCAGGCGGCGGCTTCAATGCCGTGATTGATGTGCTGAAAGGAAAAATGCTGGTTTGGAAAGCCGAAGGCGGTACACCCGAATTGAAAGATATTCCGGCGGAAGAGGCCGGCAAGGTGGAAGAACTGCTGGGCGCTTTGCACGAAATGGCAGCGGAAGCCGACGAGTCGCTGATGGAGAAATTCTTTGAAGAGGGCACTCTGTCCGAAGAGGAAACCATCCGCGGCTTGAAAGTCGTCTTTGCCGAAGCCGGCGTTTATCCCGTTCTTTGCGCTTGCGGTGTGAAAGATATGGGCGCACGCCGTATCATGGAGTTCTTGGCAGACATGGCTCCCGCCGTTGCCGATGCTCCCAAACCCGTTACAACCGAAGGCAAAGAGGTGGCTCCCGACGCATCCGCTCCTGCTTCAATGTTCATTTTCAAGACCTCCGTTGAACCGCATATCGGCGAAGTCAACTACTTCAAGGTAATGCAAGGTACCATTCACGGAGCGGACGACCTCCAAAACATGGACCGCGGCTCCAAAGAGCGTATTTCGCAACTCTATTCGGTGGCGGGAAGCATCCGCGTTCCGGTAGATGAAGTCGCCGCCGGTGACATTGCTGCAACGGTTAAGATGAAAGACACCCGTACAGGCAATACGCTGAACGCCAAGGATTGCGAGAACCAGTATCCCGCGGTGGCTTATCCGGAACCCAAGTACCGTCGCGCTATCCGCCCGCAGAACGAAGCCGATGCAGAAAAACTGAGTGCGCTGCTGACCCGCATGCACGAGGAGGACCCGACTTGGCTCATTGAGCAGAGCAAGGAACTGAAACAGACCATCATCAGCGGACAAGGCGAGTTCCACCTCCGCACCCTCAAATGGCGTCTGGAAAACAACGACAAGATGATGGTTGAATATGACGAACCGAAGATTCCGTACCGTGAGACTATCACCAAATCCGCCCGTGCTGACTATCGCCACAAGAAACAGTCCGGCGGTTCGGGCCAGTTCGGTGAGGTACACCTTATCGTTGAACCGTACGAAGAAGGCGTTCCCGTGAAAGAAGTCTATAAGTTCGGCAATCAGGAATACCGTATTTCCGTCAAGGACACACAGGAGATACCTCTGGAATGGGGCGGTAAACTGGTGTTGATTAACTCCATTGTCGGCGGTGCTATTGATGCACGCTTCATCCCTGCCATCCTGAAAGGTCTGATGGACCGTATCGAGCAAGGACCGTTGACCGGTTCGTATGCACGTGACGTGCGCGTCATCATTTACGACGGTAAGATGCACCCCGTGGACAGTAACGAAATATCCTTCCGTCTGGCCGGCCGTAACGCTTTTGCCGCCGCCTTCCGTGAGGCTGCCCCGAAAGTGCTGGAGCCTATTTATGAAGTGGAAGTGCTTGTGCCCGGCGACATGATGGGTGACGTCATGTCCGATATCAATGGCCGTCGCGGTATGGTATTGGGTATGGAGGCCGAAAAGAACTTCACCCGTCTGAAAGCACTCGTTCCGCTGGCAGAGATGTCCAGTTACTCTACCACCCTGTCGTCGCTGACAGGTGGCCGTGCCACATTCAGCATGCACTTCAAGAGTTATGAACTCGTGCCCGGTGACGTTCAAGACAAACTGGTCAAGGCGTATGCCGCACAACAGGCAGAGGAGGATTAGTATTCCTTACATATATGCAAAAAAGACCCCTCTGCCCCCGCCC
>JAZLGG010000060.1:0-4900 GCA_045616185.1 Paludibacteraceae bacterium
TCTATAAATTGGTCGAGATGATTTTGTAATTTGTTTTTAGTAGTTTGCGGTGCGGATGGAAGGAGCAATGCTCAACATTGCGACTGACTGACAATCTGCAAAATGCAAAAAGAAATACAAAAGCAGCCGAAATCGTATTTACCTGCCTAGGAAATGATAATCCAAATTTATAGAACATACCTTAAATTTCAATTTTGCGCGAAAAAAATTGCACGAACGGAAAAAAAACAGTACCTTTGCGGCGCAAACGGAAAACGAACTACCTCTGCAGCGCCTTGTTCCTATTCGTAAAACTGATCCCGTGTCGTTGCCTTGATTGTTCTCGATTATGATAACCATACTTGCCATAGAATCCAGTTGCGACGACACATCTGCCGCCGTTATCCGCGACGGTCTGCTACTGAGCAATGTTATCGCTTCACAGAAAGTGCATGAAGAATACGGTGGCGTGGTGCCCGAACTGGCGAGCCGCGCCCACCAGCAAAACATCGTTCCGGTGGTGGATGCCGCCTTGCGCCGCGCCGGAGTGGACAAACACGAACTGAGTGCCGTTGCATTCACCAGAGGGCCGGGGTTATTGGGCAGTCTGTTGGTCGGAACCTCTTTCGCAAAAGGGTTGGCACTGGCCTTGCATATCCCTTTGATTGAGGTCAATCACCTTCAAGGGCATATTATGGCCCATTTCGTGGAGCCGTCCGAGGAATTGAAAGCCGCCGCGCCCAACCTCAGAGATGCAGTGATACGTCATCCCGCCCTACCTTTCCTATGTCTGCTGGTCAGCGGCGGAAACAGCCAAATCGTACAGGTGGAGGAGGACATGAATATGCGCATTATCGGTCAAACCATCGACGATGCGGCCGGCGAAGCGTTTGACAAATGCGCCAAGGTCATGGGGCTTCCCTACCCGGGAGGGCCGTGGATAGACCGGTTGGCGGCCGAGGGCAACCCCAAAGCCTTCGCATTGGCCAAACCGAACATACCGGGTTATGACTATTCGTTTTCGGGACTGAAAACATCATTCCTGTATCTGCTGCGGGACGAACTGAAGAAAAATCCCGATTTCATCGAACAAAACAAGGCGGATTTATGCGCATCCCTGCAGGCAACCGTCATTGACATTCTCATGCGCAAACTCCACCGCGCCGTGGTCGATTCGGGTATCCGGCGCATTGCCGTAGCCGGAGGCGTGAGCGCAAACAGCGGACTGCGCAAAAGTTTCGTTGAATACGGCCAAAAACATCATTGCGAAGTGTTCATTCCTCCCTTCTCTTTCACGACCGACAATGCGGCCATGATAGGGCAGGCAGCCTATTACAAGTATTTACATCAAGATTTTTGCCCGTTGGATGAAGTCCCCTACGCCAAAACACGCATATAGGAACATAGCCGTGTGGGATGTCACCGTCTTTGCCCTAACGCTGTTGGTCATCCATTTCTTTTGGAAATACACGGTGGTTGGTGAAGAAACAGGGAATGCCGTCACCTGGTTCGGGTTGGATCTGTCCGCATTGTTCGCGGCGGCAAGCCGTCATACCGCCGAAGCCGTTTACGCCGTAGTACATTGTTTCCGTCCGACACTGGTACTGAACGGCACAATGCTATCGTTCGATTCGGGGAACTATGTCACCGTCGTATGGAGTTGCACGGGACTCAAACAGGCTTTTATCTGGATGTTCCTCATCTTGACGGCTCGGGGATCGATATGGCACAAAATTTGGTACATTCCGTTGGGATGGGTCTGCGTATATTGTGTCAATATTCTCCGTATAGCCGCCATTGCGGGAATCGTTGAGTTCCACCCTGAAATGTTTGAATTGTTCCACCGCTATGTGTTCAAATACCTTTTTTATTTCATATTGTTTATGATGTGGGTGCTTTGGATTGAAAAATTTGCACCCCAAACCCCGTCCGCCTCATGATGTTCCAAACGCTGTTAGTCATATTGTCCGTTCTGTTGGTACCGATGCTCTGCCGCAAAATCCATATTCCGGCCATCGTCGGTTTCATTCTTGCAGGCATGGTACTCGGCCCGCTGGGGACGGGGCTGTTGGACGGGACAGGGGCTGTGGACGCCTTGGGGCGGATCGGCATACTCTATATCCTTTTTCAAGCCGGTAGCGAGATTGACCGGAACGAGATGCGACAATACCATTTCAGTTCCGTTTTATTCGGTCTGTATACTTTTGTCATACCTATGGCGTTAGGCATACTGACGGGCCGGTGGCTGCTGCATGCCGGTTGGCCTGTCTGCCTGCTCTTGGGTGCCATGTACGGTAGCCACACGCTCATGACCTACCCCATTGTCAGCCGTTACGGCATTCAGCAGAACCGCTCCGTCATACTCACAGTGGGCGGTACGATGCTGGCCATCATCCTGTCTTTGTTGGTTTTGGCGGGTGTCAGACATGCTGCAGGGGACAACGACGGAAATCTCTTGGTTTCATCGGCAAAAATCGTGTTGATGCTCGGGGTTGTGCTGTGGCTTATCCCTATGGTAGCCCGTTGGTTCTTTAAGCGGCGTCAGGATTCCGTGGAGGATTTTGTGTTTGTCATGTGCATGCTGGTTTTATCCGCTTGGCTCGGCGACGTGTCCGGCTTGGACGCTATCCTTGGCGCTTTCCTATGCGGGGTGTCGCTTAACAAACTGCTACCCAACCATTCACCTCTGATGAACCGCATCACTTTCGTGGGCAATGCCGTTTTTGTGCCTTTCTTTCTCTTGGGCGTGGGCATGCTGGTTGATGTGCGCGTGTTCGTGAGCGGTTGGACCGTTTGGGCGTGGGCAGCCGTGATGATTGGCACCAAACTGGTCGGCAAATGGATAGCCGCAGCCCTGATACAACATCATTTGCATCTGAACGGTACGGAGCGGCAACTGGTCTTCGGTCTTACCCACGCCACCGCCGCGGGCACTCTGGCTATAGCCGCCGTCGGCTATCAGGAGCATATCCTGGACCCCTCCGTACTGAATGCCGCCGTGCTGATGATTTTGGTACTCTGCACCGTCTCCTCTTTCGTGACCGAACATGCCGCCAAACTGTTGGCTTTGCAGCAGGAAGCCAAGACAGAACTGGAAAAAGAACGTAACGAATGGCTATTGGTCAGCCCCGATGTCCGGACATCGGTCCAACAACTCACTGAACTGGCCGCAGCAGCGCAACTGCCCAACGTGCAGACCCGTCTGTGCGCCGACTGGAAAGACATCAAGGATACGGTTGAGCGCGAAGCCAAATCCGTTGTTGTGTACAGGGAGTCCCAACCGATGAATACCGTCAGCCGCCTGCTGGTAGCCGTACCGCGCTATGCCGAAAAAGAATGGGACTTTATCACCTGTTTCGGACTGGTTCGGCGGCTGAGCAGCGAACTGGGAGCCAAGGTGGTGTTTTACGCCAACGCAGAAACGCAAAAAGCGTTGCTCAAGATGTGCAGTCGCACGGGCAAGAACCTGTCCGCACAGTTCTACGAGATGGACGACTGGGAGGATGTGCTGATGATTGCCAAGGATATCCGTCAGGACGACATGGTGGTGTTGCAGTCCACCCGCCGTTCCACCGCCAGTTACAACCCGTTGTTTGAGGGTATTCCCGACATGCTGGCGCGCTTTTTTACCGAAAACAGTTATATGGTCATCTATCCCGAGCAGCAGACCGGCGGCACCGATATGGACACTTTTCTGATGGACCTGCCGCAAAGTAGCCGCAATTGGGACCTCGTCACCCGCCTTTGGCACATCTTCCGCCCCCAACTTTAGAACGGGCAACGTACATTTCAGAACTGGAAATGCATTTTTCATTAAAATATGCATCGGGCAACAGCAGATAAATTTGTGAAAGTGAAAAATTTTTAGTAATTTTGCAGTCAAATTCGTGATAGATGTGATTCAAGACATAAAAAACAGGCACAATTTGCCCTCCTCAGAACCGCTGGGGGGGGGTAAATTATTGATATATAATAGGTTATAAAAACAAACAAATATATTGACAACGGGAAAAGCCTAACCCCATGAAGATTAGGCAAATAATTATTAACTAAAAAAAACAATGAGAAAAGTATTTTTAGCCTTTATGGCCGTTGCAGCTATCGCATTGGTAGGCTGCAAAGACAAGAACGATGAACCACAACCTGAAAAGAAAAGTAAAGTAACCAAAGTTGCTGATTATTTGTATGAGTACGAAGCCGGCAACTACGGCACGGAGGCACCTTCCAAACTCCTGTTCGACGATGGTCCCGTCCCTATTTTTGGTTGCAGTGCCGTGAGAAACGGTAATTTCTATGGTCGCAACTTGGACTTTAACATCAACGAACTCTGTGAGTTTGTAGTAACGACCAAAGTGACTGAAACCCGCAAACACGCCTCTATCGGTGTGGTTAATCCCCTTTTCCTGACCATCACCAACGATATGGTTAAGGCAGGACTGTCAGATTCGATTCTCAACTATCTTCCTTGGCTGACGATGGACGGTATCAACGATGCAGGACTGGTGTGCAACATCAATGTGGTTAATGCAGCAGATATTAAAGAGACCCCTCATACCCACACCAACGAAGGTGCACCTAAGATTATGGTGATGAACCTCGTTCGCGCCCTGCTGGATAACTGCGGTAACGTAGCAGAGGCGAAAGCGTTTATCTTAGCGCATGACATCACCCCTATCCCCACCACTTGGGACGGACATATCATGATTGCAGATCCGAAAGAGACCGTGATAGTGGAATTCACGGGCGAGAAAGGCAATGAAGTCAAATTTGTGGTGCAGGAGCAGATGATTATGACCAACTTCTACAATCACCTGTTTAAAGAAGAAAACTTCTTGCGTGATCGCAGCATCAATAACTTCCCCAAACATTCCTGCGGTATGGAAAGATACTTTATCCTCTCCGACAATTACGCTACTGCCAA
>JAZLGG010000061.1:0-35139 GCA_045616185.1 Paludibacteraceae bacterium
TTGCGGTGCGGATGGAAGGAGCAATGCTCAACATTGCGACTGACTGACAATCTGCAAAATGCAAAAAGAAATACAAAAGCAGCCGAAATCGTATTTACCTGCCTGAGAAATGATAATCCAAATTTATAGAACATACCTTAACTTAAAATTTGCACATATCATTTTCTTTTTATAATTTTGCACTCGCTTTCAAAAGTGTAAAAATTTTAAAGTTTTGAAAATGGAGCTATTAAAACGTGAATTATATCTCTCGCAGTTACGAAGTAAGAGGAACACACCGGACATAAAAATTATTACCGGTATCCGCCGTAGTGGCAAGTCGAAATTGATGATTTTGTATATGGATTATCTTCGCGAGATAGACCCTAATTGCAACATCATTTTTATTGATTTTAGGCAATTAGAATTCGATTATCTTCGTGACGACCATACTTTACACACTTACATTGAGAAACGATATCGTGCCGATTGTAACAATTATCTCTGTATTGATGAGATACAACTTTGTCCAAATTTCGAGCGCGCAATAGATAGTTTGCACGCAAAAGAAAAATATGACATCTACCTGACCGGATCAAATGCGTTCATGCTGAGTTCTGATTTGGCAACTCTTTTTACTGGTCGTTATATGGAAATAGAAGTGTTTCCGTTTAGTTATAACGAGTATTGCCAATACTTTCACTTTTCTCCATCTGACCAATCGTATTTTGATCAATATGTACTATGGGGAGGGTTCGCCGGTTCGTATCAATATCCGGAAGATAGCGACAAAATCATCTATGTCAAGGATGTATATAACACCATTATTCAGCGTGATTTTGTAGATAAGTATCACCTTATGAACGGTCATATACTCAATCGCCTTGTGGAGTTCTTGATGGATAATGTTGGTAATGTCTGCTCTTCTAATAACATTGCTAATTTACTCAAGCAGAGTGGCGTTTCCGTCTCACACCCCACTATTGGTGCGTATTTAGAATATCTGTGTCGTGCTTTTGTGTTTTATAAAGCAAAACGATATGACATTCGTGGTGGCAAGTATTTGGAATCTATGTGTAAATATTATTTGGCAGATTCTGGGTTTAGATATTCCATCCTTGGCACACGCAACATGGATTATGGTCGGATGTACGAGAATATCGTTTTCCTTGAATTGCGTCGTCGTGGGTATGAGATATATATCGGCAAACTCTATCAAAAAGAGATAGATTTTGTTGCCACGCGCCATTCCGAAAAAGTGTATATTCAGGTCAGTGATGACATTTCCAATGCAGACACTTTCCTACGAGAATACACCCCTTTGTTACAAATCAAAGATGCTTCTCCGAAATGGATTATTGCACGAACCCGCCATGATACTTATACCTATCAAGGTGTTTTGATTCACGACCTTGCCACTTGGCTCAGCCAAGAGCGATGAAAGTGACTTTCTGTCTAACAATGTGTCAAAGAACGCTTTATGTTGCCCCTAAATTGACGCAAATTTTAAGGTGGAAAGTGGAGAGTGGAAAGTGGAAACTTAACTTAAAATTTGCACATTCCAAATTTTTGTTGTATCTTTGCAAACTAATCGAAAATCAGATGCAGATATTACGACACATAGGAGAGTATTTTTTACTATTGGGTAAAGTGTTCCGTGCACCGGACCGCCAACGCATGTTCTGGCGGCAATACGCGCGGGAAGTGGAGAAACAGGGACTGCAATCATTGCCGATTGTCATCATTATCTCCGTCTTTATCGGTGCCATCCTGACCATACAGGCCAAAATCAATACCGAAAACCCGCTGTTGCCGACCTATACAGTCGGTTTGTTGACGCGCGAGACCTTGCTGCTGGAGTTCTCCAGCACCATCCTCTGCCTGATACTGGCGGGCAAGGTGGGCAGTAACATCGCCTCGGAGATAGGCACGATGCGTATTACCGAACAGATTGACGCTATGGAGATAATGGGCGTGAACAGTGCCAATTACCTTATCCTGCCCAAGATAGCGGCGTTTATGACGATGATGCCTTTCCTTGTCATTATCTCTATTGCCGTGGGATTGGTCGGCGGTTATGGCGTGGGGTCGTTCACGGACATCATCACGGTGGCCGACTATATGGTGGGCATCCAGTATGCCTTTAACCCCTATTATGTGACTTACGGCATCATCAAGTCGGTGGTGTTCGCATTTATCATTACCAGCCTGAGCAGTTACTACGGGTATTTTGCACACGGCGGCGCCCTGGATGTCGGCAAGGCCAGCACGAACGCCGTGGTCAACTCCAATGTGGTGATACTGTTCACCGATTTGGTACTAACCAAGTTATTGTTGTGATTGAAGTAAAGGACATAGTAAAGAGTTTTGACGGGGCCATGGTGCTCAACCATGTGAGTGCCGAGATGCACGACGGCCAAGTCAACATGATTATCGGTCAGTCGGGTAGCGGCAAGACCGTTCTGATGAAAAGTATCATCGGCCTGCATCCGGTGGATGCCGGACGCATTGAATACGACGGACGTAACCTGACGGACATGAAAGAACAGGAGGTGCGCCTGCTGCGCCGCGAAGTGGGTATGTTGTTCCAAGGGGCTGCGCTGTTTGACAGTATGACGGTGCTGGAGAACGTGATGTACCCGCTGGAGATGTTCTCCGCCATGAGCCGCAGCGAGATGGTGGCTCGGGCGCGTTTCTGTCTTGAGCATGTGAATATGCCCGACCGCTCTGCCTCGCTGATGCCCGGTGAGATAAGCGGCGGACAGCAGAAGCGCGTTGCCATTGCACGCGCCATCGTCATGAACCCCAAATACCTGTTCTGCGACGAACCCAACTCCGGCCTGGACCCCAAGACGAGTTTGGTGATAGACCAACTGATACACGATTTGACGGTGGAGTTCGGCATGTGTACCGTCATCAACAGCCACGATATGAACTCCATCATGGAGATAGGGGATAACATCATCTTCCTGAAAAACGGCATCAAGGAGTGGCAAGGAAGCAAGGACGATATCTTCCACGCCGACAACGAGGCATTGGACGATTTCGTGTTCGCGAGCAACCTGTACAAGAAAGTGAAACAAACCGCCCGAATGACCGAATGATTCGACGACTGCAGATAATGCTGGCGGTCCTGATGCTGACCGGCGGACTGTGGGCGCAACAGACGCCTCGGAGAGTGCCCGCACGCATGGACCCGATAGTGCGCGTTCAACCGAACGGGGACAGCCTGACCGTGTTGCTGCGCGGGGACGAACACGGCCATATAATGATGACCGTGGACGGTTGGGAGATAGGGGAGAATAGCAAAGGCTATCTGTGCTATAAGAAACAACGCGCCTGCGGCACGAAAATTGTGTCCTGTAAAAAAGCGCATCCGGCCGGACAACGCACCCGTGCGGAAAACAAATGGCTGAACGCGTTCGGTGTGAGATGGTAGATGTCAGAAGTCAGAAAACTGAAAGGATGCTTCGTATTAAAAAACATATTGTCATTGTCGTGTTCTTGTCGGCAGGTCTGTCGGGCCTGTGGGCTATTCCTGCGCGAAGGGGGGGCATAACGGTGACGGACCAAGACGGCAAGAGTCTCCGCGTCTATCTGCACGGCGACGAGTATTCGCATTGGATGACGGATGCCCAAGGCCGTCCCGTGCAAGAGAATGCCGACGGCACCTACAGCATCACCGCCGCAGGTCCGGCAAAAAGCGTTGCCGCCCGTCACCGTATGGCTCAGCGTCCCGTGTCCCGGACATCGTCTTCCACGGCACGCCCCCTTAACCTTGCCCCGAAAGGGCTGGTACTGCTGACCGCTTTCAGCGACAAGGACTTCGAGACGGACACTGCCGAGATAGACAGCATGCTGAACGGACATAACTATGCACGGAACTACAACTACGTAGATACGGACGGGCGTCATGCGGTACGCAGCCGAGGGTCTGCCGCCCAATACTTTAAGGACCAGTCCAACGGGGTTTACAACCCGCAGTTCGTGGTAAAAGGTCCCTATACGCTCAGCAAAAAAGCCACCTATTACGGCCAGAACGACTTATGGGGCAATGACTTGTATGCCGAAGACATGATTGCGGAGACTTGCCTGTTGGCGGCGGAAGACGGGGTCGATTTCAGCGAGTTTGACAACGACGGGGACGGCGACATCGATTTTGTCTATGTCATCTACGCCGGTTTCGGCGAAGCGGACGGCGGTCCGTCCGGTACAGTGTGGCCGCACAATTACCGCATGGACAAGTACTATTACCTGCCTACCCGCGAGGGAGGGCGCGGTCAGGCCGAGGTCGTGCTGAACGGCAAGCGTCTGAATAAATATTCGTGCAGCAACGAAATCAACTATGCCAACAACCGTCACACCGGCATCGGCTCGTTCTGTCACGAGTTCTCCCACGTGTTGGGTCTGCCTGACCTGTACGAGACGACCGGCAACGGCAATTGGAAGACCATGGGTTATTGGGACGTGATGGATTACGGTCCGTATTGCAACGACGGCAACACACCGCCTAACTATTCGGGCTACGAGCGTTTCTTCTTCGGCTGGCTGACACCGCGCGTGCTGAACGAGCCCGAACAGGTGACGTTGGGCGAACTGTCCGCCACGCAGAGCGTGCTGATGGTGACAGCTACAGGACAACACAATCTGGTAGGCAACGACCCTGATCCGGCGGTGTTCTATCTGTTGGAGAACAGGCAGCAGACCGACTGGGACGAATACATCCCGGGGCACGGACTGATGATAACCAAGGTGCAGTACAGTTACAACAAATGGGATAACAACGAGGTGAACAACACGCAGCGGTCGTTGGGCGTCGATTTGATAGAGGCGGACGGCAAGGCGCCGACCTATTCGTCATTCAACTACGACAACGGTTTTACCGGCAAGGCAACCGACCTCTTTCCCGCCGGCGCGACGGCCTTTAAGCCGTTCCCCGATTATCCGTTGTACGACATTACCGAAACGGACGGGGTGATTGGCTTCCGTTTTATGGAGCAAGAGACGGCGCTTGACGAATGGAAAAAAGACAAGGAAAACATTTTGGCCATATATGACATGTTGGGGCGTAAGGTGGAGGGAAACACCGACCGCCTGCCGCACGGCATCTACGTGGTCAGTACCGCGAAGGGACGGTACACGATTAGGATAGCACAGTGAAAAGAAAACCGATAATATTGTTGTTGTGGGCACTTGCGTTGTGCGCGGAGACAATGGCCGTTCCTGCCAAAAAGGAAGGGATTGTCGTGCAGGACGCAGACGGAAAGGATATCATGGTCTATCTCCATGGCGATGAGCATTTCCATTGGATGACCAATCAGGCGGGCGAATGGCTGGCGAAGGACAGCAACGGCCGTTATGTGGTAGTCGATCCCCTACCGTCCGACTCGGTGCGCCGCCTGCGTGCGGCCTCGCGGCACCGTCTGCCCGCCAAGGCGGCATCTTTGTCCGTAGCCGCACCCCCGCGCGGTCTGGTTATACTGGTGTCGTTTGCGGATACCGCCTTCCGGACGCCCAAAACGGAAATAGACAGCATGCTGAACGGTATTCATTACACCCGTTCCTATTCCTACACCTATCTGCACCAGCGGGTAACCATCAATAGCGAAGGTTCGGCGCGACAGTATTTTGCGGACCAGTCGGCGGGACAATATGTGCCGGAATTTGATGTGGTCGGTCCGGTGACGGTAAGCCGCGAGATGGCGTATTACGGCAAGAAATCGATGTGGGGAACAAACGATGCCAATTCGTACAAGATGGTAGAGGAGGCATGCAAGTTGGCCGACCAACAGGGGGCGGATTTCAGCCGGTACGACAGCGACAATGACGGCTACGTCGATTTCGTTTATGTCCTCTACGCCGGTTTCGGCGAAGCGGACAGCGGCATAGAGAACACAATATGGCCCCACAGTTCGTGGCTGACCTACTACGGACGGCTGACATTGGACGGCAAGATTGTTGACAAGTTCGCGTGCAGCAACGAATTGACCTATGTCTCCAAACAGCATGACGGCATTGGCAGTTTCTGCCACGAGTTCAGCCACATTCTCGGTTTGCCGGATTTGTATTGCACCGATGACGAGGGTGATTGGAAGACGCTGGGCAAATGGGACATTATGGACAGCGGTTCCTACAACAATGACAGCAACACACCTGCCGGCTATTCCGCCTACGAGCGTTTCTTCCTCGGGTGGACACAGCCGAGGGTGCTGCGCGATGCGGAGAATGTTCGGTTGCAGTCCTTGGACCAATCCAACGAGACGTTGCTGGTGACAGCCACCGGCAAGCATAACTTGAAAGGGGACAACCCCAATCCGCAAACGTTCTTCATGATAGAGAACAGGCAACAGACCGGTTGGGACGAGTACCTCCCGGGTCACGGCATGCTGATAACCAAAATACAGTACGAGGACTATAAATGGGCCAGCAACACCGTCAACAACACCGAGGACGAAATGGGCGTCGATTTGATAGAGGCGGACGGCAAAGCGCCGAAACGGAGTTCTATCGGAAACTCGTATTTGGGCAAGCGCAAGGACGCTTTTCCCGCAGGAGCCGACAGTTACAACACGGCGCCGTTCAATATCTATTCCGTCAGCGACGTTACGGAGAACGAAGGGACCATCTTCTTCCGCTTCAAAGGAGGAGTGGAAACCGGATTGGCGGAAACAGGGGCGGATGAGCCGATAGTGGCTATTTATGACATTTTGGGACGTCCTGCCAAATCCCTGTCGCCTGCGGAATTGGACCGCGGCATTTATATCGTACGGACGCGGCAACGCACTTATACCTTGCGCAAATGAAGATAATATCCTACAACGTTAACGGCATACGCTCGGCGATTGCCAAAGGGTTGCTTGACTGGCTCGGGCAGGAACGGCCCGATGTGCTGTGTCTGCAGGAGAGCAAGGCGCAACCTGAGCAGATAGATGTGATGAGCCTGAGCGAATTGGGGTATCACAGTTATATCCACTCGGCGGAGAAAAAAGGGTACAGCGGGGTCTGCATTTTTTCCCAACAGGAGCCGGACAAGGTGGTCGTTGGAATGGGCAACAGTCTTTACGACTGTGAAGGAAGGGTGTTGCGTGCCGATTTCGGCGATGTGACCGTGGTTTGCGTGTATGTCCCCAGCGGTACGACCGGCGATGTCCGGCAGGACTTCAAGATGGCGTTCCTGGAGGACTTTCTGGTTTGGGCCGAACGGTTGCGGCAGGAGCGGAAGAATGTCATCATTTGCGGCGATTACAACATCTGCCACAAACCGATAGACATCAACCACCCCGAACGGCAAACAGGAGTCAGCGGTTTCCTTCCCGAGGAACGCGAGTGGATGGACCGATGGCAAGAAAGCGGACTGATAGACTCCTTCCGCGAGTTCGACCAAAGCCCCAACAAATACAGTTGGTGGAGTTACCGCGCCGGAGCGCGTCAGCACAACGCCGGTTGGCGCATTGATTATCACTGGGTCAGCGAACCGCTGAAAGAGAGGCTGGCGGCAGCACGCATCCTGACCGAGGCGGTGCATTCCGACCACTGCCCCGTAATGGTGGAGATAAAATAAACAGGAACACTTATGGATACATTAAGGACAGAACATCTTATAAAGCGTTACGGTAAACGCACCGTCGTTAACGACGTATCCATCCGGTTGCGGCAGGGGGAGATAGTCGGTCTGTTGGGACCGAACGGTGCCGGAAAGACCACGACCTTTTATATGACAACCGGTCTGGTAACCGCCAATAACGGCAAGATATTCCTCAATGACGAGGATATAACTTCGTACCCGATGTTCAAGCGGGCGCAATTGGGCATCGGTTATCTGCCGCAGGAGGCCAGCGTGTTCCGCAAACTGTCCGTGGAGGACAATATATTGGCCGTGTTGGAGATGACGCGATTCAGCAAGGAATACCAGATGGAAAAACTGGAACAACTGATTAAGGAATTTAATCTTAACCACGTGCGCCACAATCTGGGCGACCGCCTGTCCGGCGGCGAAAGGCGCAGGACGGAGATAGCCCGCTGTTTGGCCATTGAGCCCAAGTTCGTCATGCTGGACGAGCCCTTTGCCGGCGTGGACCCGATAGCGGTGCAGGAGATTCAGGATGTGGTGTGGAAACTGAAAGACAAGAACATCGGCATCCTTATCACGGACCACAACGTGGACGAAACACTGATGATTACGGACCGTGCCTATCTGCTGTTTGAGGGACGCATCCTTTTCCACGGTACCCCCGAAGAACTGGCGGCCAATCCCACGGTCCGCAAGAACTATCTGGGTCGGGATTTTGAACTGAAAAAGAAATCGCGCCCCGTCACAGAAATAGAAACCAAATGAATCACAATATGAATTTTGTACAACTTTGCAATCAAATTTTTGCACAGGCCGTAGTGGATTACCACAAGACGGATGATGTGGATACGCCTATTCAGAATCCCTATCAACAGGGCACTATTGAGAACGATTTATACCTTAAGAACTGGATTGATGTCGTTCAATGGCATCTGGAGGATATTATCCGCGACCCCGAGATTGACCCTGTGGCCGCTTTGGCGCTGAAACGGCGCATCGACCGGAGCAATCAGGACCGCACGGACCTGGTGGAGCGTATCGACAGTTATTTTTGGGAGCAGTTCCATGCCGTACAGCCCCTGCCGGAAGCCCGTATCAACACGGAGAGTCCCGCGTGGGCCGTTGACCGCCTGAGCATCCTGCATGTCAAGATATATCACATGCAGGAGCAGGTGGATCGCTGCGATGTGAGCGAGGAACAGCACCGTCAGTGCGAGCGCAAACTGAATGTGCTTAACGAGCAGTTGGCGGATATGACCGCCTCTATCGGCGATTTGCTGGACGACTATGCCGCCGGCCGCCGCGTGATGAAGGTGTACCGTCAGATGAAGATGTACAACGACCCGAACCTCAATCCCGTTTTGTACGGCAAGAAATAAAAGCAAGCGGCTTCCGATGGTAAAAAAACTGTTGGTCATACGGTTTTCGGCATTAGGCGATATAGCCATGCTGGTGCCTGTTCTTCGCCGGTTGGCGGAGCGGTATCCGGGGTGCGATATCACGATGCTTTCCCGAAAGCAATGGGCGCCGTTGTTTATGGGACTGCCGGCCAACGTGCATTTTTTCGGTGCCGACTTGAAAGGGCGCCATAAAGGTTTGGCCGGGCTAAACCGGCTGTTGAGCGACTTGCAGTTCCGGCGTTTTGACGCGGTGGCGGATATGCACAGCGTACTCAGGACATACTACTTGCGCTTCGTGCTGCGGCTGTGTGGCAAACGCATTGCGGTGTTGCGGAAAGGCAAACTGCGCAAATGGCTGATGGTAAAGCATTGGCGGTGCGGCTCAGCACCTCTTCCTTCCACTCTGTCGCGTTACGCGGCTGTCCTGCAACGACTTGGACTGGATGTGGTTCTGGAGCCGTCGCAACCGCAGCCTTCGCAAACGCGGGTCTCTATCGGTATAGCGCCTTTTGCGGCACATCCGAACAAGGTCTATCCGTTGGAGCGGATGGAACAGGTGGTAAAAACGGTGGGAGAAAAGATGGACCGACAAGGCGAGAAAGTCTATCTGTTCGGTGCGGGCGAGGCGGAAAAAGCCGTGTTGGAACGCTGGGAAAAGAATTACCGAGGGGTGGTATCGCTGGCGGGAAAACAGGCAATGGACAAGGAAATAGACATCATGCGGACGTTGCGGCTGATGGTAACGATGGATTCCGGCAATATGCACCTGGCCTCCTTGGCCGGTACGCGCGTACTCAGCATTTGGGGGGCGACGCATCCTTGCATGGGTTTTGTCGGATACGGGCAACAGACCGGAGATTGCATCCAGCGCAACCTGCCTTGCCGTCCCTGCTCTGTCTACGGCAACAAACCTTGCCGTTTCGGTCACCCTGCGTGTCTGGATATACCGGTGGAGAAAGTGGTGGAACGCATAACGAAAGAAGTGTAAATCCAAATCATATATGGAAAACAAATCCAATCCTATGACCATTGTTTATTACATACCGACCGTATCTTGGGGCGGAAGGGAACAGTATGTGTTTGAATTGGCCAAAAACATACGCGAAAAATACAACGAGAAAGTAGTGTTCATTTTGCCGCAGAAGGCATCGGAAATGATGTTCGAGCGATTCCAACCCCTGGGCGAGTGCATCCGTTTCCGTTTTTCGGACGGTTGGTTCCGTTCCGGTTGCAGAGCCCAACGTGCGTTGGCGAAAATATTGGACACATGTCAGGCGGATATTCTGCATATCCACATTCCGCGGCATTTTGGTCAAGCGGCAGGTGCCAAGAAACTGGTCAAACATCCGTTCCGCATTGTGGCAACGCAGCATTTTGTTAATGAGGCGAACGATACGTTTTATTGGAAAAAACGGTACAAGCAGATTGACCATCTGATTTGCGTTTTGCAGCGGGTCAAAAGTGTTTATCTGACTCCGTTTAATGAAGAAAAAGTATTTCCTAATATCCATATCATCTACAATAGTGTTGCACTGGAACACCCACATTGTATCGCCAATCAGGAGGCGGAGATTCCCGTCGTTTTCTATCATGGGCGCATCTGTCAGGAGAAAGGTGTCTTTGTCCTCATTCATGCTTTGGAGCAATTGAAGAACACACCTTTCCGTTTGGTATTGGCAGGAAATATTGAACCGAAGGACCAAGCTGCTTGGGACAATATTTTGCAAACCAGTCCGATTAGGCAACGCATTGAATACTTGGGTTTCCGGACCGATATCCCTGCATTAATTCAACAGTATCAAATAGGCGTTGTGCCCAGTATTGTCCGTGAGGCAGGGTCGCTGACCCTTTTGGAGAATATGGCGCTCGGTTTGCCGACAATTGCCAGTGATAACGGTTCACAGTATGAGTTCATCCGCCATTACGAGAACGGCTTGCTTTGTCCTTCCGGACAAGTGCTCCCTTGGACGGACGCCCTTGCTTTGCTCCTCAACAATCCGGAAATGCGGATTCGTTTCGCCAAAAAGGCACAGGAGGATTTCTTTGCCTATTTCACCTACGATAAAATCCTCCGGCAAATCCATGACATCTACTTGGATCAATAGTGCTTGATGCTGGTCGTTAATCCGAAATACGGTTCTTTGCGTGCGTGGCTTGAGCAACTGCCTGCGACATTCGGCTCTTGCGGCGAGGTTGTTTATGACGCCCGCAACCAAATCTGCTTTATCACTGCGCCGGACGGGACGGAAGTCTGCGTCAAGCGCTATCACAAACCGGCTTGGCTGAATCGCGTTGTTTATTCGTTCTTCCGTCAGCCCAAGGCGCGACGCGCCTACGAGAACGCCGTGGAACTGCTCAAACGCGGAATCGGTACGCCGGAGCCGGTGGCTTATATCCTGTGCGGCGGTACTTTGTTGCAGGAGTCCTATCTGGTGACTTTGCGCAGTCCGCTCTGCCATACTTTTTATGAATTCCGTGACGGAGTGGTGGCAGGCAAAGAGGAATTGATTCGTGCTTTTGCCCGTTTCTCAGCCCGTGTACATGAGGCCGGTGTCCTGCACCTCGATTATTCGCCCGGCAATATACTTTACGACCAAGACTACCGCTTCCAGTTGGTGGACATCAACCGGTTGCGTTTCTGCCATGTTGACGGCCGTAGGGGTTGCCGCAATTTTTGCCGGTTGTGGGGCAAAACTGATTTCTTTGAACTATTGGCGCCTGCTTATGCCGAAGCGCGGCATCTGTCGGCCGACGATTGCCTTAAACGCATATTGAGCGCGCGCGCGAAGTTTTGGCGTCGGCGCAGCCATGACCATTTTACGACGGATGACACTTTTTCCGTGGGGGTCGTTGTCTCGACCTATAATAACCCGCGTTGGTTGGAGAAAACACTGTGGGGACTGTTATACCAGACCCGTCCTGCGTCGGAAATCATTATTGCCGATGACGGTTCAACGGACGAGACGCGCGAATTGATTCATCAATATAGTGACAGACTGCCTATTAAGCATGTGTGGCACGAAGACAATGGCTTCCGCAAGACTGCCATCTTGAACAAGGCCGTCATGGCCGCCACGGCCGATTACCTTATTTTTTTGGATCACGACCTTATTCCGCGTAGCGATTTCGTCCAAACGCACTGCCGCTACGCCCGTAAGCGCCGTTTCCTGTCCGGCGGTGCCGTCATGATGCCGAAAGGGCTGAGCGAGTCTGTTACTGAGGAGGATGTCCGTTCCGGCAACTTGTTCCGTATAGGTTGGCTGGTGCGTCATGGTATGCCACGCAGTTGGAAACTGAGCAAACTCTGTCCGGTGTGGTGGGTCGGTTCCGTGTTGAACCGTCTCACAACGGCCAAAGCCTCGTGGAACGGGGGCAATGCCTCCACGTGGCGCGAATACATCGTTGCCGCTAACGGTTTTGATACACGGATGCGTTACGGAGCCGAAGACCGCGAATTTGGCGAGCGACTGCGCAACACCGGTATACGCGGGGTGCAACTGCGCTATCACCTGCCGTTGATGCACCTGTGGCATGAACGCCCGTATAAGAATCAGAAGGATTGGGAGAAGAACGTGGCTATCTGGCAAAACACGAAAAACCGTCGCCTCACTGTCACACCGTATGGCATAAATCGTTTAAGATAGATTTAATCATTAGTATGAATAAATATATTCAGAGCGTCAGCCGCCTCAATTATTGCCTTTTCATTGCGCTTTTTGCATCGCTGCCTTTGCCCCGCATTTTTCCGCAGGTGATGTTGATTGCTTGGGCTATTGCCTGGCTGTTCGAAGGGCGTTTCCTGCATCGCGCGAATATCCGGTGGGATAGGCGTCTTGCCCCTGTCCTGGGTTTGGCCGCTTGGGTGTTGTGGGAGACGTTGTCGTTGTCGTGGGGACAGCCGGACGCATTGAGCACGGGTTTCAATACGGCTCATGTTGCTCTGCTTATCCTGCCGTTTGTTCTCCTGTTCGGTGTGAATGAGCGCTATTGTTGGAAGACTGTCGCCGCCGTTTTTGTGGTCAGTTGTGTGGTGTCGGTTTTCCTGTATGCCTTCACACTCTATTGGGTGTACAACCATAATTATGTCTTTGCCGACAGTTATTTCTTGCGTGCTCCGTTCACTCTTACGTTCTTTGACACACTCTTATCGCCCATCAAGCACCGCCTGTATTACTGTACCTTGCTGACGTTGGCTTTGGTGTTGCTCTTTATGTTGCGGAATGATTTTGCGGCATGGTGGGGTAAGGTTTACGGCTACGCTTTCTGCATTGGCGGCGCGTTGTGTATGTTGGGGGCTATTGTGGCTACCTGTTCGCGTGCCAGCCTGTTCACCTTGGTGGTTGTGGCGGCCGTGGCATCAGTAAAACATACGGCTAAACGCTACCGTGTATGGACGGCTGCGGTGGTGGCCGTATTGGCGGTTATAGCGTGTATAACGATTTGGCAGGTGCATCCCAAAATGAAGAACCTCACTCTGGACCACATTAAACATCCCTACGCACACATGGACGAACCGAAGGCGCAGCCGCGTCTGGCAATTTGGTTTACGGCTTTGCAGCACCCCGGAGACTATGCGGCCAAGGGACTGGGTGTCGGCAATTCGGTGTCCTGTCTTGTCAAACGTTATCAGACCGTTCCGGGCATGGAAAAGTTTGTGGCGGACAAGTCACACACCCACAACCAGTATCTGGAAATATGTATGGAATTGGGGTTGGCGGCCATGCTCCTTTTTATGGCATTGTGGGTCGGACTTCCGTGGTGTTATCCGAACGGGACGCCCCGCACGTTTGCCACCTATCTGTCGGTCGTTTTCGGGCTGAACATGCTGACAGACCGCTTCTTGACCAATATCGAAGGCGTCGTTTTCCTATGCGCTTTCCTGTTGTTCCTCGCTTGTATCCCTTCCGACCGGAGCATTACCGCTTCTTGACGTGGCTTTGCCGTCTATAGGTTTTCTATTGCCTCGTACACTTTTTGCATGAAAGCGCGGGCTTGATGTTCCCATGAAACACCTTGTTGCATGACAACGCGGTCGGCTTTGGCGTCAATGGCGATAGTTCCCGTCTCGGTCAGCAGCGCCATACCGTCCACGAAACTGTAAAAAGCAAACGGCACGACCGCACCTTGCATCAGATTCTTGCCGAACCGGTATTTGTCATGTGCCAACCCCATTTGTGCCAGCAGCGACGGAACAATATCCATCTGCGAGCCGAGCGTCCCGATGCGTCGGGGTGACTGCACGGCTCCGCCGACCATCAGAATAGGGATGCGGTAGCGCAACGGGTGGTGCGTAGGCAGACCGTAAGGGTAGGGATAGCCGTGGTCTCCTGTGATAACCAATAGGGTGCTGTCCCAACGGCCGGACTGTTTCAGCGTTTGCACAAAAGCGCCGATGCAACTGTCCGTGTAATGGACGGCGTTCAGATAAGGGTCGTCTGAGGCTTGGGCGGCAGGGACTTCAAACGGCTCGTGGCTGCTCAGCGTCAGAATGACATCCAGATATTTGCCGTCGGCAGGCCGGTGCGTTATCTCTTCCGCAGCACGGGCGAGCAGGATGTGGTCATGCACACCCCACTTGCTCAAACGTTGTGTTACAGGGAAATCACGGTCGCAGACGCGATTCTCAAAGCCGCCGCTAATCAGGTAGGAGCGCATGCTGGTAAAATCTTCGTCGCCTCCGTACCAGAATTTCGGCCGGTAGCCGGCACGCAGGAGCGATAGGGACAACTGGGGCAGATGGCGCGACTTGGCCGGAACGGTCATCACCGAACTGGTCGGCTGTCCGGGGAAAGCGCTCAGTGCGGCCACAACCCCGCGGTCTGTGCGGAAACTGCCGGCGTAGATGTTTGTGAACAAAACCCCTTCTTGGCTCAACGCATTCAGACAGGGCGTCACGCCGGGCGTGCCGCCCAACACCTCTATCGTATTGGAGGACAGGCTCTCCACAATCATCAGAACGACATTTGGACGCTGCATGTTCAGCAGTTGTTCGGTAACGCCAATAGTGTCCGGCAACAAAGCGGCCAGTGCGGCATCTGCCTCTTCGGAGGGCATATAAGTGTATTTGGCCGTATTGAAATCATGCTCTCCCAACGACTCCACAATATTGAAAACAGGGTTGATGGCGGCGATATTGAGCATGGGATTGTCGCTGAAATAGACACGACCCGTGTTCATGGTGGAGACCGTCACGCTGCCGCGTATGGGAAGGAAGAGCAGGCCGGTCACAACGAAGCAGACCGCCGCGCCCGCATAACGGCGAGGGGACGGCACCTTGTCCATTGTCGTATAGTCTATCCAACGGCGGTAAAGGAAAAAGACGGCGGCAAACAGCAGCACGAACCCGACCGCCCCCGATAGCCAAACCCACCACGGTGCGCAGGCCAGCGCTTCTTTCGGTGTGGAAAGGTACACAAAAACGGTCTTGTCCAAATGGTAGCCCCACGACGGAAAACAGCCGTTGTCGCCCAAGAGTGTCCACAAACCGACAAACAGGATAATACCCGTATAGATGTCCCCCGCCCGACGAATCCAACGGCTGTCCGCAAAAAAAGAGACGCACAGCAGCAGGCCGAACACGGCGGTGACATAAGCCGCGACACTCAAATCCAAGGGCAGTCCGTGCCAAAGAACCAAGAACCAGTCCTGCCAACGCACCTCCCCGAGGAGACGGTACTGGATGACCATAAAAACAGGTTTCTGGAGAGCGAAAAAAGCAATCCAGAAGACATAGTATTTGAGGAAGAGTAGCAGTCGTTGTTTCATGTTATTTCTTATTGATGTCCACGGTAAATGTTGCCAGCAGTCCGATGGGCACATCCATAATTATGGATGCGCGCGTTGCGTGGGGGATATCCTGCACAAAGCCCATTTCCGCCAGGTCGTGGCAGAAATCCCAGATGTTGTAGCACTCCACTTTCAGACGCATGGGCACGCCGCCGGCTTCCCATTGTCCCTGCACATGCAGGTCGATATTGTATTTGGCGCAGTGGCGTTTGCCGAAGTGGTTGTCAGTAGGGTTGGTGCCGCGCGTGTCCTGCGGCATCACGGCTACTTGTCCGCCGTCCTGAAAATAGTGCCAGTCCGAGAACGGCTTGCCGTCCGTCCATTTGACGGTCACGCCCGCCTGTACCCATCGGCAAATGTTGTACGCCAAATAGAAACGGCACACGAAACCTTTGTCTAAATCCATCCGCCCCACGCAGGCGTAAGGACTGTTGGGATCTTCTACCACCTGCCGGGTATTGGGATTGGCGGTCGTTTCCGACAATACGCCCAAACTGTTGCTCATGGCACCGTTGCCCAAGCCCGAATAGCCGGCTGCCTGCATGGACTGCCAACTGAGGCTGACGGTCACCTTGCGACCGGTGAACGTGTAGCGCGTCAGTTGCGAGAAATAATAAGGCGTATTCATCAGCCAATTGTTGCCGAATTGCGGCGAAGTGCCCACTTCGTACTGCTTGACACCCGGGTTCATGTAAAAGACATTCAGGTTGTCCTGTTGGCAGTAATAACCGTAATCACCGGCATCGCCGGCAAAAAAGGTGTGCCACACGTTGAAGAACTTTTTGTAACTCTGTTGCAGGACTATTTCGTGCAAACCGCGTTGGCTGCGGAAGCGGAAATGGATAGGAATGTCCAGTTCCAGATAGGTGGTCTGCGGCAGGTTCTTCTTATAAGTGTGATACTTGCCGCCCGTTGTGGCCAACAGCGTGTTTGTGCCGGCGTAGTAGATGTCGGCGTTCATGTAATCGTCGGAAAAATAGCGCAGGTAGTCGGCCGTATAGGGCATACGCTCGTAAGCCAGCGTCACGCCCGCCTCAAACCAGCGGCAGGGATGTATGTCCAGATTGAACCCGGCCTGTATGTTAGGGCTGACTTTACTTTTGCCTTCCAGCAGCATGCCGTCCAGTGTCAGGTCCAAATGGGCGTTGATGCCCAGTTGGCGGCAAGGGTCGTAGTGGGCTTTCAGACCGACTGTGTTCTCCAATAGTCCACCGGTAAAAGCGCGGCTGGTCCATTCGTACCGGTACAGGTCGGCCGGTGCGGCGGCAATGGGGGACTGCAGATAGACGGTGTTGGTCCACTGTTCGGTTTCAGGACGGAAAAACAGCACGGAATTGTAGGCGTCCGCATGCACCGACAGCCACGGCAGCAGGGGTTGTTCGTAATTGACGGCCCAACTCAGTGTGTGGGTCTTGCCGTCCGCTACCCACGGGGCGAAACTCTCGCCGTCCTGGTCAATGATGTTCTTGGCGAATTCGCGATCGTTGTGGTGTACTACATCGGTGCCCCATGTGAGACCGGTGGTCAGATACTGCCGGTTCAGGTACAGAGTCCCTGTGTAGTTTTTCAGGTCATACACCTCGTTGTAGTTGTACAGGTACTCGCTGCCGCCGTCCTCGCGGCCGGAGAAGTTCAGCCGGTATCCCACGCGTTGGACGGCCGGGGTGGGCCGTATAGGCAATAGTCCGTCCGCCTGTACTTTGTAGTATTGTGCGTTGTAGAACGGGGCGGCTGTTATCAGGCCGCATTGGTCCTCCCGCGTAATCAGCCGTTGTCCGTAAGCGGCGTACAGGTGTTGGCGATAGGCATTGCCCTGCCGGTCGCGGAACGTGTAGGCGGCATCCAGCGTGCCGGCACCTTTCAGGTGGCGGCGGGCGGAGACGTGCTTGTAGGTATCCGCACTCTCCATGGGCGAGCGGTGGGTGATATTGAACACACACTTGGTTCCGGGGGCCGGTTCGCCATTGCCCAACTGACCGAAATTATAGGAGACTTCCGCATAATCGCCGGCCGCCGTATCGCACTCAAAATACAGTTGCGAAGTCAAGGTGTTGATACGCAGGTCATAACGTTGCATGTTAGGCAGATAGACGGTGCTGCCGGGTTGGAAACGGTCATCCGCGCGCATGCCGTCAATATAGTAGCGGTTGGCGGTACAGGGCAGGCCCTCTACGGCGAAAGTCAACCGTTCGGGCAGCCACCATTGGCCGTACGAACTGGTTTCCACGATGCTGTGGTCGTTCAGGGCTTCCAGATAGTAAACCAAGTCGCTGCGGTGATACCATTCGCGGAAGAAGGCGGCGGGAACAGTGTCCTGCCCTTCGGGGGAGGTGTGGGCTATATTTTGCGCCGTAACGAGGCATGGAAACAACCCTATCAATAATAGTGGCAGCAGTTTCATTCCTTTTTGAGAATGTCAATGTTGTAGGCCAATCCGATGCGCAGTTGGTGAAAGGGATAATCCTTGATGCCGTATTGGTAGCGCACATAGGGCTCAAAACCTTTGGCATGGCCGCTCAGTTGGAATTTCAGTGTCATGGGCCGGTCACCGTGGTTCTCCCATCCGGCATAGCCGCCGTAGGTGGCGGTAAAGGAGACATATTCGTGCTTGACGGCCAGTTGGAGACCGTACATTACCGCGTCGTTCTGCCGCCCGTTGTCGGTCTGCCAGCATAGGAATCCCGCACTGCCGCTCAAACGCATCTCCAGCAACGGATGGTCTGCAGGCTCGCCGGAGGCCTGCCCGTCATGTCCTATATAGAGCGACTTGCCGATGGCGGCATCAAAGAAATAACCTGGGTCATCATAGTAGCGCGCTTTGCCAAAACCGCCTCCGCTGGCGGTCTTGATGCCGGCGCGGATAGCGATGTCGGGACGGAAACGCCGTTGTTTGAGGATTTGTATGTCCGTGGATACATATACGTCACCGGCTTCATGCCCGGTCAGCGGCACACTGTCGTTCACGCGGCATTCCTGCCGGCGCTGTTCGGTCATCTTGTACCACTCCATGACCGGCATCCATACGGTCAGGTTGATGCGGTCGGTAAACAAGGGGACGGACAGACGGGCAAATATATCCGCCGTTTTGTCTTTGGCGTACCCGAAATAGCCGTCGCCGGCCATCTCGATGCGCAGTTGGCTTTGGGTCCGCCCGTCCAGCATATCGGGGACAGGCAACGCGTTCGGACCGAAGTAGAGGGGAGCGATACCGGTCGGATTGCCGCTGAGAACAGGCTCCACGATAGGCACTTCCGAAAAAACAGCAGTGGCGATACTTAAATATATCGCCGCTATTGTCCATCTCTTATGCCATCTTGTGGAAAACATGGTCTGTCGTTCTATCTAACCGAACAGGTTCTTGAAGAAGTTTTTCTTGTCGGCGTTGCCCGGACGCACGTTTTCGGATGCCTGCAACTGCTCAATCATTTTTTTCTCCTCGCGGTTCAGCCGTTCGGGGATATAGACACCCACGTTAATCAGCAGGTCGCCTGTTCCGTAAGGCCGTGCGTATTGGTCAATGATGGGCAAACCTTTGCCGCGCATCCGGAGCACTTTGCCGGGTTGTGTACCCGGAACAATGGTTATTTTGACATCGCCGGACAGGGTCGGTATCATCACTTGTCCGCCCAATACGGCTGTCGGCATATCTAACAGCAGGTTATAAACCAAGTCATTGCCGTCACGAATGAGGTCTTTGTGCTCCTCTTCCTCTATCGCTACCAATAAGTCGCCCGGTATGCCGCCGTGCGGTGCGGCGTTGCCTTTTCCTTGAATAGGGATTTGCACGCCGCCGCTGACGCCTGCGGGTATTTTGATGGTGATGACTTCATCGTCCCGTACCACTCCTTCGCCCTGGCATTTCGGGCATTTGTTACGGATGATTTTTCCTTCGCCGTGGCAATCCGGACACTCCGACTGCACTTGCATCATGCCGAATATGCCGCGTTGGGCGCGTATGATGCGTCCGGTTCCTTTGCAGGTGGGGCATGTGTCTCCTTCGCGTCCGTCGGCACTGCCGATACCGTTACAGGACGAACAGGTCACCAGTTTGCGTACCTTGATTTTTTTCTCCACGCCGGTGGCTATCTCTTCCAGCGTCAGCCGCACTTTGACGCGCAGGTCCGTGCCGCGGCGCACACGGCGTCCGTTGCCCGAACCGCCGCCGAAGAACGAGGAGAAACCTCCACCGCCCATACCCCAACTCTCGAACAGGTCGCCGAACTGTGAGAAAATGTCTTCCATCGAGAAACCTCCGCTGCTGAATCCGCCTGCACCGCCCATGCCGGCATGACCGAATTGGTCATAGCGTTGACGCTTCTGCGGATCGGAAAGTACTTCATAGGCTTCGGCAGCCTCTTTGAATTTCTCTTCGGCCTCTTTATCGCCCGGGTTCTTGTCGGGGTGGTATTGTATCGCTTTTTTGCGGTACGCCTTTTTTATTTCGTCTGCGCTTGCCGTCTTGTCCACGCCAAGCACCTCGTAGTAATCACGCTTTTCTGCCATAGTGTATGTTTTTTATTCACCAACCACCACCTTGGCGAAACGAATCACCTTGTCGCCCAGTTTATAGCCTTTTTGTGTGCAGTCGATTATCTTGCCTTTCTTGTCTTCGCCTGCGGCAAAGGTGGTAACGGCTTCGTGTTCGTCGGTCGAAAAATCTTTGTTTTCGGTCTCAATGGCGGTTACCTGGTTTTGGGCCAAGAACCCCGTAAATTTCTGGTAGATCAGGTTTACACCCTCTTTGAGCGACGCCATGTCTTCGGATTTCTGAACGGCTTCCAGGGCTCGCTCTATGTCGTCCACCAACGGTAGCATGTCGCGGAATATGTTTTCGCCGGCGGTGGCCATCAGGTCCAGTTTCTCTTTATTGGTACGGCGACGGTAGTTCTCGAACTCCGCCATCATGCGCAGGTTCTTATCCTCCAAATCGGCCACTTGCTGTTTCAGATGTTCGTTCAAATCCGTCATTTGTTGGATTTGTTCGTTTTGAATATCTGCCGCTTGTTGTTCTGTCAGGGGCATTTCAGGAGTCTCTTTTTTCTTTTTGTCTTTCTTCATTGTTTATCTTGCTTGTCTAACGAATTCTTGTTTCTCACTTCTGCATTGTCAAAAAACATGCCGAAAGGGGCTTCCTGCCAATTTGTCATAACAGTTCCATCACATCGCGCAGTTTTGTCACCTCATACGTGGCGGTGCGTCGTTCTTTGCCGGCAGGTGTATCTGACATGGGACGCCGTATCCATATTTGGTCAATGCCGGCCGCTTTGGCGCCGGAGATGTCGGAGTTGTAACTGTCGCCGATCATCACGGCTTCGTCGGGCGATACACCGTTGCGTTGCAGGGCCTCTTCGTATATGCTGGGTTGCGGCTTATTGATACCTACCTCTTCGCTGAGCAGGATGTGAGTAAAGTATTCTTTCAACCCTGAGTGGTTGATTTTGTAGTATTGTACTTCGCCGAAACCGTTGCTGATGATAGTCAACGGATACTTGGCGGCCAAGTAGCGCACTACCTCGTCCGCATCCGGCAGCAGGCTGAAGTATTGGTTGGTCAGCCGCAGGAAATCTTTGCCTATTTGGTCGGCCAGCCGTACCATGTTTTCCGAGCGGTACAATGTTTCGCTGCCTCCGAGAGCCTGCGTGATAGGGTAGAGAAAACGGTCGCGTTGGAGAAACTCTTTGGTTATCTCGCCCAAACCGTAACGCCGCCACAGTTCCAGGTTATGCGATTCGTACTGACCGAAATAGTCCTCGAAATCGGTAAAGAACTCGCCCAAACGGTAATGGTTGAACAAATCCTGTTGTGCCAAATAGGCCGACCTTATCCAGTCACCGATGGTGTCGTCCCAATCCAGAAACACCGCCTTGTATTTTTTCTTCTCCGCCACGATGTTCAATGATAAATGACTAAACGAACAATGTCTGCTGGTTGTCTTTGCTTGTCGGTACAATACCGAGATGCCTGTAGGCCAGTTCGGTGGCTTCGCGTCCGCGCAGGGTGCGTTTAATGAATCCTTCTTTTATCAGGTAGGGTTCATAGACATCCTCTATGGTGCCGGCATCTTCGCCCATGGCGGTGGCTATGGTGTTCAGTCCCACCGGTCCGCCGCGGAATTTGTCGATAATCGTGTGCAGCAGTTTATTGTCTATCTCGTCCAACCCGTAGGTGTCTATGTTCAGCGCTTCAAGGGCGTACCGCGCTATTTCGAGGTCAATGTGTCCGTCACCTTTCACTTGGGCAAAGTCGCGCACACGGCGCAACAACGCGTTGGCGATACGCGGCGTACCGCGGCTGCGGCGGGCTATCTCGCCGGCGGCGCTACTGTCTATGGTAATGCCGAGCAGGCCGGCGCTGCGGGTGATGATACCCGACAGTATGTCCGCATCGTAGTATTCCAGATGGCAGTTGATACCGAAACGCGCCCGGAGCGGAGAGGTTAGCAGACCGCTACGGGTGGTGGCACCGATAAGGGTGAAACGGTTCAAGTCTATTTGGATAGTGCGGGCGCTCGGACCCTTGTCTATCATGATGTCGATGCGGTAGTCCTCCATCGCGGAGTACAGATATTCCTCCACAACCGGCGATAAACGGTGTATCTCGTCAATGAACAGCACATCGTTTTCTTCCAGCGATGTCAGCAGTCCCGCCAAATCACCGGGTTTGTCCAGCACGGGACCTGAGGTTACTTTGAAACCCACCCCCAATTCGTTGGCGATGATGTTGCTCAGTGTAGTCTTGCCCAGCCCCGGAGGACCGAACAGAAGCACGTGGTCCAGACTCTCTTGCCGCAGGCGTGCCGCTTGGACGAAAATCTTCAGGTTGCTGACAATCTTGGTCTGTCCGGCAAAATCGGCAAAACATAGCGGGCGCAAGGCGTTGTCCTGCTCTTTTTCCGACTGTTGGTTTCGTATGTCAAAATCCGTATTCATATCATTCTCCGTTTTCTGTCCCTTGTGTGCATTTCCGGAACAGTTGTTCCAAATCGTCCGTGTCGTTCACGGGCCTGTCCGCTTTTATTTGGCCGTGGTCAATGATAATGACACGGTCGCATAGGGCTTTCACTTCTTGCAGGATGTGGGTGGACAGGATGACGGAGGCGTGTTCCTTCTCCGCGTGAATGAGTGCGCGTATCTCCACCAGCTGGTTGGGGTCCAGACCGGTGGTCGGCTCGTCCAGTATCAGCAGGTCGGGTTGCCCCATGAGGGCTTGTGCCAAACCGACGCGCTGGCGGTAGCCTTTGCTCAGTTGTCCTATTTTTTTATGTGCTTCGGGGCGCAAACCGACACGGTCAATGGCGGCTTCTATGTTGTCGTCCGCGTGTTGGATGCGTCGGATGAAACGCAAGTATTCGCGCACGTACATATCCTCGTACAGCGGGTTATTTTCCGGCAGATAGCCTATTCTCGGGGTACAGGGAACGGCTTGTGCAGCGCCGTCCGGACGCCATAACCCGACCATGATTTTCATTAGGGTGGATTTGCCGGCACCGTTGGGGCCTAACAGTCCGACAATCTCGCCGTCATTGATATGCAGGCTGACATCCCGCAGAACGGTACGCCCTCCCAGTGTCTTGTTCAGATGTTCGATGTTTACAGCCATATACCTGACTTTGCTTCACTCGGTCTATTTATAGAAAACAATCCAGTTGCTGGCATACGGAAAGTCCTTCTTGTCCGTACCTAATTCGTGCAATACGCCATCTTCGCGCACAAACGAATAGCGGACGCTGCCCATATCAATAAAGAGGGCATTACGGACGCCCAACAACAGCAGTTCGTCCACGAAGGCGCCAAAGGTCAGCGTCTCGGATTCGACGATAGTCAATACACCGTTCAGGTCCGCTAAAACACGGTAGAAACCGGCTTTGTCGCGGTAGCGCTCTGTCAGCAGGTTGTAGTGATAACTGCCATCCCGTACAATCATTTCTTCCGAAAACGCCATGCCGCCGTGTTGTCGGGCCAGTTGCTTGGCCTCGGGGGCGTCGCCGGGCAGTATCTGCCACTGGCCGTCATACCAGACAAAAGTGCCCGTGTTGCCTACGGCCGCTTCCGTTTCAGGACAGGCGTAGCCGGCATAGAGTACACCGCCGGATACATGGTCACCGGCTATCAGGTCGTGGCTGAACTCCGTCCAGCCGTATATCCGTGTAAAGGCGGCTGCACCGCAGAAAACGATGTCCGTATCCGAGGCGGAAGGACGCACACCGCATACCAAATCAATGCGGGAAAAACGGGGATGGTAAACGGTAACAGCATTCATGGTGTGTACAAAAAATAAAGCGGTGATACAAATCAACAGTTTGCGGGGCATGAGACAATAAGGTATTTATATTCAAATTGCAAAATTACACATTTTTTTTCAAACCGGCAAAAAATAGTGCGAATATTTGCCTATATCAAAAAAAAACCGTACTTTTGTGTTGGATTTTAGATAGATTTGAAATATGGTAGGTTCTATAAATTGGTCGAGATGATTTTGTAATTTGTTTTTAGTAGTTTGCGGTGCGGAAGGAAGAAGCAATGCTCAACATTGCGATTTCCTGACAATCTGCAAAATGCAAAAAGAAACACAAAAGTAGCCGAAACTGTATTTGCCTACCTGAGAAATAATAAACCGAATTTATAGAACATTCCATATGTATTTTGATGAATTGGCTCTGTCGGATGGGGTGCTGGATGCGCTGTGGGACATGCATTTTGACGAATGTACTCCGGTTCAGGAGAAGACGATACCCGTTATTTTGAAAGGCCGTGATGTCATTTCCTGTGCCCAAACCGGTACAGGCAAGACGGCCGCATATATCTTGCCGCTCCTTACTAACCTGCAGTATGACGGCCACGACCCGCACAAACTGAACGCTGTCATCATGGCGCCCACCCGCGAACTGGCGCAGCAGATAGACCGTCAAATGGAAGGTTTCGGTTTCTATGTTCCCTTTTCCAGCGTGGCTATCTACGGCGGCAACGACGGCGGGGCTTGGGGTACGCAGGTCAACGGATTGCAGCGCGGGGCGGATATCGTTATCGCCACGCCTGGCCGCCTGCTCAGCCACATGAACATTTATGACATTGATTTTTCAGGGGTCCGTTATTTCATCTTGGACGAAGCGGACCGTATGCTGGATATGGGCTTTTACGATGACATCATGATGATTGTCCGCAAACTGCCTAAGGAACGTCAGACGATTATGTTCTCCGCCACGATGCCGGAGAATATCCGTAAAATGGCCAAAGCCATCATGCGCGACCCTGTGGAGGTCAAAATTGCCGTTTCGCGGCCGCCGGAGACCATCCGGCAAATGGCGGTGGACTTGTACGAGGGGCAGAAGACAGGCATGGTCAAGCACTTGTTGGAAGGCTTGCTTACAGACTCGCAAGAACACTTGTCCAAAGTGATTGTCTTTGCCGGCAAGAAACAGCGTGTCAAGGACTTGGCGCGCGAATTGCAACGTCAGGGGCTTGATGCCCGCGCCATGCACTCCGACCTTGAGCAGAAAGAGCGGGACGAGGTGATGCTTGATTTCCGTAACGGCAAGGTGGATGTGCTGGTGGCCACGGATATCGTGGCGCGCGGTATAGATGTGGATGATATTCCTTTGGTGGTCAACTACGATGTGCCGCACGATGCGGAGGACTATGTGCACCGTATCGGCCGCACGGCACGGGCGGAAAACAAAGGCTCGGCAGTGACGCTGGTCAATGTGGAGGACCGCCGCTATTTCGGCAAAATAGAAAAGTTCCTGAATAAAAAGATTGAACGCCTGCCTCTGCCCGAGGCTTTGGGCGAGGCGCCTAAAGTTTCCGAATGCGCCACTCCTTCGGGTAAAGGTTGTTCAAACGGTTCCCGACGTTTTTGGCGAAACCGAGGGCGACGCCCTCGTAAGTGAGGAGCAATGGTCCCATCGGCACATTGCCGATGGACAATGCCTCGGTCCGGAGATAGGCCAAGGCGGTCTCCAAATCCAGTTCTACATTCGGGAAAGCGTCTTTCTTGAGCGCTTTGGTCATGCTCAAACTGTGTTGTGGCGTTACGCCTTTTCCCCTGATTTCGCTGATACCGAATCCGGTTGATATGCAGGTAAGGCGGTTGCTCAGACAATCAATCAAATCCTTGTATTTCATCGGATAAGCCGTCATGAACCGGTCGGACTGGCGTATGGCCCATTCGTCCGGCTCGTTCAGCCATTGCCGCAGTTCGTCACGGTATTCCGCCTGCACCATCTTGGTGGTGCGGTAGTCGCGGATGCGGAACGGCGCAAAATCTTCCTCGTTCTTGCGCAGGACGGCCAGATAGAATCCTTCGCTTTGCGTCTTGTGAGGATAGAAATGATATCCGGGGTTGCCTTCCGTGATGCCCCAGGTCGGGTCGTAGGGTAGGGGCAGTATTTCGGCACCGAGACATTCGGCGGCCCATAGGACATTCTCTTCGTTTTCCTCGCGGTTGAAGGTGCAGGTAGAATAGATAAGAATGCCGCCGGGTTTGAGAGCGTCCCATACGTCCATCAAGATGGAGCGTTGGCGTTCCGCGCACATCTTGACATTTTTCAGACTCCATTCTTCGCGCGAGTCGTCGTCTTTGCGGAACATGCCTTCGCCCGAACATGGGGCGTCAACCAATATGCAGTCGAACAGGTTGGGTGTCTTTTCGCCGAAATCGGCAGGACGGTTGTGGGTGACTACTGTGTTGCCGTTACCCCATTTCTGAATGTTCTCCGACAGGATAAACACACGTTGGCGTACCACTTCGTTGGCGAACAGCAACCCTTCTTTGCCGATAAATTGGCTGATGAGGGTGGCTTTGCCGCCCGGGGCGGCGCATAAATCCAAAATGACGCTGTCCGGCGATACATATTCGTCCAAAGCCTGCTGGACAAACATAGAGGCCGCTTCCTGTACATAATAGCATCCGGCATGAAAATGCGGGTCCAAAGTGAACTGGGGACGTTGTCTCAGGTAATAGCCGTCCACATGCCACGGCACTTCCCGCGTGTCACTGTCAAAAGTAAGCACATCCACTTTATCGTTCAAGCGGATGCTGGTGGGCGGCTCCATTTCCAATACGCGGAATAGGTATTCGGCTTCGCTCCCCAACTGGTTGCGCATATTTTCTAAGAAATCAACCGGTAGCATAAATCCTTGCAAAATTACACATTTTTCCGCATATATGCAAAAAAAAGTTGCATATATGGGATTTTTGCAGTAAATTTGCATTTGTAATCATCAATAATCAAGTATGTCCCTATTGGATGATTTGAATGACAGCCAGCGTGCGGCGGTCGAACACATCAACGGCCCGTCGTTGGTTATTGCCGGTGCAGGGTCGGGTAAGACCCGCGTCTTGACCTATAAAGTGGCCTACCTGTTGGAGCAGGGTATATCGGCAGGACGCATCCTGACCCTGACTTTTACCAACAAGGCGGCACGCGAGATGAAAGAACGCATCTACCGGTTGGTTCCGGAGGAAAAGGCGAGGTATCTGTGGATGGGCACTTTTCACAGTATGTGTTCAAAAATCTTGCGTCAGGAGGCAGACAAACTGGGCTACACGCGTGATTTTACCATTTACGACACCTCCGACAGCACGGCTTTGGTAAAAAAAATAATCAAGGAATTGCAGTTGGACGACAAGGTCTATAAGCCGAATGTCGTCCACGCCCGCATCGGTGACGCCAAAAACGCCCTCTTGTCCCCCGAGGCTTACGCGGCGGATGCCGGACGCGCCAAACGCGACCGCAACGACCGTCTCTATAACTTGGCGGACATATACCGCCTGTATCAGGTGCGTCTCCATGCCGCCAACGCCATGGATTTTGACGACCTGCTGATGCAGACCTGCGTCCTGTTCCGCCGCAATCCCGAGGTGCTCAGATACTATCAGGGCGTCTTTCAATATATCTTGGTGGACGAGTATCAGGACACCAATTACCCGCAGTATCTGCTGGTCAAGATGTTGGCCGAGCCGGAGAACAACGTGTGCGTGGTCGGTGACGATGCACAGGCTATCTATTCGTTCCGCGGCGCGGATATACGCAATATACTCTCTTTCCGCGACGGCTACCCTAATGCGCAGTTGTTCAAACTGGAGCGCAATTATCGTTCCACACAAACGATTGTCAATGCCGCCAACAGCCTGATTCACCATAACTGCAACCAGATATACAAACAGGTCTATTCGGACAAGTCCGTCGGCGACCCTATCCGCCTGAATGCCTATATGTCCGACCGCGACGAGGCATCCGGCATCGCCCTGTCCATCCGCCGTGCGCACGATTACGGCGGTACGGCGGTGTTGTACCGCACCAACGCGCAGTCACGGGTGTTCGAGAACGAACTGCGCAAGATGGGTATCCCCTACCGCATTTACGGCGGCATGTCTTTCTACGAGCGCAAGGAAATCAAGGACGCCATCGCTTATTTCCGTTTGGCGGTCAATCCAAAGGACAACGAGGCCTTGTCGCGTGTCATCAATTTTCCTGCCCGCGGGATAGGGGACACCACGCTCCGGAAAGTGAGCGAACAGGCTATCGCCATGAAGATATCCATGATGGAGGTGGTGGCGCATCCGATGGAAGCAGGGTTGCCGGTTACGGCGGCTACGGCGCGAAAACTGACCGATTTTGCTCTGCTTGTGCAGCGTTTCGCGCAGGTATTGGACACGATGGACGCTTACGATTTTGCGAAAGCCGTTCTTCATGAGTCGGGCGTGATGACGGCCGCCCTGATGGATACAACGCCGGAAGGCAAGGACCGTAAAGAGAATCTGGACGAACTGTTGGCGGCTGTGCATGATTTTGTGGACCAGCGCACGGCAGAGGATATCTCGTTTACGCCCATTCAGGATTTTCTGGCGGAGGTCAGCCTGCTGACCGACCAGGACGAGCATCTGGGCGATTCGACACCGCGTGTGACGCTCATGACGGTACATGCAGCCAAGGGCTTGGAGTTCCCGACGGTTTTTATCGCCGGTTTGGAGGAGAATCTTTTTCCGTCGCAGTATTGCACCTCTCCCGCTGAATTGGAGGAGGAACGGCGGCTGTTGTATGTGGCGATAACACGCGCCATGGAACATTGTGCGTTGTCTTATGCCCGCCAGCGTTTCCGCAACGGCAGTGTTGATTTCTCTTCGCCCTCGCGTTTCCTGAAAGACATTGATCGCCGGTACATCAGTTACCGGTCCTCCGCACCCGCACCCGGTCCGTCGCATCCTGTTTTTCGCTCTCCAATCTCAACCCTCCGTCCTCCGTCCGCCACTTTTGAGCGGACAAGTCCGCACTCTCCGTTCCGGTCCGGTGACCGTGTCCGCCATAATAAGTTCGGGGAGGGAGTTGTCCTGCGCGTTTATAACGAGAACGACAATGACAAAATCGAAATCCGTTTCAGTTCCTGCGGAACCAAAACGCTGCTTCTTACCTACGCGAAATTGGAGAAACTTTAGAGGACTTTGATTCTTCCTAACGGTATGCTCTCTTGAGCATATTGCGGTGCAGAGCGTCCGTGTAGAACAGCAAATCCCAGCGGTGCAGGCATCCTGCCCCGTACCACCGTTCCGCTTCGGGTTGGGTGTATTTGTCCTCCGGCAGTCCGGTTACCGTCAGTACACGATATTCCTTATCGACCCTTACCCATGCCGTATCGCCGTGATAGCACAATTGCGCCGCGGCGGTGTCTTTGCTCCAGTTCAGCGGATTGATGCAGGTGGCGGCGTGTCCTGACAGAAATTTCCAGCGGTTTTCGGGGCGGATGACGCTGTTAAAACTGACGACCAGTCCGTCCGTGTCGTTGGCGGCGGCCTTGATATGCGGATGATACAAATCGTCTCTTGTCAGTTCAAACCCCATCATATAGACGCCTACGCAGCGGGATAACGGTTCGTCATCCATGGTTTTGAGCAGATCGCGGGCTATCATGGCGCCTTGGCTGAAACCGGCCAAGATGAACTTGCGGCCGTTGTTGTGGTGCGACAGGTAGTAATCAAACGCCTTCTTCGCGTCCGCTTTGGCTATGTTGTATGCTTGTTCGAACGAGTCGCGGGACAGCAGGATGGCATTCATCGTGAATTGGTGGTAGCAGGGGGCAAATATATTGAGCGAGTCGCTGTATTTCCTTTCGATATACGCTATTTCGTTGCCGAGGGCTTGTTTTTCCTCTTCCGTCAGTCGGGCGTTGTACACTTCTTTTCCGTACCGGTCGTATTCGGCGGGAACATTGGTCGAAGGGATGTAGAACAGATCTGCCCAATCGTTGTGGACTGTCGCGGACCGGTGCAGATTTTCGGGGGGGAAGGAGGGTTTACCTTGGTAGTAACCGAGCAGGAACACGGCTGCCACCAGTAGAATACAAACTATTCCGCATCGTATTTGTCTTTTGGTTTCGGAGTTTTGATTTTTGATTAGATGCATAATGTATAGGGTTAAAAAGGTGATTAACATGTTTTGATGCTTCTTATTCGTTTTTGTTGAGGATAATCAATGCGGCTATCACGCCAGGCACCCATCCAAGACATGTGAGTAATAAAACAATGAGCATGCTTCCGCATCCGCGGTCTATCACCGCCAACGGCGGAAAGATAACGGCTAACAGTACTTGAAGACACGACATACGCAGTAAATTTTGATTTTCGAGCAAATGTACAACAAAAATTTGGAATACGCAAATTTTTGTTGTGTTTTGGCGAAAAAAGACCGATTAATCGGGTAAACAATACGACCGGCAGTGTGTCGGGAACTTGTTCACGAAAAGACCGCAGGGCGGAGTGTTTATGACGGCGGAGCCGTTTTTCCGCCAAAACACACCCTATACCCCCCCACCGCGCATTCGGGGGAATGCGAAGCGAGGCTATTGGGGCGGCTTAGCAGGCGGCGTCCGAATACGCAAACATTTTGGCGGGAAAGAACGATTCTGACACTACAAATTTACAAACTTACAAATTGTATTTTGTCGCGGGTCTGCGCGTTACGTCTCTGGCATGTTGGCTGAATCAACCGTTAATCAACCGTTAAAATGTGGTACTAATCGGGTCGACACCCTACAAATCGCAACCAAAGGTTGCCACAAAACGGCGCAAGGTGCCTACTAATCGCGCTATGCGCTACCTACATTTAGCGATTGACCAAAACCCACGAATCCGCAAGCCCGCACAGGAAATGTGTGAGGGAAATTCCCCAAACCATCAAATGCCCAAATGCAAAGTATGCGGAATTAGAAATCTTGACGCACTTCTTCCACTGAGCAGTGTTGAACCACTTTTATGCTAATTTCAAAAAGCAAATAAAGTGGCACGGTAACCAATAGCAGGGTAAAAACATCTGCCGTTGGTGTAATAATAGCCGCTAAAATACATAAAACGACAAAAGCATGTCTACGATATTGTTTCAACATATCTGCCGTAATGATGCCTAATTTACCTAAAAAATATGCCACAATGGGAATTTCAAAGAGGACGCCCAATAATAGCGATAGCACCAGAAAGGTTGAGATATACGATTTAAGGGCTATTTGGTTGATAACCGCCTCTTGTACTTGATAGGTAGAAAGAAAACGAAAAGCAAACGGAAAGATAACAAAATAATTAAGCAATACACCTAACGCAAAAAGCAATACGCTGAAGAAAATCAGTGATATAGAGTATCTCTTTTCTTGCTCATATAAAGCAGGTGCTACAAAACCATATAATTGAATAATGAGATATGGAAAGGCAATTAGAACACCTACGATAAGTGCGACCTCAAGGTGTATCATAAATTGCGATGCCAGTTCGATGTTGATAAACTGCACATCAAAATCGCCCGGACACAATGAATATACTCCTATCCATTCCGCCAATCGGCACATACCCCGATACAGTATGAAATCCGATTGCGACGGAGCAAATAGGATAGCAAACAAAAAGTCCTTGAAGCAGAATGCTCCAATCGAACACACTGCCCAAACAATTAAACACTTGACAAAGCCCTTTCGAAACACATCCACATGCTCCCAAAAGGTCATTTTGTCATCATTGTTTTGGCTCATTGTCGGCTCGTGCTTGTTCTTGAGAAGTCGGTTGTGAGTTGTCTATTGGCTTTTTTATTTCCTCTTCCACATTGTTCATCCCTTCCTTGAAAGAACGAACACCTTTACCGATGCCCTTCATCAATTCCGGAATTTTCTTACCACCAAAAAGCAACAAGACGATGACGGCAATAAAGATAATCTCCGGTGCACCAATCATAAGTAATTTCATGTTGTTTACTTTTTACAAGAACACGTGCCATCTATCAAATAGATTTCACATGTCTCAAAATTAATCTCCCAGTTGCCGTTTTCGCACGACTCCCAATTGTATTTGCGAGCCTTCGAGTCCCACCAATGCTGGAACTTAGTGCCCGTCTCGCCCATGTCTTTGACCAATTTTTCATACAATTCGGCATTGTCGGCAGTCAGTATTTTTGCCAATTCGTTCAATCCGTTACGGCGCTCAAACAGCGTTTGGATTTCGTTCTTTTCTTCAGGTGTTACCTGTCCTACTACTTTTTTCATATTACCAAGTTTCTTTTACATCAAAGGGGTCTAAATAACTGATTTCCTTAATTTCATCGCCTGTTTGGAATCCTGCTTCTTGCAATTGCTGTTGCAGGTCACGCGCGGCATTACGCTCCAAATGAGCAATAACACATTGCTGATGCGACGGTGTATTGGCATCCCAAGTCAAGCGGTCATTGAGCCAAATGCAACGATTACAATGATAGGCATCGCATATCCGGCACAAGGGTGCATGGTCTAATTGGAGTAATTGCTTGTTGGAAATATTCAAGCCATTATCTAAATCTCCAACCGAACGCGAGGCATCTTTGGTCTTGTGATTCATACGATTACTAATGCCCATTTTCTCATCATAATAGAAAGCAGAGCATAAATAGAACTTACCGTTTGGAGCAACCGTGATATTGCCTATTCCTGCTTCGCAGTTGTGCATTTCGGTCAGTTGCAGTCTGTCTGTCAAGACATTCACTTGCGGTGGCTTTTGTGCCTTGTAGAGGTTAACCAACACGGCATTGAGCGTAGCAAGGGCTTTTTTGTAGTCCTCTTGTTGGGCGTCCGTGAACGAATCTATATCCGTAAGACAGATATTTAGGCGTTTTACTTGTGACAGCAATGCAGCGAGGTCATACTGATGAGCAATAAAGTCGGCAATAGTCAGGCGCAAAACGAGGTTGTCCGTTGTTACGGATTTAGGCACATCGTTCAGTACTTGCACATCGCGTCCTATTTTGACATGGTCGATACTCTCTATTACTTCGTTATATTCGGCAGGTAACTCATAGTCGGGATACACATACTGAATCATGAGGTTCTGCTTCATACCAAAGAGAATGGCTTTTTTGAGCGTATCTATTGGCATAAGGTTGCGTTCAGTAAGAGGATTATTGGCATGGCAGTAAGCCACGCTGGTGTCATCCAATAAGATGACGAGGTATTGCAAATACGGCTTCATGGCTTAACAGATTTCTGGTTTAACATTGGGGTGATTCTTCTCAAACTCCTCACGCTTGCCTTCTAATTCCAGTTTGCGATAGAGTTTGTTCCAATAATAATTATTCGCACGCACACGCGCTTTGTGCATTTTGCAGATAGCCGTTGCCCGCTGGAAAACAGTATGCGTCTTGGCAGCATCGTAATTCTCGCCTTGACACCATGCACAACCTTCTGCCACTTCACAATCTACACATTCGGGATTGGATTGTGTGCAACGGTCAAGCGTTAAGAAGGGACGCAGTTTATTGTTATCTATACCATCGTGGATATTGCCAATTATCCATGCCTCTTTATCACGCAAAGAATATTGAGCGAAACGAGTGCAAGGGTAGAAATTACCGGCAGCATCCACAGCCAGCATTTTGCCTGAACCACACCAGTTCTGGTTGCGCAACTTGCAATCCATTGGCTTCCCCATGTGTTCAGCAAAAAACGAACATGCGAACTCTTTATAAAGACCTCTATCAATGATTGCATCAGCCAGTTTTACTAACTGATCCTCGAATAATATATCATCTCCTTCAGCCCACACATTCTCAAAAACACAATTGATATTGACTTGATGAATGCCTAAATCATAAAGATGCAAAACGGATTCGCAAATATATGGTATATCAGCAGACGAGATAGTCACTTTTGTTCCATCTCCCGGGAACTGACTTTGCCACAAAGGTATATTTCGCACCACATCATCGTACGAACCTTTTTCGCTGCCTTTATACACGCGGTTGAGGTCATGTTTACGACGTGTGCCATCAATGGTAATTCCAATACTGAGATGCGTTTTGTTTTTCTCAATGAATCGTTGCACTTTTTCACTACCATAGTTGATTCCGTTGGTAGAGAACGAGAAACGATAACTATTGAACCAGTGGTGATTCCGGCGGAAAAGTTCGGCTTTGATATAATCGCAAATTTGGTCTATCAAGTCTATCTCAAGAAATGGCTCTCCTCCGATAAAGTCCCAAATTACACTTTCGTATGCAAAGTTAGGGTCATTTTCATTGTCCAAAATATAGTCAATTGCGGCTTTAGCGACTGTCCACGGCATTCTTTCCTTTTCATTTTTACCAACTAAATAGCAATATTTACAGGCAAGTTGACAATCCTTGGTCACAATAAATGTGACAGTCTTAGAAGTTCCTGAATTCCAATCAAGTTGCTGTTCTTTAATTCCAAACATAATGTATGTTCTATAAATTTGGATTATTATTTTTCAGGCAGATAAATATGGTTTCGGCTATTTTTGTGTTTCTTTTAGTATTTTGCAGATTGTCAGTAGATTGCAATGTTGAACATTGCTTCTGCCTTCCGCACCGCAAACTACTAAAAGAAACACAAAAATCATCTCGACCAATTTATAGGACCTACCATAATAAATCTGTTAATTACCAAATTCGTCCCAGCCAGTAGGAGCCGACGAAACCATCCGACCACATCCAGTTTTGCAGCCGCCGTGGCAGCCACCTTCACAACTATTGCGACAAGCACCAGTACACCCTGTACATCCTGTCCAACATCCAGTACACAATGCACCACACTGGGCAGTACACTGTTTCTCACAACCTGACGGTGCTGCGTGAGTTACAATAGGTAGATCAGCCAACACAACTGCGCCAATTACAGGAAGAGCAGCTTTGGCTGCTTTTTTGAAGAACTCTCTACGCGATTGGAGTTCTTCGTTTTGTTTGTGTACTGTCCAACAGCAAATGCAATTTTGCTGCAAAGTTAGTAAAAATGTTTTGAAAAGCGAAATAAAGGTGTATCAAAATTTAATTTTTCTCTTGGACGTCTATTTAATTTGTGCTGGATATGTAGTATTGTTTTATTGGAAAAGTTGTTAAAGTTAGCGTGTTTAGGGATATATTTGCGAATGAGTTTATTGGTATTT
>JAZLGG010000062.1:0-23259 GCA_045616185.1 Paludibacteraceae bacterium
ATAAAACAATACTACATATCCAGCACAAATTAAATAGACGTCCAAGAGAAAAATTAAATTTTGATACACCTTTATTTCGCTTTTCAAAACATTTTTACTAACTTTGCAACAAAATTGCATTTGCTGTTGGACAGTACAAAAGGTTGATATTTTCTTAAAAATCTTATTTTTTTGTTCTCAAACTTGCGTATTCCAAATTTTTGTTGTACCTTTGGGCCCGAATTGAAAAAATGTGGTATTATGGCAACGAAAGAAACCAAACAAGAACAGATTAAGAGGAAGTCTCTATGGGAGTTAGCCAAGGAGTGGAAAGGTAATCTAATTGTAAATGATCCTATCTTTTTACTTTAATGCGATACTTGATAGACACCAATATCTGCGTTTATTTAATGACTGATCAAGATTTGCTCAGCCGTAATGTTCGTACTATTTTGGAAGATTATAACAATCAGTTCTTTATTAGTGCAGAGTCTATAAAAGAGTTGATTGTTGGTTTTAATAATAAGCGGTTATGTTCCAAAAAGTGGAAGACTGCTCTTGAAATGATAGAAGCCATAAAGCAAAGCGGACTAATTACGATTTTGCCTGTTACAGAGCAACATGTGGAGACTTATGCCCAATTACACCTCAATGAGGCACAAGGGCATAAAGACCCAAGTGACCATATCATTATCGCCCAGGCAATTACGGAACATATTCCTCTTATCTCCAGCGATACTCGTTTCCCATTTTATAGAAAGCAAGGTTTAGAACTTGTATTCAATGAAAGATAGACCTGATAAAATAAATAATAGAACAAGCAATTGAATTGCCCCTCCTCCGAGAAAATCGGGGGGGGGTAATTCATTGATATGCAGCAAGTTACAAAAATAACAATAATTATTAACAGACCCTAACCCCAACCCTTTCCCTCAAAGGGCAAGGGAGCAGAAAGGGACACAAAACAAAAAACAATTATGAAACATTACAGTCAACCGGAGACGAATGTTCTCCAAGTCATGAACAACAGCATTATCTGCGCCAGCGGTGCATCTGCTCCTGCACGGGTAAGTTTTAGTCCTGTAACCAAAACCGAAGGAACTTGGTAAGTTAGTTTAGAGTTTAAAGTTTAGAGTTTAGAGTAGTTCTAAAGTTTAGAGTTTAAAGTTAAAAAATCAAAGACAATGAAGAAACTATTATTTTTCGCAACTGCTTTGTTAGTATTGGCAAGTTGCAACAACAAAGACAATGCCCTCAATAACGCTCCCGAAGGAACTCCCTTCAAGAAAGGGCAACAAATTACCCTGACCGTTGGCACCGGCAACAACGCGAATCAAGCCGCTCCTCGTAAGGTGGCAGGTATAGACAACACCACGGACGGACAAATCGAATTCACTTGGGAAGCGGGCGACCAAATCTTAGTGAAAGTAGGTACCGAATCGGCTGTATTTACACTGAGTTCTGAACCCGGTTTTAATTATGGTGAGTTCGTGGGTACTATGCCCGCAGACGGCAGCGCGTTTGATATTCAGTTCCCGATTGAGGCACCCAATTTGAGCGCACAGGTTTATACGGCAGAGAAGACCATCCCTGCTGACAAGATGCTCTTTAAGGCAACCAATTGCACATTGGGTAATACAGCAACCCTTTACGCTCAGAATGCGATGGTGCAACTCAACCTCTACGGTTCTCAAAATCCGTTAGATAAGTTGACTCTCAAAACCAAAGATGATGACGGTAACGAAGCAACATATCAACTTATGTGGGAGGGCACAAAAACCATTGGCGCTACTTTGACAACGGCTACACCTTTTTATATGGTTGTTCCTGCGGGAAGTTATGCCTTTGAGGTAGGTGTAGTGTGGACAAATGCCAAAAGCGAATCCGAAGTGTTATGCTCATTCTCCACTTCTGCTGCCAAAACCCTGACCGCCGGCAACTGCTTGAATATGCCTGTCAAATTTGTGCCGACATATGTTGATTTGGGTCTCACATCAGGCATTAAATGGGCTACCTGCAATGTCGGTGCTGACGCGCCCGAAGGTTTTGGCGAATACTTCGCATGGGGAGAGACTTCGCGGAGATATAATTACCATACTTGTTGGCAGTATTATTTTGATTCTAATGATGGAACAAACTTTACCAAATATTATAATGGTGGAGGTAAAACGCGACTCGAAATGGCAGATGATGCCGCTCATTCCTATTGGGGCAGTGATTGGCGTGTGCCGACGAGTGAGGAATTTAACGAGTTGCTCGCGATTTGCACCTATACATACGACTATAATACCGACCGGGTTGGCGTGATTGCAACTGCGGCAAGCGGCAATTCTATCTTCATTCCGGCGGCAGGTTATTATGGTGCCGGTGATGCAGAGAATTTGCATGTTCCTAATGAGTACGGGCACTATTGGTCTGCCAATCTTACTACGGATCAATCAAATCATGTCTATGGTTTGGATTTTGGTTGGGGAGGTATCGAAGTGAAAACGCTCCAACGAAGTGATGGCTCCCCTATCCGTGCCGTGTTTGTTCAAAACTAATACCTAATCGTTTAGGATAAACTGCCAAAGTCCCGTTCACGATGGTGAGCGGGGCTTTGTGTATTGTTCTAAGGCAATACCCAACAAGGTGGTAAGGATCCGTTCTAAAGACATACTTTTGAAAAGAAATCCCTTCTAATGAAAGTTAGAGGGGATTTTGCACCTCTGCAACATCAGTCTATCATCACCTTATCTACACCTTTGAAACACCTTTGAGAAATATGCCAAAAATTAAGTTACAACGGAGTTGAAACGAAAGTGCAGTGCGAGTGCAAGAAAGAAGCACGCGAACGTATGATCCGCGAGCAGACGCGGCGATGCGAATGAAAACAAAGAAAAAAGAGAAAAATGCAACCCCTTTTGGAAATAAGTTCGTAATCAGAATAGTAGGGAGTGAGCCCGAAGGGCGAGTTTAGAGTGTAAAGTTTAGAGTTTAAAGAAGCCGGATAGTTTGATAAGTGGAAAGTTTAAAATGAGGGGTTGGAGGGGGTCGAATGAGTGTCGAATGACCCTCGACTCAAAAAAAACAAGAATAAGTGCGCTTTCAGGAACATGACGAACTATCCGCTTGGAGAAAAGTCAAAGAGTTATACGATTTGGCAAGTCCGGGTAATAAACACATGCAGATTACAAATATCAAAAGCTGTTTATACCCGTTATACTCGTTTGCCAACACATACAGCCAAGATTGGTACTTTGTGCTACATTGGCGAGAAGAAAGTATGCCGGTGATGTCGGCAACAGAGCCAATAATGCAACCGGTAGCGCAACCTGTAGTTCCACCCGTAGCGCAGCCGGTCATGCAGCCGGCAATGGCAGCACCTGTGCAACATTCGTTTGACGAAACGAAAGATTATCCGTTCTAAGGAGTAAAGAAATAGTGGTAAGAAGCGTCAGCAGGGGCTAAATCGCCCTTGCTGATGCTTTTATAAATGCGAATATTGACCTTTTTTTCTCACTTTCACAAATTTATTTGCGGTTTTGGCAAAAAATCGAGTTTTCGAGTTATCGAATGCTCGATTTTTCGAGTGCTCGAGGTGGCGGGTATTACCGATAAAATCAATTTTTCCCCCGTAATGTACAACAAAAATTTGCACACTCCAAATTTTTGTTGTATCTTTGCAGACTTTTGGGGCGGAAAAGGCCCCGTGTTTGCGTGAAAGATTAAGTTTAACAGTATAAATTATTGATTTAATGGACAACAAGAAACGAGTTTACACCTTCGGCAACGGTAAAGCGGAAGGTAATGCCCAAATGCGCGAGCAATTGGGCGGAAAAGGCGCCAACTGCGCCGAAATGAACCTTGTGGGAGTGCCTGTTCCTCCGGGTTTCACCATCACAACGGACGTGTGCAACGAGTACTATCAGGTCGGTCAGGAAAAAATTGTGGCCCTGCTGAACGACGACGTGATGGCCGCCGTCAAACATATTGAAACACTGATGAACTGCAAGTTCGGCGACCCGAAAAACCCACTGCTGGTCAGCGTCCGTTCCGGTGCACGCGCTTCTATGCCGGGTATGATGGATACCATTCTTAACCTCGGTCTGAACGATGTAGTGGCCGAAGGCATGGTGGCTAAAACAGGCAACCCGCATTTCGTATATGACAGTTACCGCCGTTTCGTACAGATGTACGGCGATGTCGTTTTGGGCATGAAACCCGTCAACAAAGAGGATATTGACCCCTTTGAGGCCATCATTGAAGAAGTAAAAGCCATCCGCGGCATCAAATTGGATAAGGACCTCAACGTGGACGAACTCAAACTGCTTGTAGCCCGTTTCAAGACGGCTATCAAAGAAGGTACGGGCAAAGATTTTCCCACCGACCCCATCGAGCAGTTGTGGGGCGCTATCTGCGCCGTATTCCGCAGTTGGATGAACGAGCGCGCCATCCTGTACCGTAAGATGGAAGGTATCCCCGACGAATGGGGTACGGCAGTCAGCGTTATGGCGATGGTATTCGGCAACATGGGCGAAACAAGTGCCACCGGCGTTTGCTTCAGCCGTGACGCCGCTACCGGTGAAAACCTGTTCAACGGCGAATACCTTGTCAATGCACAGGGCGAAGACGTGGTGGCGGGTATCCGTACGCCCCAGCAGATAACACTGGAAGGCAGCCGCCGTTGGGCTAAACTGCAAGGCATCAGCGAAGAAGAACGTGCCGCCAAGTATCCTTCCATGGAAGAGGCTATGCCGGCTTTGTACGCCGAACTGAACACTATCCAGCAGAAACTGGAAGACCACTATAAAGACATGCAGGACATGGAGTTCACCGTTCAGGAAGGCAAACTGTGGTTCCTGCAAACCCGTAACGGCAAGCGTACCGGTACGGCCATGGTAAAGATTGCCATGGATCTCGTTCGCGAGGGTGTGATAGACGAAAAGACCGCCATCATGCGCTGCGAGCCTCAGAAACTGGACGAACTGCTCCACCCTATTTTCGACAAAGAGGCCTTGAAGAAAGCCAAAGTCATTACGCAAGGTCTTCCCGCCAGCCCGGGTGCCGCCTGCGGTCAGATTGTCTTCCACGCCGATGATGCACAGGATTGGCATCAAAACGGCCATAAGGTGGTAATGGTACGTATTGAGACCAGCCCTGAAGACTTGGCCGGTATGTCGGCTGCCGAAGGTATCCTTACCGCCCGCGGCGGCATGACTTCGCACGCAGCCGTTGTGGCACGCGGCATGGGTAAATGCTGCGTCAGCGGTGCAGGTGCCATCATAGTGGACTATAAAGCCAAGACCGTGACCGTGGAGGGCGTTACCTACCACGAAGGCGATTATATCAGTTTGAACGGCTCCACCGGCCAAGTCTATGCCGGTGAAATCCCCACCAAGGCGGCCGAACTGAGCGGCGACTTCAAATGCCTGATGGACCTTTGCGACAAATATACCCACCTGCAGGTCCGCACCAATGCCGACACCCCGCACGACGCACAAGTGGCTCGTGCCTTCGGTGCCAAAGGTATCGGTCTGACGCGTACCGAGCACATGTTCTTTGATGACAAGAAGATTATCGCCATGCGCGAGATGATTCTTGCCAAAGATGCTGCCGGACGCGAGAAAGCCCTTGCCAAACTGCTTCCCTACCAGAAGAGCGACTTCAAGGGTATCTTGGAGGCTATGGACGGTTGCCCCGTCAATATCCGTCTGCTTGACCCGCCGTTGCACGAGTTCGTACCCCATGATTTGGCCGGTCAGGAAGTGATGGCGAAAGAGATGGGCATCTCCGTTCAGGAAATCCAGCAGCGTGTGGCATCGTTGGCTGAAAATAACCCGATGCTTGGCCACCGCGGCTGCCGTTTGGGTATCACTTTCCCCGAGATTACCGCCATGCAGACCCGCGCCATCATGTCCGCCGCCTGCGAACTGAAGAAAGAGGGCAAGAACCCGATGCCCGAAATCATGGTGCCGCTTATCGGTATCCTGTATGAGTTGAAACAACAGAAGGAAATCATCAACCGCGTAGCCAAAGAGGTCTTTGCCGAATTCGGCGTAGAGGTTGAATACGAGGTAGGTACGATGATTGAAATTCCGCGTGCCGCTCTGACGGCCGACCGCATCGCTACCGAGGCACAATATTTCAGTTTCGGTACCAACGACTTGACCCAGATGACCTTCGGTTACAGCCGTGACGATATCGCATCTTTCCTGCCCGCTTATTTGGAGAAGAAGATTTTGAAGGCTGATCCGTTCCAGGTATTGGACCAGAACGGTGTGGGCCAACTCATCAAGATGGCAGTAGAGAAAGGCCGTGCCGTCCGTCCGGGATTGCGTACGGGCATTTGCGGAGAACACGGCGGCGAACCAAGCAGTGTCAAGTTCTGCGCCCGCGTGGGCATGAACTACGCCAGTTGTTCGCCTTTCCGCGTTCCTATCGCCCGTCTGGCCGCTGCACAGGCTGCCGTTGAGGACAACAAATAAGTGTGTCCGGATACCTGATTCTATAACAAGACAAACGGAACCCCCGTTTGTCTTGTTGTATTAACCTATGACGTCCCCTAAAAGCGCATTCGCATTTTTTTAATTTGTAAGTTTTTTGTAGCAGCAGGCGCTTTGTGGAGAAAAAATTTGCACATTTCATTTATTTTTACTAATTTTGCAGAGTAAAATAAATCATATATCATGAGAGTACTGATGATAAACGGCAGCCCGCGGCAAGGGAATACCTATCGCGCCTTGGAAGAAGTAGCGCGGGCGCTGAACGAAGAAGGCATTGAGACGCAAATCATCTCTGTCGGTTGCCGCCCCCAACCCGACTGTATCGGTTGCGGTGCGTGTCAAGGGAGCGAACCTTGCGCCATCGGCGGCGAGACATACGAACTGGTACGCGAAGCGTTGGAAACAGCAGACGGACTCATCGTAGGCAGCCCCGTCTATTACGCTGGACCGACCGGAGCGATATGCTCGTTGTTGGACCGCGTCTTTATGAGTTGCAAGCCCCTGCTGCAATACAAGCCCGCCGCATCGGTCGTGGTATGCCGACGCGGAGGGGCCAGTGCCGCCTTTGACCGGCTGAACAAATATTTCCAGATATACAACATGCCTGTAGTCTCCTCCCAATATTGGAACATGGTGTACGGCCAGCAAACCGGCGAGGCGGAACAGGACGCCGAAGGCATGCAGACGATGCGAACTTTGGGTAAAAACATGGCATGGTTTTTGAGGAATATTCATGATAGCGCCCTTCCGCAGAAGGAAGCGAACATCAAAACGAACTTTATCAGATAATTTGGTACATGATATGAAAAACAATCAATTTTTGTGCGCCGGCATATTGGCTCTCGGATTAGCCGTAGCAGGTCTGTTCATTTATGCCGGCATCCGCAAAGTGGCGGATAACAACCGTGCCGTAACCGTCAAAGGGCTGTCAACCCGCGACGTACATGCCGACCATGTAGTTTGGCCACTGCGTTTCACTGTCTATGGCAACGACCTTCCTGCCGCATACACGGAGTTGTCGCGCGTCCAAAAAACAGTCAGTCAGTTCTTTATAGAGAAAGGGTTTGCCGAAGCGGACCTCTCCACAGGCGATATATCTGTAGATGACCAATGGGCGAACTACTACAGCCACAAGCCCGAATACCGCTACGCCCTGACCACCTCCATGGTTCTTTCCACCGACCAAGTCGAACGGGTCGTACAAAACCGTGGTTGCCAAGGTGAACTACTGAGCAAAGGTATCATTCTCTCTTCCGAAGAATGGAACGTGGATTACCAGTACAACGGCCTGAACGAACTGAAACCTGCAATGGTAGAGGAAGCCACAAAGAACGCCCGAGCCGTGGCACAGAAATTTGCGGACGACTCCAACAGCCGGTTGGGTGGCATACGCTGCGCCAATCAGGGGCAGTTCTCCGTAGATGGCGACAGATACCAACCCTGGATTAAACACGTTCGCGTAGTAACTACCGTGGATTTCTATCTGAATTAAAAGCGGTATGTACGGCGCAAAGGACAAGATGAGCACACTGATGTGCGGCGCAGGCACATCCGAGCCGGATGTGCGACAGGTGCTGCAAATCATCAGCCGGTTCGGGCTTCCGTTGGGCGTGGGGGACAAAACTGTGGAGGAAGTGTGCCGCGAGAACGGCGTGGAACCGGGGACTTTCCTGTCTATTCTCAACAGGACACACAATGACGATGTCGATATACCGACCCTGAAAATATATCTCAAAAACGCCCACACCTATTTTTTGGACTTTGCCCTGCCGCGCATTCGCCAAGAACTGATAGAAGCTATCAACCTCGCCAATACCGACCACAAGATACCGTTGCAGATAGTCAAGTTCTTTGACGAATATGTGGAAGAAATCCGCGTCCACATCCACCACGAAAACGAAAGCGTCTATCCCGGACACGCCGAAGACGACCGACACATTGCCGAAAAACTGGGTGAATTGAAAAACATTATCGTCAAGTATTATCCTAACAGTGAACACAACAATCTGATATACACCGTTCTGCACGACATCTACGAAATAGAGCAGGAACTGAAACTGCACTGTTCCATTGAAGACGGGGTGTTGCTGCCTGCCATGAAAAAACAGGTTGCGCAGAAACAGTCATCAGACCCACGCTCCGGCAACGAAAGCCTGTCCGACCGTGAGAAAGAGGTGCTGAAAGAACTGGTGAACGGCAAAAGCAACAAAGAGATTGCCGACTGCCTGTGCATCTCGACACATACCGTCATTTCGCACCGCAAGAACATATCGCGCAAACTCAATATCCACTCCTTGTCCGGACTGACAGTCTATGCCATCCTGAACAAAATTATTGAAATCAACGAACCCTGATGCTCCGCAGAGTCAACGAATACATACGTACCCACCGCCTGCTGAACGCCCATGACAAAGTGCTGGTCTGTGTCAGCGGAGGAGCCGACAGCATAGCGTTGTTGGATGTATTACTGCGTGGTGGTTACGAATGTGTCGTGGCGCACTGCAATTTTCATCTTCGCAACAAAGAAAGCCTGCGGGACGAACAATTTGTGCGTGGCGCGGTACCTGCCATGGTAGCCCGTATTCCCGTACCTCAGGGTACCACCCCACTCTATGTGCGCGATTTTGACACTTTGTCGTACGCGCGCACGCACGAGATGAGTGTAGAAACAGCAGCACGCGAACTGCGCTACACGTGGTTTGCCGAACTGGCCGCCGAAACAGGGTGCAAAGCCATTGCTGTGGCACACCACCAAAACGACCAAGCGGAAACTGTCCTGATGAACATGCGGCGCGGTGCCGGCCTGCGCGGATTGTGCGGCATGCACCCCAAAAGCCAATCGCCTGTCGCGGACAAAAGAACAACAGGCAGCAATATACCCGTCATACGGCCGCTGCTCTGCACGACGCACGATTATATATGCCATTATCTGAAAGATATACGTCATCTGGACTGGGTGGAAGATTCCACCAATAGTGACACACGTTTCCGCAGGAACGCCATACGGGAGGAACTGAAGGCCTACAGCAAGGCCGAAATAGAACATATAGCCGAACTGGCAGAGAGGATGCAAGGGTACATGAAACACTACGGCATCATCGGCAATCCGTTGGAGCATTCGTGGTCGATGCAGTATTTCTCGGCGTTTTTCCGTCGCGAACACATCGCCGCGGACTTTACCGCCTATCCGTTGCAGTCATTGGATACACGTGCCGACCTGCCCGATTTGGACGGTTTCACGGTCACTACCCCCTATAAGCAACAGGTTATCCCGATGCTGGACAAGTTGGACTCTGTTGCCGAAACCATCGGTGCCGTCAATGTGGTCAAAACGGAGACAACACCGGCGGGACGGATACTGATAGGCTACAACACCGACTGTATCGGTTTCAGCCGTTCTATTCGACCCTTACTGAAACTGACAGACCGCAATGCCTTGATATTAGGCACCGGCGGTGCTGCCAAAGCGGTAAGGTACACATTGGAAAAGATGGGCATAAAAACCACTTTTGTCAGCCGTCAAACAGGGTGCGGACTGACATACGCCGATTTGGACCAGGATATTCTCCAACGGCATACGGTGATTGTGAATGCCACCCCTGTAGGATTATGGCCTAACGTGAGCGAGTGCCCTACCCTGCCTTATCAGTGGATAGGAGAAGAACATCTGCTGTTCGACTGCATTTACAACCCCGAAGAGACAATGTTCCTCCGAAACGGTAAACAGCGCGGCGCACGAACCGTGAACGGATACCAAATGCTCGTTTACCAAGCAGAAGAAGCCTGGAAAATATGGATAGGCAACTGCCAATAAAAAATGTTTAATACAAAATAATTTCGACCCATGAAACGAACTATCTTAGCCTTCGGGCTGTTAATTGCCGGAAGCATTCTATGCACCCTGAATGTGCAGGCACAAATGCGCTTTACCGTTGTGTATGACGAAGTACAAACCATCCGAGGCGAATTGTATCAGTACAGTCAACGATATCTCGGAACAACCGATGTCGTCATGGAAGACGCCACGACCTATATTCTGCAATCCGTCAAACAGACCGACGACCGTAAAGACAAGGATGGACAGTCCTCTGTCAAGAGAGAGGCACATCCAAATAGGCAAACTGTCGTCAAACAGCAGTTGCCGCTGAACGAAGATGCCATTATGGCCACTTCGGCAGGCAAGAAAGCTGAAAGCGTAGCCAAACAGATTTACCGCATCCGGGAAGCCCGAATGAACATTCTGGCCGGCGAGGCGGAACATGCACCGGCAGACGGAAGAGCGATGGATTTGACATTGAAAGAATTGGACAAACAGGAAAAAGCCCTAACAGCGATGTTCGTAGGTTCCACAACCACTATTCGGCACATGAAGGAAGTTATTTTTGCCGGAGACGAGAGCAAAGACGCCGAGAACGCCGTTTTGTGCCGGTTCAGCAAATATGCCGGTCCTGTGGCGTCGGACGACCTGAGCGGCGAACCGGTTCGCATTGTCGTAAAACGCCATTACAAACAAGTGCCGGCTGCTGAACAACCCAAGCGCAAGAATGAAGAACCGCTGTACGAAGAACAATTGACGCGCACTGATATCAACATTGAATATAACGGAAAGGTACTATGGAGCGACATCGTTTTAGCCCAATAACCGTTTGTATCGGACTGCTTTTTTGTCTGTTGCTCACGGCTCCGCAAGCACACGCCCAGGAGTTGAGATGCACGGTTACCGTCAATTCCGACCAAGTGGAAGGTTCCGGTAAATCGATGTTCCAAACCCTGCAAACAGCAGTCACGGATTTTATCAACAACAGCACCTGGATCGGAATGACCTTTGCCGAACAGGAACGTATTGAATGCAGCCTGATGATTATCGTCAAACAGGTTACTACGGACAATATGTTCACCTGCGAGATGCAGGTGCAGAGCCGTCGCCCCGTTTACGGAACGACCTACTCTACTCCGCTGGTCAACATCAAAGACAATAACTTTGATTTCAAATATCAGGAGTTTGACCGGCTGGAATACCAGCAGAACACCTTTTCCACTAACCTGACGGCTATGTTGGCCTATTATTGCTACCTGATTATCGGCTACGATTTGGACAGTTATTCACGCTTGGGCGGAACACCCTGTTTCCAACAATGCGAGAATATCGTCAATGCCGCCCAGTCCGCCGGTCTGGAAGCCAATGAGACGGAAGGATGGCAGGCGTTCAAGAGCAACCGCAACCGATATGCATTGGTCAATAACCTGATGGATGAAGCGTTCAAGCCCTACCGCAATTATTATTACGAATACCACCGTCTGGGGTTGGACCAGATGGCCTCCAATACGGCTACCGGCCGCGCACAGATTGCCACCGGCATAGGCGTGCTGCGTGAAGCGTATCGGGCAAGACCGGCAACCTATCTGGTCAATACGTTTCTGGATGCCAAAAACGACGAACTGGTCAATATATTCAAACAGGGTACCGCCGAGGAGAAAAAAAACGTGTACGATGTCCTTGTGGCGATTGACCCAACGCGCGAAAACACCTACAACCGCATCAACGAAAATCATTGACGGAAGGATATGCTGACTCACTTACACATACAAAACTATGCCTTGATAGGCGATTTGGACATTGATTTCCACTCCGGTTTCTCGGTCATTACCGGTGAAACAGGTGCCGGTAAAAGCATCATCCTCGGCGCCTTGGCACTCGTCATGGGCGGCAGGGCGGACGCCAAAACAATTACCGAGGGTGAACAGCATTGTGTGATTGAGGCGGTTTTTGAGTCGGAAAAAGAATGGATTATCCGACGCGAATTGAACAACAACGGACGTTCCCGCTCCTTTGTCAACGACGAAGTGGTATCCCAGGCAGAATTGAAAGCGCTGGCACGCCAACTGATAGACATCCATTCGCAACACGAGAACCTGCTGCTGTCGGACGACCTGTTCCAACTGTCCGTCATTGACGCTATTGCAGGCAACGCTACGGAGAGAGAGGTTTATTCCACCTGCTACAACGCTTATTGCGAAGCGGACAAGAGCCTTCGCACATTGAAAGAAAACGCCCGAAAAGCACAGGCAGACGCCGACTATATACGGTTCCAATATCGCCAACTGGAAGAGGCGCACCTTGCGTCCGGCGAAGCGGATGAACTGGAGCAGGAAATTTACCGTCTATCCCACGCGGAAGAAATCAAAGCGGCCCTCTACGATGCTGCAGAACGGCTGGACGGAGAAGAGCAAGGTGCATTGTCGCTTATCCGCGGCGCACGTCTTGAGCAAGTGTCCGGCGAGTTGGCCGAACGACTGCGTAGTGTTGAAATCGAATTGCAGGACATCGCCAACGAAGCATCACGGATAGCGGAAAAGACAGAGTTCGACCCCGAACGCCTGCAAACAGCGGAAGAACGCTTAGGAACCCTTAACAACCTGCTTAAGAAACACGGCGTACAAACCATAGATGAACTGATAGCGGTGCGCGACCGTTTAGGCGAACAATGCCACCGGATGGAATCGTACGACGAGGACATCCAACGGCTGGAAGCCGAATGCTCGCAACGGCTGGCAGCCCTGCGCACGGCTGCCACAGCCTTGACGCAATCACGTCGGGCAGTGCGACAAACGATATCGGAACAACTGACGGAAGATCTGGGGCATTTGGGCGTGGCGCACGCGCACGTCGATATTGACATAACGCCTTTGGACGACTTTGCGGAAACAGGGGCGGATAATGTGCAGTTCCTTTTTGCCGCCAACCTCAACCAGTCGTTGCGCCGCGCGGCCGAAGTAGCCAGTGGCGGCGAAATCAGCCGGCTGATGCTGTGCATCAAAGCACTCATCGCTTCCACCAACGGACTCCCGACCATCATCTTCGACGAGATAGACACCGGCGTCAGCGGCTCTGTGGCATCACGAATGGGCGGGATTATGTGCCGAATGGCCGAATCGCGGCAGATAATCGCTATTACTCACCTGCCACAGATAGCCTCCAAAGGGACGACACAATACAAAGTATATAAATACGATACCGACCGACGCACTGAAACGCACATCAAACAACTGACGCCCGAAGAGCGTGTCGTGGAAATAGCCCGGATACTGTCGGGCGAGAATCCCACCCCCTCCGCGCTGCAAACAGCCCGACAATTGTTGGATGTGAATACCGATCTATCTTAAGAGTAACATTATGCTTCCACTTGCAGAACGCCTGCGTCCGAGAACGCTGGATCAATACATAGGACAGGAACACCTGGTCGGTCAAGGGGCCGTCCTTCGCCAAATGATAGAGAGCGGCAACCTCAGTTCGTTTATACTGTGGGGCCCTCCGGGTGTCGGCAAAACGACACTGGCACGCATCATTGCACATGAACTGTCCCGCCCATTTTATACCTTGTCCGCCGTAACCAGCGGTGTGAAAGAGGTGCGCGAGGTGATAGACAAAGCCAAACAGTACCACTCGGTTAACGGCGGACTGTTTGCCGGCGCCAACGGGAAGGCAGCACCCAACCCTATCTTGTTTATTGACGAGATTCACCGTTTTTCCAAGTCGCAGCAAGACAGTCTGCTGGGGGCTGTAGAAAACGGCACTATCACGCTTATCGGTGCCACAACGGAGAACCCGAGTTTTGAGGTCATCAATCCTTTGCTCTCCCGTTGTCAGATATATGTGCTGCAGCCGCTCGGAAAGGACGATCTGCTGGAACTGATGAACCGCGCACTGACCGAAGACGAAACGATACGGCAGTTAGGCATACGGGTGACGGAAACAGACGCCATCCTGCGTTATGCCGGAGGCGATGCGCGCAAACTGCTGAACATCATTGAACTGGTCAGCAACGCCGGCGTCAAAGTGATGGACAACGACACGGTTACCAAACAGTTGCAGCAGAATCCGGTTGCTTATGACAAGGACGGCGAACTGCACTACGACATTATTTCCGCTTTCATCAAGTCGATACGCGGTAGCGACCCTGATGCCGCCATTTATTGGCTGGCCCGGATGGTAGCGGCCGGCGAGGACCCCAAGTTTATCGCCCGAAGGTTGGTTATAGCCGCCAGCGAAGACATCGGCCTGGCCAATCCGAACGCCATGCTGGTGGCCAACGCCTGTTTTGACACCCTACAGAAAATAGGCTGGCCCGAAGGGCGCATCCCCTTGGCGCTTGCCACCGTCTATCTCACCACCTCGCAGAAAAGCAATTCAGCCTACCTTGCAGTAGATGCAGCCTTAGCCACCGTGGAGAAAACAGGCAACCTGCCTGTGCCGTTGCATTTACGGAACGCACCGACCAAACTGATGGAGGAATTAGGTTACAGTGACGGCTACAAATACGCCCACGATTTTCCCAACCATTTTGTCAAGCAGCAGTTTATGCCGGACGAACTGACGGGAACGCATTTTTGGAATCCGCAGGGTAGCCCGCAAGAACAGAAAATGGCAGATTGGATGAAATTCCTTTGGAAAGAAGACAAAGAGTGACCGGCATATATATTCATATTCCTTTCTGCAAATCACGGTGCCTGTATTGCGACTTTTTTTCCACGACGCAACTGCACCGTAGGAAAGAGTATGTCCATGCCCTTTTGCAGGAGATAGCGGACCGGCAAGACGAAATGCACGATGTCCGCACCGTCTATTTCGGCGGCGGGACACCCGGTCTGCTGGATGCAGAGGACATAGTCGCCTTATTGGACGCCCTACCTTATGCGCCTGACAGTGAGGTTACGCTGGAAGCCAATCCGGGAGATCTGACGGAAGACCGTGCGCGAGCGTTGCGACAAGCCGGCATCAACCGTTTAAGTATAGGCATCCAGTCCTTTAGCGACCGACTGCTGCAAAACATCGGCCGACGTCACACCGCCCAAGAGGCATGCGACGCCGTAAGGTTTGCGCAACAGGCGGGCTTTGACAACTTGTCGGTTGACATGATGTACGGTCTGCCGGAACAAAGTCTGAACGATTGGAGAGATGACCTGCAGCAGGCAATGGCGTTACATGTACAACATCTGTCCGCCTATTGTCTCACTTACGAAGCGGGCACCCCTATGACGCGCCTGTTGGAGCAAGGCCAAATAACCGAAACGGACGAAGAGACCGAAAACGCGATGTACGACACACTCTGCGATACACTCGCTGCGAACAAGTTTGAACACTACGAAGTCAGCAACTTCGCGCAGTCCGGCTACCACTCCAAACACAACAGCAGTTATTGGAACAACGCCCCGTATATCGGATTGGGTGCCGGCGCGCACTCCTACGACGGGCGGCGGAGAAGTTGGAACCCTGCCGATTTAGACCGCTATATCGGCGACATAACAGGCCGCACTTTACAACGTGAGGGCGAGACGCTAACGGACGAGCAGCACCGCACCGAACGGATTATGCTCGGCCTGCGGACGCGGGATGGTATCAATGCAAAAGATGTAACCGGCAAGCAAGACTGCGTAGAGCGTTATGTGCGGCAAGGAATGTTGCAATGTTCCGCCGGACGCATTTCCGCCACACGGAGCGGCCTGCATATATTGAACAGAATAATTGAAGACTTACTATGAGCCACGATTTTACCGTTAAGTTCCTCAGATGGTTTTGGGGCATTTTCGCAGGAGGTCTCCTGCTGGTCATACTGCTTTTTTGGATGATTGCAGAAGGTTGGATAGGCTACCTGCCGCCTTTGGAGGAGTTACAGAACCCGAAAAACGAATTTGCCAGCGAGGTGTTCAGTGCCGATATGCAGTCGCTCGGCCGTTATTACCGGCAGGAGAACCGCGTAGGCGTGCAGTACAACGACCTGTCGCCCTATTTGGTTGATGCGTTGGTTGCCACCGAAGATGTGCGTTTCCGCAAGCATACGGGAATTGATTTCAAGTCGTTCTTCCGTGCTGTCATCAAACTCGGCCGCGCAGGAGGAGGCTCCACGATCACCCAGCAGTTGGCCAAGCAACTCTGGTCGCCGCGCACCAACAATATCTTTGAACGTGCCTTGCAGAAACCCATTGAATGGGTAATAGCCGTCAAACTGGAGCGGCTGTATTCCAAGGACGAGATATTGCTAATGTACCTTAACCAGTTTGATTTCCTGTACAATGCCGTAGGTATCAAATCGGCTGCGCAAGTTTATTTTTCCACGACACCGATAGACCTCAAGATAGAGGAGGCCGCCACACTGGTCGGAATGTGCAAGAATCCCTCGCTGTACAATCCTATCCGACACAAAGAACGTACTGTCGGGCGCCGGAACATCGTGCTGGACCAAATGTGCAAATACGAATATATTACCGAACAAATGCGCGACTCGCTGCAGCAACTGCCGTTGGACATACACTATCACAGTGTGGACCACAAGCAGGGTTTGGCACCGTATTTCCGCGAATACCTGCGTCACGTGCTTACCGCCAAGGAACCGAAAGAGAGCAACTACGCCGAGTGGAACAAACAACAATACACTATTGACCGGAAACAGTGGGAAGAGAACCCATTGTACGGTTTCTGCAACAAAAACCGCAAACCGGACGGCACTGCGTATGACCTCTACCAGGACGGCTTGCGTATCTACACCACCATTGACTCCCGCATGCAGCAGTACGCAGAAGAGGCAGTGGACGAGCACATGCAATATATGCAGGAGCGTTTCTTCAAGGAGAAGAAAAACAAATCCTATGCCCCCTTCTCCCGCAAACTGACAACCGAGGAGATAAACGGTATCATGACGCGTGCTATGCGCCAAACAGACCGCTACCGCGCGTTAAAAAAACAGGGACTGAAAGAGAAAGAGATTGCGGAAGTGTTCAACACACCGGTCGAAATGCGCATTTTTTCCTATTCCGGTCTCATTGATACCGTTCTTTCTCCTATAGATTCCATCCGCTGGAATAAACATTTCCTGCGTTGCGGTTTCCTCTCTATTGACCCGCATTCAGGACATGTCAAGGCGTATGTCGGCGGACCTGATTTTGCACATTTCCAATACGATATGGCCACTTCGGGACGCCGTCAGGTCGGCTCTACCGTCAAACCGTATCTTTATACGCTTGCGATGGACGAAGGGATGTGGCCATGCGACCGGACGGTCAACGAACCCGTCACGCTGATTGACGGAAACGGCGTAGAATGGACACCTCGTGACGAACATACCAAGAACCAAGGCGACAGCGTTACGTTACAGTGGGGGTTGCAACAGTCGTCCAACTGGCTTTCCGCCTACCTGATGTCGCTTTTTACACCCGAACAATTGGTGCGGCTGATGCACTCGTTCGGCATACAGGGTGAACTTGACCCCGTGGTCAGCATCTGTCTCGGTCCGTGCGAGGTCAGCGTGGAAGAAATGGTTGACGCCTATACGACCTTCCCATGCAAGGGCATCCGCACCGAACCGCTATATGTGACGCGCATCGAGGACCGAAACGGCAACACGGTTGCCTCCTTCACCCCGCGGACACACGAAATCATCAGCGAACTTACCTCCTATAAGATGATTCACATGCTCCGCAATGTCGTGGACCACGGAACCGGTGTGCGCATACGTTACCGTTACGGCATCAAGGCACCTATCGGAGGCAAGACAGGTACAACACAAAACAACTCGGACGGGTGGTTTGTAGGGTTCACACCGACATTGGTCAGCGGCTGTTGGGTAGGCGGCGAGGACCGTGCCATTCACTTTGACACGATGGCGGAGGGACAAGGCGCCAGTATGGCGTTACCTATCTATGCACTCTACATGCAGAAAGTGTTTGCAGACGAGTCATTGGGATACTCCGAAGACGAGCAGTTCGATGTCCCTGAATGGTTCGACCCCGAGGCAGGTTGTAAATAGGAATCAGTCCAGACAATCGTCTAAGGCGCGTGAAATGGCGTCTTTGTCCAAATTCTGCCCGATAAAGACCAGTTTTTGCATGCGGTCGCCGTATTGTTCATCCCAATCGCGCCGCAGAATCGGGTCGTGCGCCATCATCTGCATCAGTTCCTCCTTCGGCATCGTGGCGTAGAACTCGCCGCACTGCTTGAGATTGAACTGCTTGCCGGCCTGCTCAAAGAGGTAACACATGTCGTATTCGTCGGAGAAATAGCACATCCCTTTGCACCGGATGATGTTCTTTGGCCACAATCGTGCCACAAAATCGTCAAACCGGCCGAGGTTAAGGGGACGGCGGCGATAATAGACAAAGGTGTCTATGCCGTATTCGTAGGCCTCGCCCTCCTCTTCGTTCTCCACTTCCCCTTCTACGCCTTCTATCCACGCGGCACTACCGGCTACGGCATCAAAATTGAACATTCCCGTATGTAGCAGTTTATCTATGGGGATGTCGCAGTAGTCACAAGGCACAATTCCCGCGTTGGGCTGAATGGCACGAATAACGCTCTCAACCTTTGCCAATTCCTCTTCGCTGACATCAGACGCTTTGTTCAACAAAATAAGGTTGCAGAACTCAATCTGCTGGATGACCAGTGACGCCAAATCGTCCTCGTCAATGTTCGGACGGTCGGCGAACTTGGCTTCCAAATCGGTGAACTCGTCCCTTAGACGCGCGGCGTCGCACACGCTGACAATACAATCCAGTTTAGGTGCAGGGTCTTCGGTAAAGGGAACCATCTTACGGTACGAACACACGGTTTGCGCAATAGGAGCCGGCTCGCAGATGCCGGATGCCTCAATTACGATATAATCGAACTTGCGGGCAACGCAGAGGTCGTGCAACTGCTGCACCAAATCCATCTTGAGGGTGCAGCAGATACAACCGTTGGTAAGGGAAAGGAGATTATCGTCCTTTTGGTTCACTACCCCGCCCTTTTGAATCAGGTCGGCATCGATATTGACTTCGCCGATGTCGTTCACGATGACAGCAAAACGTACACCGGCTTGGTTAGCCAAAATGCGGTTCAGCAAAGTGGTCTTGCCGCTTCCGAGATAACCCGTCAGCAGCAAGACGGGAATGTCATTATCTTGCATATTGTTGATAAACAGCGAAATACTCGTCAAACAAATCTTTCCGGTGATAACGGTCCAAATTCTGCAGCACGAAACCGAGTACGGCAGACTGATGACTGACGGTCTGTTGGGCAGTGGCGCGCCGATCCTTGTCCAACTGCGCTCCCCAGCGCATGTATTCGGCACAATTTTCCGCCACAATCTTCATCATGGCATCCGCTTTGGCTATATCGTCTTCGGTACCCAACCGGTAGTACAAGGCAGCCATACTGGCGGAAGTGTAGTCGTAGGGTACATTGTATTCGGGCAACATCTGTTCGGCGTAGTCCAGTACCTCGCGGCATTTGTCCGGCTGTCTTTCCAATTGCAGGGCTTCCGCCAACTGCATGAACATCATGCGGTGGGTTCGGCACATGCGCATCGTGTTCTCGTCGATATAGATGCCGGGCAGGTTCACATTGCCGTAAGCGAACTTGTGCATCATATTGTCGTACATCAACGCGGTGTTCACGCGCGGTTGTCCGTCCTTGCTGCGTTCGGGCGTTACGCGGTACGCCAGCCCGCTCAGTTCGAAATACGGTTCCAACCCGAGATAATAGTCGTTGCCGACTGTCACGGCGAAATACATCGGTCGTTTGAACTTGTTCTGCGACAGCATCTCCAGCACCATCAGTTCGGAGCGGGTGAAGCGTCTTCCGGTCTTAATGTCCATATGGTCGCCCGATGGCGTTTCTATATAGAGTTTGTTGGACGGGATATAGTTCTCACCGTCTTTTTTGGTGCGCGGGTCGTCCGAGCGCAAGAAAGAGAACGCCTTGCCTATTTCCAGCGGCTGGTCCAATCTGTTGTCAATCCACACCACCTCGTTGGTTCCGGGCATATAGTCCTTGTACTCCCACGAAATAGGCAACGCCTCGGATTCGTAGTAGGGACGCTTCATCTGGTCAATGTACCAGTCGGTTTGCAGATAACTGAGATTGCAGACGCGGAGGTCGGTCCCCACCTCCTCCACCTCCTGGTTGTACCACAAGGGGAAGGTGTCGTTGTCGCCGTTGGAGAAGATGATGCCCTGCGTCTCGCACGATTTGAGATAATTGGCCCCGAAATCGCGGCAGCAGTAGCGGTTGGAACGGTCATGGTCATCCCAGTTCTGCGATGCCATCTGCACCGGTACCAACAGGCAGACCAGCGTAACGACAGTTGCTACAACGGCTTGCACCGCCTGCGGTTTGCCGGTCAGGCACTTCGTCTCGGTTAACCAGTCGTACAAAGCCAACACACCCAAACCTATCCAGATGCAGAACGCATAGAAACTGCCTGCGTAGGCGTAGTCCCGCTCACGCGGCTGATAGGGTGTCTGGTTCAGATAGACGACAATAGCGAGTCCTGTCAGGAAGAACAGCAGGAAAGTAATCGTGAAGGAGCGTTTGCCCTCCTTGGCGTTGCCTGCCGTCTTCTTGCCCAACTGCCAAACGATACCGATGAGGCCTAACAACAGGGGCAGCATGTAATAGACATTGTGACCCTTGTTCTCACGCAACTCTTTCGGAAGCGCGGACTGGTCACCCAACATCAGGTTGTCGATAAACGGAATACCCGTAATCCAGTTGCCTTTGCTGATGTCGCCGTAACTCTGCAAATCGTTCTGCCGGCCGGAGAAGTTCCACATAAAGTAGCGCCAATACATGAAATTGACTTGATAGCGGAAGAAGAACTTGAGATTCTCGCCGAACGTTGGGCAGTATTCCACTTTCTGCTGTCCGCAATAGTCGTATTTGACACGTTTACCCTTGATATCCGCCCAATCCTTGTAGGCGCTGACGTGGCTGCCCTGCGAGGAGTACATGCGCGGGAAAAGGGTGCAGAACTGTTTCATGAACACATAACTGTTCTTGTGCCCTGTTACGACATAGTGATCTTTCTCTCCGTCCTTTTTCGGTGCAGGAGCATATTGCGCGTGTCCTATTTTCTCAACAGGCACGCAGATATTGCCCTTGATGTCCAGTTGGACGGGTGCGTTGTACATCTGTCCGTAGAACAGAGGGCGGTCGCCGTACTGTTCGCGGTTGAGGTAGTATTTAAGCGAGAAGACATTGTCGGGTGAGTTCTGATCCATTGGCGTATCGGCGTTGCTGCGTATCACCAAGGCGGCATAACTGCTGTACCCGATGAGGATGACGGCTATCATCAGTGCGGCGGTATTCAGCACACGGGCCGGAACGAGGTCTTTTTTCCATAACAGGATACCCGACAGTGCAGCAGCAATCAGCACGCCGAGCACTGGGTTTTCAAAGAGGAATGCGGCGCCGGAGAAAGTGAACGCCAACACGAAAGAGACCGCCATGCGTACCTTGTTCTGTGCCGTATAACTCTCCCAAATAGCCCACACCAATGCACCGGCCGTCAATACGATATAAACAGCCAGTCCCGTATTGAACGGGCAGCCAAGCGCGTTGGTGAACAGCAATTCAAACCAACCGGCTACCGTCGGGAAACCCGGAATGATGCCATAGAGAATGAACGCAAGAATAGCCACACTCGCCAAAAATGCGGTGATGACGCCCTTCCAAGAGAAAGTGTACCGGCGGAAATAGTACACCAGCACGATAGCGGGTATCGTCAGCAGGTTCAGCAGGTGTACGCCGATACTGAGCCCCATCAGGTACATGATCAGTATGAGCCAGCGGTCCGAACCTTGTTCGTCCGCGCACTCGTCCCATTTGAGGATAAGCCAGAAGACAACGGCGGTAAAGAGCGAACTGGATGCATAGACCTCCCCTTCTACGGCGGAGAACCAGAACGTGTCAGAGAAGGTGTAGGCCAGTGCACCGACTGCGCCGGCGCCCAACAAAGCAATCCCCTGTCCTAACGTCATAGTCTGAGGCGCATCCTTACTTTCCACCAGTTTGCGTCCCAAGGCGGTTATTGTCCAAAAAAGGAAGAGAATGCAGAACGCGGACGCCAAGGCGGACATCGCGTTGACGCACATGGCCACATGGCTGATATCGGAAGCGAAGAGGGAGAAGAAATGCCCCATCAACATAAAAAACGGTGCTCCGGGCGGGTGTCCTACATCCAACTTATGTGCACTGGAAATAAACTCGCCGCAGTCCCAAAACGAGGCAGTCGGCTCAATGGTAAGCAGATAGGTGGCGGCAGCGACAGCAAAGACCGCCCAACCTGTCAGCATGTTCCAAAACTTAAAGTTCTTCATATATTCTCAAAGATAAATGATATTTGCACAATTTGGTTTGCAAAGGTAGTAAATATAATTGGAGTGTGCAAATTTATTTGTGTTTTGGCGGAAAAAAGACCGTGAAGGCGTGCGACGGAACGCACGCCGAGTGGGCGACCCGAAAAGTCCCCACTTTGAGGAAACAGTCGCCCACATAGAACAGCGCGACCCGTGCGGTCACGCCGGCGACAGCCGCCGCCCAATCGAGCGTACAGGGTAGCGAGAGGGCACAATCAAGAAAAGAACTCAGGAATCCAAACAATTAGCAGGCGGCGTCCGAAGGTACAACAAAAATCGCGTCAGCAATTTTTGTTGAAGAGCGGAGGCACAAGTCGCCTGTTGATTAAGCGTAGCGGTATCAACAATGCAACCCAATTACCGAACGCGATTTCGGGGACGTCACGGGGACGTGATGGGGACGTCAGCATTCCCGAAAAAGGTTTTTTCCTTCGAAAAATCGATAACTCGAGCACTCGAAACCTCGATAACTCGAAATCGTTTTTTTATATAGTTTCCAAATAGAAACGCAATTATTTGTGCATTAACTTTCCCTTGTCTTCTCTGTTGAGGGTGCCCGAAACAGGGAAGACAAGGGGAGCAAAAGTTCGACAGCAATACAAAAATAATAAAAAAAATGGGAAAGATT
>JAZLGG010000063.1:0-31010 GCA_045616185.1 Paludibacteraceae bacterium
GGTCGCTTTTGGGTTATTGTTGGCATCTTGTTGTTTATCACTCAATCACAATGTTGAGCATTGTTCTTTCGCTCTGCGCAACAACCTACCTAACACAAACTCCAAAATCGCCTCGACCCAATTTATAGAACCTACCTAAACAACTCTAAACTAATGAAACAATCTCATCAGCCCTTTCACATAGTCTTCGTCGGTGCGGAGACTGATGATACGGGTGCCGGTGTGCGTGACGAGGCGGGCGAGGGTCTGTTGCTGTCCGTTCCAACGCGCGGCGTATTGTTCGCGCACGGCGGGCACGGAGGTGTCAGCCCACAAGCGTTCGCCAGTCTCGGCGTCTTTTATCTTTATCAGACCAACATCCGGCATTTCGGCGTCGCGCCGGTCGTATATTTGGATGATGTTAATGTCGTGTCGGTTGCCGGCTATCATCAGCGGGTGGGCTACTACCTTGCGCTCCGGTGCGGAGAGGAAAGCGGAATCCATGCAGTCGCTGATGAGGAACGCCGTGCAGCGCCGTTTCTGCGCATTGGTAAAGTATTCCAACGCGCGGGATATATCGGTGCCCGACGAGTCCGGTTCAAACGACAGCAGTTCGCGGATGATGTGCAACACATGGGACTTGCCCTTCTTGGCGGGGATAAATTTCTCTATCTTGTCCGAGAAAAACAAGACACCCACTTTGTCGTTGTTCTCAATGGTGGAGAACGCGAGGGTGGCGGCTATCTCGGCGGTCATATCGCGTTTGAGTTGGCTGATGGTGCCGAAATTGCGGCTTCCTGACACGTCCACCAACAGCATCACCGTCAGTTCGCGTTCTTCCTCGAACACTTTGATGTACGGTTTGTTCAGCCGGGCGGTCACGTTCCAGTCGATGCTGCGCACGTCATCGCCGGGTTGGTATTCGCGCACTTCGGAGAACGCCATGCCGCGCCCTTTGAACATCGAGTGATATTCGCCGGCAAAGATATTGCGCGACAGACCGCGCGTCTTGATTTCAATCTTCCGTACCTTCTGTAGTAACTCTTCCTGTGTCATTGTTGATAGGCTTCGCGCTTAATCAGGGAACTTGCACTGCATTCAGTACTTCGGTGATAATGTCTTCGCCGGTGAGGTTATTGGCTTCGGCCTCGTAGGTCAAGCCGATACGATGGCGCAGGACGTCGTAGCATACGGCGCGCACGTCTTCGGGGATGACGTATCCGCGGCGGTGGATGAACGCGTATGCGCGGGCGGCGAGAGCAAGGTTGATACTGGCACGCGGCGAACCTCCGAAACTAATCATCGGTTTCAGCCGTTCCAGACCGTAGACTTCGGGTGTACGGGTGGCGAACACGATATCCACGATATATTTCTCTATTTTCTCGTCCAGATAGACTTCGCGAACCACTTTGCGGGCTTTCTTGATGTCATCGGTGGAGAGGATAGGCAGCACTTGTTTCTTTTCGCCGCTGATGTTTTGACGGATAATTTGCTGTTCCTCTTCTTTCTTCGGGTAGCCGATAACCGCTTTCAGCATGAATCGGTCGGTTTGCGCTTCGGGAAGCGGATAGGTTCCTTCCTGTTCGATGGGGTTCTGTGTGGCGAGCACAAGGAACGGGTCGTCCAGTTTGAAGGTCTCTTCGCCGATGGTTATCTGTCGCTCCTGCATAGCTTCCAACAGCGCGGACTGCACTTTGGCGGGAGCGCGGTTGATCTCGTCCGCCAATACGAAATTGGCGAAAATAGGGCCGCGTTTGATGCGGAACTCCTCGTTTTTCTGGCTGTAGATTTGCGTGCCGAGTACGTCGGCGGGCAGCAGGTCGGGTGTGAACTGGATGCGCGAGAACTTGGCTTTAATCAGGTCGGCGAGAGTCTTGATGGCGAGGGTCTTGGCAAGACCGGGCACACCTTCCAGCAGGATGTGCCCATCGCTGAGCAACCCTATCAGCAGGCTTTCGACAAGATGTTTTTGACCGACAATCACTTGGTTCATGCCCAAACTGAGGGCATCCACAAACGAACTTTCGCGCTCAATGCGCTCTTGCAGTTCGCGAATATCAACGGTTGTATTCATAAAATATAGATATAAATGATTTGTTTTCCGCAAATCTCAATGCAAACTCCGTGCCAAACCTTATTTCTGTTAAGGCATTTTCTAATAATTCCTGATTTTCAAGCGGGTTGTAAAGAAATTGCGGAAAGAATGAGCGTGATGTCCGGGTACAAGGATATGATGGTTCGCTATTGGATTGGTGGTGAAATAGCGAATGGTAGCCTCTGACGTATTTAGCCAGACTTGCGTGCGACAGAGGTTGGGTTCGTACTGATTGCGCAGCAATGTGACATCTTCGGCAAAGATACGTGTCAAGTCGCCACTTAGTTTGACCAACGTATAGTCACCCAATGGCAGTTCGCCATGGATTGCCACACCTATACCCGATTCGAAATGCGTTGCATAAGAGTGGCGTTCGCACATTGTGAGCGGAATCGTACAATGGGCAAATAGCATTTGCGACCCTTTGATACGTGCGGGATTGCATTGGAAGCCTGCGCAACTTGTCAGTTGCTTGCAAAGCATCATAGTCAGCAAAGCAGGGATGTCGCCTTCGCATGCCGCGGGAATGCCCTCATCATTCAAACGGCTGAGCGCCAAGCAGCCTGTATTTTTAATGGTAGTCAGCAGATCAAAGCAACGCAGCGTGAGTCCCGAAAGTGCATACTCTCGCACCAATTCTTTCAGCCTGTCATAGATAGCCATAGCGCCTTTCTCGCCGGCTTCTACTTCGCCTAACGAAATGACGCGTTCAATAGGAATATCCACCAATTCAATGTGCAGTTTTTTCTTGATTACGTCGTAATCTACATCGCTGGCAATCAGCCAATCAGAGGGAGCACCAATAATACCTAAACGTTCCATATCAATACTGTAATTTTCCTGTTCCGCCATGCTGATTAATCCAACTCAAAATCTCGCAACATGCTGCCAGAGAGTTGCTTTGCGGTCCTGCCAACAAATAAATAGGTTCCGAGAGAGATATTTCACCTTGATGAATTTTCTCCAGAAAGATTTGTTCCGAACCGCCCGTCATAACGGCTACCACTTGGTGTTGAGCGGCAAAGTCTTGATCGATTGCGGGTATTGATAACTCCTCGGTGTGTAATGATGATGCTAAAACATGAACCATAATTATCCCTTTTTTGTTTTTTCAAACTTCGCACGCATCGTCGTTTATCTTTTGATCCCGACAAAGCGCCTTGATTTTTTATTATTGAGAACAAAGATACAACAAAAATTTGGAGTGCGCAAATTTTTGTGTGTTTTGGCGGAAAAAATCAATTTTTCGAGGGATCGAGGTTTCGAATGCTCGAAGGATCAAGGAATCTGGGGATTGAGATTTCGAGTTATCGAATTATCGAATTTTCGATGGGGCGAGAAGACGCTGACGTCCCCGTCACGTCCCCGTGACGTCCCCGAAAGAAGATGGCAGATTTTAGATTGCAGAAGTCAGTTTTCAGATGTCAGACTGCTCTATACTTTCTTCGTTGTCTTAATAATCTACCTATGATGCAACGCATAAATAGAGTTTTTTTTTATATTGTATTAAAAAAAGAATATTTTTTCCAAAAGAAGGTTATTGTGGGGTTGCGATATTTGCAGTAATTTTGCAACTTAAACTAGTTTTAATCAATTAAAAGTTTGTAAATTATGATGAAAAGTCAAAATATGAAAAATAGATTAGTCATTTTGATGCTGGCGGCGGCCTCTACCGTATTTGCCCAACAACTGCCCAACGCAGGGTTTGAGGATTGGAGCGGCGCTACATATAACGGCGCAATTCAGCCGGCAAGTTGGAATGCAAGCAATGTGACGCAATTCGGGCTTAAATTCAATTTTGCCCATCAGGAGGCCGGACATACAGGCAATCATTCATTGCGCGTGCAGGACACGTCCATCGGTGCATTGGGCATTACGGAGACCAGTCCGGGTTATTTTGCCCTCGGTCAGCCGTGGGTGTATATCAAGGACATTACCAGTGTGAACCAGGCCACGGCGGGTACATCCGGCGGCATATCATGGACATCCCGTCCGGACACGATGGCGGTGTGGATAAAACGGACCGGCGATAATTACGCGCGCGAGGATTTTCATCTGTTGTTCTATTCATGGAAAGGGACAGCCGTAGGCAACCAATACAAAGGCAAAAACGGCAACTGCACCTCAACGAAACAGACGGACGAGGAGAGCGACATACGTCAGGCGACCAACGGCAACGAATGCGGCACCGCCACCAAAGCGACACAGATTGCCGAGGGTTGGTGGCGCGAGCGCAACGAATATGCACAATGGACCCTCATCAAAGTGCCGGTCTTTTATATGAACGACGAGATACCGGAGAAATGCAATGTCATCTTCTCGGCATCCAATTATCCCAATTTCCGCGCCAACGACGGGTTGTACGAAGGCAACAGCCTGTATGTGGACGATGTGGAACTCATTTATTCGTCCAAGATACAGCACCTCTATATCGACAACAAGGAGTGGCGCGGTTTCGACCCGAATACATCCGAAGAACAAATCTATTCCTTGGGCGAACATGCGACCGTCATCCCGGATATTTTTGCAATGCGCGGCGAGGGTGCGCTGACGAACTCCAAAAACATAACGACGCATTTTCCCGGACGGCGCTTGGGCGATAACGAAATGACCGTTACACAAGGGACGATAGACGGGCAGCCTACCGTCATCACCGTCCGCTCTGAGGACGGCAGTTCGACCACGACCTACAAGATTAAGTTTGTACGCGCGGCTTCCACCAATACCGCGTTAGCGGGTATTCAGGTGAACGGCGAAGACATCAAGGGCTTTAACCCGCACACTACTACCTATGCCGTCGAACTGCCGTACGGAACGGAACAGACACCTGTCGTGACGGCTATTTCGCAAGAGGACGCCCAAACGGTGACTATCACCCAGCCGACCGGCGTGAACGGAACGGCGACCGTTGTCGTGACGGCGGCCGACCAAACAAGCACCCGCACCTATACACTGACCTTTACCACCGCCTTGCTGGCGGACAACGAATTGGCGGGCATTACTGTCAACGGTACTCCGCTACCGGGCTTCTCGCCGCAAAAGACGATGTACCCCTCCGTATCGTTGCCTGTGGAAACGACGGTGATGCCGACCGTGGATGCCATCAAGAAATATGACGGGCAGACGGTTACATACACTGCACCGGCCGTCATTGACGGAGGCATATACCAGATTGCGGTGACTACCCCCGGCAACCCGACCCCGAAAATATACAAACTGATATTCAAACTGGAAGCGTCTTCGTACAGCCGCCTCAACGATTTGCAGATAGGGGAGGGGTACATCCGGAACTTCGACCCGGAAAACCTGACTTATTATGTCACCTTGCCAATCGGCACGGCCGTGTTGCCCGCCGTTACATATGTTACCGGCGACCCCTATCAGACAGTGGAGGTAACGGAAGGCGGATTGGACGGTACAACCCGCGTGCTGGTAACAGCAGGGAACGGAGTGGACCAAACGGCGTACAAGATAGTAGTTACCACCTTGCATTCGGATGTTAACTGGTTGGACGGCATCCTGTTGGACGGAGTGCCGTTGGACGGTTTCAACCGCGATAGGATGGATTATGCGGTCACTCTGCCGGTAGGCACAGGCGCTCTGCCGGAAATTACCGTCGTACAAGGGGACCCCTATCAAAAGGTCTCTGTCATCAAAGGCGGACTGAACGGTGTGACGCGTATTTCCGTGGTCGCAGATGACGGAACGGGGAAAATCTATCAGATTGCTTTTTCTGTACAACAGGCCACTGATGCCACTTTGAACATGATTTATCTGGATGGTGTACCCTTGGAGGGTTTTGCGCCCGAAACATTGGAATATAACGTCCGTTTGCCCAAAGCGACAACGGCTCTTCCTGCAATTACCTGGGACAAGCATGACGACTATCAGACCGTTACGGCACGCTCCGGTGGAGTAAACGGCGATTACCGCTTGACGGTCAAGCCGCAGTCGGGAGCCTCTAAGACATACGTTATTCATTTTAGCGTGGAGCAGAACGAGTCGGCCGCACTTAGGATGATTTATTTGGACGGCGTACCCTTGGAGGGCTTTGTGCCGGAAACGCTCGATTATGTCTATTTGTTGCCCGAAGGAGTGTCCGTCCTGCCCACTGTCACTTATGACAAGGAGAACGAGTCCCAGCAGGTGCTGTCCGTCTTGGACAATAACGTCCAGTCCGTCCGCGTAACGGCTGAAAGCGGCAATCAACAAACCTATACGGTGGCGTTCGTTATCCGCAAATCCGAAAACGCCCTACTGCGGATGATATATCTGGACAGCATTCCCTTGGAAGGCTTTATGCCGGAGCAACTGTCCTACTCGGTAGTCTTGACAGGGGACCGCTGTCCCGTTATCACGGTGGACAAGGAAGACGGTCAGCAGGTTACCGTTTCCGCTCCGTCGGGAGTTGGTCAGGCTTTCATTATGGTGACGCCCGAAACGGGGGCATCCAACACCTATACGCTCACTTTGACACCGGCTCCTTCTACGGCAGCGCAGTTGCAGGCTATTTATGCCGACGGTGTCCTTTTGCCGGGCTTTGACCCTGCGGTCAAGAACTACACGCTGACCTATCGGGATGCAGAGCCGATTATTACCTACACGGCGGATGCCTCACAGACAGTACGGCAACTGACACAGGGACAGAAAGTTGGCTTATATGTGTCGGCAGGTAACGAACAAGCGGTTTATACAGTGACTTGTACCCGCACACTTTCCGCCGATTGTGCGTTGGAGGCCATCCTGTTGGACGGCGTACCGATGGACGGTTTTGACGCGCAGGTTCTGACCTATAACAAGACCTTGCCTGCCGGAAATTCTATTCCCGCAGTCACCTATGTAAAGAAAGATAACAGCCAGTCGGTGTTCTTTGCTACCGGTACCGGCACCGGTCACGGGCAGGCGCATTCGAGTGTCACCGTGGTGGCTCCCAACGGCAACCAGCAGACCTATACCGTGAACTTTTCCGTACTGCCCTATACGTCCTCCGACCTGTTGGATTTGCAGGTGGATGGAATGACGCCGACGTTCGCCCCATCGACCTACCGTTACGATGTACAGGTAGAAAGCGGACGGCCGTTGCCGGATGTGGCATTGGTGAAAGATGCGGGGCAGACCACTATGGTTGCCACTTTGTCTGATACGGTCAAACAGATTACGGTGGTGGCGGAAAACGGTGCGGTATCCGTTTATGAGATAGTGTTCCACCGTGTAATGTCTTCCAACGCGTTGTTGGCGGATATTGTGATTGACGGCAAACTGTTGGACGGCTTTGCGCCCGACATATTCCTGTACACCGACACCCTACCGCGCCACACCGCGTTTGTGCCGGTTATTCAGGCGAAAGGACAATCGTCCAACCAAACGATTACAATCTGTTACAGCCGTCCGAACGGGCATACAACCATTATTGTGACTGCCGAAGACGGGATAACGGAGAATACCTATACTATCAAGTTCCCGATGCGTAAATCGGCCAACACGGCATTAAAGACGGTGATGATAGAGAACACTGAATTCGTGTTCAGTCCTGAGCAGACCGAATATGATATTGTCTTGCCGCGTAGTGCGAAAGCGGTGCCGGACCTGATGTACGAACGTGCCGAGCCGGAACAGCGGATAGACTACTTGTCACGTCCTTTGGGGGATACAACGACTATTACCGTGACGGCCGAAAACGGAGATGTGCGCGTGTATGCGTTCCATTTCTATCCCGAACAACCGTCCGAGGATAACGTGCTGAAATTGTTGCGCATCGCCGAACTGGACAAAGCGTTGGATATGACGGACAAGACGCAGCGTGATTTTACGGTGACAATGCCGTACGGCTCGCGCACGATGACGGTGGAATATGAGAAGAACTACCCTAAACAGACTGTCTTTGTCCAGCCGGGCGGCATCTATCGTCCGACCGTAATAACGGTGCGTGGCAACCGTGACGGTGAAGCGGACCAAGTCTATACCATTACACCGGACGTGGTGACGGAAAACCCTGCCGTATTGGCTGAATTGACCATAAACAACGAGCCGTTGGAGGGTTTTGATCCGCAACGTCATTCTTATATAGTGAATGTGGAAAGTACTCCTATTGTCCGTTATAAGGGTGTAACAGGCTCTGAAGTGAATATTATAACGCAGACCAACAAACACTGGCAGGCGGAAGTTACCAAAGACGGCTATACCGCTCAATATGACTTGTGGTTCTACTATGTCAACGATGTGCTGCCCAACGGTGAGTTTACCGATTGGACATCCTGCAAGACAGTGACAACGGCCGTTAAACCGACTTCGTGGAACACTATTGCGGATGTGTTGAATACCCATAATATTTTTCTTATCGGGTCGTTTACTCCGGACAAACTGGTAACGAAAAGCGGAACGGATGCCGTTCATTTGGCAACCAAGTACAGTAATCCGGGTGGCGGCGAAATACCGGGATTCATCACATTGGGTACAGTCGCAGGTCAGTGGGGAGTGGCCGGCTCGTCTAATTTCTCCGTCAGCGGAGGTATATCGTTCCACAATAGTCCCGACTCGCTGGCTATTCGTTACTATTGCGCTTCGGTACAGAATAATAACCTGATACAGTACATACTGACCGGCTCGGCAGGAACCAAAACAATAGAATGGAAGGACTCGGAAGTACGTAACTCCTATAAGACGGTAACTTACGACCTGTCTGAAGCCAACAGGGTTGCCGGTGACCCGACGCTGATGAACATTGTATTGGATTCGTATTACCAGATTTCAGGAACAATACTCTCTTCCTCTCCCGAGATGTATGTCGATTGGGTTCGTTTCGCGTTCAACTCGTCGTTGGCGGGACTGAAGGTAAACGGTTTGGATGCCGTCAAAGAAGGCAATACATTTAGTGTTAACCTGACGGATACTGTGGACACCAATCATCCTTCTCTGGTTTTCGTAGGCGAAGTGGACGACCAGGCGCAACAAGTGATTTGGAGCGAGGAGAACGAGCAAGGCGTCCGCACGGCGTTGATACGCAACTTTGCGGAAAACGGTACTTATACCGACTATACATTGGAGGTTAGCCGTCCGCTTGAAACACGCTCCGAATTGGCGGGACTGAAGATGAACGGAACGGAGTATGCCGCCTTTACGCCCGAACAGCATGACTATATCTGGCATTTGGCGTCCGATTGTCACCAACTGCCCGACGTGGAACCGGTGCCCCTGTCGTCTTTGCAAACCGTCACAATGATGTACGCCGATTCGCTTTTGACCATAAATGTTCAACCCGAAGAAGGGGAAGCGACTGTCTATACGGTGCGTTTCGTAACTGATTTGTCGGATGACGCTACGCTGGCTGTACTGGCGGCAGAAGGACTGACACCGCAGTTTGACCCGTCTATAACCGAATACACGGTAACGGCGGAGACGATGCCTGAAGTCACTTTTGTCAAACAGTCGGACGGACAGACCGTCCTGCTGGACAAAGACTTTTCCATCCGCGTTACGGCCGAAAACGGGGCGGAGCAGACCTATCGCATTGCTTGGCTGCAACCGCAGGAAATGACTTCGGGACAACTTGATGAGATTGCTTTGGACGGCAATCTTCTGCCGGACTTTGCTCCTGACAAATACGATTATGTGAAACCGCAACCGGCTACAAGTTCCTTTGTGCGCCGTGACGCTGCGGACTCGGTCGTTTATATACAGCACACCGATAGGCTGGAGTGGCATGTGTTCGGTTCGGAAAACCACGTTTATACAGTGACCTATCCGATGGAGTTGTCTTCGGATACGCGTCTGTCGGCATTGTGGGTGGACGGCGTGCCCTATGCGGATTTCAATCCGTTGATAACCGACTATACACTGGTATCCGACACCGTCTTTGATTTGGAGCCGATAACAGCCCATAAAGGTCAGACATTGGCGGTCAATGCCGTGAAGGAAGGGGCGGCCTTGCGTTATACCGTCCAAGTAACAGCCGAAGACGGTGTGCAACAGCGTCAATATACCTTTACTGTTGTGCCGGATTGGTCGGATGATGCCGCTTTGGAGAATATCTTGATGGACGGCCAATCCTTGCAGGGTTTCCGGCCTGATAGTCTGTCCTATACGGTCGTATTACCGACACCGGACATCAAAACAGCCGAACCGAAAATACCGTCGTTCATGTTCGTGAACAAGAATGGGCAACAGGTGGAAACCGTTGTAAACGGTATGTTGGATGCCGCATCGTTTATTCAAGTAACTTCGGAAACAGGAACCGTGATGCGGCAGTATGAACTGACCGTAACTGCGGAGCCGAGCCACAATGCCGATTTGAGCGGTATCGTAGTGAACGGCGTGCCTGTGGACCATTTTGAGGCGGGACGCCGGTATTATTCGGTACAGACCGACATTCAACATGTTACGTTGGAATATGCGTCGGAAGACCGTTTCCAGAACGTAACCGTTACACAGAATGAGAATGTATACACGCTTCATGTAACGGCGCAGGACGGCGTGACGGCACGGGATTATCAGGTGGAGGTATATGATACGAAAAAGTCTGACTTGGCTTTGCTGTCGTCTATCCTGCTGGATGGTGTGCCGATGAATAGGTTTATGAGCGAAATCAACCCCGATCTGGCGTTCTCGCCTTTGCAGAACCGATATACGGTCAATCTGCCTGCCGGAACGACGGTATTGCCGGATGTGTCTGCCTCAATGATGACAGCCGACCAGCATGTTACAATTCGCCGTACCCCAACCGAAGTAATGCTGGATGTCGTGGCTGCCGACGGTGTGTCGGCGAATACTTACATTTTGAAGTTTGCCGTGCCATTGTCGTCTAATGCCAACCTCAAAATGATTTATCTGTCCAATAACCCGTTGAAAGACTTTGTACCGGATTATTACTACTACCACATCACGTTGGCGGGAGATATTCATGAACTGCCGGAAATCTTTGTGCAGAAGGGGGAAAACAGTCAGACGGTGTCCGAGCCGCTGGTTAAGGGAACGGATGTGAGCATTACCGTCACGGCGGAAGACGGCACGCAGAAGACCTATATGCTGATGTTTACCTTTACGCCTTCGGATGCCGACACCTTGCAGATGATGTACGTCGATAACCTGCCGATGGAGGGTTTCTTGCCCCATAAGTGGTATTATGAGTTCCTGTTGCCGGTCGGAACGACCTCATTCCCTGAAATCAGTTGGGATGCGGCGGATACGTGGCAGACCGTTACACCGGATACAGTACTGAACACCGCCAAGAGTTGGGTCGGCCAGTATATCGTGGTGGCGGGTAACGGACGGAAGAATACCTATACCGTGGCGTTTGACATCCAAGATTCGCAAGTGGATACTTTGCAGATGATTTATATCAATAACCGTCCGTTAGACGGATTTGACGCACATCAGACCGAATACATTTATACCTTGGATGCCAAGGCTACGGAGTTGCCCGAAGTCTTTCATGTGGCGGGGGATCCGTACCAGTCTGTAACGGTGCGCGAAGTGCCCGACGCTACAATGCCCAAATCGCTCGGAAAGAAAATAGAGGTGGAAGTGACGGCGCAAAGCGGAGCGGTGCGCGTCTATACACTGCATTTCCCGCTTGCCTATTCGTCCGAGACCCAACTGAATATGATTTGGTGCGGTGGCAAGAACCTGCCCAACTATGAGGAGGGAGTGTCTTTCTACAAGGTTACCTTGCCTTACGGAACAACCCAACTGCCCGTCATCACTGTAACAAAGAAAGAGGAAGTCCAGAAAGTGGATATATACGTTTCCAACGACTCGTTGGTGGATATTCAGGTACTGGCGGAGGACCGCGAGCATTTCGGAACTTACACCATTGTCTTTACAACGGCACTTTCGCCCGATTCTACGCTGGAAAGCATCATGTTGGACGGTGTGGAGATAGATGACTACGACCGCAACCGCAAGGACTATACTTTGACGGTGGAGAAAGGCAGTGCCGTGCCGCAATTGACCTATCTCTCCCTGCCGGGCCAACAAGTGATGCTGTCCGTCTGTGATACGGTTACCGGAGGTACGCATACCGTAACCTATCAGTTGGATATCCTGTCGGCGGATAGGGAGCATTCGATGGGCTACACGGTGGAAATCGTCTATGCCAAGAGTGCCGAGGCAGACCTGCAATCGCTTCTCGTGAAAGGCAAAACGGTGGCCCGGGCAGACGGATTCAGTGCCGACTTCCATCCGGACAGTGTGCTGTATGTGATGGAGTATCCTATAGGCACGCAGCCGTCACAACTGTTTACGGACAAGGATGTTTCGTGGGTAACTGCCGATGATTGTGCTAAAGTGGAGGTATCCGTGATAGGCGGAGCCAATCCGGTCATCTATGTAACCGTTGTAGCGGAGGACGGAGAACACTATCGTTCTTACGAACTGAGACAGATAATCCGTAAGTCGTCCGACAATACGGTCACCATGATTTATCTGGACGGCAAGCCGCTCGCCAACTACAACCCTGAGGTTCACGAATATGTATATCAATTGTTTGCGGGGCTGACGGCTCCCGAAGTGACCTTTGAAGTGGCGGATACATTCGCTACGGCGTACCCCGTTACACCGGGAACGATAGACGGCCAACCGTGGATTGTCACTTGCGAGGCACAGGACGGCTCGGTCAATAAGTACGAAATACGTTTTGTCTATTCGGATTTGAACACGGCAGACAAACCTTACGAGGGCGATGTGCTGGTTCAGCGCATACCGGGCTCGACGCAGGTGGCTGTTGCCACTCTCCGCAAGAATGTCACGGCGGGCTTCTATGACAATACAGGACATCTGCTCTTCTATCAGAAAATTGCGGAATGCGACCCTAACAATGTCATCGTGGAGAAGGACGGTAACAACCGCGATCGTCTTGTCCGCGTGAAGGATGTGTCCGAATGCACCGTCATTGAGTTGCAACCCCAGCGAGTGTATTTCTACGTGTTCTTTGAAAACAACAAGATTAAAATCTCTTCCGGCAAGATGGTTATTGTGCCGTAAGAGCGCGTATTGTATAAAGAAAGCGTCAGAGTTGAACCCTGACGCTTTCTTTATGTATCTGTTCCATAATAGTTTGCACCGCATCTGGACTTAGTCCGTGAGCCTCGGCCCATTGCAGCCGCTTTTGCAGGATTTGGTTGAACCGGTCGGGTTGCAGCACGGGCATTTGCTGTTTCCGTTTGTAGTCGCCTATTCGCCGCGATACGGCCATCCGCGCAGCCACCGCCTGCCATAGTTCGTCGTCCGCTTCGTCTATCATTTTCCTCAGCCACCGCAGTTCTCTTTCGTCCGTAAGGGTGCCGGCGGGACTGTCAATCAGGGCATACAGTTGTTGCGGTGTTATCTGCTGCCGCGCGTCGGACAATGCCCGGTCGGGGTGAGAATGTACCTCTACCATCAGACCGTCATAGTCCAGTTCGACGGCAGTACGGCATAATTCGGCCACTTTGTCGGCATTGCCGCTCATGTGGCTCGGGTCCATCAGCAGGGGTATATCGGGCATCCGGCACCGTATCCCGTATGCCGTCTGCCAGCACGGCCGGTGGTTGCAGCCGCGGTGAACGGCTATAACAGGCAGCCCGACCGCTTGCAGCCGCAGGATGTTGCCCGCCCACAGGGCTGCGTCATCGTGGACGGGGTTCTTGATGAGCAGTCCTTGCAACCGGCAACCGTCTTGGACGCACGCTTTGACCGCGTCCGCAAGGGCTTGCACGGCAATAGGATTGGCTGCTGTGCGCGCCCCTATCCACAAATAGTCAATACCGGCTTTTGCGGCGGCCAGCACTTGCTGCGGGGTGCCCGCTTCGGTGGCTACCGGCAAATGGTACTCGCACTGCACTTTTTGCAGCCACACCAAAGCCCGCTCGCCCGCCCCTTGGAAGGTGTCGGGCTGCGTGCGCGGTTTCCATATACCTGCGCGGAAAATAGGGCGCAACGGAGCCAATGCTTGCGCGACTTCCGTCACCTGCTCTTCGCTTTCCGCCGCACAGGGGCCTGCTATAAGCATTTTAGGGAACATAGGTGGTTATTTCAACGCCGAAATAGCCGCTTTGATGGCAGCGATACGCTCTTCGGCGTCGTGTTGTTTCTTGCGTTCCAGTTCGACGATTTCGGGCTTGGCGTTCTGTACGAAGCGCTCATTGTTCAGTTTGGCTGTGACGCCGCGGAGGAAACTCTCTTGGTGCTGCAGGTCGGCTTCCAGTTTCTTGCGCTCTTCCTCCACGTTGATAAAGTTGTCCAAAGGTACGCTGTACTCGGTCGTCCCCACGATGAACGTGGCACGCGGAGCATCGGAAGCATTCCCTGTTGTTTGCTCGCCGTTCTCCACCCGAATGGTGCAGTTCGCCAGTTTCTCTACCAGTCCGCTCAGCGTTTCGGGCGCGATAAGGGTCAGTTTCTCTTTGGGGGGTATGTTCTTGCCGGCTCGGATATTGCGGACACCGGTGATGATTTGTTTCATCTCACTGATGCGTTGCATGAACGTTCCGTTGGCGTCCTGCTTGAGGAAGGCCTCGCTGTCCCAGTCCATTGTGTCCTCCCGCATGATGGTGTCACTTTCTTCTCGCTCGGCGAGATTATGGTACAGTTCCTCGGTGATGAACGGCATGAACGGGTGCAACAGCCGCAGCATACGCTCGAAGAAAACAAGCGTGGAAGTGTAGGTGTTGCGGCAGATAGGCGTCCCATAAGCGGGTTTTATCATTTCCAGATACCAGCCGGAGAACTCGTCCGTGAACAGTTTGTAAACCGTCATCAGTGCTTCGCTCAGGCGGTATTTCTTCATCAGGTCGTTTACCTCCAGTTCGGTCCGGCTGAGCATGAGGGTGAACCAAGTCACGGCTTCGCGGTCGGTCATGGGAGCCTCGGTGTCGGCTGTCTCCAACCCTTTTATCATGCGGAAACAGTTCCAAATCTTGTTACAGAAGTTGCGTCCCTGCTCGCACAAGGCGTCGTCGTACAAGATGTCGTTGCCGGCGGGTGCGCTCAACAGGATACCCATCCGCACGCCGTCCGCTCCGTAACGTTCAATCAGGTCCAGCGGATCGGGACTGTTGCCAAGCGACTTGGACATCTTGCGACCGAGTTTGTCGCGCACGATACCCGTGAAATAAACATGTTTGAACGGCATCCGGTTCGGGTACTCGTAGCCCGCCATAATCATGCGTGCCACCCAGAAGAAGATGATGTCCGGACCGGTTACCAAATCGGCGGTAGGGTAGTAGTAGCTCATCTCCGGATTGTCGGGGTGTTCGATGCCGTCAAACAGACTGATGGGCCACAGCCACGAACTGAACCATGTGTCCAGTGCGCCTTCGTCTTGGACGTAGTTACCTTCGGGGCGGGTCTCGCTGACGATAATCTTGTCGTTAGGGTAGTCTTCCAGTCCCGTCCGGGCCAACAAGTCGGCGTCATAATAGGCGGGAATGCGATGGCCCCACCACAATTGGCGGCTGATGCACCAATCTTTGATGTTCTCCAGCCAGTTGCGGTAAGTGTTTTTGTATTTGGCAGGGTAGAACTGTATCTCGTCGTTCATGACGGGCGGCAGGGCTATGTCCGCAAAATGTTTCATCCGGATGAACCATTGCAGACTGAGGCGCGGCTCAATAGGTACGTTCGTGCGCTCGCTGTAGCCCACCTTGTTGTCGTAGTCCTCTATCTTCTCCACCAGCCCCAACGCTTGCAGGTCCTCTACAATCCGTTGGCGGCAGTCGAAACGGTCTATACCGTGGTATCGGTTGAAATCCAGTTCGTTGAACTCTAAATGCTCAACTTTTAACGCATCTAAATTCAGACGGGCATCGGGCGTGAAGATGTCTATCGTTTTCAGGTCGTATTTTTGTCCGAGAGCGTAGTCGTTGACATCGTGCGCAGGAGTCACTTTCAGACATCCGGTACCGAACCCTATTTCCACATAACGGTCTTCGATAATCGGAATGACGCGTCCCACGCCGGGCACGATGACGTGCTTGCCTTTCAACCACCGGTTTTTCTCTTCTTTGGGGTTGATACATACCGCCACATCGCCGAAAATCGTTTCGGGGCGCGTGGTGGCAACTACGGCGTAGCGGCCGGGCTCCTCGGCTACACGGTAGCGCAGATAGTAGAATTTGCTGTGCTCGTCGTGGTAGATGACTTCCTCGTCACTCAGTGCCGTTTGGCGTTCCGGGTCCCAATTCACCATGCGCAGTCCGCGGTAGATGAGCCCTTTTTTGTACAGGTCGCAAAACACTTTGACAACCGCTTTGCTGCGGGTCTCGTCCATCGTGAAGGCGGTGCGGTCCCAGTCGCACGAGCAGCCTAATTTGCGCAACTGTTTCAATATGATGCCTCCGTGTTCGTCGGTCCAGTCCCAGGCGTGCTTGAGGAACTGCTCGCGCGTCAGGTCGCTTTTGTTGATACCTTGTTCTTTGAGGCGTTTGATTACTTTGGCTTCGGTGGCGATGCTGGCGTGGTCGGTGCCGGGTACCCAGCAGGCGTTCTTGCCTTCCAGGCGGGCTTTGCGCACCAATACGTCTTGGATAGTTTCGTTCAGCACGTGTCCCATGTGTAACACACCGGTCACGTTGGGAGGAGGAATAACGACGGTATAGGGCTCTCTCTCGTCCGGCTCGCTGTGGAAAAGACGGTTGTCCAACCAGTATTGGTACCGGCGTCGCTCAATTTCGGAAGGATTGTATTTGCTGTCCATATAATATTGAGAAATATGTTCCGTAAAAAACATGCAAAAGTAGTAAAAAAAAACGATATACGCAAATCTTTGTTAAGTTTCTCGGGTATTCGAGCACTCGAAAAATCACTCTAAACTCTAAACTCTAATCTTTGCCCCGCCGTGGCAGTTAATCTCTCATAATTCATAATTCAAAATTCATAATTCATAATCTTTGCCCCGCCGTGGTCTAGCCTTTGTAGGCGCTTTGCGCCGAATCGTAGCGCAGCGATTAGTAATGCAATTAAATTAAAACCGCAGGTAAATTTGTAGATGTAAGAAAATTTTAGTACCTTTGTGGGCGAAAAGGGAAAAGTGGAAAATAAAACATGTGAATTTGTTGAAATGGGCAAAATCATTGATTTTATAGAAAAAGAGACTGACGGAAAATGCTTTACTTCGTACAAGTATAGCTATGATGACGGCTCTATGCCTGTGATTGAATATGAATCTGACGAAGATACTTATATCAATCTGAAGGAATATGCGGAGGATTGCAAAGATCCTAAACCGCGTGATATGTCGCAGCGTGCTCGAATTTGCATGCAAGGGCCTCCTTTGTTTAAGTTTTTCTTGGACGGAAGTCGTAAGGTTTATAAACTTGATGACATCCAATACGACAAAAAAGTCTTCCCTATCATTGGTGGTCAAATATCCGTTTCGTGTTGTGGTCGTGATTCTGATGAGCAAGGACGATATGTCGGATTTCATTGTGTTGCAGAATCATCCTATTCGGCATTGTGCCTTCCGGTGACGGCAAATGGCGAGGGTATCGACCATAATGTGTTCTTCCGTAACCTTACCGAGAAGATTAAGAGCAATCCTAAACTCTACGCAGATCGTGTGCACCTCGAAAAGATATTGTTCTACAAAACAAAGCTTGAAGGACACGAGACATTGGAGAATAAGGGTATTGCACGCATTCAGGACGAGATGGTAGATTGCGAAAAGCGGATTGTCTCGGAATTGATGAGCCGACATCTTTTAACGCAAGAAAGCTATCTCATCAAGGATGGGTCAATTCAGTATAAGCCCATGAAAACAGGTGATTTTAAGGAACTGGCTCGTATTCGCAACAATTACCGACATGTGGTTGGTGTATCGAAGAAATTTAATCCCAACCTCATGCGCGACAACAAAGATCAGAGTAATGCAGGTGCGATTGCCCGACTTCCTCTCTATCATCGAACACCTGCGTTTTTGTGGAGACCTGGAGAGGAATGGGGAAATGTGACGTTCGCTATTTGGTATGTTCGTATCCATGACCGTAAACATACCGACACACCATACTCTGGTATCGTGAAAATTGAAAAGATGTTGATGACTGGACATGAAGAAGAATACGGATTGTCAACGGATGAAATTGACACCATAACTGCCAATATCATTAACGAGCGAAATCCGGTATGTTACGGTTCCGATGCTCGTTGGGCAAACCACCTCTATCCGGTTTATATGACAGAGTGCTATTGCAAGAGCCGCTTTGCAAGTGATTATTATTTCATGAATATATTCTAAAACCACATATACGATGGAAACCATTGGTAAAATTATTGCAACCGAGAAACAACCGTCCACTATTGAAGAATTTACATTCTGGACGCGAAAGGATCTCAAACTAAAACCATTTGACGTGGTGGTTGTTGAGCACGTTGAGAACTCAAAAACGTTTGGTGTTGTTGAGGAGATTTCCCACATGACCGACTCCCCGAGTGCTTTGGCTGGTTATATCTCCAGCGACTTTGGCGATGTAGAGGCTCAGTCTTATACTGAACGCATAGGCATGAACTATGTAAAGTGTAAGGTTGTTGGTAATGATAAGAATGTCTATATCCCCGTGCAAGAAGGTCGAAAGGTTGCATTAGCAACTGAGGAACAAATCATGATGGCTCTGGGCTTGGATGATGTCAAGAATCCTGTGCCGGCTGGATATATGGAAATGTACGAAGGGGAGAACCAGCAGACTCTTCCTGTATATTTCAATTCTCACTTCCTTATTGGTCCGGAAGGTGCTCACTTGAATATCAGTGGTATCTCTGGCCTTGCCTCCAAGACGAGTTATTCGATGTTCCTTATGAAAGCCATTCAGGATGTAATGAGTAAGCGTGAAGATGAGTCTGTGGCATTTATCATGATGAATGTAAAGGGCACAGACTTACTTAAGATTGATCAAATGAATGACCGTGAGAAGGAACTCAAGGAAATCAAAAAAGTATATGACAAGTTGGGAATGGAAATGAAGCCTTTCCAGCAAGTTAAATATTTCTATCCCTATTCCAAAGATTATACTGCATACACCTATGAAAATGAGCAGGTAATCAAAGACCGTATGGCTGCTGGCAAGGCTTTCCAATTTAAGTACCTCTTTGAGAATGATGAGGATAAAGAATGCTTGGACTTGCTCTTTGCAAATGTAGATGATCCTAACGATACGATAGAAAGTATCATCAACTTCATTATGTCCAATGGTGGTAATTTCAAGGGAGTTGAGAATTGGGACGAGTTTAAGGAGGCATTGTATAAGCAGACCCAGACTGAGATGGCATCAAAAGCTGGCAAAGAAATCTCCGTAATGAGTTGGCGTAAATTCTACCGTCTGTTCAACAAGAGTTTCCAAAAGTGCCGTCAGATGTTTACTGAGAAATTAGGAACCGGCAGCGTCCGTCTTCGTGACCAAATATCCAAGATACAAAAGAATGATGTAATGGTTATTGATGTGGCTAAGATGGATGAGGAATCTCAGGGCTTTGTATTCGGCGATGTTATGCGTGCCGTTTACAACCTGAAATTGGGAAGTACCGACAGACCTGATGAGGAGATACCGGATCATATTGTGATTTTCATTGACGAGCTCAACAAGTATGCCTCGAACGATGTTCCCAAGTCATCGCCTATCTTGCGTCAAATTCTTGACATCACTGAGCGTGGTCGTTCGTTAGGTGTTGTGTTGTTTGGTGCTGAGCAATTCGTTAGTGATATTCACAAACGAGTTAAGGGTAACTGCGCAACGCAAGCTTATGGTCGTACCAATGCAATCGAAATAACTAAGGAGGACTTCCGTTTTGTTCCATCGGTTTACAAGACCATGCTCACTCGTCAAAAGCAAGGAGAGTACATTATCCAAAATCCTGTATTCCGTTCCATGCTTAACGTTAAATTCCCATTACCCATCTATAAATACTACGAATAATTATGGCAGATACAGTAATTGGCTCTTACGCTATCGAATCCTTAACGAGGAGTATGTATGAGGATAGTCGTTGTATTTATCGCGAGTTTGTACAGAACGCCGCCGATCAGATTGACGAAGCCCGCAACCTACATTTAGACCCAGATGATTATTACGACATCCAAATTACTATAGATGCCGAGAATCGACGTATTATTGTTGAAGACAATGCTACAGGTGTGTCTGTAAACAATGTTTCTTCGCTCCGTGATGTTGCTCGTTCCAAGAAGAAGCGCGGAAAAAATAAGGGTTTCCGTGGTATTGGTAGATTGGGTGCATTAGGTTATTGCTCTGATTTATATTTTGAAACTTCGTACAAGGGCGAAGCTCAAAAAACTATCCTACATTGGGACGCCAAGAAGTTAAATGAGTTGGTAGATGATGAGACTTTGGACCTCGACGCAGGAGCTGTGATTGATATGAGTTTGAACATTAGTTCTTGCGCAGAACTTGCGGACAAACACTATTTCAAAGTCATAATGGATAATGTGACCGATGATAAGTTGCTGGATGCGGCTGAAATTTCACGTTACTTAAGTATGGTGGCACCTGTTGATTATCCTACAAGTTTTAGTCAATTTGGACACCGTATTAAAGCCTATATGCGTGAGAACCATCTAACGTTGGATACTTATAATTTGCTTGTTAATGGAGATCAAATCTATAAAGGATACACTACTCGAATTTTAGATTCGAAGAATGGTGACTATGATGTTTCGGACATCCGTTTCTTTGAGCAAAAAAATGACAATGGAGAGTTTATATATTGGGGATGGTATTCCGTTTCGGAGTTGCGTGGACAAATTCCGTCATATAACTTGCCTTATGGCATGCGACTTCGTTGTCAGAATATCCAGTTGGGAGACGAGAATACTTGTAAGAAATTCTTTTCGACCGATGGTGATAAACGTTTTGCGTTATATTTCTATGGCGAAGTACATGTTGTCGCACCTGAATTACAGCCCGATGGACGACGTGACTATGTTCGCGAAGGTGAGGCTCGTCATAAATTTGAAGAACTCATCATGGCAGACTTTGCCAAGCTTAAGAAACTATGTTACGATGCACAACACATTCGTAGTTCTGTAACTGATGTTTCTAAGGCGGTCAATGGCATAAAGAAGATTGAAGAAAAGAAGAAAAATGGAAGCTTCAATAGTCCTTCAGAACGCCAAAAGGCTGAAGAAGATTTTGCTAAATATCAACAAGACTTAGCTAGGGCAAGTAAGAAGTTACAAGACAATAAGCAAAAGCATTTGGAGAGCGATTCTGTGCTCGGTTTCTTGTTTACGGCTATGGGTAACAACTATCCTGAGGTGAAAGGAATTCTCGAATCTAATGGTACCCAACCGGTTGTCACGCTGACTCCGACTGTCGAAACTGAGAAAAACGAATCATTCCTTCGTACGGACAAGGATATTTACAGCAAGTTTTCTAAAAAGGAAAAGAACCTGATAAATACGGTTTATGATGTAGTTCAGACTGCATTGCCTGATGAAAAAGCTCGCGAAACTTTGATTGCACGTATAGAGGCAGCCCTCACCAAAAAATGAATAGAAACGTACTACTAATAGAACCCAACTACAAAAATAAGTTTCCACCAATAGGACTTATGAAACTCGCCACATACTTCCGTATGCAGGGCGATAATGTAGTTTTCTACAAAGGTGACTTGCAAGAATTCCTTATTCGGCAAATCACTAACGATTGTGTCACGCAGATGTCTAATGTTGATCCTTCTATCAACTGGCGTTTGCGTGCTGACAAGGTGTTCCAATATATCAAGACCCGAAAGGCTACTGATTTGGAAAAAATAGGTATTAGTGACTCATATTACGATTTATTGCTATATCCGTGGGTTGAATACTATAAGAACGACTATTGGAAAAAGGAATACCTCAAACATCCTAAATGGGATTGGGTGTGCGTAACTACACTCTTTACCTTCCATTGGAATATAACTATTGAGACCATTGAATTTGCAAAGACAATGGTTAAAGACCCTGCACATTTGATGGTCGGAGGTGTCCTTGCGTCCATCCAACCAGATGAAATAGAGAAAGCTACGGGTATTCGCCCTCATTGCGGAACCCTTCATACACCTGGTGAAATTGATCCGGGAGATCCTCATATTATTGACGAATTGCCATTGGATTACTCAATCATTGAAGAAATTGATTATGAGTATGCTGATGGTGGCGACTATTATAGTTATTCTACACGTGGCTGTATTCGTAAATGCGCGTTCTGTGCTGTATCTACGCTTGAACCGCAATTTATTCCATATTTGCCTTTGTACGAACGAATTGAGCGTACGCGTCGCCTCTACGGGGAGCAGCACAATCTGCTTCTCATGGATAACAACGTGCTTGCTTCCGAGCATTTGGAGACAATCATAGACGATATTAAGAGATGTGGATTTACTCCTGATGCCAAGTTTATTGTACCGAACCAGTACAAACTGGCTATTCGTAATCTCCGCTTAGGCATTAATGACCGTGCATATATACGCAAAGCATGGAAATTGCTCAAAGAGATTAACGACTCACGTAGATTCTCTGAGGATATACGTACTCAGATGTATTCTATCCGAGACAAGAATGGTCTGCTCCATCCTGATACCTGTACGAAAGAGGCTCTTATCGCGACTTATAAAGATTTTGCTAAGTATTTCGAGCAGATATACTCCAAACAAAAAGGTCGTCTGCGCTTTATTGACTTTAACCAAGGTGTAGATGCACGTCTCTTTACCGAGGAACGTGTTAATTTGTTAGCACAAATACCTTTACGACCGCTTCGTATTGCCTTTGATGATATAAAGACTGAACCGGCATATAGCAAGGCTGTTCGTATGAGTGTAGCACATGGGATGAAGGATTTCTCCAACTATCTGCTGTACAACTTTAAGGACGAGCCTGTTGATCTATATCGTCGTCTGCGTATCAATGTGGATATGTGTGAAGAATTAAACGTAAGTATTTATTCCTTCCCCATGAAATATCATCCTATCCGTGACGAGCATAGCCATGACCGCGATTATATTGGTGTTCATTGGAACCGAAAATATATTCGTGCTGTGCAGGCAATCCTTAATGCTACAAAAGGAAAGGTAGGTCGTGGAGTATCTTTCTTCGAGAAAGCATTTGGCAAGAACGAGGACGAGTTTATGGAGCTCATGATTATGCCGGAGACATTCCTTTTGTTCCGTTTCTTCTTTGAGCACCTCGGCTACACACAACAATGGCGTGAAGCGATGGCTACTCTGACAGAGGCTGAAAAAGAAGAACTATATCCGATTATATTCAAAAATGATTTCAACCACATTGACGACCTGACATCTAACGCGAAATTCCGTAAGATACTCAGTTTCTACAAGAATTATCGTGGAGATATTGCTGATCCTAAATCGGAGTTGTACCGTTTGAAGAAAGAATTTGATAAATCGCAAGCATAATGGCTCAAACATTATCCACACAATTACCGGCTCTATTATGTCCGGATTTCAGTATCCTCTTTGAGCAGGAAGAAGCCTCCTTCCTGCAATCAAAGTTATGGAGTAAGTTGCTTACAAACTATCGTAGGCAATTGAAGATGTGTGTGGCTGATGGAGATGTGGAAGCTCTGATTACTTTCTTGCATGAACAGCGGCAAACGTGTCAAGACGAGTTCAAAACTAAGTCCGTCTATATGATTTGGCATAAATGCTTTAATCTGGAAGAAAACTGCTTCGAGAATGATACATTTATGCAAAAACTTTATACTCTGGATGATGGACAAATTGAACCCGAAGAATTGGAGGATTTCTTCTCTTATTATTGCCTAACAAAAGAGATAGACCGTCTTTTGTCAATGGCTCTCAAATATAAAGAGCAGCAAACTTCTGGCAATTCGGTTCGTATTGATAAGATGATTTATGCTAATGGCTCAGTTACCTTTGGGAATGCTCCTACACCGGAACCCGAACCAGAAGATTCCGATGAAGAACCTTTGGAGAATGACATTTTCAATCGAACCATCTTTGCATCAAATGCTCGACTTATTAAGTTAAGAAAAGTAATTGCGCATTTTGTCAATTTGGGTGAGTATAACGTGATGTTCGGAGAACTCAATCCGGTATATCTTGATCCTCAGCAGATACAAAGCGATTGGTACTACATACATAAGAGTATGGAGGAAGCACTTGTTTGTCGCAAACATTCGATATCAGATTTTATCAAACAAATGATAAAGTGGTTCCCCTTTATGTTTCAGTTCAATACTGCCGAGGAAATGACCAAGACCATACGTAAGATAGAGAAATCTATCTCGGCAGAGAAAAGGCTTTGGAAGATGAAGGATGGATACGCTTCTTTTGCTGATATGTATGCTCGCTATTCTCAATTGGGATTTGACAAGAGTAAACTTGACCGCATTAACAAGGCAGCACAGAATGGTTTGTGTTTGCAATTGAAGCAACTCAAACAAGAGTTCCAACGTCAAGACATATAAGTATTGACCACATGATTATCAATGCCGCTCAACGCTGTTGGGCGGCATTTTTCGTATGTATGATTAGACAAAGTTCTTAGTCATTTTAGACATAATCGCTTCTCAGCATTAGATACGTTAGACAGACAGCATCTTTACAATTTCGTTACTTTGTATTATTGCATAATTTTATATACTTTTGCACCGCTATTTCGTTGAGAATAGCAGTGTTCTTTGTTGTAATGATTATCCTGTACTATCGTTGAGATTTGGTTGTAATCCGCACATTTTTTTGTGCAACAATGCTACAATGCACCAAATGATCCTATACTCATCGTATACTGTTTATTCGTTTATTAGTTTAGAGATTAACCGCCACTGCGTGGCAAATGATGAATTATGAATTAAGAGATTATGCTAGACCGCTGCGCGGCAAATTAAGAATTAAGAATTATGAATTTTGAATTAAGAGATTATGCTAGACCGCTGCGCGGCAAATTATGAATTATGAATTATGAATTAAGAGATTATGCTAGACCACTGCGTGCAAATTATGAATTATGAATTATGAATTTTGAATTAAGAGATTAACCGCCACTGCGCGGCAAATTAAGAATTAAGAATTATGAATTTTGAATTAAGAGATTAAGAGATTAACCGCCACTGCGCGGCAAAGCAAGCTTGTTTTGTTTATGTTACAGTGTAGCATTGTTGCATATTTTTGTGAGCGAAAAACGGCTATATATTTATATATATAATTATACTATCCCCTTACCCCTTATTTTTAGGTTGATTTTTTAGCCCATTTTCCCATTTTTGCGGAATATGCCCTTCCTGCTCTTTTTTTTTGTGCAACTTTACAACAACGCAATATATAACCGGAATGAGTTGCTATAAAATTACGCAATTTGGAATTGCAAAGAAGAATGTATATGGCGAGAATTATAAAAACAACATGGCTAAATCTACAACACAAAACAAGAGTATATTTGTTGTGTGTTGTGTTGTAAATTGCAAAAAATACTAATGTGAACGATTTTTTTCACAAAAAATTTGTATATGTCAAAATAAAGTAGTACTTTTGTGGCGAAATTAACAAACACATCAAAATCTATAATTATGATAGGAAAAAAATTTATCGCCAAACAGTTGTCAAAACACACAAAGGCAACGGTTCAAAAGTCAGGCAAACTTGGTTTTAATCGTGACGCTATGGAAGAGTTGGCTCTTTCAACGAAAAAATTTATCAGTATCGCTCCGGACGACGAAATAAGCAATGTCTTCTATATGTGCATTACTGACACTCAGGATGACTACACCTTCCCTGTACAAAAATCAGGCGAATATATGTACCTCGCCACAAAACAGTTATTCGAAAAGGCAAAAATCGATTTCCGAAAAACCTACATCTTTGATCTTGAACGCTTCGAAGAAGGCGATGAAGTTATGGGCGGAGTATGTTATAAAATGAATGGACGCCCAACAGGAAGACAAAACAAAATAAACACCAACGAAAAAAACAACACACCCGTTGAATAATTCTCGTGTATTTTTAATAATTAATTTAATTTTTATTTCCTATGAAATTTAATATTTCATCTGAAAAATTATCCAGACAAGTGTATGCTGTTGTTGAAAAGACCCATGCACATGGTTCATTATGCGGTAAGATAATCATCCCCATCGAAGTGACGCGTGAAGATGATGAACCACAAGCGGGTAATCAACCTAAACCACAACCGAACAACTCACTTGAAGAAAGCGTGTTGGAACAATTTGTTGCACAACCTAAATCATTTATGGAGGTTAATCTGCAAGCGTTTATAGATGTCATTTGGGCAGTACAAGATGCTAAGGACGACAACGGTTTTTATCTAATCCGTAAAAAAATGGATTATATGGTTGTCCAGCGTATTGCTGCCTTAGTGGGCATTATACCCAGACCCAACTCGCAAAAACAATTTGGCGAACTGATTGACAAAACCGAGAAACAGAAGAAAGGCAAACTACGATATTCGCCCGGAAATATTAGCAAGTATGCACAATGGATAACAGGTGAGTATCCAAATTGGCAACCATCCAAAAATTTAGATTTATGTACCTTTAATCGTTATAATCTTTTAGCAAAATTTTTACTTACTGAATACTACAAGTTGTGTGTTATGCCTGCCGCATAATACCAACTACATGACATTATGTCACACGAAGCCACTGCCATTTAATGACGGTGGCTTTTTGTATGTCGTATTGGCATACATTTTTTATTTTGTGTCATAGTTTTTTTAATGTTGGTTTATTTTTTTATTCTGTCTTTAATATTATTTGCCGCTTGATTTGTGGAACAATTTTCGTACTATTTGCAGTGTCGGGGATAAAAATCTGTCCGTCGTGGAGAATAACAATCAATCGCGTGGACGTCTTCCAATCCACCCTCAGCCCACACGATTGAAAAAGGGATGGCGACGGACAGAGGATTATCTCAAAAAAGAAAGGAGACCAAAATGGAATTCATGGGAATTATCAAACACATCGCTCCTGTCGAGACTTACACAGGGCGAGATGGCCAAAATTTCTGCTCACGCAACATCGTAGTGACCACAGAAGAAAGTCACCCTCAAACGGCAGTGTTCACACTGCGCCACAACATCGCAGCAGACTTTAACGCGCATATCGGACAGCACGCGACCGTGCATTTCGATTGCCTCGCGTTCAAAGGAAAGCAAACGGACACAGCACCACAAGAGGTGTACTTTAACAAACTTTCCGCGTGGAAAGTAGAACTCAATTAATCAATAAACTAATTATGGCAACAAAAACATTAGTCGCAACAAGCGACAACAAGAACTCGGCATACAGCCGCCTGAGCATCAGTAAAAATCGTCTGACCGTCGTTATCTCCGTACCCTGTGCCAACGTACGCACATTGGCCATTGCCGACTCGATAGACGAGCAGGCAGACAAAGTAATTGACTACGTACAAACCCACGACTTGCAAAGTTTATGATTCCGCGCTTTTGTATTCAGATGAACATTAGGGACAAGGAGGCAACTCCTTGTTCCGTTCAGCAACTGAAAACCATCATGACCTCCGTGCAGGTGCAACAGGTTTGCGACCAAATCAAACTGCTTGATGGAAAAGATAAAGAAGAGTTGCAAACACTGAAAAAACAGTTACCCGTTATTACGCCCCATGCACAACGATTTACCAACAATTCACGCAGCAATCAAAATGCTGTTCCGTCCGGTTTGGTTATGCTTGATATTGATGATGTTACCGACCCTCATTCTCTTGCCAATCGTCTGGACAGTGAGCAGATGCATAGTCACCGCGTTTATTTTGTGGCTATTACGCCTTCGGGGCATGGTTTACGCATTATTGCGGAAAGGCAAGAGGGCGAACCTATTGCACAAGCCCAACAACGCTTAGCCGACTTATACGGCGTAAGTTCCTACGACTCCGCCACCAAAGACCTCGCCCGCGCATCCTATGTCATGCCATGGTCCTATGTGATATACATGGACGGTAACGGATTGGAATTTGACAGCCAAGCGCAAGCTGATCAAGTCGCCCAATCGTACATGGTGCAACCTCAACCCTGCGTAGTGCAACCTCAACCCTGCGCGGCGCCTTGTCAATCGTCCACCGACAAAGAGCAACCGTCCATCTATAAGGGCGTGCCTTACGGGGAGATAATCAACCAATTGGTCAACCTATTGGGAGGAGAACCCGAAGTGGGCGAACGCAATACATTCTATTTTACCCTTGTTCGGTATGCACGGTATATATGCGATTTCAATAGGGATACCCTGTTGAGGGTGCTGCCAAGTTTTGATTTGAGCGAACAGGAGCGGACAAGTATTATCCTCTCGGCTATCAATCGTCCCCGCAAGAGCGACCTGCCCGACATTATTTGTCGCGCCCTTACCTTAGCCCAACTATCCTCCACACCGGAGGCAGCACGCACGGGCACTTCCTCTTTACCCCCGTTGCCCAAACTGCCACGCGTGTTGGATATTATCTGCCACCGGCTCCCCGAGCCGTATCGTCCGGCAATGGTTATTGCCTCCCTGCCGGTCTTGGGAACCCTCGCCACACGCGTACGGTTTGACTACCTTGACCATCAGCAACATTCGTTCTCGTTTATGAGTTGCATCACGGCACCTTGCGCCACCGGAAAGAGTTTTATCCGGCGTCCCATCAACCTCCTCCTTACACCCATTGATGAGCAGGACGAGGTGGAACGCGAGAAAGAGCAGGGCTACAAAGAGGCCCTTCGCGCAGCGAAAAACAGCAAACAGCAACCCGAGAACCCTCGAGCCTGTCCACGCAACAACGGCATCAACATATCCATTGCCAAGTTGCTGCAACTGCTGTCCTACTCAGAAGGGAAACACCTAATTGGCATAGGGGAGGAGATAGACACACTCGTCAAATCAGAACGTGCGGGCGTATGGTCGCAGAAAAGTGACATCTACCGACTGGGATTTGATAATGCCAAATACGGACAAAACTACATGTCAGACAACTCGTTTTCTGCCAATGTGCCGGTCTATTACAACCTGCTGCTCACAGGAACACCCGGTGGCATGTATCGCTTCTTTAAGGATGTGGAAGATGGACTGGTAACCCGTTTTGCCTTTGCACAACTGCCCGACATGTTCGGAACCGATATCCCCGATTTCCAAAGCTACACAGCAGCAGAGGAGCAGGATATTATTCGCATTGCACGTATGCTGGATATGGCACAAGGCACTATATACGCCCCTTTCGTGAACCAACGAATATCGGCTTGGCTGACGGCCAAAAAAGAACTCGCCATTCAGAACGATAGTCGCGCCATGGATACCATCCGCAAACGCGCTGCCGTGATGGGCTTTCGTGCCGGATACTTGGCAGCACTGCTCAATGGCACCGCCAAACGGAACGACAAACACAAAGACAATATATCCGACATAACAAAAAAGAAGCAACAAGAAGTGGCGGACTTTGCCGAATGGGTGGCGGAATATATTTTCGATAATCAAATGGCCTTGTTCGGTGAGCAGTTTGAGCAAGTTGCAACCAAACAACTATTGGCACAAGAACATCGTGGCTGTGTACGCAACCTCCTACAATCCTTGCCGGATGTCTTCTCGCGTGTTGACCTGATGGCTATTCGGGCGAAAAATGGACAATCTACCGAAGTCAGATATGTGCTATCCCGTTGGATGGATGCAGGTTTTATTACAAAAGTAGATGCTACATCATATAGAAAAAATTTCCAGCGTATCGTATAATGACTATGCCAACACGTGATTTTTACCAGTTGCAGCAACGAAATACGGCTGTGCGCAACGCCTTTTACCGCTACTTGCAGGAGGGCATGCCGATTATGCTGGCATACGCACACGTGGCGGAAGACTACTACCTGAGCGAGGAGTATATACGGCAAATAGTGGCAAAACGAACAAAAAAAAACACGATTGGTGAATAGCACCAACAGGAAAGTGATTTTTGTTGTACCTTTGCATCGTCTTTCAAAATGGAAGGCGATGCGAGTTTTTTAATTCGTAAGTTAGCGCTAACATAACCTAATATTAACCATTAAATCAACCTTAACTGTATGGCAAAAATCAAACCGATGGCTCTCGTAGAGAGCATGAGCGGAAAAGTATGTATGCACTCCGATGTGTACTTCCGCACCAACCGCCGCACGGGTTCGGTTAGTTCGGGCAAACTATGCAACCCTTACACAGGTGAGCCCACCGAGAACCAAACCGCCGTCCGCACCCTGTTCGCCAGCGCTATCGCCAGCGCCAAGGCTATCCTGAAGGCTACCTCCTCCGACACCGACTCCGGCAACTACACCAAGTTGCAGCAGTACAAAAGCCAGTACGAGGCTAACCGCTCCTTCCCGGGCACACTGTTCAACTTCATCATGAAGAAAGAATATGCAGCCCTAAAAGACTAACCCTCGCGTTCGGTAATTGGGTTGCATTATTGATACCGCTACGCTTAATCAATGGGCAACCAATACCTCCGCTCTTCAACAAAAATTACTGACGCGATTTTTGTTGAGTGAAACCCTCCTCTATCCTTCCAAGAAGGGAGGAAGAGTGAGGAGCGGAAGCGACTAGAAAACTAGGCCGCTGACGCTGTTCTAGAAATTATAGACCGCTGCGCTATTCTAGGAAAAATAGAAACATTATTTATTAACCCTTAAACCAACCTTAACATTATGGCAAAAATTTCATTTGTTTATCCGATTGAAGAAATCATCGGCAAATTAAAAGGCAAGTTCGGCGCAGGGCGCCGCAAGGCAGCCAACGCCAAAGGCTTGCGTAACCAATGGACCATCCATTACGGCACACGTTCGACGCCCGTCACCTCCGACGAGGTGCCCGCCCGCACCCGCTTCGGGCAGATAGCCGCCGCCACCACCGCACGGCTCAAGAACCCGCAGAAGCAGGCTGCCGACCGCACCGCCTTCGCCGCCCAATCGACCTACAAGACCCTGCGTCAGTACGTCTGGGCGCAATGCACAGCGGAGTTGGAGGATTAAATGTGGAAGCCT
>JAZLGG010000064.1:0-62309 GCA_045616185.1 Paludibacteraceae bacterium
GTGTCAACCAGTTCAACTTTTTCGTTGATGCTGACGGCCTGAATGGCAGGATCCAAGTCGGCGAAGGTGGCTGCAGGTGTGCCGGCATCCATTATAACGGCGTTGGTCGGGGTTGTTTCGTCCAACCAGAACAAGTTGCCCTTGCTGTTGGAGGAGATGGTACCGCGAACCAAACTGTTGTTGGCAGCAGTCTCGTGGCTGATGAGAATGTTGTTCTCTACCACGTAGTTCAGAGTTCCGGCATAGTACAGCAATGTAATAGGCGCAGTGGACAGCAAGGTGGTGGAAGGCGTGTTGCTCAATACCGGCATTTCGAAGGTATTGTGACGAACAACGCAGGAGTCACCCATGCGGACACCGCAAATCTTGGTCGGTTTGCCGGTACAAGCCGAACCGGCATCGAAGCCGCCGAAGTAGTTGTTCTCAATCATCCAAACATCAGCACCACCGCTGGCGGTAATGGCTTGGATTCCGTAGTCACCGGTGGTAGTATTGACGGTGGTCAGTTCATCAAATATATTGCCGCGGACGGTTATCACACCCGTTTGGCTGTTACCCATGATACCGTGGCTCAGACGGCCGCCTGCATGTTGTCTAACGCGAATGGTGTTATCCTCTACAATCAGGCCGTTGGCACCATAAAGGAAGATGCCGCGGGTAGCCGCCGTAATCACGTTGTTGCGGACTACAGTATTCTTGGGAGCGCCCACCTTGGCGGTAGCGGCTTGCGAACCGTTCAGGTAAATGCCTTGACCGTTGTCGGCTACAAGGACCTCAATTTCATTGTTCTCAATGATTACGCCAACAGGACATTTGTCGGCATCCTTCTCGTTACGCAGCGTGATAGCATACGCGGAAGTGGAAGAATGATAGATAGTATTAGTAACGATACAGTTCTTGATAACACTGTTGGTCACATCTCCGTAGAACACAATCGGACCGGCTTTGGAGCCGAAACCATCCGTTGTTGTGAAGGTCAAACGACGAGTGTCACCACCTTCAGCAAAACCATCAATAACGATGTTCTTAGTAGCGATACCTGTGAAGGTAATGCCCATGTCGCAACCGATTACAAACGCACCCGAAGGACCGGCATTGTCGGAGCCTTGCGTGAAGAGGACGGTGCGGTTAGCATCCTGGTCGGGACGGATGGTGACGGTGTGGTCGGTGGTGTTGAACAGACCGATATTGACCGGCTCTACCAAGTCGGCAGCAATGAGCAGGTCAACGTCACCGGTCAAATCTCCGGCGAGAACGGCTTTGTTCACGCTGTCGCAAGCGGCATACAGGGATGCGAAGTCAGCCCCTTCACCACCTACGATATAAGCACCGAACATACCTACAACTTCATATTCAAAATCAACAACCGGTGTTACGGCAACAGGAGCCTCAACTGCAGGCAGCGAGAACACAGCCAGACGAAGAACAGATGCATCGTTGGAATAAGGTGTAGCACCTGTACCACCTACGGCAACAATATTGCCGGCAAAGTCAAAGGTCATTTGTGCAATAGCGCCAAACGGAGTTGCGTATGTAGTATCCAAAGCAAGAGATGGAGTAGCATTTTCCGTACCAACTGTCCATGCAACGGAGAATTGCATAATGTTACCACGACCATCTACCATCCACAGTTTATCAAACGCGGCATTCGTTACGACACCTGCACCATACGAACCGTTGATCAGTTCGGCATCCGTAGAGAGGTAGCGTTGTTCACCGTCATTGCCAATAAACTGGAGCGAGCGGGCGCCTGCTATATTAGCACCTACCGCACGATTCTGACAAATCCATACACCATACGGAGTGGCTGCCATAGCAAAGTTCGTACCGTCCTTGTCAGTTATTGTATTGTAATGAGCCGACGGAGCCTTATCCCATGAAGTTACGATAGAACCGTCTTCTTGGCCGATATTGTAAATAGCCAACGAACCTTTTTTAGAACCGCCCGTAAAGTCCTCACCAATCAGATAGAGTTTGGAGTCTTTACCGGCGCTATAGATAGCAATACCCGGAGTGGAGCAACCAACCTCTTGTCCGTTGTTGGTAATCAAACCACTTGCAGCGCGCGTTCCAATAAAGAATTGCGTACTTGCATCGGCATCAACGGACGGATTGTAACGGTAGATACCCGAGTTGCTATCGCCCCAAGTAGAGAACCACATTTCACCGTTAGGAGCCACAGCACCACGTTGAACACTTGCCCAAGAAGATTGACCTATCATAGCAGGCTCTGTATTGAGGTAGGTGTAGTCGGGTGTAATACGGTAAATACCGACACCACTGCCACGACTGGCACCATAGATATTACCAAAGTTAGGAGACATCGGGTTTGCATCCACCGTAGCGTGATAACGGTTGGTGAAAGTAATCGTCGAGTCTGCATACGTGGTGAACTCGTGAGCAACACCTTCTACCGATACCTTGAAGGAATACTTACCTCTCGCCAACTCAAGAGCAGAAAGATCTATATCCTCAGAGTGAGCACCTTTGGTAATTCCTTGCAACGGCATTTCTGCTTCCAACGTTTCGCCATTGAAGATTTGTGCAGTAACTTTTGCAGCATCTGCGTTAAGCGAATAGTCGATGGTAACCACATCACCTTCAGAGGAAGCACTTACACCAAATGCGTACGGGTTGAGTGCATATACGGGGCCTACCGGTGACAAGATGTCCAGCAAGGTGATGCTGGCGTCACGGAGGAGCATCACTTTGTTTACACCTTCAATAGTGACGAGTGCGGCATACTTGTATGCAGGCGTCATTTCGGCGGCAGCCAGTTCGTGGAGCACAGCGGCTTGGTCCAAACCGGCGGTAACATCCAATACTTTCACACCGTCATTGGCGGGAACGAGCATCCATTTGGCCTCTTCCACAGTAGCGAAGGAGAATCCGTTGATGCCGTTGTAGTCGGCAGCCATCGTAGCAACCAATGAAGCACCGGTGATATTATCAAAATTAGGAGTCCATTCAGCGGGAGCAACACCCTCACGAACGAGAATGAAATCATTAGCAGTCGGAGCAGCCACCAAGGTGGTGACAGGGTTGGTGGTTACATTGAAGATTGACAAGTCTTGGTTGTAGTTAATATCTGCAATCTCACCGGAAACCATCTTAATCAAAGCCATACGGCATTTGTCAAGATTAGTACCGCTGATAGAACGAACACGTAATGCAATTATGCAGTCATCAAGCGTTCCGTTGACAGCGAAACTTTCAGCCATACCATTTCCATAGGCACAAGATGTCGGGTTGGAATCACTACCTGTAATTCTCAAGGTTGCACCATCTATCCAAACTTCGCCGGTACCATCGGCAGCCCACTTATAGAACATAGTGTTCCTGTCGTTTTTACGGACGGCGGTAGTGGTAGTATTTTCAGCATTGATACCAACCAACACACCATCAGCGGTCAATGCGATGTCACCCAATACCATACAAGCGTCTTGAGTTCCTTGAACTGTGCAGAAATCGGTAGCGAAGCGGGTGATGATATTGCCTTCGAAGTCGGCTTTAACCAGCGTGGGAGCCTTGTCGGCATCAACAGCGAGAACGAATACGCCTTCGTTGTCAGCCACGGCGCGACGGATAGTCTTGCCTTCAACGACTTCAGCCAATGTCTTGGGCATATATTTACCGATAACGACTTCGGATTTCAGCAAAGTACCTTCTGCATCCTTAACGTCACCACCGACAATCTGGGCACCGGCAGGACTAAGAATTTCCACGCCTTCACCCAAAACGATGCTACCCCAACCGGTGAAGGAACCTTTGTTAGGACCATAAGCAGTCACCTTGGCACCCGGGTTGATAGTCAAAGTACGAGTGGATCCGCCTTCGATACCATAACCACCTTCAGCGTAGATTTCGCATTCGTTGATGGTCAGATTGCCGCCTGGGCAATAGATACCGTCCGCGCCACCGGTGTTAAGACAAGACAAGGTTAATTTACCGCCGCCACCGATTGTTGCATCACCACTTGCGAACTTCAACGCCGTAGCAGAAATAGTAGATGTAATAGAGTTTTCTCCAACCAAAACGATGTTAACCGACTGGTTAATTACCAGAGGATAAGTGTCTGATGTAAAGTGGCAATTGGTCAGCGTGATGGTTTTGGTTGCATTGTCAAACTTAAACGAACCACCGTCATTCAACACGTCTGTGCAGTTGGCTGATGTGATTTGGATATTGCCTGCTGCTGTTGTATTGACCGTAATGTTGTAATCAACCGGAGCAGGACCTACAACAACCACACAAGTATCGGAAACATTACCGGCTTTGGCAACCACCTTGGCTTCACCTTCGGCAAGTGCGGTAACAGTACCGGCGACAACAGAAACAAAGGATTCGCCACCTGCAACAACAGACCACTCAACGAAATCCGTCGTGTTCTCAGGCAAAACGGTAGCCGTCAACGTAGCAGTACCGCCACCCATGAACATTTTCAAAGTGTCTTTGTCCAACGTAACGGAAGTAGCGGGAACGGGAACGACAGAGGGGACACCGATAACAACTTCTGATTTCAGCAAAGTACCTTCTGCATCCTTAACGTCACCACCGACAATCTGTGCGCCTGCGGGGCTGAGGATTTGGATACCTTCACCCAAAACGATGCTACCCCAACCGGTGATAGAACCGCTGATAGCACCCGTAGCAGAAACCTTGGCACCATTTGTGATAGTCAATGTACCACCGTTACTACCTTCAATACCGTACGCGCTGTTCGCAACAATTTCGCAACTGTCAATTGTGAGGCTTCCGGTTGGCATAAAAATACCATCGCTTGTTTCGCCGGTGGCAGTAGCAGTCAGTTTGCCCCCACCGGTAAGGGTGGTCGTAGCGCACAAACGCAAGGCGGTAGAGGTGCCTGAGGTAATAACATTATCACCTTTCAAAACAATCTTCAAACCGGATATTTCGGTATAAATAGGATAAGCGCTTGCTCCGTTCAAGTCCACCTTGTAGTTGTTCAGTGTCAACTCGTTCTTAGTCGGATCATACGACATGGTACCGTCGCCGAATACGTCTTCGCAATCGGTGGAGTAGATGTGGCGATATACACCGTCATCCGGATTGTTCGGGCAATAATACTTAATGCCGTATTGAGTTGCGGGAACCTCAGGAGCAAACTCGAACTCGAACTCGGTGTCAAAATTGTAGTTGAGAATGGTGGTTATTTCACCACCAGTCCTGTCTGCACAAATCAATTTACCTGTCAGGCCGTACGTGTTATTGCCTTTGGATGTGATGGTAAGCGTACTGCCTTTCTCAAGATAGCGTGTCTTGGACATCGCACCCGTTGCGCACTTTATCCACATAACGGCTGTGCTTGGACTCAGCGTCCCCTCGTCGTATGTAAAAGTACCGGCAATGGATGCTTCATCGGGATCAATGGTGGCATCAATCTCGTAACAATATTCAACGCCTCCAAAAACACCTGTGGCCATGATGGTCAGGTCGTACTCACTGTACGTGGGAGCACTTACATCCTCAACTTCTACGGACGTAGTTGTCATGACATAGTCCTTAGTAGGCGGACCGGGAACGGTAACAGTTACAACGCAAGTGTCAGCAACATCACCGGCTTTAGCAATCACTTTGGCTTCACCGGCAGCGAGAGCGGAAACGACGCCTTCGGCAACGGAAACAACCGTTTCACCACCTTCGGCAACAGACCAAGTAACGGTCTTGTCGTCAGCATCTTCGGGCAGAACAGTGGCTACCAAAGTTACAGGATCGCCACCAACAACCATTGCCAGTTCATGTTGGTCCAAAGTAACGGAAGCAACAGGAACGGGAACAGGAGCAGGAACGTACACGCAGTATTCTACTGTATCAACTTGGATTATACCATTCTTACTACCATGTTTCGGGCAGTCAAACTCCAGTTTATAGTAACGATTGGCAACGGGAGTGGGAACAACGAATGTGTTAACGCCGGCAGCGATTGTCAATGTAACCGTTTGCAAATCAGCCGTAAAGGCAGCATCCGAAGCAATATACAATTTGAACGAATTGATGGCGCACAAGGGTTCCTTGCCAATAATCACTCTAACAGAACCAATGGCCGGTTCCAAAGCGGCAGCAGTGGTGATGGTTCCGATAGACAAATCGCTTTTACGGCCGCATCGGATGTATGTCCAATTATTGGAAGCACTCCAATTGTCGTTGTTGAAATTCGCGATAGACCATGAATAGTCACCGATAGTGGCTGTCCATGTTCTGTCATAGTAACTACATTTGTTATTGTCTTTGTTGTCATCGGGGAAGGAGAGAATGATATTCTCTGCGGGCTCCTCAACAGGAGTAACGAATGTGTATCCCCATGCACTTTCAAATGCTTCAGGCTTTCCGGCAGTGGTATAATCCGCCGAGGCAGGCCACGTAGTTTCGGAAGGAGAATGCAGGAAGAAAGCAGCCAATTCCTTACGCAGAATAGCATCTGTCGTACCATCACTGATTGTCGTGGACTTGCCTTGAGCCTGACGTACGGATTGGATGTAACTGTAAAGCCATGCGAATTTACAACCGTCTGCAGCAAAATAGGTGTGCAGATAGTAGTTTGTTGACCAAGTAGCACCTTGAATAAATGCAGATACGGTGCAATCTGTTCCCAGAGCCTCCGTTTCTGTTTTCCAAGATGCGGCTTCACTTGTACCGACATTGTAGTAAATAACGCCGTCTTCTACTTTGGCAAAAGCCAGCGACTTACTACAAACGGCATTAATGTCTTGCTGCAAAGCAAGGCACATCTCACCTTGGGTTTTCCATCCGTCAGGATTGGGTTCCAAGGCAAACATCAGTGTGCTCATGATAAGAGCACCACAGAAAAGAAAAAATTTCTTCATACTGTTTGTTTTTTTGGGTTAATAATAAAGGTTAACTATATGATTTTTGCAAATCCATATATCATTTTGCGCCACAAAATTACAATTTTTTAATGAAACATGCAAATCTATAAACAAAAAAAATACAAAACATGTTGCATAACATAAAATCTGTAGTCGAAAGTCAGATTTTGGATTCCAGATTCAAAATAAACATTTTATTGAGGGGACGAGAAACCGAGTTTTCGAAGTGATCGAGTTTTCGAAGGGGAGAGGAATCGAGAGATATAGGGAACTAGGGAACTAGGGAATTAGGGAGCTAGGGAGCTAGGGAGCTAGGAAACTAGGGAACTAGGGAACTAGGGAACTAGGGAGCTAGGAAATTAGGGAACTAGGGAGCTAGAGAACTAGAGAACTAGGGATAGAGGTTTCGAATTGCATGATGCCAAGTGTCGGTCAAGTGTCGGTCAAGTGTCGGTCAACCCTCGACCTACCCCCGACCCCTCCCTAAAGGGAAGGGAGGGTTTTAGTGGAAGGTGGAAGGCCTACCCCCGACCCCTCCCTGAAGGGAAGGGAGGGTTTTAGTGGAGAGTGGAGATAAAAAAACGCTCCCGAGAGAGCGTTTTTTTATTTGGCGGTCAGGCATTCTGACCGGCGGTCAGGCGGTTAGCGCATCTGCATCGTCTTCTGACCGTCGCGGATGATAACCGTGTGCCGGGCGGCGTTGTCAGCCGGTCTGCCCAACAAATCATACGGCCGTCCGGAACGCAGGCGGCTGTCTTGTTCCGTCTGCTCCAAACCTTCGTACAGTTTGGTGGAATAGCGGTAGATACCCAAGCCCTTCATGTAAAGGACAAGATTGAGGTCTTCACCTTCCACAACCGAGGCGGAGTGCATGAAATCCACCGGTGCGGTATTGATGCCGTTGGCCGGCAGTTTGTCCGTCAAGGGTTCGGCTACGGAGATAAGCAGATCGCCGGACTTGTTGAGGGTCATGCGGAAGAGTTGAAGCGAGGTATTGAGGCCGTTCGCATCGCATACGGGCACGAGCATCATATACTGTCCTGCGTATTGCAGGAAATTGACGCCGTAAGAAGCCACCGGCAGTTTGGCAGCCTCGATGACGTTCTTCTGCACCAGCGCGGACTTGTCCGCCGCGTTGAAGTCGAAGCAATAATCATAGAGCGCCATGATGCGGCTGTCCGCGATAAAGTAGTTTTTGTCCTCGGTGGGGCATACCAGGAACTTATAGTCCGTACCCCATTTGGCCTCGGTATATTGGTTCTTGGACATCATGTACTTCATCTGCCTGACGCCTGTTTCGGCCTCGTTGCTGAGGTACTCGGCTCCGATGACGGCGATGAGGCGTTTGCTGTCCACCGAAACGGCGGAGATGAAGATTTGGTGCCACCAGACATTGCCGGTTACGGTGAAGGTCTCGCCCACTTCCGCTTCGGTGAAACTGCAGGAGTTGCTAAGCGTGTAGAGCACTTCGGGGTCGGAGGCGTCATCAGCCCATTTGTAGATGGTGACAAAGGTTTTGGTGTCACCCTTCTTGACCGTAGCCTTGTTGCAGGCCAGCAGGACGGTGTCGGAGGTAAAGGCGATGTCGGAAACAGGTACCAAGCCGGCGGTGGCTCCCGCGGTGGAGAGTTGTCCGATTTGTTCGCCGGTATAGGTGTTGACAATGAAGATTTGGCTTTGGTCGTTAAGGACATACGTCTTTTCGCCGCGCGTGAGCATACGGCGGATATTCATGCCGTCCAGGAAGGGTGTCGGATGAACGGGATATTCGTTCATGACGAATTTGTCGGGCACGGTGGCGTGTTCGGCTTGGTCGGGGTAGTCGGGTGTGATGGGACGCAGGTAAGCCGAGTCGGTGACAAAGACGTTGCTGGTGGTGGTGAAGCCCGCCTCAGCCGTTACGTCAATGATTTCCTCCTTGGCATGCCGTGCGTTGATACGTACCTGATAGTCACCGGGTTCGACATTATAGAAGACATAGATGCCGTTGCAGTTGTTGTCGGTGATGTAGGTTTGCAGTACCTGTCCGTTCTGCATGAGTTCGACCTTGGTACCGTCCATCGTTTGCCATTTATCCTTGGCCACGTCAATGTTTGTCGGTTTGGTGATGTAACTGCCCATGCCGTTGCGGGTCTCCTTGAAGTTCTTGCTGCGCACATCGCCGGCGATGATGGCCTTGTCGGGGAAATCGGCGTGCCAATAGTCGCAGAGTGCGCGGTAGAAACGGTAGGCCTCCAGGGTCTGGTAGTCACGGTTGAGGAAACGGTGTGTATTAGGCAGGTAACTGTGGAACGAGGCCTCGCAGAGCACAACCGGCGAGGCGCAATAGCCGTTGTTGCTGTTCAGGAGCGAGTATTCGGTCGTGAAGGTCCAATAGCGCGTATCGTCCCGTGTGCCTTCGTGGATGCAGTCCAAGGGGTTGTCGTACATATAATAATATACCTTGTTGGCGATGTCCACGCTGGCTTGCGTGACGGCTCCGCTCTTGTAGGTCCAGTTGCCGACGGTGCCGGGGAGGAAGCAGGCCACATAGTTGGCTGCCTGTCCGACCGCACTGGAGGCGTTGGAGTGGATGGAGAGGAGGAGGTCGGCGTTGAAGGCGTGGCATTCCTCACGCATCATCGAGAAGGAACGGTCGCCCTCGTAGGGGTCCAGTACGACGGTCTTGGTCTTGCCACCCTGACCGGTCTTGTCGTAGTTGATGCGGAAACCGTCCCAGTCAAGTTCGCCGTCGTCGCGGGTGCCGGACTGGTTGGTGACACGCGACATCATCACTTCCGCATTGGCTTTTTCGAGCAGTTCGCGGAGGTCAAAAGCGACTTTGAGGTTGGAACTGGATTCCCAAAAACCGAGCGTGTCCCAATTACCTGCAGCATCGTATTGCGGGAAGGGAATGGTAACGACATGACGGTCGTTCATTTCGTTCCAGCCGCCGTGTCCGGGGTTGATATAAACCTTGATGTCGTTCAGGTCGGCAGCCGCTGCCATGGCGCAAAACGCTGCACCGATGGCCAAACAGATAATTTTCTTCATAACAGCGGGCATCATTTGATTTCAACATTCATCATATAAACGGCACCGTCGGCCTCGAAGGCGATGCGGTCACCGCGGCGCGAGGCTGCGGGATAGAGTACCACGGGGTGGTTGGGTATGTCCATCACCTGACGGTTCTGGCCGTCAATACGGATGGTAATCAGCGGCGAGCGCGTATAGGTGTGTCCGTCGTCCCAAAGGTCCAACATACCTACGATATAGTTGTTGCCCAGCCACTTGGGTGCGCCGACATAACCGAGGCAAACGGCGTTGCCACCGTCCAGGTCGCACACATACGTGCCGGATGTCTGTCCACGCGAAACGGCATAGACGATGTGCTTGCCGTCGGGGGAGATAGAGGGCCATATATAACTGCCTTCGCCCTGCGGGTTCAGCACGCGGCGGACATTGTCCTTATAGAGAACGAGTGACATGTCTTCGATAGCCACCACGCAGTTGCCCGCGTCGGAGGAAACGTCCGACACCAGCCGTTGGCTGAGCATCTGTTTCTGTTTGGCAATGCGGATAACGCCGCCGTTGAAGGCGAATGCGTATTTTTCGCGCGAGGGTGCGTCAATTTCCGCTATCTCGCCCGTTTCGGTGTTGACGCGCTTGATAGAGGTGTAGCGTCGGTTGTTGATGTACTGCACATCACGGAAAACGACCATTTTGCCGCCTTCGCTGATTTGCGTTTCGTAGCCGGCGTTGTCGGCGTCGGTCAGTTGTTTCATTGAACCGTCTTTCAGGTTATAACGCATCAGGCCTTGGTAGTTGGCTGTTGAGAACAGCAGGAAATCGCCTGCCGGTGAGAACTTGGGATGATAAAACCCCTGATTGCGGGTCCCTTCCAGTTCCGTAATGGACTTGATTTGGACCTGCGCCGCAGCGGTGAATGCCATCACCGCCGCAGCCATAAGCAGCATTGTTTTTTTCATGTTGGTTAATAATTAATGTGATTGTATATTATAATTTATCATTTAAGGGTGCGTACCCCGCGGGCATCGTAATTCATCCCGTTGCGGCGGATAAAGAGTTTGCCGTTGCGGATGAACTTGCACGCGGCTTCACCGTCCACAACGGTGCGGTCAAGGCGGGTCGGGTTTTGACCTTCCGGCAGAATTTCCAACGTACCGTTTCTCAGCAACCAAATCTTTTCTCCTGCATCCGTTGAGATAACACCGGCAGCACGATAACCGTCTGCAATAGACCCCGTGAAAGCCATCGTTGACGAGGTGGTAGAGGCAATACCCGAAGTAATGTCCACAATTTCAACACCCGTTGCAGAAGGAACGAACATGCACTCCTTTTCATTGTACATACCGATAGTGATGCCCATTTCTCCGGCATTAGCCGTGCGCAACGCATTATGCGTAATCTCCGTATCTTTACCGGTCAGAACAGGCGTAAATTGATAGTGTCCGGAAGTAGGACCGCTCATGATAAAGTCACTGCCATACCCCAGCGCCGCAAAGCGTCCGCCAAAAGTGGTGGAAATGAAATAAGGAGACATGTAGTTGGTGGTACGTGACCACGGATCCGACTCATTGTCTGCATTATAACTCAACACCGTAGCACGGAATTTACCTACACTGCCACCACTATATGACGGCATCGGCAGGAAGATGGTGAAGTCATCCGAGTTGCCCATCAACGCCATTGATTCTCCTGAATAAGCGTTGAACCAGTTGGCACTTTCATAACAAATACCGCCGACACCCACATTGTGGTAAAATTCCTCCATACTGCCATCCGTGTTCCACTTGTAAATGAGGGAACCCATATTGGCATTGTCAGAGGTAGTATGCTCATAATTGACACCGAACAGGTAGCCATTGGTAGTCAATGCGATATCACTCACTTTGAGCGCATCCGCCAAGTCACTCTGCGTACGGCAGGCAGATGTGGTGAATTGTTGCACCACTTTGCCTTCTCTATTAACACGGTAAATATAAGGATTCTTCTGTGCATCCAGCGCCAGAACAAAGATATACGCGCCATTAGAAAGCGCACGACGAACCGTTAAAGCATTAGAGGATAAGACGGTATTCAATTGTCCCAAGTCTCCGTCCGTATAAACGGCGTCCTCTACAGTCGGAGCCACATAATTGGGGTCGTTTAACAACATATTGGTTGTAATTGTCTTTCCGGCAACAGCCAAGACCGTAACCGTGGAGTCGGTATAGGTGTCATAGTGGAATGTGAGTTGGTATTCACCCGGGGTAACGTTTTTGAAGCAGTAGATACCGTTCCAATTGTTATCCACGGTGTAAGTATCAATAGTGGTTTCTCCCTGTTTCAAGGTAACGGTAGCGCCGTTCAACGGCTGCCATTGGTCCTTAGAACCGTTGACATACTTGAGATATGTAGCGTTGGTAGCACGATATTGCTCGGCACGAACATCACCGCAAAGGCAGCAGGTGGCAGGTTTCTCGACATCAAAGTACTCGCAATACGAATAGTAGAAACGCAATGCTTCCAGATACTGGTAGTCGCGGTTCAGATAACGGTGCGTATTCGGCATATAAGTATGGAACGAAGCCTCGCAGATAAAACCGGGCACAGTCAAATTGCCGTATCTAAGCAGCGTATATTCGCCGGTGGTCGGTATATTGGGCGATGCGGGGTCTTTGGCTTCCGTCCAAACATCCAAGGGGTTGTTCAACATAAAGGGCCACATGATATTCGCCATATCCACATCCTGTTGGCTGCGGTAACTGTCAAACTGCCAACTGGAACTGCCCGGAACGACATCCGGTCCGTTCGGCATGAAGAACACCAAGTAGTTACAAGCAGCACCAATAGTAGCCGCATTGGAGTGAATGGAGATGAAAGCGTCGGCGTTCCATGCGGATGCCTCTTGTGCCACCATCGCCAAATCGCGGTCGCCAATAAAATCGTTCTTGATACTGTCTTTGTCAACGCCGATAATCAGTTGGTCCCAGTCCATTTTGCCGTTGTCGCGGGTGCCGGACTCGTTGGTCGTACGGGACATCATTACTTCGGCGCCGTTGGCCTCCAGCATGTCGCGCAGGTCCATAGCGACCTTGAGGTTGGAACTGGACTCCCAGAAACCGAGCGTGTCCCAGTTGCCATCCGCGTCGTATTGCGGGAAGGGAATGGTGGGAATGTGCCGGTCGTTGACTTCGTTCCATCCGCCGTGTCCGGCATTGATGTAAATCTTCGCGCCGTCAAAGGTGGGCGTGGTGGCATACACTGCGAATGCGCACAGCAGCGTTATGCCAAGAAGAAAAGTTTTTTTCATACAAATCAGATTTGTAAGGGTTAATGATTGTGGGCTTGTCATGTGTTATTCCACCCTTAGCCCGATAGGGGAATAAATCTTTTTGTCCTTAATAATATATATCTTGCCTTTGCGCAACACCTTTTGGGGTCCGTTTGCCGGCATCGGCAGGAGGTTCAGCCCCGTTTGGGTGCCGGATGTGAAACGGAAAGCGGCGATGCCGTTGTCCGGCGACAGGACATAAATCATCGCCGTATCGTTTTCGACATGCGCAGCCATCGCCACCGTGAAGGCGGAATGTTCCGTATCGCCCAAGTCGCGCGTGGCGTCCATCACTTTGGTTGCCGAGGACAACCCGTTCGTGAAATCGTAAATCTCAAACGAGCCGTAGCGGTTGACCGGTGTGGCGATGAACCGGTGTCCTTGCATCTCAAACCAAACGAGACCGGAAACCACTGTGATGCCCGGACGTTCCTCGCCGAATTCATCCGCCAGCGACCCGTCCTTGATGCGATGCAGTGTGGGGCGGCTGTTGGAGGCGCTGGCAAAGAACAGTGTGTCGTTGAGCGGGATGGCGCGTGCGCTGGTGCCGGTGGGCAGGTCGTTGTGGGTCAGTACGGACGGGGTACCCCATACGCCGGCGGTGTAAGGAATGCACAATGCCTTTTGGTTAACGTTGCTCAGCATCATCAGCCGTCCGTGCGTGTCCCAACGACCGTAGGTTGCCGTATAGTCGGAGCGGCCGAAACCGGCAATATTGAAGTTGACCGTCCATTCAGGCAGCACATCGCTTGACGGCAAGTCCGTCTCGTACAAATCCAGCGAGCCGGCGCTTGTACGCGTGTTGCCCGCGATGATGTGGCCGTCGTCCGTAATACACAGGTTGTGCCAAGCGTGATACAGGTAATCCGGCTCGGAGGTACGGACCAATTCGCCGGTAGCGGCATTGACCTGATGAATCAGGCTGTTGGCCCCGTCGGAGACATACAGCATGCCGTCGTAGTACGCAACACTACGGTTGGCGTTGCCTGTTTTCAGGTAGCCGGAGGTCTCCACGTTCCTGCCCCACAGTTGCAGCAGGGTGTAGTTGCCTTTGGTCTGCGGCTCAAAGGTTTCCGGACGGAAATATGCAGTAAAAGTCGTGTCGCCCGTTACCTGCACGGTACGCGGGTTGTCGGTTGTGTTGTCGTTCCACCGTTCAAACTCGTAGCCGTTTTGGGCCAGAGCCATCAGGGACGCTGTTTCGCCTTCCATGTACATTCCCGCACCGCTGACGGACCCCATCCCGGGTTGGGCGGATACGACCGTCAGAGTATAGACGGGCACTTCGCGGCCGGCGTTGTAGAGAGCGGCGTCGTATTCGTTGCCCATGCGGTCGTAGGCGCGCACGGCTATCGTTTTATTGGACAAGTTGTCCACAGCAGCCAGACTGTATGAGTTGGTGTAGGTCACGCCCAATAAGTATTGCGAGTCATTCAGCGCCAATGTCTTGCTCATCCCTTTGGGATAGGCATAGACCGTGAAACGTTGGGCCGTCGGGTGTTGCCACGACAGGATGCAGCCGTCCAGTTGCATCTGCGTCACCGTGTCCAATGCCACCGTCGCTTTCCAGTCCATGGCCGGCGGCAGTGCAGGCGAGGTGAAATGCGTCGTGGCTATTTTCTTGTGCATGTACCTTGTCCCTTCGCCGTTGTCATTGATATAGGAGGTGGTGTTGTAGAAAACGGACCCGGGGCCGCCCAATTGGTCGAATTGGCGGTTGTCGTCTATCTCCAATCCTATCTCCGTTTCGTCATAGCGGTAGGCCGCCTGTGACACAAAGAAATCCACCCGTTGGTTGCCGGGAAGCAAATCGGAGAAGTGCTTGCACACGTCCTGCGCCCACCATTTGCACAACGTGTGGTAGCATTGTCCTGTTGAGGTTGTCGGCCAGTAGAGTTGGGGTGCTATATAATCGACATAGCCCCCTTTGACCCATTCAACCGTGTTGCATGCCTGTACGGCGTAGTCGTCCAGACCGGTGATACCGGCCGGCAGCGATATACCGTATCGCTGTGCCACGGCTTTTTGTGTGGTCCATATTCCGAAGGGTCCCATGCCGAAGCGTACCCAGGGCTTGACCGCCTGAATGGTGTCGTACAGCATTTTCATTGTCGAATCGACATTGCTGCGACGCCAATCGCCGTCGTTCATCCCTGCCGGTTTGTAGAGGGCTTTGGATGTCGCGTCTTCCGTTGTCGTGCCGCCGTAGGGATAGAAATAGTCGTCCATTAGGATACCGTCCACATCGTAGTTGTTTATCATCTCCATCAGTACGTTGATGACATACTGCCGTGCCTCCGGAAAACCGGGGTCGATAATGGTGCCGGAGAACGAGCCGTTGTCGTATTTTATCAGCCAATCGTGGCAATTCTGATACACGGGGTCGGTTGTCTTGGGCGAACCGGAGGTGGTGACGCGGTAAGGGTTGACCCACAGATGCACTTCCAGACCGCGTTTGTGCCCTTCCTCCACGGCGTAGGCGAGGGGGTCGTAGCCCGGATCCAGGCCGCGTGTGCCGCTCAGGTTAGTACTCCAAGGCTCGTAACTCGATTGATAGAAAGCATCGGCCGTGGGGCGTGCCTGGAAACAGAAAGCATTCATGTGACCTTCCACCAGCGCGTCCATGATGTCGGTCATCTCTTTTTTCTGGCGTGCTATCTGGGTGGCATTGCCGGTGGAGGTGACGTAGGTGGTCGGCCAGTCGATGGCGTAATGCGTGGTAAACCAAGTGGCGCGGAACTCGCGTTTGGGCGAAGAGGCGAAGCAGGCTGCTGCCAAGCCTATCATCCCCATCATTAGAACTCTTTTTGTCATAATTATCAATGCTTTATTTAATAAATCCTTTTCTGCGCAGCAGATATTGCGGGTCGGCCTCTTTGCCGCGGAACTCGCGGTACAATTCGGCGGCATCGCGTGTTCCGCCCTGTTCCAGCAGGTGGCGGAACCGTTTGGCTGTTATTGGGTCAAGGATGTTTCCGGTCTCTTGGAATGCCGCGAAAGCGTCGGCATCCAATACGGCCGCCCAAGTGTAACTATAGTAGCCGGCCTCGTAGCCGGTGGTGAAGATGTGGTTGTAGAAAGTCGAACGGTAGCGGGTGATGATTTGCGGTATCATCTGCATCTTTTCCATTGAGGCGGCCTCGAATGCGTTGACGTCAAAATCTTCCGTTGAGGTCATCTCGTGGTAGTCCATGTCAAGGATGGAAGCGCTGAGCAGTTCCGTTTCCACGAACCCTTGGTTGAATTTCTTTGCGTTGTTTATTTTCCGAATCAGTTCGTCCGGCATCACTTCGCCGGTCCGGTAATGGAAGGCGTAGGTCTGCATAATCTCGGGCTCGTAGCAGTAGTTCTCCATGAACTGTGACGGCAGTTCCACAAAGTCGCGCGGCGTGTTCGTGCCGGCCAGGCTCTTATAGGTGGCTTTGCTCATCAGTCCGTGCAGCGCGTGTCCGAATTCGTGGAACAATGTTTCCACATCGTCCATTGACAGCAGTGACGGGTTGTTTTGGGTCGGTTTGTTGAAGTTGCCCACATTGACTATCACGGGACGATGGTCCAGTCCGTCCGCGTCGATGTACTGATGGCAGATGTCGTTCATCCATGCGCCGGGCCGTTTGCCTGCGCGTGGGAAATAGTCCGTATAGAGAATGCCAACCAGCAGCCCTTCCGCATCGGTTACTTGGAACACCTCCACGTCCGGATGATAGACGGGCATATTGTCTATTTTCTCAAAGTTTAGTCCATAGAGGCTGTGCGCCAGTTGGAAAGCCCCTTTGCGCACGTTCGACAACTCGAAATAAGGTTTCAGTTCCTCTTCATTCAGATCGTATTTTTCTTTGCGCAGTTTCTCCGCGTAGTACCACCAGTCCCACGGTTGCAGTTTCTCGCCGGGCATCTCGCGTTCCATCATTGCCTGCAGTGCTTCGGCTTCCCGTACGGCCGCTTGGCGGCTGGGTTCCCATACCGATTGCAGGAAGGCGTCCACCGTCTTGCTGTCTTTGGCCATGCAGTCCGCCAAGATATAGTCGGCGGGGCACTCGTATCCGAATAGACGGGCCTTCTCCACGCGCAGGTGCATCGTGCGGTTGATGACGGCTTTGTTGTCGTATTCGTTATCGTGGTTGCCGCGTGTCGTATAGGCCATCAGCAGTTCTTTGCGCAGTTCGCGGTTGGTGCAGTATTGCAGCACCGGTGTAAAACTGGTGCGTTTTGGGGTGAAGAGCCATGCGTCGGGGCGTCCGGCGGCTGCGGCCTCTTCTTTGGCTGCGGCCTTTGCGCTTTCGGGCAGGCCGTCCAGTTCGCTCTCGTCGGTAACGAACCGTTGGTAGGCGTTCGTCTCAGCCACCACGTTTTGCCCGAATTGCAGACTGAGCCGCGCCAATTCCTGGTTAATGGCTTTCAGACGTTCTTTCGCCTCTTCCGGCAGATTGGCGCCGTTTTGGACGAACGATTTGTAGGTTTCGTCCAGCAGCCGTTGTTGTTCGGCCGTCAAATCAAGCGAGTCGCGCTGTTCATATACGGTTTTCACACGGGCGAACAGTCTTTCGTCCATGATGATGCCGTCACTCAGTTCGGACAGCATCGGCGACACTTCGTTCGCGATGGCGTCCATCTCGTCGTTGCCGTCCGCTTCCAGGATGTTGAAGAACGCGCCGCTCACCAAATCCACCAGACCGCCGGTGCGGTCCAACGCCTCGATGGTGTTCGTAAAAGTGGGTGCTTCGGGATTGGCAACGATAGCCTCTATCTCCGCTTTGTTTTGTCGGATAGCCTCCTGAAAGGCGGGCATATAGTGCTTCAGTTGCACTTGGTCAAAGGCAGGCACGCCGTACGGGGTGTGCTGCTCGGTTAAAAACGGGTTCTGTGATGTGCATGCCATAACGCTTAAGGCAATCATGCTTGATACAATACCATGTTTCATATTATGTAGTTATTTGATAATGACATTCTTTTTCAGACTGTTGCTTATCAGTTGACGCATCTCCGCCGCCTGTGTCTGCGTGTCTTTGTGGATAATCGGCCGGAAGTCCTGTGCATAACGGCATTTGGCGGGTTTGATATCCAAATCGTCCATTGTGCCTCCGATATCTACACCGATATAGAACGGCTTGAGCAGAGAGGCGTGGTAGTCAAACGACATATCCACATAATGGCTGCCGCCGAGGGCCACCATATAGTTGTCCAGACTGATACAGAACGGATAGACGGTCAAATGGTCCTTATATACGGCCATCTGTACCGACAGACTGTCTATTTTGTTCTCCGTCTTGGGATTGAACAACAGTATCTTGCTAATCTTGGAAAAGGTCTCGCTGTCCAATACAACCAAGTTGTTGCCTTCTATGCTGCATGCACCACGCAGGGTGCTGGTTTTCAGTTTGTATTGGCTGTTCAGGTACGTCTCGGCTGCAATATGGAACTGCGCTCCGCCACGGAATGAACGCAACATGGGAACCAGTGTATCCAACTGCGGAATCATGTGTATCAGTTGCTGCAGGTCGATGTCTATCATGTGTACGTCAAAGCCCATATACAAGTGGTCGCGGCGTGGCGACTTGTACATAGCCGTCAGTTGCAGTTTGGCAGCATCGCAGATGAAACCGATTTCCTCAAGGATAACTTTATCTTCACGTATATACAGGTTACCGCCGAGGTTCTTCATGATTTCGTCTTCTATCTTCGCGTTCTTTATCACTGTCTGAAAGGCCAAATCGACGTTCTTCGGTACCATGAACGGCCCACGTTCTTTATTTTCCTGCACAGTGTCAGGCACTTGTGCTGTGGTGCTATCCGTTTCCACATGGCCGCTGTTCCGGTTGAAACGGTTGGCCAAAGCCAACAATTCGTCCACATCCGTATAGTCGCTTGTGAAACGCAAGGTACCGGTCAAATCACCCTCGTGACGCAACCACCGGCTCATGCCTGTCAGGTTACCACCGAGCGAGAAGTCCGATTTGCCGATGACAATGCGGCTGGTGTCGATATTGAATTCGCGGTTTGAGTACTCGAATTTGATTTGCGGAACATCCACCGGCACACCTAACAACGCTATGTTTGCGTGCGCCTGCTGCAGGTTGAATTTCAAATGCGGGTTGAACTTGAGAATGAACCGGTCTGCGTTCTTGTTGTATCGTGCCGAAGCCGATATTTCCACTTTGCCTGTTTGGGCTTTGAGTGCATCTCCTTGGTTCGCTTGCAAGGCGTCGGCCAAGAAACTGACAAACACCTCTTGTTGTCCCGTAGTGTTTCGCTGGGAGGCTTTGGCAATGGCTTTTCCGTCCATATTGACTGCGTGGGCGTGCAGTGTGTCCATGTCCGCCACTATATCGCTTATATGGAATGCGGCACCCACTATGGGTAGGTTGGTGCTGTCTTTGGTGTCTATCTTGATGCCGGCTTTTACCGTGCCGCTCTGTGCTACCGCGTTCAGATTAGCCGTGAGCAGTTGTGCGTGCAACGCCTCAAAACCCATCTTGCAGTCGGCGGAAAGAATGTCCTTGTCCGTAATGCCGGCAACAGGTGCCGTAAACAGCACCGTCAGCCAATCGGCTTGCGCCAAAGTGGAGTCGGCATACAACAGATTCAAGTTCTTCACGGCCAAATCGCCGTTCATCTGCATCCTGTTCAGATTGAACTTTGTGACATCGTTCAAACGCGTTTTGATGTTCACTTTGCCCGCCAAGGTACCTTTTATCCACGATGCGGCACTGTCTTTTTGCAGCCAGTAATCAGCGTCGGGCAGATTGACGTTAAGGTCGGCCGTCAAGTCGCATAACGGATTGTCCAGAGCAAAGGCCGTTTGGTTTTTCAGAATATCCGTAACCGTACCGGACAACGTCACGCCTGTTTCGCCTGTACGGACGGCGAGGCGGTTGAGCGTTGCGGTGGAACGGGCTTTGTTGTTCCAGTCCAGATGGGCGGCTATATCCGCAGCAATATCGTCAAAACGATAAGGCAGGACCTTCAGGTTATAGTGTCCTTGCGCGTCTTTCAACAGCACCCGTGCATCCGCCAAAGGCATGGTGACACTGTCATATCGGCCGTACAGATGTGCCGACAATTGCAGTTTGCCGTCCGCAGTTACGTCTTTGGGCCATAGGGCACTGTATTGTGCCGGCAGCACAGCCCTTACGGAGGAGATTTGCCAGTCGTTGGTCTGTACCCGCAAGTCGCAGTCGTAACGGCGTGTCGCCCAATCGGGCGAAGCGACGGTGCCGTCCAACCGGACGGTGAAGTCGTTGATACCGAGTTGCGTACCGTTAATGTGGAGGCAGGTGTTGCTGTCCGTCAGGGCGACAGGCAAAACAACATGCAGCGACAAACCGTCGGCGTAGGTCTGTCCGCGTAGGTTGAAAAGGATTTTGTAGGCGTCCAATGTCAGCCGATAGCCGTCCAAGGTGTCCTGTTTCTCTTCCAATGTAAGGGTCAGGTCTTTCAAACCGGCTTGCAGGCTGTCTTTGTCGTCGGCAAAACACAGTTGTCGCGCGTTGATACGCAGAGCCTCACGGAAACAGATGCTCCTCAACCGCCAACCGGCCGTATCTTTTTCCTCCTTGACCGTATCGGGCGACAGATTGAGGATGTCGAAGTTGGCTTTCCCGTCAGCAGCGATATACGCATTGGCCTCCACATCGTTCAGTGTGAACCGGTAAACATCAATGTCGCCCTTGACGGCTTTGACTATATCCAGACCGACCAGAAGGTCCGGCACCGCCAACACGGTGTCTGACGGTGCGCCTTCCATCGGATGAATGACATACAGTCCTTTTATCTCCACTCCGAAACAGGGAAAAGTGCGGAAAAAAGTCAGGTTGACTTCGTCAATGCTTTTTTGGCAGGTAATCAACGAGTCGGTTACGCGATTGACTATCGGGGTCAGCCGCTCCGGAGTGAACACCAAATAGCAGGCGGTAAAAACCGCCAGCAGTACCAGTCCGACAACGGACGCCAAGGTAATACCGGCTATTTTAAGAAAGCGCTTCATGGATTAGGTCGGCGGATAAACGGTTTATTTTGCGGCGATCTTGGTCATTGAAGCGGTGTGTGCCCCTTCTTTCACGGTCATCTTGCTGTCGGTCAACGATACCAATTGTATTTCCACCGCAGGTTCAGCTTGGGATATCGACATCATCATCCGCATGACAAGGCTGCTGCTCCCTTTTTTCCACATGAACCAGCCGTTCCCGTGTTCTTCCAAATCCGACTCCAAGACACCGTCCCTTTCGTCCCACTCTTTGCCCCAATACCAGCCGGTCTCGGCCGCATCGGAATAAAAGACGGTGTATTGTTGCGGATTACTGTCGTTCCGCCAGCGTCCGAACATGTTGGACAGGGTGCCTATCTCTTTCTCTTTCATTTCACAAGAGGTAAAGGTCCCAAGCGTCATGCAGCAAATAGCCGCAAAATACAAAATGCGTTTCATAACTTTATATTTTTTGAATGTTGATGGTAATGTTGTGTCCGTCTATTTCGACTTGTTCTCCCTCTACGCTATCGGCGATGTCAATGCGGGTGGCCAACACTTGCGAAGCGATATATTCGCCGCAATGCGCCAGCACCTCCCCTATGCCGGCCATCTTTCTATCTATTGTCACCGCGATGCGGTCGGTTATTTCAAGTCCGGAAGACTTGCGAATATTCTGAATCCTGTTCACCAGTTCGCGTGCCAAGCCTTCTTCTATCAGTCCTTGTGTCAGTTCGATGTCAAGGGCGATGGTCAGGCTGCCTTCAGTGGCCACCAGCCAGCCCGGCATGTCTTCGGTCAGTATCTCCACGTCTTCGGCTGTCAATTCGAAACCGTCCAGCGTGAATTGTCCGTCATGCTCGAACCGCGCTATCTCGTCTTGGTTCATTTGGGCGATGGCGGCGGCCAGTGCTTTCATTTGTGCGCCGGCTTTCTTGCCGAGTACCTTGAAGTTGGGTTTTATTTTCTTGACCAGACGGACATCCGAATCCTCCGCACGGACGATGCGCAGTTCCTTTACGTTGACTTCGCTCTTGACAAGATCCTCCACATGCAGCAGTGCCTGCATTGTCTGCTCGTCCGGAGCGGGAATAACGGCGCACTGCAAGGGTTGCCGCACGTTCTTCTCGGCGCGTTTGCGCAGACTGAGAATCATGGAGGTCGCCTGTTGCGCCAAGGACATCTGGCGTTCCAGTGTCGTGTCTGTCTGTTTCGCGTCCGCCTCAGGCCATTGGCTCAAGTGTACGCTTTTGCCGGTCAAGTCGCGGTAGAGGCGGTCGGCATAGAACGGCGCATTGGGTGCCATCAGTTGGGCTGTCACTTTGAGGCAGGTGTACAGCGTAGTGTAGGCGGCTTGCTTGTCTCCGTCCATTTTTCCTCCCCAGAAACGCTTGCGGTTAAGGCGCACATACCAGTTACTGAGGTCGTCTTGCACGAAATCCGAGATGGCGCGTCCTGCTTTGGTCGGTTCGTATGTTTCATAATCCTCTGTCACTTCGCGGACGAGTGAATTTAACTTGCTCAATATCCACCGGTCAATCTCGGTGAACCGACAATCAATCATTGATTTATCGGTAGCTTCCCATCCGTCCACATTGGCGTACAATGCAAAGAAACCGTAGGTGTTATAGAGTGTTCCGAAGAACTTACGGCGTATCTCGTCCACTCCTTCCGGGTCGAACTTGAGGTTCTCCCAAGGACTGGAGTTGGTCAGCATGTACCAGCGCACAGGGTCTGCGCCGTATTGCTCCAGCGCACCGAACGGGTCAACGGCGTTGCCGAGACGTTTGGACATCTTGTTGCCGTTTTTGTCCAGCACCAGACCGTTGGAAATGACATTCCTGTAGGCTACCGTGCCTTCTATCATCGTGTGGATGGCGTGCAGCGTGAAGAACCAACCGCGCGTCTGGTCCACGCCTTCGCTGATGAAATCGGCGGTGCGGGGCGCATCCGTGTTCTCAAACGGATAGTGGTTTTGTGCGTAGGGCATGGCGCCCGAATCGAACCACACGTCTATCAAGTCCAATTCGCGTTTCATCGGTTTACCGGACGGACTGACCAGCACGATGTTGTCCACATACGGCCGATGCAGGTCGATGACGGTCGGGTCGTAGTTGGCCGGGCTATAATCGCCGACAATATGTTTAGGCCAGGGGTTGGCTTTCATGAAACCCGCCTGAATGGACTTGTCCATTTCGTCAAACAGTTCCTTGATGCTGCCGATGCAAATCTCTTCCTGTCCGTCTTCGGTACGCCAGATGGGTAGCGGCGTCCCCCAGTAACGGCTGCGGCTGAGGTTCCAGTCGTTCAGGTTCTCCAGCCATTTGCCGAAACGTCCCGTACCCGTTGATTCGGGCTGCCAGTTGATAGTGCCGTTCAGGCGCATCATCTCCTCGCGCGCTTGGGTGGAACGGATGAACCAACTGTCCAACGGATAATAGAGAACGGGCTTGTCGGTGCGCCAGCAGTGGGGGTAAGTGTGGACGTGTTTCTCTATCTTGAACATCCGCCCGTCGGCTTTCATTTCCATGCAGAGGCGTATGTCAAGGTTTTCCGCTTTGGCGGCAGCCACCTCGTCATAACGCCCGTTGACGGTGAATTGCGGGTCGTAGGCGTTCTTTACCCATTGGCCGGCATACTTGCTGTACAGTTCCTTGTTAACATTCTGTCTTGCCCATGTTTCGTCAAGGTCCTCCGTTTTCCAATACTTGCCTGTAAAATCCACCATCGGACGCGGACCGTTGTTTTTGGTCATCATATACAGTCCCGGCACACCGGCAGCATCCGCCACTTTCTTGTCGTCGGCGCCGAAAGTCGGGGCGATATGTACGATACCTGTACCGTCTTCGGTGGTAACATAGTCCCCGGGGATGACGCGGAAAGCACCTTCGCCCGGATTGACCCACGGGAAGAGTTGTTCATATTCAAGGCCGACAAGGTCGCTTCCTTTGCCCCGCCACACAATCTGGGGCGGCAGTGGCTTGCCGTCGGCGTCTAATTCGCCCAGTTCTTTCGCGTAGGCCCCCAAACGCGCCTCCGCCAGGATGATAATTTCTTTCTCCGGTCCGTTGCTTCTCTCCACTCCCACATAGTCAATCTTCGGTCCTACGCACAGGGCGGTATTGCTGGGCAATGTCCACGGCGTCGTGGTCCAGGCAATAAAATAGACCGGCTTATCCACGTTCAACTTTCCGCTTCCCGTTTTCTGTTTGAACTTAACCGTACAGGTCGTATCTTTCACATCGCGGTAGCATCCGGGCTGGTTCAGTTCGTGCGAACTCAGTCCCGTGCCTGCGGCGGGGGAATAGGGTTGGATGGTGTAGCCCTTGTAGAGATAGCCCTTTTGGTACAGTTGTTTGAGCAGATACCACAGGGTTTCGATGTACTTGTTGTCGTAGGTGATATAGGGGTTGTCCAGGTCCACCCAATAACCCATCTGTTTGGTCAGTGCGGTCCACTCTTTGGTATATTTCATTACCTCACGGCGGCAGGCGGCGTTGTATTCGTCCACGCTGATTTTTTTGCCGATATCCTCTTTGGTGATGCCGAGCATCTTCTCCACGCCGAGCTCTACGGGCAGGCCGTGGGTGTCCCATCCGGCTTTGCGGCGCACCGTATAGCCTTGCATGCTTTTAAAGCGGCAAAAAGTGTCTTTGATGGTGCGTGCCAATACGTGATGGATACCCGGCATGCCATTAGCGGAAGGAGGCCCTTCAAAGAAAATGAAATCGCCTTTGGCGCGGCTGTCGGTCCGTTGTGATTGGGTTTGTTCAAATAAGTGTTCTTTCTCCCATTGATCCAGTATCTCGCGGCTGAACGCGGGGAGGTCTAAATGTTTGTATTCGTTAAAATGTTTCATAACATGTTTGGTTATCGATAAGAAACACATCTTATAGCCCGCAAAGTTACGAAAAAAAAGCGGATTATGCAAGTACGATGGACAGTTTTTTTTGTTTTTGCGTTTTATAGTGCATAAAAAAATCCTGCCCGACACATTTATGCCGGGCAGGAAACAATATTCAGAACGTATTTATTCTGCTTGGGGTTCGCTTTCTTCCGCAGTTTTCTTGGCGGCGCGTTTGGCCTTGGGGGCTACTTCGGCGGCTTCCTGCGTCATGCTGGCTTTGAGGTTGGCCAGTACGTCCAAATCGCCCAACGTGGTCTTTTCCATCTTGGGCATGTCGTTGGCGGCCTCTTTCTTGGCTGCTTTCTCTTTGCCCGGAGCGTCTTTCCTCTCTTCCCAAGTGCGGAGATGAGACAGCAGGATGCGTTTGGCGTCCTTGTTGAACTCAATCACGCGGAAGTTCATGGTATCGCCCATGGCGGCCTGCGACTTGTCTTCTTTTTGCAGATGACGGGTGGTGCAGAAGCCTTCAACGCCTTCGTCCAGCATAATGACGGCACCCTTGTCGCTGAGTTCGATAATCTTGCCTTCGACAATGTTGTCAACACCGAAGCGTATTTCCAGTTCTTCCCAAGGATTGTCTTCCAACTGTTTGTGCCCGAGGCTCAAACGGCGGTTCTCCTTGTCGATATCCAATACGATAACTTCGATTTCGGCACCGATGGAGGTAAACTCGTTGGGGTGTTTGATTTTCTTGGTCCAACTCAGGTCGCTGATGTGAATAAGACCTTCTACGCCCTCTTCAATCTCAACAAAGATACCGAAGTTGGTGAAGTTGCGGACTTTGGCGAAATGGCGTGTGCCGACAGCGTATTTGCCCTCAACATTCTCCCACGGGTCGGCTTTGAGTTGCTTGATGCCCAGCGACATCTTGCGCTCTTCGCGGTCCAAGGTCAGGATGGCGGCGTCAATCTCATCGCCTACTTTCAGGAAGTCGTTGGCGCTGCGCAGGTGCTGGCTCCAACTCATTTCGCTGACATGTACCAGACCTTCTACACCTTTGGCTACTTCAACAAAGGCACCGTAATCGGCCATAACGACCACTTTACCGTGTACTTTGTCGCCCACTTTCAAGTTGGGGTCAAGCGCATCCCACGGATGCGGAACCAGTTGTTTCAGACCGAGAGCGATACGTTTCTTCTCGTCGTCGAAGTCCAAAATAACCACATTGATTTTCTGGTCGATTTGTACAATATCCTTCGGGTCGTTGACACGCTCCCAACTCAGGTCGGTGATGTGAATCAGACCGTCAACACCGCCCAAGTCGATGAATACACCGTAATTGGTGATGTTCTTGACGGTGCCTTCCAGCACTTGTCCTTTTTCAAGACGGCTGACGATTTCGCGTTTCTGCGCTTCCAGTTCGGCCTCAATAAGGGCTTTGTGAGAAACGACGGCGTTACGGAACTCTTCGTTGACTTTGACAATCTTGAACTCCATGGTCTTGCCCACGAATACGTCATAGTCACGGATGGGCTTAACGTCAATCTGGCTACCGGGCAGGAAGGCTTCCATACCGAGGATATCCACAATCATGCCGCCTTTGGTACGGCATTTGATGTAACCGGTAACAATCTCCTGATTGTTGCAGGCTTCATTGACGCGGTCCCAACTGCGTGATGCGCGTGCCTCTTTGTGCGAAAGAACGAGTTGCCCTTTGGTGTCTTCTTGGCTTTGGATGAACACTTCCACTTTGTCGCCCACTTTCAAATCGGGGTTGTAGCGGAACTCGGTGGCGGGAACGATACCGTCGGATTTGTAACCGACATTAACAACCACTTCGCGTTTGTTGATACTGATAACGGTACCTTCGACTACTTCGTTGTCCTTGATGGCGCTGAGGGTAGCGTCGTACCGTGCTTCCAATGCTTCATTTTTTGTGCCTTTGGACTCTTGTTCATAGGCATCCCAGTCGAAGTTCTGGAGTGATAGATTTTCTGCCATAGCGGTAGATGGTGAGTTTCTGTCCGTCTGTCCGTCACATGTCAGTAGCGGGGCGGACGGCTTTTGACTCGTTAAAGGGTTAAACATTCATTATTGCTTTTTCTGCGCGGAACCTGTTTCCACAAAAAGCCTGCAAAGATACAACAAATATTTGGATTGTGCAAATAAATTGTGCTTTTGCAGGCAAAAAGAATAGATTTATCTATACGAAACGGATTGTATTGTCCGTGTGTTGGGTGAAGGCGTGCGACGGAACGCACGCCGAGTGGGCGACCCGAAAAGTCCCCACTTTGAGGAAGCAGTCGCCCACATAGAATGGCGCGACCCGTGCGGTCACGCCGGCGACAGCCGCCCAATCGAGCGTACAGGGTAACGAGAGGGCGCAAAAAAGAAAAGAACTCGGGAATTCAAACAATTAGCAGGCGGCGTCCGAATATACAACAAAAATCCATCAGCCGCCGTCCAAAACACAACAAAAAATGACTTACGCAAATTTTTGTTGTGTTTTGGAGGAAAAAAGACCGATTTCGAGTGCTCAAGTGGCTTGAACGCGAGCAGAACGCGTTTTCGGGGACGTCAAGGGGACGTCAAGGGGACGTCACCGTCGGGTGATATCTATCGGATGACGGTCTTGGCAGTGCGTCCTTGACTGTCGCGAATCAGGTACATACCCGTCGGAACCTGCTTGTTGATGCGGTCCGCCATGCAGTTCGCTATGCGTTGTCCTGTCATCGAATAGACGGTAACGATGCCGGTCATGTCTTCTACTTGTATTTCGTCCAAATTGGTGTAAATAGGCGGTTCTTCATCCTGCACTTCGCGCACGTCCCATAGCAACTCGCCGTTGCGGCTGATGCCTTTCAGATAAGTCTCGTAGCGGGTCTGTCCTGCTACACGGGCGGGCGCGGATGCCGGTTCGGGTTGTACAGCGTTAGCATATACAAACGCTTGAGCGGGACGAATAGTGACAGCACCGGTGTCATTTAACATAAAGTAATCATAGTTTTCACTGCTTGGATTGTCATCGTAAACGAATGCCGTCCCTTGTTCCAACGTCATGTTCGCCATCGTGTTGTTGCCTGTCAATATCGCGGCATTGTGCAAAGAACTTGATTGGTCTTTGATCGTACCATGGCGGTTGGTTCCGTCTATAGATTGGCTTCCGCTGCCGGAGAACAGAATCAGTTTACCGGTCCAGTAATCCCATTGGTTGTTATGGATTTCGGCGGAGCACCACGGACAGTACGGGAACTGAATCATATACGCTTTGCCCTTCTTCATCAGGATGCCGTCTTCGCCGGTGACAACGGGTTTCCATTTGAAATCTATTTTGTTGCCCGTGATGGTCCACGTAGTTTGTTCCGCGGGGCAATCCATCTCATAGAGATAGTAGTTGGCGGTGGCGGCATTGGTCCCGTTGTAGTGAACCAAATCAATAAGGGCTGATTTCTCGTGACTTTGCGTATAGTCAGTTATGATTTTCTGTAACCGGTCAGATGTCGTATTGCCGAAGGCATCGGGTTGGACACGTGAATGGATAAACTCGATAAACGTTTTGTTGGCTGCCGTTTGTACGGGCAACACATCCGCTTTAGTCCCTGTCAATTGGCTGTCATCCATGGCTTCAATGACGGAAACGGCGTCAATGTCGAACGGTGCCACAAACGGCATCCATACGTCCGCCTCCACACTCATCATGTAATGTTGGTGTTTGACAATCGTATAAGCGTCTTCGTTTATAATGTTGACATAATTGACTTCGGCTTGCAACGCGTCTCTTAACGGATCATCAACATACAGGCACAGCAGGTTGTTGTTGACAATGCCTTCTCCCTCGTTGATGGTTGTCTCCTCGCCGTCGGTCGGGAAAGTGGATGCCCAATTGTGTAAGCCGATAACCGAAACGGTTTTTGTAACATTGTCGGCCGCCACATAATAGTCATTGCCGTCTGCATGGGCGGTTAGTGTGATGCCTTCATGAACGGCTTTACCCGTAACGGTATGTCCCTCAACGGTCAAGATACCGCTGCTTACGTCGGCAGAATAAGTAATTTGGGCAGTTCGGCTCTCCGACTCCATAAACACGGTGTCCGAGGTGGGGGAGAGTACCATCACTTTGGCCTGCAAAGTAATGGTATGATTCAGCATGATCTGGCTCAAATCCTGTTCCCACACAATCGTTTGCGGTGCTTTTTCTACGGTAACAACGGCATCAGCAGTGGTTTCGTCAAACAGGTCTGCGTATTCTGCCGCCGGTGTGAACTTGACGGGGACATTGTTGCTTCCCATTTGGTTCATGACGGTGGCAGGCTCAACCCATTCAAAGGTACCTGCCACTTCGGTTTCTCCGCTAACGGCTTTGCCGCCGGCAGGTTGGGTAACAACCAGTTGCCGATTGTAATATATGGTTGCGGTCGGCTGTTCGGATATCGTGGGCTGTGCTTTGTTGATGGTAATCACCTTGGCTATATCCGGTGCGGCATCGTATGCGGTGGTGGCATCGCAATGGGCGGTGATAGTGACATCTACGCTTCCGTTGATGCCGCCTTTGCGGATGACAAGTTTGTTGTCGTTACCGACATACGCAACCGTTGGATCGGAAGAGGTGTGATAAACGGGATTGCCGGACAAGGTTGAGTCGTTAAAGACAATATCATCCGTCGTCCATATTGTCATCGGCTCGGACGTGAACCCGAGAATCGTTTGTCCGGCGGCTTTGGCGGTCAGACCGACAGGAATCTTAACGGTGTACTCTTCTTGTCCGTCGGTAATGATAATGGTGTCTTTGTAGAGTTTGTTCTTTTCGGTAGGTGTGAGGGTAAAGGTAAAGTCGTCCGTACCGTACGCACCGCAATCGTTGTCCAATGTCATCCTGTTGACGCGACAAACACCGTTTGTCGATATGCTCAATTTCCGGACAGAGGAATAGGTAACCTTGATTTTCTTGGTATAGACACTGTTGACTTCGGCCTCGCCGCTTACTTCACTGATATCTGTTCTTACCAACGGTTTGCGTTTCAATTGGATGTCCTTGATGTGCTGGGTGATGTTATCCGTGGTATAGATACGGATAGCAGTGGCTTGTTCACTGACGGAAGCCGAATAGTTGCTGTATGAATTTTGGTTGACAGTACTGTTGAATATGTTTTTCCAAAGACCGGCCACTTTTTCTTGAACGACAACCGGTCCATAATTCTTGAACATTGCCCATGTACTTTGGTCTTTCTCATGATAAGCGCTGAAAGTCAAGGTGGATTCCGGTGTTCCTTCCAATGTATAGGTAAGCGGATTATTGCCGTTGGCGGCAAAAGTTTGTTCGCTCAGTTGTGACAATGCGTAGGTGACACAGGGCTGGGCAGAGCGTACCAATACATGTTTGACAATCTCTATCGGCGTATAGATCTTGTCGTTGATTATTCCGCCTTCTTGCTTGGCGGTAATGTTCGCTTCGCCTTCACCCGTAATCGTAAGGATATTGCCTTCCACCGTAACCACCTCTGTGTTGTCAGAGGTATAGGTGATGCCTCCTCCGCTACTTGCTTGGGCGGTCAGTTTAATAGTACCGCTGCCATCGGTAAGTGACATGAGGTCCTGGTCCCATTCCATAGTCTGTAATCCGGTAGTCGTTGCCACTACACGGATGGTCTTGGTATCACTGACAGCATTGTATTCATTGTTGCCGTCATAACTGAAAGTGACATCGGCTTCTCCGTCATTAAGGACGAACCGCGTTCCTTTCTTTGTGAAAACAGCATCGTCAGTACTTTCATACTTCAAAATGCCTTTATTGCTGAGTTGGGCGATATATCCGATATCTCCTTTGGGGTATGTCCCTGCCTTGATATAGAAACCGGTGGCTGCGATATCAGGATGCCAAATGATTTCGGGGGTCTTTTTCGTCGTTACCCCTTGTACGTGAATCGTTTGGGTATAATCATCGTTGGAGACGGTAATGGTAGCACTATGTGTGCCGATATCTTTGGTGCGGTCGTAAGTGATATGTATCGGTTGTTGTCCGTAGGTTTCCGGTTCTGCAAATTTGTCCGGCGTAACGGTAAAATGGGTCGGGTCGGTATTGGTGACCGTCAGTTCGGGTATATTGCACCATTCAACGCTGATATCGGCTGTTTCATTGTTTTCTGCACCGATAGGTTCGGCACCGAAATCCCATGTGGCCGGTTCGGGTTCGTGCAGGTATTTCAGTTCGGATATCTGTATATCGGAGACAATACCGGCGTAGTTGCCCGAATAACATATCTTCAACCAGCGGGCATCGGGATTCAATTGGATGGTTTCGGCTATGTCGGTACCGGACGGATCTGAGGAATACCATACGGTTTTGGCATCACCGGCTTTGCAGTCCTCTGTACCGGTTCCGAAAGAATTAGTGGCATCCTGTTGCACGAACCATTCGACATTTGTACGCTCGCCAAGGGAACCGGATATTGTTGAATGGGTGCGGTGTTTGAATGTGATTTTGTCCGGTACGCCTTCAAAGTGAATAATAATGTATTTATCGTCAAAATTGGTTCCTCCCAATGTTGCGTTACCCAATTGCAAAGAGGTTCCTGAGAACGATGAATTGCTTGTTTTCCTGACTGTAAAATTACCGTCGTTGAAGTATTCGGAGTTATAGGTAATGGGCAGATGGTTGTTGGGCTTAATGACGCTTAGAGGCAAAGTTATATCTGCCGGTGCAACGTATTGGCTGTTGCCGGATTGTGACGCCGTCAAAGTCGTTTGTCCGATTTCGTTTTGCGTTGTGACGGTCCATGTAGTATCGTTGACTTGGGCTACAGTGGCATACTTGGTATCGGAGGAAGTAAGCGAAATGGGGCAATGCGCATAATCCTTATTGGCGGAACAGATAACGAGGTTAATTTGCTCTGCGTAGCCGCGTTGCAGGGTCGCCTCCGGGGCCAGTGTGTCACCGTCTATTTTGAAATACAATGTATTAGGGCATTTGTTGACCGTAACCTGAAGGGTGCATGTCTTCGCTTCGTATTCGTCATTGGCTTGTTGTGTGACGGTGATGGTGGTCGAGCCCTCCGCCAAAGCAGTCAATGTGCCCTTCAATTCGCCCGCTGTGGTCAGTTCGGCAATCCCTTCTGGGGTGTAACTGGCGGATATAGCGGCCGTACTGGTCAATCCGGAGAAGACTTGTCGGCTGGCGCCTACATTCAACGTCGTAGTTTCTGTTACGACCCACGGATTGGGCTTCTTGCTGATGGGGAAATAGAATGTCTCCGTTTTGGCGTTGGTGCTGGCGGTTCCTGTTTGTGTAATAGTCATCTGGGCCGCTTCCGTTGAAGAACGTTCAGCGGTAATGACCAGCGTATCACTTTCTTGTTTACAACTGATATCGGTTGATAATGTATATTTAAAAGCATCCGGATCGTAATCCGTCAACACGATAACAGCCTCCTCCTTGACCTTCAGACTCTTTTGATGGTCGTTGTCGGGGTCTTGTAAGGTGAAAACAGGGGTGGCTTTGTCAACCGTAATCGTGAAATCGCGAGTTGTTGATTCATAATAGTCTGTTTGGGGAGAAGTAGCCGTAAGGGTATAGACGCCGCTTGCCGTAGCATGGAACAGTTTGGTATCTGCGTCAATAATACCGGTTTCTGTAGTAGCCAACGAACCGCTATGACCGGAAATATCCACCGATGTGACAGTATAGGTGAAAGCGTCTTTGGACATCGGATGCTTGTCTTCATCCGGCAGGGTGATAATCAGGTCGGACAGATTGACGGTGCGCGTGTAACGATTGTTGGACGCATAAACCGAGGCGTTCTCTATGGCTAATGCCGGCTCGGCATTACGCGAAACAGTAACCGGAAGGGTTGCATTGACGGTATTGTACATACCTTGGTCTGTCGGAACGAACAGAATGCCGTAGTTGTATTTTCCGGCGGCATCCGTAATCGCTTTTCCTTGGTTCACCCACTCGAAATGGCCGTCAACTTCACTTCCTGCTTCTCCGTGTAAGGTCACAGTCGCCTTTCCGCCGCTCAGTTGGTCATTATTCAATATGTCCAGATAATGTATGTATGTAGCCACGGTCGGCATTTCCACAATTTCGGGAGTGACTTTGGAGACAACGATGTCGGAAACAGTGACTGAGCAAGGCTCATAACCGGCATTACCGGATTGGGTAATGGTAATGGACAGGTTGTCGCAACTTTTCTTGAACGTCATCACATTGCCGTTAAACTCGGCAACATCTTCAGGGGACGCCGTATAAACGAACTCGATCAGTTTGGAGTCCGCCGTTGCCGTAAGGGTCACTTTGTCTGTCGTGTTATAAGACTTTTCAACGTTGTGACTGGTGATTTGTTGCGCAATCTTAGTGGCAGTTCCTGACAAAGTGATGGATTTGACCTCTTCACCTGTATGCGTTTTGATGTATAGCGTGTTTGTCTCACTGCCGCCTTGTTTAGGCGCATAAGTAATCGTAACGGTCTCTACACCCGGCATACCGCAATCGCCCACGGTGTTGGGAGATACGCTGAATGCCGTGTTGTCAGCGTTTTCGAATGACAGCAGCAAGCGAGTGTTTGAATAATCTATCGTGAATGTTTTGGTATCTGTCTGACCGGGCATAGTATTCATTGTATAACTGTCTGCCGCAGACGGAGTGGCATGGGTCTCGCGCTCATAGGATATCTCTTTGATATCGTGACCGTAATTAGCACTTGTTCGGAATTCTATTTCCGTTGCATTCACATTCAAACCATTGGTAGCAGTAAGAGTGAACTGCTGATAATCGGTCGAACGATTAGTTTGTCGATAAAGTTGTTTCCACTCACCATTAACTTTTTGATATACAAACAAATCTTGTGTCACACGCCAATCAGAACTTTTTTCGCTAAACGTCAGTGATTTGGGACAAGATACAGAGTAGAAGCGGCTATCGTTGTTTTTCACTGTCTCCGTTCCTGATAATAAGGTTCCTTCCGTGGGACAAGGCTTGGTGGGGTCATAAACCAGCACATGCTTGGTAACGGACGATGCCGCAGCGTATTCTTCATTACCGTCTTGATAAGCAGTGATATTGGCTTCGCCTTCGCCCACAATCTGCAAAGTCCAAGTGTTTTCGTTTTGCAGCAATTTCACAACAGCTTCATTCGTATCGTCGCAAGTATAGCGGCAAGGCAACTCGCTCGCCACACCGGCTGCCAAAGTTATAGCGGCATCCGTAGTCTTGATATTCCCAAAGGATTGGTTCCAAGTGATATATTGTTTGGTCTTGTTGGTAACGGTAATGGTTTTGTCTTCGGACTTGCTATTGTAGTCTTGGTCTTCTGCCACAGTAGCAGTAATCGTCAGTTTGCCGTCATCGGTGGATGGCACGGCATCGATAGTCACTTTGTTGCCATCAATGGTAACGCAACTTGCATATTCGTCTGCTACAGAGAGCGTGACGGCACCGGGGGAATTGGATTTGGCTATCAGTTCGTCACCCACATTAAAGGTCTCTTCATCGGGCTCCCATGTAATGACAGGTGTCAGTTTGCTCGTTTCTCCGGTAATGGTGGTTTCGGTACGATACGCATCGTTATAGATTATCAAATGGGCCACATCTGTCCCTACTTCAGCAGATGAATAGGCTATAGATATTGTTGTTGAGCCGGTTTTGCAATCCACATCGGTAATGGTTGTTTGACCAAGTGTGAATTTCGGATTGTCGTTAATTATCTTCAAATCTCCGCCGCTGGCGCAACTCCAATTAACGACCAGATTTCCATTTACTTGCGCATTCGGACGTTCTGCTGTAGGAAGAACCACCGCCGGTGCCTCCAAATAAGTTTTGCGGGAAACACGGACATTCTTTACATAATGTTTATTCGTAGAACCAGTTTTGGCATAAAAGCGAATATTCGTTGTGTTTTCTGGAATATCGTAATCAAATGTTTCATATGAACCTGAAACATTTGGGTTTGCCAAATCGGAGTAATTGGAACCGTTATTAGTTGAATACTGAATATAATAGTATCCTTGGACTCCTGTTGTATATGCATCAAACCAAATATGAGAATAAGGCTCAATCATAGTATATGTGTGAATACTTACTCCCGAAAAATCAGTTATACCTGTTGATGCACTATATTGTGTTGGATCATTCAGCACATAGCAATCCGTTGCTTCGCTTGCTTTAGCCACCGTCACAGAGAAGGAGCCGGAGCCGGCTTTGTATTTGTAGTTCTCCGGTTGTGACAGCGACCAAGTGGCAGTGCCGAGATTATGGTTGGAGGTAACTTGCGTTTGTTCCGCGTTCAAAACCGCAATCGTATTACCTGCCGTCTGTGTCGCCGTAATCGGACTGCCCGAATAATCCGTATTCGTGGCGGTCAAAGTTATAGACTGCTGTGCATCCATTACCATTGTCGGGTTGTAGTCCGTCGCACCATTGGCATATAGGGGGTTGTTTCGTTTGTTGATAACAAGTGTCTTTGTTTGTTCTGTTCCTGCTACGCTACTTGTACCGGCATCTTGCATGAGGTTCAAAACCAATGTTCCGGCTTGGCCAAGGGACAGAACGGTTCCGCTGATGGCAGGTGCTGTAGCGCCGTCATTATTGATTCCGCTTTCGACAAACGAAACAAGCGAATAATGTTTTGCTCCATCGCTTGTACTGGTCCACAAGGTATTCAAATCAATAGCATCATCATCTACCAAATATTCGTTGGCAATCGTGCAAGCATAGACAGGTGTCATTTGCACGTTGGCAGTAACCGTTCCCGTTGCGGAAGCGTTATTCTTAGCCGTTAAAGTTATTGTAGAAACATGGTCTCCACGAATGGTCGTGTTTTCTATCGCAGTAAAAGAGAGTGTAACTGTTACCGTGTTATCGTTATAAGAATAATCCGTTACAGACCATTCTGCATTAGAAGATGTGGGCACGTTGAAGTTACTCGTAGATGTGGCTTTCTCAACAGGAAAGGAAAGCGTAGTCGTTAACGTCTCCGTTTGTTTTGTGAAGTCTACTGTTTTTGCTTCGGCTGGTTTTACGACAACATTAACCATTTGCCAATGTGCATACAAAGTTTGTGTCGTTGTTATTTCAACCTGTGTATTAGTGGTGATTTTCGTTCCTCCTCCACTCGTTTCAGTAAACCAACCCTGAAAATCATAACCCTCGCGAGTTGGGGTTGGACATGTATAATAGGAATCATAGGTTTCTTGAATGGTTTTCGAACTTTGGCCCTCTATAGAACCATCTTGTGCGTCATAGGTGACATCATATATGTTTGCGGTCCATTGAGCATAAAATGTCACGGTTCCATTGTTCTCCGTGGTCAGGTTTATAACTGAAGCGCCGACTTCGTATGTGTCGCCGGTGTTATTTAGTTTCCAACCTGCAAAGGTATATCCTGTCTTTGTAAATCCATTTGCTGGAAGTGTAGAACTTTGGTCATAAGTCGCAGTAACCGAATTTGTTGAACCACCTGTATTACCATTGCCATTAAAAGCAATGGTATAAGTGTTAGGAGAAAATTTGGCGTAATAAGTCCATGTCGAGGTATTATTAGAAGCACTTGTAGAAAAAGTTGCACTTTTGTTTTGAGCATTTCCGTTGGCGTCATACCAATCTATAAAATAATATCCCGCGGATGCCGTTGCTATAAATTTTCCATAGCGACGTCCTAAAACTATTGCACTTTGAGATACATTCTCTGTCTTTAAATCACCAGTAGACATGTTTGTCTCTTTTTCTTGGGTATCATTAAGTGTTCCGGTCTTCCAAATTTCTGCTTTGGCAGACCCTCCTTTCCCATCTTTCACACCGACATTCACTGTCCATGTCGCTGAAGCCCCCCACGTCTCATCAACCCCAAAAACAGCAAGGGATAAACAAAGGATAAGCAACCCCTTGTAATTGTTTATAACTCTTGTTAAAGATTTGACTAAATTAAAAGTTTTCATAACAAATTCTTTGTTTTGGACTCTTGGCTGCATCGAATTGCAAATGCAAGCATTTATTCGATTTGCACAAGAGGTCATATCTTTCTGTAACTAATTCCATTCTTTACCAATACCACTACCCAAGCAGCGGCGAGGATAATATGGGATGAATCCACAAATAAACGAGGAGTAATAATCATATATAGAATCCAAATTACCACCAACCCGGCAAAAGGTAATGCCCAATATTTTCTCCACTTCCATGCTATTAACGGCAATATGTTAAACGGAATGTAAAGAAAACTAAAAGGTAGAGCCGTTTTATCTACAAACATCAAAAAACAAAAAACCAACAAACCCAATACAGCCTGAACGCTCAATAGGGTCCAGTCAATTACCGATGACATAATAAACCAACTTACTATAGCCAACAACAGGAAGAACAATGCCACCATATTCGGTGTAATCAATGGATGATGGGCGTAATTCCACTTGTTTGTTATATAACCTCCTTCCGACAACACAGGTTGACCATCTATCGTGGCTTTTTGTAGTACATCCACCAACATTATCGGCAAAATAATCTTCTCTCTTGACGGCTTGTTTGCCTTGTCCGCTTCTACTCCATAGATGGTCATTAGTGTCCAACGAAGCCACGGATTAAAGGTCACAAAATCATATAAGATTTCACGATATGACCCTTTATATACCTCATCCCACGCGGCATAAGTCACATGATAACCGGCTTGTGTTATTGCCTTTTCTATATTATTGCTCATTAATAAGGCACACCCTGAATGGAAAAATTCATAAGACATATAATCTCCTTTCGCGGCTTCTTCATCTAACACTTGCCATAATCGGCGCTTGGCTTCTATCGGCATATTCAACTTAAACTGTTGCATGCCACGACATGCAGCAACACCGTTCTGAATATAATTTTTCGTGGAATCTGCTATTAAAGCCACCTTTACTTTTCCCAGAGCAAACGCTTGTTGTTCTGACATCCCTTCCGTTAACATCACATCATAACCGAAAGTGTAATCTAAATTATACGCATCACACACTAAACGAACAGCCGTATGTCCCATAGGAGAGAAAACACCATCTGCAGGGTCCGAGATTACCAAATACGCTTTTACAAAATCAGGTTGTTTCCAGAGTTCTTGCTGCTGCTCGGGAGTGATTTCATTGGCTGTTTGCGCTTGGGCATACATCGGCAATAAGCCGCCTATCAGTAGCCCTATCGACAAAATCATTATGTGCATCCATGTTTTCATATTCTTTTTACCTTTAAAATTTGTTGGGTTTGTTGGATTTTCATAAAAATAACTCTTTTGTCCGGCGGGTATAGACGATGTAACCGACCGACAGAAGTAGCAGGAATATCACGACATCGGCACCGTCACCGATGGGGGCAGCATAATTAGAAGCCGTATTGAACCATGACATGAAGGTGTCCCAAGACGGAATATCTTTAGGAGAACTGCCGGACGCCAAAAGTTGTTGGGTGTATTCGTTGTAGCATTGGGTTAATCTGTTCATGTCATAGTATTTTACACCATCTATTTCGTAAAGATAGGCTTCATCAGACGCTGTCTGCATAAAAGCGTCGAAATCATTTGGTTGGACATCCTCTCCGATGGTCGGTAACTTGAATCGCGTAGGAGTACGGTTCACACTGTTGGCTAATTCTTGCCTTTCCGTCAGGAAACTATTGGAGACCGACCTGTGATAGGACGGCGACAAAGCGGACATAACGGCTGAAGCGAAATTGGCCGATGCGTTGAATGCGGAACGGACGGATGTTGACTGATAACCTGAATCGGCAATCCGACAGTCCGATTGCGACGCTTGGTCTTCAGAACAAGTCGGGGCGGAAACGGCAATCAGATAGGGCGCGTCGGGGCGTATCGGTTGATATACCGATGTCGGCAACATGATGTTGTGATGGAACAATTGTGCCGAATGTTCTTGATTGCCAGCCTTGACAACCGGTTGAAGGGCGGGCACAAGGGGGCGGAAGGATGATGCTTGGGTGTTCAATACAAATGCCGGTTTCTTGGACACAAAAGGACCGTTGGACGAAATTTGATATAAGTCGGATACATGATATTCATCCGAAATTATATCATACGGATTCAAGTTGTTCCAAAAATGCCATCTTTCATTATCGGCTGTTATATTCAAACTGAAGGATAAAACGATGAATAAGACCGACAATCTGAAATTTGAAAGTGATTTTATCATATAGGTGATTTTATTTCGTACGCACAAATACGCAAGGTACATTCTACTCAATATGCAAAGATACTGCAAATATTGCAAATATGCAAATATAATATGTTTTTTCCGAAAAGACGCTAATATTATATTAAAAATTGTATATAATATGGGGTGGTAATATAGCATTTTTTATGAAATATCTTAAAAAATAACAATTGTCGGTCGTTATATGACAGTAACCGGTACATCATATCAACATAAACAAAAGAGGGCATGCCTATTATGACACACCTTCCTGCTTTTCGTACCCCGATTGAGACTTTCTTCGTAAGTCCCAATCGCGCGTTGCTGTGAGAATCAGGCGACAGGACTTAAGGTTCTCTTGCCTGCTTTTCGTACCGCGAGTGGGACTTGAACCCACACAGCCATTTCTGGCCAAAGGATTTTAAGTCCTTCGTGTCTACCGATTCCACCATCGCGGCATGTGGTTGAACTTCAGGTTGGCGCACAAAACGGACGCCTACCGAAATTCGCCGCAAAGATACAACAAAAATTTGGAGTGCGCAAATTTATTTGTGTTTTGGTGGAAAAAGACCGATTTATCGGGTAAACCGGCATTGTGTGCAGCCTGTCGGATGCTTGCATACATAAAGGTTGCACACAATGTTGGTTATGACGGCGAAGCCGTTTTTCCCCCAAAACACAACGGTTTGCACTCTTTAATAAAGATGCGACTGTATTTTCGGGGGTGAAGGCGTGCGACGGAACGCACGCCGAATGGGCGACCCGAAAAGTCCCCACTTTGAGGAAACAGTCGCCCACATAGAACAGCGCGACCCGTGCGGTCACGCCGGCGACAGCCGTCGCCCAATCGAGCGTACAGGGTAGCGAGAGGGCGCAATCAAGAAAAGAACTCTGGAATCCTAATCATTAGCAGGCGGCGTCCGAAGTACAACAAAAATTTTGGTGGAAAAATGGAGTGATTAGTGCGGCTGGCAGGCATCATGACAGGGGGCGGCAAGCGACTTCGTCTGGTCCGGAGGCGTCAAGGTGGCGGGTTTGTTGATGGCCGCAAACGCTTTCTGCAGCGTAGGAATATCCGTCTTGTTGGCGTCGTAGGTCACTACCACCGTCTGGTCCTCTACCGAGCAGACAATATCCTTCACGCCTTTCTCAAAAGCGATGTTCTTCATTACTTTCTGTACACAGGCATCGCAATGCAGGGATACATAAAACTTGACGGTCTGCTTGTCGGCTTTCGCCCAAGCGGACTGAACCGGCAGACAAAGTGCCAGCAACAGGAGAGACAATACTCCGTAAAAACTTGATTGTTTCATATACTTTACTTTTAGGTGTACTTAATCTTCATCCGGCCGTTGCAATGACCAACGGAAACCGATATACAATTTCCAGCCGTGGATGGGCCCCCACACCATAGAGGCATCATAATCGGGCGAAGAGGGGTCAATATAGGTGCCGCCCGTTATCGTGCCGCCGACAATCGGGTTCTTCTGTGTGAAATTGGTCATATTTTCTGCACCGACATAGATGGATGCTGTACGGAAATACTTGGTAATCTGCGCCATCAGTTGCGGATACCACGTGTGGTAGAGCCGTCCGTCCTGCATGTAGTACTGTCCGTTGCCGGGGTCGGCAAAACCGTCCGGCATACGTCCGGGGCCGTTGAACTGTGCGGTGAAGTCAAACTGCCACTTCCTGAGGGGGGTCTGGTACGAAGTGGTGATGATGCCCTTGAAGCGGTTTTGCAGCGCTTTTTCGCGCAATTGGTACTCGCCGGCTGTTGCGTTGAAAGTGGTCTGGCGCACATCGGTATAACGGAAAGCCGCCATCAGGGTCCAGCCGCGCAGTATCTCCATACTCGCTTCCACTTGCCAGTTGTGCGCGAAAGATTGCGCCCCCGCTATGTCTTTCAGGTTATACAGGATAATACTATGCCGGCTACTGTCCGTATCCGCGATGACGCCGTTGAGGAAACGGGTATAGTAATACTCGCCGGTCAGTTGCAGTTCCTTATTGCCCAGCGGGATATAGAACGTCATGGTGGCTCCTGTATTGAGCGCCTGCTCTTGGGCGAAACGGCTGCCGTCAAAACAGTAAATGCGGTTAGAGGACAGGTAGGCGGCGTTGTCGGCAAAGACAACGGGCGAACGGTAACCCAGCCCGACCGAGCCGCGCAGTGTCCACCACGGGAAAGGCGCATAGCGGATGTTCATGCGCGGCGTGACGAAGAAACCGTATCGGGATGACCAATCGCCGCGGATACCGGCCAGCAGGGTCAACTTATCGGTATAGGAGTAGGTGTATTCGGTAAAGACGCCCGGAGTTACCTCATTGCGTACGGCATACGGGTCGATTTGAGAGAAACGGACAAACGACGGACCGTCCTCCTGCATTGTTTCGTCGTACCGGTCGTAGTTGATGCTGGCGCCGGCGGACAATCTGTGGTTATGCAAATCTTCGGGGTCGTTGCCGTCATCGTCGAAATCCGTTTGGAAGATGGCATTAAAATAGACATTGGTCTGCTTGGCCTCCCAGACGCGGTTGCCGTAACGGTTGTTTTGGTTGTGGTAAGAAACGGAGGCTATCAGCCCGAGGGAACGGTTGAGGTCGCTGTCAAAAGTGAGACCATTCTTCCAGAACCCGTCAATGCGCCATGTGCGGAGGCCAATAGCGTAGGCATTACCCTCCGCGGACTGTACGGCCTGTTGCGCTTGTCCTGTTTGTCCGGCATCACGCCGGTCAAACAGGCCGCGAATCGCCAGTTTGCTGCCCCAAATCCCTTTCTTGAAACCCCAGCGGTTGAGCAGGTTAATATGATAGCCGGTAGGCATATCTTTGAAACCGTCGTGGTTGTCGTCCATCTCAAGGAAATTGCCCTGTGCGTGCATCAGTAACGCGGTCTGCGCCACCTCATCTACTTTCCACCCGCCGGTCATATTAAGTTCGGCATGCAGTTCACGCGACAGCATCCCGTTGATAGCCAGTGGGTCCGCCACATCCGGATGCAGGTAGTCTACATTGATTTGTCCCGTCAGCGCTTCGTAACCGTTGACAACGGATGAGGTGCCTTTGCTGACCTGAATGGCCTGCATCCACGGTCCGGGGATATACTCCATTCCAAATGATTGCGCCAAGCCGCGGATATTGGGCGTGTTCTCGGTCAGCATCTGTACATAGGTCCCGCTCAAACCGAGCAGGCGTATCTGTTTGGCTCCTGTGGCAGCATCAGCGTACGACACATCGACAGACGCGCTGGTCTCGAACGACTCGCTGAGGTTACAACAGGCCGCCTTGCACAATTCTTCGCCGGTCAGTGTCTGGACATCCAAGGCGGTGATGCGGGAGCGCAGTACGCCCATCTTGCGTTCGGAAATAGTCAGTTCGTCCAGTACCTTATCGCTGACCAGCACGACGGTCACAGACTTGTGACCGCGTATCTCGGTGGTATCGTTGTGATAACCGATATAGGAAGTAACCAGCCGGTTGGTGGATTTGACGGGCTCCAAGGTGAAGTGCCCTGCCGTGTCGGTCGAGGTGCCGACCGCGGTATTCTGCCACCAAACATTGGCACCGGCCAGCGGTTCTCCGTTCTCATTCAAGACAACTCCCCACGCGTGCGCGTATATATATATAGGTGCAAAAAGCAGGAGTAATGCAATATATATTTTTTTCTTTACCATGGTTATAATCCGCATAACGAGCCTATTTGTGTAATTAAAAACGACAATATCCAGGCCAGACACAGGCTATGCACCACAGTAAACCATGCCCAACCTGCTCCTATCTCGCGGCGCAGCGTGCTGACCGTCGCAACGCAGGGGAAATACAGTAGCACGAACACCATGAACGAGAATGCGGTCAGCGGTGTAAACGCTGCCAGCGCGGCGTTGCCGTGGTAGAGAATGCCCATCGTGGAGATGATGGCCTCTTTGGCGGGCAGTCCCGTAATGAGGCATACTGACATTTTCCAGTCAAAGCCTAACGGCTGCATCAAGGGTTCCGTCCAATGCCCTATCATGGCAAGGCAGGATGTTTCCAAATCATGGGTCGGGTAGTAACTGAGTGCCCATATAATCACGGACGCCCACAGAATGACGGACACTATCTTTTGCAGATAGTCGGCTACGCGCTCCCGGATATGCCGCCCCGTGACACGCCAAGACGGACGGGTAAAGGCGGGCAGTTCGCTCACATAGTCCTGCTCCTGTTGTCTGAACCATCGGGTCCGTTTCATAATAAGGGCAAAAACAATGCTGAGTACGATGCCGATTAAGTAGAGCGACATCATGACCAACGCCTTGTAGCGTGCAAAAAACGCCGTGACAAACAACATATAGACCGGCAGGCGCGCTGAACAGGACATAAAAGGCACCATCAGCATAGTCAGGGTGCGGTCGCGGCGGTTCTCAATGCTTTTGGCAGCCATAATAGCGGGCACGTTACAGCCGAAACCGACCAACATGGGGATGAACGAATTGCCGTGCAACCCGACGCGGTGCATGACCTTGTCCATCAAAAAAGCGGCACGGGCCATATACCCTGTGTCCTCCAATAGGCAGAGGAAAGTGAACAAGATGATGATGTTCGGTACAAAAGCCAACACGGCGCCTATACCTTGCACTATACCGTCCACAAAAAGGCTGGTCAGCCACCCTTCAGGCAGCCACTCCGTCAGCCGGCGACAAAGGCTTGCGGTACCTGCGGTCAACCAAGCCTGCGGGTAGGCACCCAAAGAGAAAGTACATTCAAAAACCAGATAGAGTACCAAAACGAGGATGACAAACCCCAGCCAGCGGTTGGTAAGCAGTTTGTCCACCTTGTGGGCGAAGGTATGCCCGACATCGTTGGGCGCGTGGTGGAGCGTCTCCGCCAAGGCACCGCGGACAAAACCTTCCCGCGAGTCGATGCGTACCGGGCGGAAAAACAGCGGTTGTGCAAACAGGGTTGCTCTGTCTTTCTCCAGTTCAATGCGTATCCCCGTCAATTCGCCCAATTTTCTGTAGTCCAGCACATGCCGTGTATGCAACAGTTCGTTGTAGTGCGTCAGAACGGCGACAAAAGGCTGCTTGGTCTCCAACAGAACGGCACAACGCAACAAACCGTCTTCCAGATGGCGTGCGTCAATCTCCAGTACGTATCGGCCGTTTTCCGTATATTCTTTGGTGTGAGCCATGAACTGTCTTTCCAAATTCGGCTGCAAAGATACGGCTTTTTTCCGGATAAGGCAATCCCCAAAAATAGGGAATTAGCGGGAAAAGGCGGATTATAGGAGTGCGTCAAACAGTTTTTGCAGGTCGGGTTTGCGGGCTGCGCCGACATGCCGGTCCACCAGTTCGCCGTTCTTGAAGAACAGCATGGTGGGGATGTTCATGATACCGTACTGCTCGCAGGTGTCTGGATTGTCGTCCACATTGAGTTTGCCGACTATGATGCGTCCTTCATATTCGTTGGCCAGTTCGTCCACAATGGGGAGCATCATTTTGCACGGGCCGCACCACGGCGCCCATAAATCAATTACAAGGGGTTGTCCCTTCGCCAACAGCGATTGGAGGTTGGCGTCTGTTACTTCGATAGTCATATAGTTGATATTGTTATTGTTTTTCGGTTCGGATGGACCAGCAGAATGTCGGTCAGCCGGTCCTCTAATTGGGTTTGAACGGCTCGCCGTATGGGGCGTGCGCCGTTTTTCGGGTCGTAGGCGATATCCAACAGTTGTCGCTTGACACAATCCGCCACCACCAGCGTGCGTCCGCTCTGTTTCATGCGGCTGACCAGTTGGCCGACTTCTATATCCACGATGCGCGCGAGAGTGTCGCGCGAGAGCGGCTCAAACGAGATAATGTCGTCAATGCGATTGACAAATTCGGGCGGAAAGGTCTTTTCCAACGCTTTCTTTAGGGTTTGCTCGGCTACCTGCTTGGTCATTTCGCCTGCGGCGAACCCTACGCCGGTACCAAAGTCGCGCAGTTGGCGCGTCCCTACATTGGAGGTAAGGATGATGATGGTGTTGCGGAAATCAACAGAGTGCCCCTGCCGGTCGGTCATACGCCCTTCGTCCAGCACTTGCAGCAGGACGTTGAAGATGTCGGGGTGGGCTTTCTCTATCTCGTCAAACAGCACGATGGAATAGGGTTTGCGCCGAACGGCCTCGGTCAGTTTGCCGCCATCCTCGTGGGCAATATAACCCGGAGGGGCGCCGACCAACAGCGACACCGTGTGTTTCTCCATATATTCCGACATGTCAAAGCGTATGACGGCATCGCGTGAACCGAACATCTCTTCCGCGAGGCATTGTGCCAGATAGGTCTTGCCGACACCGGTCGGCCCAAGGAAGAAAAATGTACCGATAGGGCGGTGCGGGTCGCGCAGACCGAGCCGCGAACGGCGTATGGCGCGGACCAGCCGGTCCACCGCTTCGTCCTGCCCGATAACGCGGCTTCGCAATGCCTCGTCCATGTGAAGCAGTTGCTCGTTTTCCTTTTGTGCCACGCGGCGCACAGGTACGCCGGACATCACACTGACCACCTGCGCCACGTCTTCGACTCCGACGGTGCCGGCCTTGCCGTGCCGTTGCGCTCCGGTCTCGTCCATCGCGTCAATGGCCTTGTCGGGCAAGGCGCGATCGGATACATAGCGGGCTGTCAAATCGACACACGCTTTGAGGGCGGCGTCGGAATAGATAACACTGTGGTATTCCCCGTACCGTAAGGCCAGGCGTTTCAGTATCTTATACGTCTCTTCCGGCGTATTGGGGCGGACCGCTACTTTTTGGAAACGGCGTTCCAAGGCACCGTCTTTCTCAATGCAAGACCGGTATTCGGCGGTGGTGGTGGCACCAATGCACTGCACTTCGCCGCGTGCCAGCGCGGGTTTGAGTATATTAGCGGCATCCAGCGACCCTTGGGCATTGCCGGCGCCTACCAGTGTGTGTATCTCGTCAATGAAAAGGATAATTTCGGGGTGCCGGCGCAGTTCGGACACAATGTCTTTCATGCGCTGTTCAAACTGTCCGCGGTAAGTGGTTCCCGCCACGATGGACGCTATATCCAGCGAGATGATTTTGCGTGTGTCGGCGGAATGCCGGGTTATTTCCTGGGCCAGTCCCTCCACGATAGCCGACTTGCCTACACCGGGTTCGCCTATCAGGATGGGGTTGTTCTTTTTGCGCCGTGCCAAGATCTGCATGACGCGCTCTATCTCTTCGCGGCGTCCCACTACGGGGTCCAATTGCCCTTCGGCGGCTTGGCGGGTCAAGTCGCGGCCGTATTTGTCCAAGGCGGGTGTGTCGGAAGAATTTTCTTTCCGGCTCCGGGCGTGGCGGGCGGAAGAACCTATTTGGCCGAACAGTTGTCCTAACCGGCCTAACGGATTGTCGTCTTCGTCGTCATCCTCTACGTCATAATCGGCAGCGGAGTCCTGTGGAACCGTATGCGGCTTGGGGTAGAGCGACTCGATGCGTTCGTAGTCGATGCTGTAGTTCTGACTCAGGTACATGGCCGGAAAATTGACCCGTTCGCGCAGAACGGACAGCAGCAGATGCGCCGAGCCGATGATGTCTGTTTCGTACAACCCCGCTTCGATGGTAAGCAGACGGAGAATACGTGCTGCCGCACGCGAAAAAGGAATATCGTTGGCCGTGGTGTTGGCGGCGAATAACCGGCTGTCGATTTGGTGCTTGAGGTCGTCAAGGTCAGCACCTGCCTGCAGGAGCAGTTCATAGGCTTTGCCTTCCTGCAGACGGAGGATGCCCAATATCAGGTGGTCCGGCAGAATTTCGTTGTTGCCGAGCCTGCCCGCCTCCTGGCGGGCGAACTGAAGAATCTTAGTGAGTCGTTGGGTATAGGAGTATTCCATAATGGCAATAATAGTCGTTAGTTATAGAAATGAAAGGCCAGTCCTGCGCGGAACACGTCCGGATTGGCAGGATAGTAGGGCATGTTGAAGTAGTATTTGCCGGCAAATGTGGCGTCAAAGTGCTGGTACTGCGCAAAGAAACGCAGGTGCAACAATCGTACATAGAAATTGGCGTACACCGACAGTACAGGGTAATTGCCCACTTTTATCTTGTCCTGCACGCAGAACTGTCCGGTCGCTCCGTTAAGGTAGGGGGCGTAATATTCGGTGTTAAACTTAAGGTCCACGCCGATTTGTGCGTCCATCGCTTTGAACCACGTGCCGTGGTAATACAGGTTGCTGTACAGGGCAACGGTAGGTAGCGGCAGGGTATAGGACGACGAATATTGATACACCACGCTATTATCCAGATTGACCCAGGGTGTGGTGATGTTGAGTTGCAAATCTGCGGACAGTACGCTCACGTTCTTCGCCTGTGCCGGCGTCCCCGCACCGGTAAACAGGGTGTCATGCCCGATGCCTTGGAAATAGAGGTGGTTGGTGATATTTTCGTAATCCACCTTCAGCCGTGCTGTCACCCATTGGGTCGGGTAGGATACCTGTCCGCCCACGTGAAAACGATAGACGGCTTGGAGCGAGTCGTTTTTCCAACGGTAGTGGTTGCTCAGGTAATAGGAATAATAGTAGTCCGGTTTTTCCCGCTTGAACGATGCGTAGGCTTCCAGCCGCATGCTGTCCTTGGCGATGCGGAAATTGGCGTCCATTTTTCCGTGCACCTGAAAGTCACCTATCTTGTAGCCCACAACGCACACGTCGCCTCCGAATCCGTAATGGATAATCTTGCCGCGGTTCTTGTACAGTTCGCCGCCGACAAAGGTGTTGTTGTCCCACCGGTAGGCGCACAGGGTGTCCGGCATCAGATTGACGGGTACGGCAGTCAGTTTATAGAAGTTATTGCCTGTCGTATTCGGCATTTGCAGCAGGTCTTCCGACTGCCCGATGCCAAACAGGTGGCGTTGGCATTCGTTGGTGGCGTAAACGATAGCCCCGAACTTAAGGACGGTATTGAACTCTTCTTCAAAGGTTACGGACAAAGTGTTGCGTATCGTCAGGGTGGCCGCCGAGTCGCGGGTCGTATAGGGATTGCGGAAACAGTCTGCGTAGAGGTTTTGGCGGCTCTTCTCCACATAACGCCGTGTTTGCTCGCTGACCTCAAACACATGGCGGAAGGTGGTCACCGGCACATAGAGGGTACGCACCGAGTCTTTTTGTTGCCATTGGCCGTTTTCGTCCCTCTCTTTGTATCGGACGGTGTCCTGACGTTCCACGCTGATGCTGTAATAGTGGTTAAGATAGCCGCTGAGGTAGCGGAAACCCGTCATGCCTTCAAGGTGGACAGGCATATCTTCCGTATTCAGGTCGGTGTTCTTGATGTCTTCCGGATTGGTCAGACCGCCGTTCTCGAAATTGGACAGGGTGTTGAAGGTGAAGGCCGCCTGCAGACTGTACCGATTGCCGTTGTACGACCCGAAGACCGACCCGTTAACCGTCTTACCCGCCTGGTTCTTATAGTGTCCGATGGCGTCGATGTAATTGATGGTGGTGCCTACATTCACTTGGGGGGTGATGTTGCCCGTGAACATGAAATTCAGGTCGTTGTCCTCATGATAGGTCGTAAAGCCTTTTTTGTAGGATATAAGGGAATAGGGCGTGGTGGTGTTGTAGAACCGCACGTCCTGCGGCGTAATCGTGTAGGGGTCGTATGCGTCGGCAAAGATGCAGTCCGTCTTGTGGGTCCGCCGGAAATAGATGGCGGACTGTGTCGGCGACACAAGGTTGCCGTTCGTGCTGTTGCAAATCGAGTAGTCGTACAGCACGTCCCGCATCGGGAAATTGAGGTAGGAGGAGTCTTTTGCCACCGACACCGAATCGGCCTGGGCTATCGGGTAGGGCAGAGTCCACGCACGCACCCGCGTCTTGGGCAGTTTGTCTTTTGCCCAAGCCGGTGTGGCGTATCCGCATAGTACAAGCAGCAGGACTAACGGAATAAGCAGACTCTTCCTTCTTTCCCTCATCAGTACCCGGTCATTTCTTCTTTTTCAGTTCGCGTATCTGCTTGTTGAGGGCCGCTATTTCTTTTTCCTGGTTGTTGATGGTCTTGAGCAGTGAGTTGAGTTCCTCGTTTTCGATGGTGGTGGGGTACTGCTCCTCCACCAGTTGCAGGAAGTCGGCCAGTACGTTCATGTAGTTGATGAACGCATCGTAAGCGGATTCGTAGTTCGTTGCCCCTTGGTCGATGTGGTTCATGTAGTGCAGGTAGTTGATGTCCTGCAGAACGAGCCAGTTCGATTTAAGGTTCTTGTCCTGGCACAGGTGTACGCGTTCCGCCACAGCGTACAGTTTGCTGAGGGCTTCCTGTTGCAGGTCGTTGCCGGCCAACACGCTCAGGTCCTTGCTTTCGCCCGACCACGTCAGGGGGAAGGATGAGGAGATGGTATCGGCAACCGTCAGTTTCTTGGCAGCCTCGGCGGGCGTGAGGAAAGCCATTCCGTGTTCAAGGGCAAAATAGGGGAGGGCTTTCAGAAAATCGAATATACCGCTTTGTGCCGGTTGCATGATACCGAAGGTCTCCGCACCCATCCACAGGTTGATAACCTGCTCTTCTTCGGGCAGGGCGGCAAGGCGGTTAATGAACTTGTCGGCGTCCATCGGGTAGTCGTACCAACCGGTGTCGGAGAAGTGGAACGACAGCGCGTCGGACAGGGGCATGTTCCGCAACAGCACCGCCTGTTTGGGCGATACGACGGAGCGGTACAGGTAGTCCGGCGATTTCCACGACAGGATATGTTTGGCGCCTTCCGTCATCAGGGTCTTGTAACCCAACTTGAAGGCGGTTTCCGCTATCTCGTCGGAATAGAGCAGTTCGGTGTTCCACAACGTAGCGGATTTGAGGCCGAACAGTTCGTGCAGTTTCTGCTCCTGCTTCTGCATCTGGTCGGCAAATTCTGTTTCGCAGTACTGTGCGGCCAGCGAATAGGCGAACGGTGTCGCGACGAACTCGACGCATCCGCTCTCGGCCAGTTGCTTGAGGGCGTCTATCATCTCCGGCGCGAACTGCTCGAACATCTCCAGTGTGATGCCGCTGACAGCGAGGGCGCAGTGGAACTTGCCTTTGGACAGGCGTATCATCTCCGCCAACGTGTTGCACAACGGCAGGTACGAGGCGTTGACCAACCACGCTACGTGGTCTTCGGTCTGCATGTCGTCATAATAGTAATGGTCTTGCCCTATTTCAAAGAAACGGTAGCGTTTGATGCGGTAGGGCGCATGCATTTGAAAGCAAAAACATATATTCTTCATAATGCTGAAATTTGTCTTGGTTTATTCTTTTCCTGTTACGCGGTCGTATATCTTGCGCACTTTCATTCCGGCGTCGTACCAGCGTATGTTGTTCACTTCTTCTTTTCCCAGCCGGCTGAGCGATTGGTACATCGCGGGGTATTTGACGATGGCGTAGATAGCGTCCGCCATTGCGTCAATGTCCCAGTAGTCGGTCTTGATGGCGTGCGTCAGTATCTCGGCGCAACCCGACTGCCGGCTGATGATGGAGGGACATCCCACCTGCATGGCTTCAAGGGGGGAGATGCCGAAGGGCTCGCTCACGGACGGCATGATGTACACGTCCGAGTCCGCCAATATCTCCTGCACCTGTCTCCCGCGCATGAATCCGGGGAAGTGGAACTTGTCGGCAATACCGCGTTTGGCCACAAGGTCAATCATCTTGTTCATCATATCGCCGTTGCCGGCCATCACGAACCGAACACCGTCGGTTTTTTCGAGTACGCGCGCTGCGGCTTCCACAAAGTATTCGGGACCTTTCTGCATCGTGATGCGGCCGAGAAAAGTGACTATCTTGTCTTTCCTTTCGTGTTTGACGAACGCATCGGGGTCGGGCAGCGGCTCCACGGCGTTGTGTACGGTGGACACCTTGTCCGGATGCTGTCCGTATTTCTCAATGACGGTCCGTCGGGTCAGTTCACTCACGCACATGATGTGGTCCGCCTCGTCCATTCCGCGCCGTTCAATGGCATAAACGGTCGGGTTGACGTTGCCGCGACTGCGGTCGAAATCGGTGGCGTGGACGTGGATGACCAGCGGCTTGCCGGAGATATGTTTGGCGAACACGCCTGCCGGATAGGTCAGCCAGTCGTGGCTGTGTATCACGTCAAAATCCAATGCGTGCGCCAGTACACCCGCCACGGCTTCGTAGTTGCCTATCTCCTCTATCAGGTTGTCGGGATAGCGTCCCGAGAAACGGATGCAACCCAGGTCATCGGTGCCGATGCGCCGGTAGTCATAACGGATGCAGTTGCGGAAATGATAATAGTCGTCCGGGGACAGACGGTCCCCCAACCGGTAGCAGACATGCTCGTGCGAATTGTCTTTCCAGACCACCGGCACGCTGTCGGCCCCTATGATGCGCAGGAAGGACCGGTCCTCGTCGCCCCAGGGCTTGGGGATGACAAAGGTGATGTGCATGTCTTCCTGTTGCGCCATGCCGCGTGTCAGACCGTAACTGGCGGTGCCCAACCCGCCGAGAATATGGGGAGGAAACTCCCAACCGAACATAAGTGCATTCATACGGTCAAAAATCTTTAAGGGTGTTATATACGGCTATCACCGAACTGACACTGGGGGCATAACTCATGCCGCCGTGTCCTTTGTAGGGCGGGTTGCCGTCGTACAGTTCGTTCAAGGTACCTACACACAACTCGCTCATCTCGGCCTCGTAACCTACCAACAGACGCCGGATGAAACTCTCGCCGCTGTGCTGATACACTTTCAGGTAGGCTTTGCCGTAAGCGGAGATAGTGAACGGCCATACGGGACCGTTGTGGAAATTGCGGTCGCGCTCCAACTGCCCGCCGATATATACGGGCCGGTAGTCGCCGCTTTTGGGCGACAGGGTACGCAGCCCTTTGGGGGTGTACAGTTCTTTGGTACAGATGTCCACGACGGCTTTTTGCTGTTTCTTGTCCAAGGGGGAGTAGGGGAGCGATACCGCCCATATCTGGTTGGGGCGTACTTCGCGGTTTTGGTAGTCGCCTACAACATAGTCGTTCAGGTAAACACCGTTCCAGAAAGTATGGACAAAGGCGTCGCGCGTTATCTCCGCTTGGTATTCCAGCAGGTCGGCGGCGTTGTCCTGTCCGTTCAGGTGCATCAGTTCGGCGCAGAACTGCATGGCGTTGTACCATAGGGCGTTTATCTCCACCACATAGCCGGTGCGCGGGGTGATGGGGTAACCGTTTTCCACGGCATTCATCCACGTGGCGGGGCGTTGCGTGCCTTCTACATGCACCAGTCCGTTCGGGTGCAGTTGCAGGCGCGGGTGGTGCTGTTGGCGGATAAAGGTGATGATGTCCGATACGATGTCGCCGTATCGGGCGGCTGCCTCTTTCTTTTCCACATAGTAGGAATATTCCTGTATGGCGCGTACAAACCACAGCAGTACGTCCGGTTCGTCCATGCCGGTCAGTCCGATGCCTTCGTATTCGCCTGCCATGAACGCTTTTATCTCCGGCAGGGCGGTACGGTTGACAATGACATCCCAGTAGTCGGGACGGTTGATACCCATCGTGCAACTGCTGACCGAGAAGAACTCTTCGCGTGCCGAGGCGTGGAACCACGGATAGCCCGCCAGCAGGTAACATTTGTCACCGATGCGTTTGTAGAACTGTGACGCCGAGTTCTTCAGCCATGCGTACATGTCCTCTTTGGCGATGCGTCGGGCGGTTTCGTTCTGCCAGGTCTTTTTCAGTTTGGCGGGGTCTGTTTCGGTGATGCCGGCGGCAAAGATGACGGACTCGCCTTTTCTCATTTGCAGTTCAAAGTAGCCGGGTACCAGTTGGTCCTCCTTGTATTCATAGCCTCGCTCCTGCTCTTTCATGTATTCGATGTCTTTGTACCAGCGCGGCTCGTGCTTATAGACAGGGGGCTTGCTGAATTGCATGAACAGGGGCGGGAACTCGCCGTACATGCGGTTGACGCGCCCGTTGCTGCATTCGTCCATGTTCGCGTTGGCGCGCGGGTTCTCGTGCGTCAGGGCGTTCACGTTGCGGAAAGCGAGGAACGGGCGGAAACGCAGCAGGGTGGGCGAACCTGATTCCACCAAGGTGTAGCGTATCAGCACGCGCGGCTCGAAACTGACCAGCATGCGCTCTTTGGTCAGTATCACGCCGCCTACGCGGTAGGTGGTCTTGGCTATCGTGATACAGTCGAACTCGCGGATGTATTTGTGTCCGTTGGGGAAATAGGTGTTGTAGCCGTATTTGTGCAACCCGAGGTTGAACTCCGCCCCGTGTTGTATGACGGTCTCGTCCAGCGATGACAGCAGCACATAGTTGTCCTTGCTCAGTTCGGGCAGGGGCAGCACCAGTTGGCCGTGGTATTTGCGCGTGTTGCAATCTACCAGTGTGGTCGAGTTGTAGGCGCCGGCACGGTTGGTGCGTATCATTTCCTTGCTCAGACTGCGTTCCAGGTTGGCCAGCAATGTCTTGTCAAAATTCAGATAACTCATTATTGTAGTGTAATTGTGTACTATGTACCGTGTACTGTGTACTGTGTACCGTGTAGTGTAGTGTGTTCTCTAAACTCTAATTAAACTTTCCTCCGTAATTGTTTTCTGCGTCAATAACAAATTGTCGTATTTGTTGTTCGTCTTTGCGCGGGCAGATGAGCAGCACGTGGTCCGATTCCGCCACGATAGTGTCTTTCAGTCCCCGTATGACGGCCATGTGTCCTTCCGGCAGGGTGACGATGTTCCCTTCGCTTTCATAGTAGGTGGCATCGCATTTGAGGGTAACGTTTTGTTGCTCGTCTTTTTCGCTCAGGTCGTACAGGGAACCCCAGGTGCCGAGGTCACTCCATCCGAAATCCGCTTGGATGACGTGTACCGATGCGGCTTTTTCCATGATGCCGTAGTCGATGCTGATATTCGGGCAGGTGGGGAACATTTTTTGGATGAACGCATCTTCTTCAGCGGTGCCCATTACGGCTTCGCCTTCCAGGAACTTGTCCGCTATCTCAGGCAGATTGTTGCGCATCTCGCGCCGTATGGTACGCAGGTTCCACAGGAAGATGCCCGAGTTCCACAAAAATTCGCCGCTTTCGTAGAACACTGTGGCCAGTTCGGCATTGGGTTTCTCCGTGAAGGTCTTTACCGGATAAATCCCCTTGTCATTCCACTCTCCGCTCTCCGCTTTCCACTGGATATACCCGTATCCCGTTTCGGGTCGTGTGGGGCGCATGCCGAGGGTGAGCAGCGTGTCGTGCCCGGCAATAAAGTCTATTCCCGTCTGTATCGTGTCTTGGAATTTCTTTTCCTGCAGGATGAGGTGGTCGGACGGTGTTACCACAATGTTGGCGTTCATTGCATCGCTTTCCCAGTCAATGTTTGGTTCGCCTGCGTGCCGTTTGAGCAGTATGCCTTTGATGTGTGCGACGGCGTAGGCGATGCAGGGCGCCGTGTTCCGTCGTGCGGGTTCGCACAGCACCTGTTCGGGTTGCAGGTCGGGTATTTGTTCGAGGATAAGGTTGCGGTAGGCTACATTGGTTACGATGAGCATATTCTCGATAGGGATGAGGGAACGGAAACGGTCAACGGTCATTTGCAGCAGCGAGCGTCCCGTGCCGAAGAAGTCGAGGAACTGTTTAGGTCGTTTGTTCCTGCTGAACGGCCAAAAGCGGCTACCGATACCGCCGGCCATGATGACGCAAAAATTGTTCTTATTCATAGTATTTCATTTTGGTGTTGTCACATCTTCTTCTTTGAGGGATTTTGGCCCCTTTTGCTCCTTAATTCCCAAGTTGGGCTGTTGCCCTGAGATTAGGGTATACTTTAAGCCTACAAAGATACAACAAAAATTTGGAGTGTGCAAATTTTTGTTGTATTTTTGCAGGCAAAAAGGATAGATTTATCTATACGAAACGGATTGTATTGTCCGTGTGTTGGGAGTTCACTCACAAAAATACGGGCAATACAATCCGTTGTACGGCAAAGCCGTTTGCCTGCAAAAGCACAATCTTTGCGCACTTTAATAAAGATGCGGCTGTATTTTCGGGGGAATGCGTGGCGCGGGTATTGGGTGGCTTAGCAGGCGGCGTCCGAATATACAACAAAAATCATCAGCAGTCGGTGTCCTCGAAATATACAACAAAAATCATTAGCAGGCGGCGTCCAATCTCCAAACGCGACTCGGGTGTCGGTCGAGGGTTGACCGAGGGTTGACCGACACTTGGCATCATGCATTCACTCCCTCGATTCCTCGAAATATCGAAATATCGAAATCTCAATCCCACGAAAAATCGAGCACTCGATAACTCGAAACCTCGATTTTTTGTCAAAACCGCAGATAAATTTGTGAAAGTGAGAAATTTTTAGTAATTTTGTGGGCGAAAAAGAAAAGAGTATGATAGATGCTGAATTATATACGCTATCTGAAGAGGACATCAAACTCCGCTATATCACTCCCGCGATCGTAGAAACCGCAGGTTGGCCGAAAGAAAACATCAGTATGGAATTTGCCTATACAGATGGCCGTGTGCTTATCCTTGGCAATGCGCATGGTGTTCAGCAACCACGACGATTAGACTATCTGCTCAGATTGAATGCGCATCAGATGATAGCTGTTGTGGAAGCCAAATCTGCACGCAAGGATTTAACTACGGGCATCCAGCAAGCCATCGAATATGCTGTAGCCTTGCATCTGCCTTTTGCCTATGCCAGCAATGGTAAGGCTTTTCTTGAACATGATATGCTTACGGGAGCCGAACGCACGTTCCCGCTTGACCAATTTCCCACACCTGATGCGCTCCGCGAACGTGCTTTTGTGGAGAGTGGGCGCACACCCGAGCAGCAGAAAGTAATGGAAACGCCTTATTATTTCGATCGTGTTAGCCATGAGCCACGTTACTATCAACGCAATGCGATTGATCTTACTATCGAGGCAGTGGCTAAGGGTCAGAATCGTATTTTGTTGGTTATGGCTACCGGTACGGGCAAGACCTTTACTGCGTTTCAGATTATCTGGCGTCTGCGTGCAGCCGGACTTAAGAAACGTGTCCTCTATTTGGCAGACCGGAACATATTGATTGATCAAACGATGAATCAAGACTTCAAACCGTTCCAAAAAATCATGACCAAAGTGCAGAGTAAAACGATGAACTCCGCCTATGAGATACACATGGCACTTTATCAGCAGTTGGTGAGTGACAACCCCGATACCCCTAATGCATACGAACAGTTCCAACCTGATTATTTTGATTTAATACTTGTTGATGAGTGCCACCGTGGTAGTGCCAAAGAGCAGTCCAACTGGCGCAAAGTGTTGGATTATTTCCATTCGGCTACCCAAATCGGCATGACGGCTACGCCCAAGCAGGACCGTGAGGCGGATAATATAGATTATTTCGGCGAACCTGTCTATACCTATTCCCTTAAACAGGGCATTGCCGATGGATTCCTTGCTCCGTATTCGGTGACCAATTCGTTCCTTAATGTTGATCTAACAGGTTACACGCCTCGCAAGGGTGAGACCGATCTGTTGGGCAATCAGATTCCCGAAGATTGGTATGGGCGCAAGGATTTTGGGCGGGATATTACCATCAAACTGCGTAGCAAGATTATTGCCCAACGTATTACCGAGAAATTGCACCAGATAGGTCGTATGACCAAAACGATTATTTTCTGTACCGATACAGAGGAAGCCGAAGCGATGCGGTTGTTATTGGTGAACCTTAACCAAGATATGATGCGTAAAAATCCGCACTATATCATGCGTATCACGGGCGATGATCCCGAGGGCAAAAAACAGTTGGATAATTTTATTGCACCTGACATAGCCTATCCTACGGTGGTTACTACCAGCGAACTTCTGTCCACAGGTGTAGATTGCAAGACGGTGGGATTGATTGTTATAGACAAGGAGATCGGCTCTATGACCGAGTTCAAACAGATAGTCGGTCGCGGTACGCGCTTATTGAAGGACCATGGCAAATGGCATTTCGAGATACTTGATTTCCGCAATGCTACTGAACTGTTCCGTGACCCTGCTTTTGATGGTGAACCTATTTCTTCAGTGCCTTTCGGCACCAAACCGTCTCAGCATCAACCTGCTGTGCCCGCGGACGTAACCATAGTCGACGGACCCGATGCAGAGCCTCAAAACAAGCGGCAGAAGATTGTGGTAAACGGGCAGCAGATACGTATTCAAACCGAAATAGTGTCTGTCTTGGGTGCAGACGGCAAAACCCTTGAGGCGACCAATGTTATAGATTTCACACGCCGTTCTATTTGTCAGCATTATGCTACGTTGGCTGATTTCCTCTTGCGGTGGTCCAAGGCGGAACGTAAACAGGCTATTGTGGACGAACTCCAAGAGGAAAATGTCTTGATAGATGCGGTACGCGAAGCCAATCCTGCGCTTAACGAATCCGATATATTTGATGTTATCTGTCATGTGGCATACGGACAGAAACCGCTTACCCGTAATGAGCGTGCCAATAACGTTCGCAAACGCAACTATTTTGCCAAATATGGTCCACAATGCCGTCAAGTCTTAGAGGCATTGCTGGATAAATATGCCGACCAAGGCATCCTCAATTTAGAAGATCCCAATATGCTCAAGTTGGCGCCTTTCTCACAAATTGGCAATCCGATTAAGATTGTACGTCTGTTTGGGGGAAAGGAACAGTTCCAACAGGCTATCCAAGAACTCGAGCAACAACTCTATGCTGCCCTCTAAACATTAACCGCTATGGTCAACAATCTTATTAAACGACTACAGAACATTATGCGCCAAGATGCCGGCATATCCGGCGATGCACAACGTATAGAACAGATGACGTGGCTATTCTTCCTCAAGGTCTACGATGCCCAAGAGGAAGTCTGGGAGTTTGACGACAGTCGCCATTTCCACTCTGTCATACCCGAGCCCTTGCGTTGGCGCCATTGGGCGCAAGACAATGCCGATGGCAAAGCGCTTACGGGCGATGAGTTGCTCAATTTTATCAACAACAACCTTTTCCCTACGCTCAAATCCTTGCCTCTTACTCCTGACTCACCGCGTGCGCACTGGATTGTGAGAGAGGTCTTTGCCGACCTTAACCAATATATGAAAAATGGTGTCTTGCTCCGTCAGGTGGTGAATGTGGTCAACGAGATTGACTTTACCGATGCCGAAGACCGACATACCTTTGGAGATATCTATGAGGGTATTTTGAAGGACTTGCAGTCGGCAGGTAACGCGGGTGAGTTCTATACGCCACGCGCCCTGACGGATTTTATCATCCAAATGCTGGCTCCTCGCTTAGGCGAAACATTGGGTGACTTCACTTCGGGTACGGGCGGCTTTCTCACCTCGGCGCTCAATTATCTGGAGCGTTATATTCAAACGCCACAGGATATGGAACTTTGGCAGCATGCGGTTATCGGACAGGAGTGGAAACCGCTGCCGTACTTGCTTTCTATCACCAATCTCTTGGTGCATAACATAGACGAACCCAATATTATCCATTGCGACAGTTTAGGCACCCCCGTATCGTCGTTTAAGCAGAAAGACAAAGTAGATGTAGTGGCTATGAATCCTCCTTATGGCGGCAGTACGGATGCAGCAGCCAAGATGAATTTCCCTACCGATATGCGCTCGTCGGAGACGGCAGACCTCTTTATGGTGCTTATTATGCGCCGTTTACGGGACAATGGGCGCGCAGGGGTGATTATTCCGGATGGCTTCCTGTTCGGTACCGACGGCGCCAAACTTGCTATCAAAACTGCGCTTTTGAAGGAGTTTAACCTGCACACCATTATTCGTTTGCCGGGCTCTATTTTCTCGCCTTATACTTCTATTGCTACCAATATCGTTTTCTTCAACAACGAGACGGCAGAGGGAGCACCAGAGGGCTACCGTACCAACCAAACTTGGTTCTATCGTTTGGATATGCCCGAGGGCTACAAGCATTTCTCCAAAACCAAGCCCATGAAGTTGGAGCATTGCCGGCCGATTATTGACTGGTGGAACCATCGTCAAGAGATTGTTACCACCGACGAGGAGGGCAATATCATAGACGAGAAAGCACGCTGCTTTACGGCGGAAGAACTTGTCAATAAGTCGTGCAACTTTGATGTGTGCAAGTTCCCCAAGGACGATGAGGAAATCCTGCCGCCTGCCGAATTGTTGGCTGACTACCACCAACACCGAGCTGCACTCGACAAGCAGATTGACACCACACTCAGTCAGATACAACAACTATTAAACCTTGCATAAAAGATAATCTCCCATGGAATCTGAAAAACTCGCAACGCTTGTGCGAGAAATTACACTTAATGTTCGGGAGGTATATTGGAGATGAAAAATAGGGAAAAATAAAACCCGATAACTTGAATTGCTTCAGAGGTTACCGGGAATAGCGGTGCAAAAGTATAACTTTTTTTTGAATTACGCAAATCATTTAACAAAAAAATACAATAAAAAATGAATTTTTCGCAGTTTGAACATATAATTTCGCCTAAACGAATAGAAAGATACTTGTTGGCAACCAACAAACGCAAGAAAAAATCCATATTGCTTTATAACGCAAACTTGAATTTGTCCAAAGAGGTTTATGTTGTAGTGAGTTATTTTGAGGTTGCTCTTCGAAATGCCATCAACGATTGTCTCACCCCGACATTGGGTGCGGATTGGCTTCGTGATAGCGTGTTACCCGGTGGACGATTTGACAATAAACATTCAGAACACATGTGTAAGGTCATTTCCAAACGCTATGAGGCACTGCTACGGGAGGACGAATATAGCCATAGCAAACTGCTTTCGTCTTTGGAGTTTGGAATTTGGAAGTATATGTTTGCAGATTATCAATATAGGGTGACAGGACAGGTTTTGTTATCTATTTTCCCTAATAAACCTAAATCATCTCCCCATAAGCAATACGACAATACATATATTTTCAATGAATTGAATCATATCAATATCCTTCGTAATCGTATTGCTCATCAAGAACCCCTATGTTTTTCTCATTACACACGCACAATTGACACAAGTTATATCCACACCCAGTATAGGCGTATATTATCTCTCTTTAGTATGATGGGAATAGATAGTAAACAACTATTGAGAGGAATGGATAATGTAGAAAAAGAATGTACTACTATAGAACTACTTGCGTAGTAGTATTTTATGCAACACAATAGATGAAGAAATGAACGCTCAACAATTAAGAAATAGTATCTTGCAGATGGCGATACAAGGCAAACTTGTACCGCAAGACCCCAACGATGAGCCCGCCAGCGTCCTGTTGGAACGCATACGCAAAGAAAAAGAGCAACTCGTCAAGGAGGGCAAACTCAAGAAGAAAGACCTCGTCACTATACCTGTGGCAGACGAGGAAAAACCTTTTGAAATTCCCGAGAGTTGGGAGTGGTGTAAGTTAGGGGAAATTGCTGCACCCATTAAAAGAGGCAAATCTCCTCTTTACGTCGAAAAGAGTGACTATTTGGCATTTGCCCAAAAATGCAATACAAAGGCGGGCTATATTGACTTAAAGTTAGCTCAGTATTTTGCAAATACAAAAGCAGAACAATATGACTTTTCTCTAATGCTACAAAAAGGAGATATTGTAATTAACTCCACAGGAAATGGCACTCTAGGTCGGGTAGGATTATTTGATATGGATTATCCAGCGGGAATTAAAGGAATTATACCAGACTCTCATGTGACAACTGTGCATCTCTATAAAGTAGATTCTAATTTTGCTTTTTATTACCTGAGGACATGCCAACCATTTTTAGAAAGCAAAGGTGAAGGAGGAACAAATCAAAAGGAATTAAAACCAGTAGTCATTGCTGAATTATATTTTCCTCTCCCCCCTCTTGCCGAACAAAAGCGCATTGTCGCCAAGTTGGAGGAACTGCTGCCATTGGTTGAGCAATACGGAAAAGCGCAAGACTCTTTAGACGCGCTAAATACTGATTTACCGCGCCGCCTCCGCCAGTCCATCTTGCAACAAGCCATCCAAGGCAAACTTGTACCGCAAAACCCCAACGATGAGCCCGCCAGCGTGTTGTTGGAACGCATACACAAAGAAAAAGAGCAACTCGTCAAAGAGGGCAAACTCAAAAAGAAAGACCTCGTCACTACGCCAGTTGTAGAGGAGGAAAAACCTTTTGATATTCCCGAGAATTGGGAGTGGGTTAATATTGATCAAATCGCAACGGTTAAAGGTGGGAAAAGGTTACCAGTTGGTAAAACTTTTTCTCCCAGTCCCACGCCATACATTTATATTAGGGTTACAGAGATGAAGAATAATACCCTAATAGATAAAGACTTAAGATATATTTCTGCTGAATTGCATGACTTATTGAAGAATTATATTATACATAGTACTGATTTATATCTGACTATTGCAGGAACTATTGGTGCGGTTGGAGATGTTCCTGATAAATTTGATGGTATGAATTTAACCGAAAATGCCCTCAAATTGACAAATTTATCTGTCAATAAAAAATTTTTGATATATACATTATCTTCAGATTTTGTTCAATGTCAGTTTAGAGCTAAGACTAATAAAGTAGGGCAGCCTAAATTGGCAATGGAGAGGGTGAAAAATACAGTTTTCCCTCTCCCACCTCTTGCAGAGCAAAAGCGCATTGTCGCCAAGTTGGAGGAACTTTTTGCCGCAATTGACAAATTTAATGCAATTACATTATGAAATATACCTTTGATTTTCTCCATCGCGAGTTGATGAGGAATCGTAGCCTCAACTACGAGCAGTACAAGTCCACTACCGAAGTGAACTTGCTACAAAACTTGCTCAACAGCGAGGAGATTACGGATTATCATGAAGTAGAATGGGATGCCTTTATTGATGATTTAATCGGAAAACTACCACAACCTACACGAAGAGAAATAGCCTTTATTGAATCAATGATTAAACCGATGTAAATGATGGCGATGGCATCACCACAATGAATCTTTTTTTCGGCACTCAGAAACGGGTGCCGTTTTTTTTATGTTCAATTGAGCATTTGACAAACTTGTCTAAATTTTTTAGCTAACCTCAGCGCGTTAATTCGCGTTAAGTAAACCCCAAACACTACTTTGTGCGTAGGGTGTAAACCATCCGCAAAGGGGATGGGGAATGTTTAATCATTTAATCAACAAAAACTATGACAAGTTGTCAAAATCATCGTCAACTCATTGACGAACTGTTCCGGCGCATGGAGGAACTCAAATATACATGCGACATCAGTATTAACATTACTGTTCAGCC
>JAZLGG010000065.1:0-33301 GCA_045616185.1 Paludibacteraceae bacterium
AGCTTTGTCTGCTGTCTTGGTGGATAGTAATCGTAGTATTGAGGAGAGGAAAACGGCTTTGGAGAAGCTCAAATCTATAGTCCCGGACTACCACGCCAGTTTGACGGAGGAGGGGGAACTCATCAATAACAACCGAGAGGCGTTAGATGAGTATCTTATTTCGCTGAAGAACAGCATCCGCGCCAAGGCGAATGAGGAGAAGCTGAATGTCATCGCTACGGAGCAGGTGGCATTGGAGGACAAGATGAACACGGCCCCAATGCAGAAGATGAAAAAGGAATATGAGGAGTACCAAGGCGTCATCGAGGGCATTCAGCAGCAGATTATGAGGACAGAGGATGCCACAGAGAAGAAACGTTTGGAGGAGCAACTTTGGGCTATTAAGCGGACGCGTAATGCAACCACGCAAGCATACCAAAATTGCGTAGATGAGATGGCATCTTTGCAGAAGAAAGCAGATAAGATACTGGCGGACACAGGTGTTCCGGTCGTATCTAAAGTGACAGGAGGGGACACTCCAACACCTGACGCTGACGATGGCAAGCCATCTAAGAACAAGTTCCAAGCGGAAGATGATTGGAAGGAGAAGGAAGAAGCCCTCAATCGCATTGCGTATGCTCGTGGAGAGGTGGACTATGAAGCGTACACCAAAAAGATGTTGCAGATCCAAGTGGATTACAACAAAAAGAAATTGGAGCATACGGACTTGGAAGGTAACGAAGAAGTGACCATTCAAGCCTCTTACTATGAAGCTTTGAAGAAGCAGAAAGACAATGCGATTTCGGGCACTGTAGAACAGGAGGAGCGCGCCTATAAGGATGTGCTGGCAATCCTACAGCAACGCTATATGGATGGGGAACTTTCCGCACGGCAGTACCAGAGCGCAATGGAGCTCGCCGAGTTGGAACATCTCAGGAAGATTGCCGGCTTGTATGATGAGGGCAGTAAAGAACGCATCAAGGCAGAGGAACGCTATCACAGCACGTCACTCAAACAACAGCAGAAACATTTGGAGGAATCTAAACGCCTACAGGAGCAGTTCCGTACCCAGTTCTTTACTAAAGCATATCAAACTCCTGATACCGAATCATACAACCGTGACCTTCAGAACCTTGAATTAGTCCACGCCCAAATGCTGAAGGCATGTGGTACTAACAACCGCGACAAACTCAAGGTAGAGAAAGCCTTCCAAGAAGCCAAGTACCAACTCGGTCGCAAATACAATGTCAAGAACGCCAAGGAACTGAAGAAGTCCTATCGTTCTGCCATAGATGATATTGCCGATTGGCTTGAATCGGATGGAGGCGAAGCCCTGACAGGTTCGTTGGAAACAATCCTTAGTGGTATGTCGGAAATCTTTTCCGGCATTAGTGACCTCATTCAAGCCGAATTGGATGTAGAGACCGCCAAAATTGAAACATCGTATGATGCTCAGATTTCAGCGGCAGAGGGGAACAAGTACAAGGAGGTGCAACTGGAGAATCAGAAGCAGAAAGAGATTGCCAAAGCCAAGAAGGAGGCAAACAAAAAGATGTTTGCCATGCAGGTGATCCAAGCAGTAGCACAGACGGCTATGTCTGCCATCAGCGCGTACTCCTCGGCTGCTGCAATTCCTGTCGTTGGTTTTGTGATGGCTCCTATAGCTGCTGCTATGGCTATTGCTGCTGGTGCCCTTCAGATTGCATCTATCAAGAAGCAGCAACAGGCATCGGAAGCCACAGGGTACATGCGAGGAGGTTTCACTCCTGCCGGTCCCGTTGACAAGGAGGTTGGTGTCGTCCATGCCGGTGAATGGGTTGCGTCGCAACGGCTACTGGCTAATCCGGAAGCAAGGGCTTTAGTCAATACGCTGGATTACGCCCAACGTACCAACTCGATGAGCTCGCTGAAGGCGACAGATGTGTCACGTTCCATCACAGCCCCACAAGTGGTTGCACAGACCGCCACCAATGGTAAGTTAGACGCTGCGCTTGCTGCAACTGCTGCTGCGCTTAGCGACTATTCCCACACGATGAAAGGCATTGGTACACGATTGAATGAGCCCTTTGTCACTGTCAATACGGTGGAGGGTGATAGTGGCATCAAGAAAGCCCAAGATGAGTACAACCAATTGATGAAGAACAAAACCCCTAAATCTCAAAGAAAATGACTATAACTATTGACAATAAGGTTGCCCTGCTCAAGAAGGGCAGTAGTTTTGATTTCGTCAGTGAGAACCGCCAATTTTCCGGAGCTGATAGTTATACGTTAGCCATCACGTTCCCCCTGAAGAACTGCCCTCAAAACACAGCCATCTTTGGGCATATAAGCTGCAAGGACGTAGAAAAGAAGCAACTGCTTTTCTCCTGTGAAATCCGCGATGGCAAGTTTTGTAAACGTGGCAGTATAACTATAACCGAACTCACTGACATTGAGGTTAAGACGCAGTTCTTGGAAGGTCGTTCAGTCAGCAACTTTGTGAACACCTTCGATGATGTCTATATCAATGAAATGGAGTTGAGCTATCCCAATACGGCTGCATCTTCATTCCCTATGGATATGAATAATTGGGTGGATAGTTATGGCACAAAGTATGTAGCTTTGCCGTGGGTGAATAATAGTAGTGGCAACGTACAAAATGATATGAACCTTGCCATGGGAGGTGCCACTTGGAAATCCACAACTTTGTCCTTTCAGCCGTATATGCTGTATATTGTAAAGCAGATATGCACCAAATTAGGGTACTCCTTTGACTTTACTGAGTGGGAACGCAGTAACTACAAATATCTGCTAATATGCAACGCACTTCCGGCTGCTTGGGAACTCCATAACTTTGCCAAGGCATTGCCGCATTGGACGATTACGGAATTACTGGAGCAACTGGAGTATTTGATGAATTGTGAGTTTGATATAGACCACAACAAAAAGTATGTACGTATGGCTTTCACACGTACACTTATTGAGAACTGCGAAGATGTGGAACTCAAACAGGTGATTGATGACTACCAAATGGAGAAGGTGGATGTGGGTGACTGTAAGTATAGAGGAGCCTGCAATCTCAAATACGCCGACTGTGACCATCGTATGTGGAAATACTATGTTAATCCCACCTTTATACAATTTTGGCTGGATAAGTACTTAGAACGTGGTAGTTTGTATAGGGAAGTCGATAATGTCGAAGTCGTAGCTGAAATGGCACGCAGGAATGAATGGGAGAAAGTGGAAAATCCGGTAACAGGTGCGATTAGTCGGCTTTACTATTGCAAGGAAGAAGATAGGTATCTTATCGTCCGCGTTATCCAATTTGAGAAACTTGGCTCCTCTAATTTTGAAGGAGAACAGGTGCCTTTCGGTTATTATCATACTATAGGGCAGTTTGTCAATACCTTTGCGCCTCGTATGGTTCACCCGGATGCTGACACCAAGGAACTCAAAATAGTTCCTGCATGGATTGATGATACGGACGTGGCGAAAGGGCAGTGTATATTCTTACAGTTGCCCGATTATGAGAATGCTAAAGCAGCACGTCCTCATAATGGTTTTGACAACTGGGATGAGGCAATGGCTCATCTTGCCCCTGAGCCCGACTATTTTATCAAGGAGTTGCAGGAGAACTACCTTAAAGAGGATGAGGAGTATCTTGATAAAATCTATGTGGGCTTCTATCCCGGAGGGGGATTGTTTGATACCTATAGGCACCCTTATATTGATGTGGTAGATTTCAATCACACTTGGTGGCCCGAACATCTTGGATGGTCGTTGGCACTTAATTCCGACACCTTCAACCAATACACCATAGAGGGAAAGATTGATCCCACGCAGAAATACACATTCAAGTTCCTTGCTGATGACGTTCCCAATGCAAGGTCGGTGTTTATCATCCATGGGCAGAGATACCTGTGCGAGAAGATAACAGCGACCTTTACGGAGCATGGGATGTCAAAGATGATGAAAGGGGTGTTCTACAAACTGCTTTAATATGCTAAAGCAGCTTTGCGAACCTTCTCCACGTTCTCACCATGGAAGTGCTTAATGTACTTTGTTGTGATACTCAAGTCAGAGTGATCTGCCGTTTCCATGACAGTCACTGGGTCTAATCCGCACTCAGTCATCATGGTATTCATACCTGTGTCGCGGAGTGAGTATAGTTGGTAACTATCATCCAAACAAAGTTCTTTGCGCATCTTTGCCCACCAACGTCCGTAGGAATCGCTGGAGGTTGGCTTAGCGGATGCCTTATACTGACTATCGAAAAGATAGTAGTTATCCGGCACACCTGCGATATGCTTTGCAAGCAGTTCGCAAGTTCTGTCCGTTAGTGGGGCAGTGCGAGCGTGATGGTTCTTGGTTTTACTGCCGGGCAGATTGATACAGTGATTTTGCAAATCTATGTCTCTAATCTGCACACGCTCCACCTCGATGGGACGGATGAGGGAAGTCATCACCAAATGGTAGATAATCTCGAACGCAGGATTTTCCTTTTGAATGTAGGAAACGATCTTCTTTCGTACATCTTGCGGAATCATGTCACGTTTCTTCTCCGTTTCATGTTTCGGTTGGAGCTTATCGAAGGGGCTCTCCTTAATATATGATTTGCTCACACACCAACCCCAAAATGCTTTACCGCACTTTAGGATGCCATTGTAGGTATTGGCACTCATCTGCTTGGGCTCTTTTGCCTCAGTCTTTTTGTGCGCACGTGCAAGTCGCTGCTGCCAAGCAGAGTTTGGATCAGCCTTCTTGCTGGGTGTCATATATAGATAGTCCATGAACTCAACGGCATGCCCTCCCGTGAACTGACATATCTGACACCCCGGATAGTTGTCATTTACCCAAGCCGATAAGCGGTTGCAGAAACTCTTGTAGGAACGCATACTTTCGGTAGATAGTTCGCGTCCCTTCTCTGCGATGAATGCGTCACACACTTCGGTAAGTGGGAGATAGTTGCGTGAGTTCTGCTTTTGTCCGTAGGGCGTCCATCCATTCATCAGTTTGATGTTGGTGGAGGAGATCACGCTGTTAGCAAACACCTTGAACTCAGCCAACGTGCGGTAACGCTTTCTATACATATTAAGGAGTACCCGGCGTCGTTCTTGCTGACCGATGCACTCGTTGTAGAAATAATACTCCATGTACCATCCTTGGCAGTTATGGCACAATTTAGCTGGTGAATACAGGGTTGGAATCTCTTTCGCGGGAAGGGCGAAATTTTCAAGTTCAAAAAATTGCATTTTTTTTCTTCGGGGATGTGTTGAACACCTCCGAAGAAAAACTTTGAACATACTCTTTTAGGGAGTTCCGAAAAGATTTTCGTCACGATTTCGTCAGGTTTTTTTACCCCGTAATGCCGAAATCCCTTTATCTATCGGCTCTGCGGAAAGTGAGGGATTCGAACCCCCGGTACGACGTAATGCGTACACCGCATTTCGAGTGCGGCTCTTTCGACCACTCAGACAACTTTCCAAAAGCGGGTGCAAAATTACTTTTTTTTTTTTATTTGTGCAAGAAAATTGCTATATAAATTGCATATGTGTCCTTTTTTTACTACTTTTGCACAAAGACCATAATGTATTACTTGATTTTTTGTGTGAATTTTTAGCAAATAAAATAACTTCAATGCAACCTTTTGGGGATGTCTTGCGTTTAATATGCAGAGACGTCTCAAAAATATAACACAGTTTAATATTTTAACAAATCATTCATTATGACTGCATATCAGTGTTATGATCTTATCAATTTTGCTTTAATTATTGTCCTTATTATTGGCTTTTTTGCTATTTTAGTGTGGTTTAAAAAGTTGGAAAACATCAACCGCACTAAGGTACTGCTTTCTGCTTTGGAGAAAGGACAAGAAATTAATCCGGAGTTGCTGACTCCGAAGAAGAAAAAAGGTGTTCACAGTACTAAATGGGGGCTTCTTGCACTGCTCATTTCGGGTAGCGGATTGTCAATGTGTTCTATATGTGCTTTAATCGTGGAGATAATCCAAACCTCAGTAAAATGGGAGACTACCATAAATGGTGGCGTTACGCACTATATAAACGAATCCAATTTTATAGCATGCGCTTTCTTCATGGCGTTCGGTATAGCACTTCTGATAGGTTTCTTTGTGGGCAAGAAGTTACTCAAACCGGAACTTGACAAAGAGGATGCTGAAGCCAAGAAATAACGTGTAATGGGTCACTATAACCATGACACGCGAACGTTTCATCGAACTTGTAAAACAAGAGCAGGAGGGATTAAGACGATTCCTTCTGGCTCTATGTGAGGGCAACCGAGACGATGCAGACGATTTAGCGCAGGAAGCGTTGCTCAAAGCCTACCTATCGTATGATGGATTTGTGGAGCGATTTAAGTTCTCGACGTGGCTTCATCGAATTGCTTACAATAGTTTTATTGACTACACGCGTCGGCAGCCTCCGCCTACTACAGATATAGAGCAAGCCACAGAAGAACCTAATCCTGAAGACACAAATACCTATCAATACGATACGCTTTATCAAGCTTTAGAGGGACTTCCGCCCAACGAAAAGACGGCTATTCTTCTCTTTTATATGGAGGGCAAATCAATAATGGAAATTGCGCAAATCATGCTGAAACCGATGGGGACGATCAAGTCGTACTTAAGTCGCGGACGCACTCACCTCAAATCAATTCTTAATCATGACAACTGATAATGACATAAAGCAACTTTTTGACGATTTTCGTCTTGTGGACGTTAAAGATGATTTTATACGTCAACTTGACAAAAAAATGCAGGTCGTGGATATGGTACGTGAAGAACAGCATGCCGCATCACGTTTTTATACTCTATTTGCTGCTACATGTTTTGTGGTGGGATTGATAGTTGGTGCAGGATTGTTGTACCTTGCCCTATTTTATCCAATTGATTGGACCATGTTAGAAAGTTGGCATATTAGCACGAATATCGTTCTTTTTTTAGTTCAATACGGCAATGTATCGCTCAGCCTTGTCGCTTGTCTGGCAATCATCTTGGGTACTCTTCCTTGGATAAATAACGACTCCGGACTATCCGTGTCAATTTTCTGCTAAAAAATTTGCATACCCCATTTTTTTTTACTACCTTTGCGTCATGATTCGCAATGTGTTATTTGACTTGGGCGGTGTACTCATTGATTTGGATGTGCAATGTACTATCACTGCATTTCAGGCCATTGTTGACCCGCAGAAAATCCGTGCGGGGGGAACGGTTGCCCCACAGGACCTTACGGGCGTGGGCGAAAACGACCTTATCAACCGCTATCAGGTGGACGATATCTCTTCCGACGCTTTTTTAGACGGTATCCTGTCGGTGTGCAAAGCCGGTACGTCGCGGCAGCAGGTAGAGGATGCTTGGTTGGCCATGTTGGTAGGGATAAAACAAGAGAAAGCGGATTTGATTAAACGGTTGAAAAAACAGGGGTTGGGCGTCTATGTGTTGTCCAATATCAATGAGATACATGCCCGTTGGACGGTGGATTGTCTCCGCAAGGCAGGCGTGTATGATTGTTTTGACCGCCTATTCTTCTCCAATGAAATCCGTTTGGCCAAGCCCGATTTGCGGTGCTACCGGTTGGTGACAGAGCAGACGGGTATCCGTCCCGAAGACACCCTATATATAGATGATTTACAGCCAAATATCGAAGCCGGAAGCCAGGCCGGTTTTGAGTGCCTCTTGGCGGAAGGCGATGCATGGATGGACACTGTAAAAGAAAGGCTTATATGTACGCATTAGTGACCGGCGCTTCGTCGGGGATAGGGTTAATGTATGCCACCGCTTTGGCGCGGGATTACCGGTACGATTTGCTGTTGGTCAGCAATCAGGAAATGGAGTTGCCCGTCGTAGCCGGACAATTGGCGGAACGGTACGGCATCATCGTACGGTGGCTTTACATGAATCTGGCGGAACAGGATGCAGCGGAGCGGGTGTACCGCTACTGCCAAGACAATGGGATAGAGGTGGAAGTGTTGGTCAACAACGCCGGCATGCTCGTTTTCAATCCGTTGTGCAGTACGCCGATGGCCAAAGTGGAGACTATGACGATGTTGCATGTGGTTACGGTGACCAAACTGTGCAAACTGTTTGCGGAGAACATGTGCCGGCGCGGAAAAGGATATATATTGAATATGTCCAGCATGTCGGCGTGGATGGCGATGCCCGGCATACAGTGCTACAACGCCACTAAAGGCTATGTGCTGAATTTCTCCAAATCGCTTTGGTACGAACTGAAACCGTTCGGTGTCCGTGTTTTGGCCGTTACGCCGGGTTCGACGGACACGGGGCTGTTGCCTTTTACACCGGTCTTTGCCAAATGGTTGCGTCGGGCCGGTATCACTATGCCGCCGGAACGGTTGGTGCGCAGGGCATTGAGGGTGCTGTTCGGTACGCAACGCAAGCAATGTATGCCCGGAGCGTGGAACTATATCATCGTGCCGATTATCAACCACTTGCCCGATTGGCTCGTTTTTTGGGCGATGGGCAAGTTCGAAATGTTTGGAAGTAAAAAGAAACCGTAAATAACACAACCCCTAAAATATAATTATATGAAAAAAGTACTTTTATCCATGCTCTTTGCAGCCGTATGTTTAGGACTGTCGGCGCAGACGGAAACCCAACTGGACACCGTCAATCAGGCGGACCGCAACTATGCCATTTACGCCCGCATCGCCCCTAAGCTACTGCCGCAGGCGGGGAACATGCCGATGAACGAACTGATGATTAAGGTCGCGTTGGAGTTCCTCGGGACGGATTATTTGTGGGCTTCGCTGGAAACCGTGCCCGAGCGTTTGCACGTCTATCTGGACAAGACGGACTGCATCCTGTTCGTTGAACTGACCACCTGTTTCGCACTGACACTGAAAGGCTATCGCATCGTGCAAGCCGGTGACGGCGAACATTATGCGTTACGTCCCGCGCCGTCCGTTGAACGGGTGGTACCTTGTTATGAGACCCTGTGTGACAATATTCGCAACATGCGTTACCGTCTTGGCGTAGTGGACGGCTATTCGTCCCGTGTACACTACACTTCGGAATGGATTCTGCAAAACCAGACCAACGGCATCATGCGCGAGATTTCCAAGGATCTGGGTGAAGAGGTGGAACAGCCGTTCTACTATATGTCCATGCATCCGAAAACCTATTTCCAATTGCTGGACGACCCGTGCGAGTTGGGGCGCATCCGCATGATGGAGGAGCGTCTGACTGCCCAGAACCCCTATTATTTCGTATCACAACAACAGTTGCGCAAGAAAGAAATTATGGACCAGATACAGTCCGGCGACATCATCACCTTTATGGACACCCATCCTGGGCTTGACTTGGCGCACGTGGCTATCGCATACCGTTTGGAAAACGGCGAGATGCATTTCATCCACGCTTCCTACGGCAAGAAGAAAGTGGTCATAGAGGACAAGCCGTTGGCAGACTACGCCAAAAACGGCATCCGTGTCATACGTCTTTTCTGATGTTTATGGCAGTTGCAGGGTGTAAAGGACGGCTTCTTCCTTGCGGATAGCATTGCGTTTCTTTTGCCCTGCGGCGAACAGGAATGTCTCAGCCGTGACGATGCGGTTTCGGGTCGTATCCACGCGTGTCAGCGACACATAGGGGCCACCCATCGCTTCGCCGTTGAATATCTTCCACAATCCGCGCACTTCGGTGGCATAGAAAGTGCTGCTAATCGACGCATCGGACGAATCCCGTCGGGGCAGGGGGAGTACATCCCGCTGCTGCGGCGGGAAAATCTTGTATTCGGTACCCATATAGGAACCCGGTACGGTGGCGGTGACGAATCGTCCGAGCACCTCGTCCCGCTTGGCGTTTAATCTTTCAGGGGCGAACATCACGGCATCGGTGTAGGGGTAGGAATAGACAACGATGTCGCGTCGCATAGGGCCTTTGTCGTTGCAGCACCACAGGAAACACAGGTTGCCGTCTGCCACGGTATCCATGATAAGCATGTAGTCTTCCGGAATGAGCATATCGCATCCGAAGCCGCGTTTCAGGGCGGCGCGGGCTTCCTTGTCGGTGTAGCCGCGGTAGAACTTGGCCTGCCGCGCCAGTTCCTGACGGACGAACCATTCGCGCACCTGTTCGCCGTGTTCGTTCCAATAAGCGGCTACGGAAGCGTTGTCGGGTGATTGGATGTGGCAAACCGCTTGCGGCGTGGACCACGGGTCAATCCGGTATTTGATGCGCAATGCAGTGTATCTGCTGGGGTTAATGTCGGCTATCAGGATATTGCGGGCTGACTTCAGGAAATTGTCAAAGGAGGCAGGCGGAACGTGCGTCACGTTGAAATAGGGTTCCATCTGCGGCAGACAGGGCATATCGGCCTCCATGACCGCTTGCATGTCGGGGGCAAGTGCTGTAGGTGCGACCAAAACACATTCGTAGATTGAGCCGGTGGCGGACACTTTGGAGGTTCCGGCAGAATGCTTACATCCCATTAGGGTGCAGGCGGCAGCAATAATCAAGCAAAAGACAACTCGTTTCATAGGGTAACAAATATAAATTCAACGAATTAGAACACAAAAGGCACCCACGGCAGATGCTCCGCCATGTATTGTTTAGCAGCCAGCGGACAGTCGGAACACAATGCGTCCGCCCCCAACCAATAGCCCAAGACGGAATCTTCCGGCTTACTGCCCGGCCAAACGGTTACCTGCAAGCCTTTGGTATGAGCAAAGGCGATAGATGCCCTGCTGGACCCGTCCATGGTCGCGTTTAGCCTTGCCACCCCTAAGGCGAGGGCGATATTGACGGTTTCCTCCGACACGGGATTGGGGGTGATGGCCGCCAACAATACCGTCTCAAAGCCTGTCATTCCTTGCGAGGAGGCAGATAATAGAGCGGATAGCGTATTTTCGTCCGATTCCTGCCGACCTCCCAAGCGGTGTGCGAACACGCGTGGCTGCGCCGAAGCGATAATAGGACAAAAGACCAAAAGAGAAAAAAGAAAATGTTTCATGGTGTATGTCTAATAGATTGAAAGAGAAATACTCGTTAAAACTTCAAAAATCCAATTGTTTGGGCTGCAAAGGTACGAAAAAAAAATTACATGTGCAAACTTTTTAACGTCGAGAATGCGCAGTTCAATAGGTGTCGTAGCCAATAGTCACACTATGTATGACTGATGAACGACATGCGGTTGACCTCCGTGCTGCCTTCGGGTGACCTTCCAGAAAACGAAAAAAATGAGAATTATTTGCGTATGTCATATATTTATTGTACCTTTGCCAACCAAATTATAAAGAGACCTTATGGAAAGTTTTGAACAGTTATGCCGGATGCGCCGGTCTATACGCAAATACCAAAACAAACCCGTGGAACAGGAGAAAATAGACTATATCCTGCGCTGCGCCCTGATGTCACCGTCCTCCAAACGTACCAACCCGTGGGAGTTCTACGTCCTGACGGATACAGACCGCCTGCGCCGTTTGTCGGCATGCCGCACCTACGGCAGCGGGATGTTTGATACCGCAATGGCAGGTATTGTGGTAGCGGCCGATGCTTCACTGACCGACATGTGGATGTGCGACTGCGCCATTGCGGCACAGAATTTGCTGCTGGCTGCTGAGGATGCAGGCTTGGGAGCCTGTTGGTGTCAGGTGTACGGAAGAGAGACCCAAGACGGCGGCCAGGCGGAGACCTTTGTACGCGAATTGGCGGGCATACCCGAACATTTGACCGTGCTGTGCATCGTCAGCCTCGGATACAAGGATGAAGAACGCAAACCCTACGATACGGACAAACTCAGATACGAGAAGATACATTCATAAAGTGGGGTAAAGAAACAGTGCTAATCGTTAATTGCTAATTGCTAATGGATATGAAACCTATTATTGCCATAACCGCCGGAGATGTTAACGGTGTGGGATACGAAGTGATATTGAAATGTCTCGCCAATCCGCATGTATGCGAGGTGTGCCAACCCATCGTGTACGGCAACGCCAAGATTGCCCGCCAACACGCTCAGACATTGAGTGACGAATGCAAGAATATACAGTTTAACCTGATTGACAATCCGAAAGATGCCAAGGACGGCCGCATCAACCTGATTACCTGTTATCCGGACACGACACCTGTCCGGTTGGGCGAATCGACCCGCGAAGCCGGTGCTGCCTCGTATGCCGCGTTGGAACGGGCCTGCAAAGACTTGAAAGATGGTCTGGCTGACGCGCTGGTGACCGCTCCTATCAGTAAGGCGAACATTCAAAGCGAACAGTTCGCTTTCTCCGGCCATACAGAGTATCTCAATTCGTTGTTCAAGGGCGAGAGTCTCATGATGATGGTCAGCGAGGCGATGAAAGTTGCGTTGGTATGCAACCACACGCCAATCGCCCAAGTGTCCCAGACGATTACGGAGGAGCGCGTGCTACGCAAGATGCAGATACTGAACGATGCCCTAAAAAATGATTTCCTTATCCGTCGTCCGCGTATTGCCGTGTTGGCACTCAATCCGCATGCCGGCGACAACGGGTTGATAGGCAAGGAAGAAGAGGAAAGTATCCGGCCCGCTGTGGCCAAAGCAAACGACGAGGGTATTCTCGCCTTTGGACCGTATAGCGCCGACGGGTTCTTCGGAGCCGGCAGGTATGTTCATTTTGACGCAGTGTTGGCCATGTACCACGACCAGGGGCTGATACCGTTCAAATCCCTTGACATGAACGGCGTGAACTACACGGCAGGACTGGATATTATCCGCACTTCGCCTGACCACGGCACGGCATATGACTTGGCGGGTAAGAATGCCGCCGATGCGGAGTCGTTCTCTCGTGCCCTGTATATGGCTGTTGACCTTCTCAAGAACCGCACCTTGAGCGAGGAACTGAAGAAGAATCCACTCATCATTCCCGAGCGCGAACGCTATCAACCGGCCGTTGCCAGAGAAATCGAAAATATAGAAAACAACCAATAAAACATTACAATTATGACTGCAGGACTTATTATTTTAGCCGTTATCGCTATTCTCGTTATTTGGGTAATCTCATTGTATAACCGTTTGGTACGTTTCCGCAACAACCGCGAGAACGCCTTTGCGAACATTGACGTGCAGTTGAAGCAGCGTTATGATTTGGTTCCCCAGTTGGTGGCAACCGTCAAAGGCTATGCCGCACACGAGAAAGAGACATTGGACCGCGTAACTTCCGCTCGCGCTGCCGCCATGAACGCTTCGGACATCAACGGTAAGATTGCCGCCGATGCGCAACTGACTCACGCGCTGGCCGGGCTGAAAGTGTCGCTGGAAGCCTATCCGGACCTGAAGGCCAACCAGAACTTTTTGCAACTGCAAGGCGAAATGAGCGACATTGAGAACAAACTGGCTGCGGCGCGCCGTTTCTTCAATTCCGCCACCCGCGAGTTGAACAATGCCATCCAGACTTTCCCCGCCAACCTGTTTGCCGGTCTGTTTGGTTTCCAAAAAGAGCCGATGTTCGAGATAGCCGCTGAGGACCGCGCCGCATTGGACAAGGCACCGGAAGTGAAATTTTAGGCGGATGCCTGACCGATTGACATGCAATACGTAGGACTTCATACGCAAATAATGCGCAACAACACCAAGTCGGTGCTGTTGTTGCTTGCTTTTCCCTGCATCATTTTGCTAATGGTGTGGGTGTTTTTGGTTATTGTCAGTTATCTGGGCAGCGGTTCGCACGATTCTGCCTGCGCGGTGCGCAGCGTGGATTGGGACGGGGTGACTTATTCGTTCCTGACGGCGTTGCCGTGGGTGCTGGGCATCGTAGCGGTGTGGTTCCTGATAGCCTATTTCGCCAATTCCGCGATGGTGCAGTCTGCCGTGCGTTCGCGTCCGTTGGAGCGGAGGGAGAACCCGAGGGTGTATAATATTGTGGAGAACCTGTGCATGGGGTGCGGAATGCAGATGCCTGCCGTCTATGTGGTGGACGATCCGCAACTGAATGCTTTTGCCAGCGGTATCAACGACAAATCGTATGCCGTGACACTGACGACCGGTATCATCAACCGGCTGGACGACGACGAATTGGCGGGTGTGATAGGTCATGAACTGACCCATATACGCAACCGCGACACGCGGCTGCTGATAACAAGCATTGTTTTTGTGGGCATCGTCGCAACGGTGATGGAGATAGTCATTCGGCTGATGTTTAACTCGGTTTGGTTCTCCGGCCGACGCAACAACAAGGACAGCGGTGTGGGCGTTGTGGTGATGTTGCTCATCGGTGTGGTATGCTGCATGGTGGCCTACCTGTTCACGATACTGACCCGTTTCGCCATCTCGCGCAAGCGCGAGTATATGGCGGATGCCGGCGGGGCGGAACTGTGCGGCAATCCCTTGGCTTTGGCATCGGCGTTGCGCAAGATTTCCAACAATCCCGGGCTGGACAACGTACAACGCAACGATGTGGCGCAACTATTCATCATGCGTCCGAATGGGATGGAAAGTGGCATTATGGGATTCATGAACAGCCTGTTCTCCACGCATCCCGACCCCGAGAAACGTATCGCCATATTGGAACAATTTTAGAAAATCGTAATATTAGAACATACCTAACTGTATGACAAGCAAAGAAATCAGACAATCCTTTTTGGACTTTATGGCAAGCAAGGGACACCAAGTCGTTCCCGGCGCACCGATGGTTATCAAAGATGACCCTACGCTGATGTTCACCAACGCGGGCATGAACCCGTGGAAGGGTATCATCTTGGGCAACGACCCCGTTAAATTTTCTCGCGTGGCGGACAGTCAGAAATGTCTGCGCGTCAGCGGTAAGCACAACGATTTGGAGGAAGTGGGACACGACACCTATCACCACACCATGTTTGAGATGCTCGGCAACTGGTCCTTCGGTGACTATTTCAAACAAGAGGCCATTGACTTCGCTTGGGAGTATATCGTGGACGTGCTGAAGATTGACCCCAAGAATCTCTATGCAACGGTGTTCGAGGGTTCGCCCGCCGAAGGGTTGGGACGTGATGACGAGGCGGCGGCCATTTGGGAGAAACATCTGCCCAAAGACCACATCATCAACGGCAACAAGCACGACAATTTCTGGGAGATGGGCGATACCGGTCCCTGCGGTCCCTGCTCCGAGATACATGTGGACAGCCGCAGCGAAGAGGAGAAAGCCAAGGTACCCGGCCGCGAGATGGTGAACAAGGACCACCCGCAGGTCATTGAGATTTGGAACATCGTCTTCATGCAGTTCAACCGTAAGGCGGACGGCAGTTTGGCACCGCTGGCCAAGAAAGTGATTGATACAGGCATGGGCTTTGAGCGTTTGGTGCGCACCATTCAAGGCAAACAGAGCAATTACGATACGGATGTCTTCCAACCCATGTTGCACAAGATAGGCGAATTGACAGGATGCGAATACGGCAAGGACGAAAATACGGATATCGCCATGCGCGTCATTGCTGACCATATTCGTACCATTGCCTTTGCTATCACGGACGGGCAACTGCCAAGCAACGAGAAGGCAGGGTATGTTATCCGCCGCATCCTGCGCCGTGCCGTACGTTACGGTTACACGTTCCTTGACCGCCGCGAGGCCTTCCTATACAAACTTGTGCCGCAACTGATTGCGGATATGGGAGAAGCTTATCCCGAATTGGCAAAACAGGAACAGCAGATAACACCGGTCGTCAAGGCGGAGGAAGAGGCCTTCCTGCGTACTTTGGACAAGGGTATCAGCCTGTTGGACAAACTGATGGCGGATGCACGCAAGGCCGGAAAGACGGTGGTCAGCGGTGTGGATGTGTTCACGCTGAAAGACACCTACGGTTTCCCGCTGGACCTCACGGAACTTATCCTGCGTGAAAACGGCATGACGACTGACGAGGCTGAGTACAACAAGGCCTTGGAGCACCAGAAAGAGATGGGGCGCAGTGCCAATAAACAGGACTTGGGTGACTGGGTCGTACTGAAAGACGGCGAGACAGAGTTCGTCGGATACGACTGCCTGGAATGCGGGACTGAAGTGCTGCGTTACCGCAAAGTCAGCCAAAAAGGCAAGGATTTGTATCAAATCGTGCTTGACAGGACGCCTTTCTATGCCGAAATGGGCGGTGAAGTGGGAGACACGGGTGAATTGGTTTTGAATGATGAAATAAGCATTAAGGTTATAGATACCAAGCGCGAAAACGGGCTGCCCGTGCATATCGTGGCAGGACTGCCGGAGGCATTCCTTGATGCACAGTCAGCCATGCAGCATCCAAGACTCGTGGCCAGGGTGGATGCGGTTCGCCGTCAGGCTATCGCCTGCAACCACACCGCCACGCACCTTATCCATTATGCTTTGCGTCAGGTGCTTGGCACGCACGTGGAACAGAAAGGCAGTCTGGTGACGCCCGGCAGCCTGCGTTTCGATTTCAGCCATTTCCAGAAAGTGACGCCGGATGAACTGCGTGCCGCGGAACGGCTGGCCAATAGCCTCGTTCGCGCTGACTATGCCCTGCAAGAGAGCCGGCATACGCCTATTGCCCAAGCCAAGGCGATGGGAGCTATGGCGCTCTTTGGCGAGAAATACGGCGATGATGTCCGCGTTATCCAATATGGTCCGAGCATTGAGTTGTGCGGCGGTTGTCATGTGAGCAGTACCGGCCGTATCGGTACGGTGCGTATTGTTATGGAAACGAGTGTGGCAGCCGGTGTGCGCCGTATTGAGGCTGTCACGGCGGACAAAGCGGATGAACTGTATTGCGGACAGGCGGATTTACTGACCGAGTTGCGCACGATGTTCAACAACGTGCCTGACCTGAAAGGGGCCGTCCGCAAACAGATAGACGAGAATGCCGAACTGAAAAAGAAAATCGACGCTTTCAATGCCGAGAAAGCCGAAATGTTCCGCGATACGCTTCTGCAACGTGCCGAGGAGATGAACGGCATGCAGGTGGTGCGCTTGACGGGCGAGGTGGATGCCGAGTTGCTCCGCAATGTCATGCCGCTGTTGCGCAGCCGGTGTGCGGACAGCCGCTTTGCCCTGCTTGGTGCCACACATTGCGGGGGCAAACCGATGATTAGTGTCTTCCTTAGCCAACCTTTGGTGGACGGGGGCAAACATGCCGGTCAGATGATTAAGTCGGCAGCCAAGCACATACAGGGTGGCGGAGGCGGACAACCGTGGATGGCAACCGCCGGCGGACGCGAAGTCAACGGACTGGACGCTGCCATGAACGAACTGTTGGACGCTTTGAAATAATTTGCCATGCCCAAACTGCCTACGTCTTATCTGCCGGACAAAATCCGTAGCGCCGTGCGTTTTGTGATACTGGGGTCTATAGGGACCTTGGCGCAGACGGCATTCTTCATGCTGGCCATGTGGGCGTTGGGACAACCCGTCAAGGACACGGTTCTGTACTATGTGGCTTTCGGTATCGGTTTCGTCTTGGAGATGATTCCGAATTATTACCTCAGTAACCTTTATACGTTCGGTACGGTGCCGAGTTGGAAGAACGCCGGCGGTTTCCTGTTTGCGCGTGCGCTCAATTTGGTTATCCAGTTTGTCTGCCTGCCGATTATGGTCAAAAATCTGCCCACGTGGGATGACGGCATGCTGAGTATCGTTTGCATCTTCCTTGCGGGCATTATCAATTATTTGGTCTTGCTGCTTTTCTTCCGTAACCCCAAGGTTAACCGCTCTGAGCCGTGACCGTCTATCGCGCCAATATTGTCTATACACCTTCGCCGGACGCTTTCCGTTGGGTGCCGCGCGGCTATGTCGGTGTGGACGACGGCGGTCGGGTCGTCGGTGTGTATGCCGAACTGCCCGATGAGTGGCGCTCTTTGCCGGTAACCGATTTTGGCGACTGCTTGCTTTTCCCCGCTTTCTGCGACCTTCATGTCCATGCGCCTCAATACCGCAATATGGGCTTGGCGTTGGACGAGGAGTTGTTGCCGTGGCTGGAGAAATATACGTTTCCCGAGGAGGCCAAGTTTGCCGACACGGCGTATGCGGAGCGTATCTACCGCCGTTTCGTACATGAACTGTGGATGCAGGGTACGATGCGCAGTGCTGTTTTCGCTTCGGCCCACGCCGAGGCTACCCGATGTCTGATACGCCTGTTTGAGGAAGCGGGCATAGGGGCTTGCGTCGGCATGGTCGGCATGGACCGTAACTGCCCTGCTAACCTGCGCAACACACCGGACGACGTGCGCCGTTTTTACAGTTCGTTCGGGCAGCAACCGGATACAGCTTTGGTGCGCACGGTCCTTACACCGCGTTTTGTGCCGTCCTGTTCGCCGGAGATGATGCGGACGTTCGGGGACTTGGCCGCTTCCTATGGATTGCCTGTACAGTCGCATCTGAGCGAAAACAGGACGGAGATACGGTGGGTTAAGGAGTTGGAACCGGAATCCGTTTGTTACGGCGATGCTTATTACCGCTACGGCCTATTCGGACAGACACCTACGTTGATGGCGCATTGTTGCTACACGGAAGGCGAGGAACTGGCTTTGATGGTGCGTCAGCAGGTTATGGCCGTGCATTGTCCTACATCCAATTGCAATGTGGCTTCCGGCATTGCACCCGTCCGCGCGCTATTGCAGGCCGGTGTCCCCGTGGCGTTAGGGACGGACGTGTCGGCCGGCCATCATCTGAGTGTACTGCGCGTGATGCAGTATGCGGTGCAAATGAGCAAACTGGTTTATGCCCGGTCGGAAGGCAAGATGCCCTTCCTGACACTGAGCGAGGCCTTTTACATGGCCACCAAGGGCGGCGGCCGTTTCTTCGGCAAAGTGGGCAGTTTCGAACCCGGATATGAGTTCGATGCGTTGGTGGTGGACGACAGTTATCTTAATTTTGACCATTACACTCTTCCGCAGCGGTTGGAACGCTATGTCTATCAGGGCGATGACCGCGATATCCGTCACCGTTTTTGTAGGGGCAAGGAGGTCTCCGAACCCTCAATATGATGCAACTTGTTCCGCCTGCAGGACGCCGGTTGGTGTGGTACCTCGCTCTGGAGGAGTATCTGGCGCGCCGTGTCACCGAAGAGATTGTCTTTTTTTGGTCGGTGAACCCGACCGTCATCTTCGGCCGCCATCAGGTCATTGAGGACGAAGTTAATCTGGATTATTGCAGGAGCCATGGTGTGGCTTTTTACCGCCGTAAAAGTGGAGGAGGTTGTGTCTATGCCGACCAAGGCAACCTGATGACCTCTTACCTGTCGCCTTCTACACACATGGAGCAGGTCTTTCTGCATTATTTGGACAGAATGTCGGACGCCTTGCGCAGATTGGGGGTTCCGGCGGTGCGGTCCGAGCACAACGATATCTTGGTGCGTACCGTTGCCGAAGGCGAAGAGCGTTTTTGCAAGGTGTCCGGCAATGCCTGTTACGCCCTGCCTACGGGAACGATTGTACACGGCACCATGCTCTTTGATGTCGATTTCGATGCCTTGCAGCAGGCCATTACCCCTTCACGCGACAAACTGGCGAAGCACGGCGTTCAGTCGGTGCGCCAGCGCGTCACGAACTTGCGGCCGATGACTTCGTTGCGTAATGTGGACGAGTTGTCGGAGCGGTTGGCACAGGCCCTTTGCACAAGCCAACGAACGCTTACGGCGGAGGAGATAGCCGCAACCGACGCAATGGAACAAACCTATCTGGACCCGAGTTTCATTTATGGTCATCATCTTTGATTTGGACGGTACGCTGCTTGATACGGTCGCCGATCTGGGGCGGGCGTGCAACCATGCGTTGGAGGCGTGCGGCTATGCGCCGCACGGTGCGGCATGCTATCCGCATTGGGTAGGCAACGGCATCAATAAACTGATAGAACGTGCCTTGTTGGCTCAGCCTTGTACTTCACAGTTCCTGATGCACAATGCCTCTTTGTCTGACGAGGTCTTGCGTGTCCGGGCGGAGTTTGTGGCGTTCTATAATGTACACAATTGTGATTTGACAACCCCTTATGACGGTATCTCGGCTTTGTTGTCGCGGTTGAAAGAGCGGGGCTGCCGGTTGGCAGTCGCCTCCAACAAGTACATGCAGGCCACGCAGCGCATTGTCACCCGTTTTTTCCCGGATATGTTCGATGTGGTGTTGGGTGAACGTGACGGCGTTCCGCGCAAACCCCATCCCCAAATCGTTTGGGACATCCTGTCTGCTCTCAACGTTAAATCCTCCCCATCTGACTCCACATTCTATATCGGCGACAGTTTGGTGGATGTGCAGACGGCCGCCAACGCAGGCGTTGATATGATTGCCTGTTCGTGGAGGTTCGGTGCCAAGTGTGACTTGCTGCACTCGTCCGCTCGTTTTGTGGTCAATTCACCGCAGGAGATTTGGCGCATCCTGTCCTCTTCTGCAAATTGTTGATAACAAATCATTACGAAATGATGACACACTTTCAAATTTCTACATTTCCACACTTCCAAATTGAAAAACATACCTTTAATCTATTCTTTTTTTCTACAAAAATACAATTTATTTGCGTATTCTAAAATTTTGTTGTACCTTTGCAACGCATTTGCGGCTTTAGCACATCGGTAGTGCATCAGCTTCCCAAGCTGAGGAGGCGGGTCCGACTCCCGTAAGCCGCTCTTTTTTTATGCCAAAATTTTTGGCGTAATGGTCATTTAGCAGTCTTAATCTATCTTTTTTTTTCTTTATTTTCCACAAAAACACAAATTTATTTGCACATTCCAAATTTTTGTTGTATCTTTACACCCGAATTAGTGTGAGCCAATGCCACCAAACATAATTTTTTAGGTAGAGTAAGCAACTTGCCCTCCCCATCAGCACGAATGGGGGGGGTAAATTGTTGATATACAGCGCGTTAGTGATAAGAAACAGGTCATCAAGGACCCGGATTTTGGGTGCAGCAGAAAAGGGAGCAGCAAAAAAGTTGACAATCAGTAGAGTCCGCATCGTGACCATCTCGCGACCATTTCGGGACCACGTGCAGACAACGTCAACCTAAAATTCGCGGAAGTTGCATTCTAAAAAAAAGGAAGATAACGAACAAAGACCATAGTTGCGATAAAATAAACAATCATTAATCAATGAAACAAAAGTGCTTATGAAAACTTACATTGAACCGGAGACGAACGTTCTCCAAGTCATTCACAGCGGTGCTATCTGCACCGTTAGTCCCTTCGATCCCGCCATGCTTGGTGAAATGGAATATGAAGATGCCAATGTCGCTTGGTAAGTAACTTGTTAAACATTAGACAAATGAAAGTTATGAAGAAGATTATGTATTTTGCAGCCGCGTTGCTATTGCTCACAGGTTGCCGAGGTTCTCAAGAAGCGAGAGAGAACGCTCCCGCTGAAGTTAGTACTATTACCGGAACGATTGAACTTCCCCAAGAGCCGAATAAGATTATCGCCCCCGCAGGTTGGCAAACTACAGCGAAAGGGGTGAAGTTCAATATGCAATGGGAAAACGGAGATGAAATCTACATCTACAAAGGGTCAGAAAAGCAACTACTCACCTTGAAATCCATTGACGAAAACACGAGTGTTGCCATATTCCAAGGCGTGGCGCTTACGGATATGTCCAAATATGACGTGGCATACGGTTATGACCCGACAAGTACAGCAAAAACCTTTACCGTTCCGTATGTAAAGGACAATTATCGTCCTTTTGCTGACGGTACTGGAACCAATTACAACTTCACCATTAATCAATTTGGTCCCGTTATCGGTTTGAAACTCAAGGGAACGGATGCTTTGACGAAGATTGAGGTTGCTTTGTTGAATAGCAGCGAGGAAACATTGGCTACCTACACGATGGAATTCAGTGATGCTCTTGCTTTGGATGAAGAAGATATAACCAATGTTTACTTCCCCATCCAAGCGAAAGAAGATGTAATCTCAATGGCTATCCGTTTCTACAAAATGGAAGAAGAGGAAGAAGTTTTGATTATGACCAAGACGACCACCAATCTTACTAAGGTAGAAGCAGGAAAAGTCACCACTTTCAAAGCGTTGACAGTGGCACCTACAAAAAAGAAGGTTAATGGTCATGAAGCTGTTCAATTATGGGAAAATGGACCTTATTGGGCAACCTGCAATGTCGGTGCCAAAAGCCCCGAAGGATATGGCGATTATTTCGCTTGGGGTGAGACAATAACGAAAACCGACTATTCTTGGAGTACCTATTTCGATTTACATGATGGTAACTTCGCAAAGTATAATAATGGTGGCAAGACCGTTCTTGAATCAATAGACGATGCCGCCAGAGCCAATTGGGGCGGTACGTGGCGTATGCCGACTATGGCTGAATTTGATGAATTGATAAAAAACTGCGCTTGGGAGTGGTGTAACGGTGATACAAAAAAATACAATAACACGACAGTGAAGGGTTACATTGTTAAGAGCAAAGCACCAGACAACACGAATTCTATCTTTTTGCCTGCTGCCGGCTACTTCGATGGCACGGAGCACAAAAATAGAGGCTCCAACGGCCTCTACTGGTCCGCTTCGCTCTCCGCGGACAATGAATATACGAACTTTGCGTACAAATTGACGTTCAATAATAGCTGGTATCAAAAGCAAGTCGAACTTCGGTTCTATGGGGAATTCGTCCGGCCCGTCTGCCAGTAATCGGGCTAAAGCCCTACTAATCGCGCTAACGCGCTACTAACCGTCTCTTGCTTGCTGCAAGGGGCGGCTTGTTTTGCTTCCTACCTTAATAATTGCATATTATTGGACGCAGACGAAACTCTTTGCCAAGTGTCGGTCAAGTGTCGGTCAACCCCCGACCGACCACCGACCCTAAATTGTGGGAAGAGAAATGGCGGAATCTTAATAATTGATAATTTTTGGCTATCTGCTTTTGGCCTTTGACTCTTCTTTCGGGGATGTCAGCAAAAATTTTGTTGTACATTTCGGACGCCGCCTGCTAATGATTAGGATTCCCGAGTTCTTTTCTTTTTTGCGCCCTCTCGCTACCCTGTACGCTTGATTGGGCGGCGGCTGTCGCCGGCGTGACCGCACGGGTCGCGCTATTCTATGTGGGCGACTATTTCCTCAAAGTGGGGACTTTTCGGGTCGCCCACTCGGCGTGCGTTCCGTCGCACGCCTTCACCCAACACACGGACAATACAATCCGTTTGATAGATAAATCTATCTTTTTTGCCTACAAAAGCACAATTTATTTGCGTACTCCAAATTTTTGTTGTACATTTCGGGGACAAAATTGTTTCACGCGCGCGCGGTGGCGCGAAAATATTAAGGACAAAACGCGCAGAGACACGAAATGTTGGATTTAAGAAAGGGTCAAGAGATCAATCGGTATTCCTCCCAAATCACTTTTTGATGCAATAGATGCAAAATAAATTTGCGTATGTCATTTTTTTTCCGTACCTTTGCGGACAAATTGAATAATCCATAAAACAATGATTGAAAACGACAGAATTATTCCTGTAAAGATTGATGAGGAAATGCGCTCGTCCTATATCGACTATTCAATGAGCGTCATTGTCAGCCGCGCCCTGCCGGACGCCCGCGACGGTTTCAAACCCGTTCAGCGACGTGTCCTGTACGCGATGGGTGAAGGCGGCTACACATCCGACAAACCGACTAAGAAATCTGCGGCTATTGTGGGTGATGTCATGGGTAAGTACCACCCGCACGGCGACAGCAGCATATACGGCACCCTGGTGCGCCTGGCCCAGCCGTGGGCGATGCGCTACTGCCTTGTGGACGGGCAGGGTAACTTCGGTTCGGTGGACGGCGACGGAGCCGCCGCTATGCGTTACACCGAGGCCCGGTTGAGTAAACTGGCGGAGGAACTGTTGCGTGATATAGAAAAAGACACTGTGGACATGCAGCGCAACTATGATGACCGTTTCCTGGAGCCTACCGTCGTCCCGTGCCGTTTCCCCAACCTGCTGGTTAACGGGGCCACCGGCATAGCCGTCGGTATGGCAACCAACATGCCGACCCATAACTTGGGCGAAGTGGTGGACGGTTGCGTGGCATTTGTCAACAACAAGAAGGCGCAACTGGCCAATCCGGACACCGAAGACATTACGGTGGACGAACTGATGGAGTATATCAAGGCGCCCGATTTCCCGACCGGCGGCACCATATACGGCTATCAGGGCGTGCGCGACGCTTTCGAAACAGGACGCGGACGCATTGTCATCCGCAGTAATGCCGACATCGAGACGGAGGACAACGGGCGTGAGCGCATCGTTATCACCGAACTGCCCTACGGCGTTGTCAAGGCCGATTTGGTCAAGAACATAGCCGACTTGGTCAGCGATAAGCGCATTGAAGGCATCGCCGACATCAGCGACCAGTCCAAACGCGACATCCGTATCGTTATTGACATCAAACGGGATGCCAACGCCCAGGTGGTGCTGAACAAACTATACAAATATACCGCATTGCAGTCGTCATTCAGCGTGAACAATATCGCGCTGGTTAAGGGGCGTCCGATGCTGCTGAATCTCAAGGATTTGATTGCCAACTTCATTGAGCACCGCATGGATGTCGTTACGCGCCGCACGCGTTTCGAGTTGAAGAAAGCCGAGGAGCGCGCCCATATCTTGGAGGGTTTGATTGTCGCGGTGGACAATATCGAAGAGGTGGTCCGTATTATCCGCGCCAGCCGCACACCTGCAGACGCCCAGACCAATCTGGAACAGCGCTTCAACCTTGACGCCCTTCAGTCCAAGGCCATCGTCGATATGCGTCTGAGCCAGTTGACAGGCCTGCGCATTGACGAACTTCGCGCCGAATACGACGAGATAGAGAAACTGATAGCGCACCTCAAGGAACTGCTCGGCAACGAGGCCCTGCGTTATGACCTTATCAACGAAGAACTCGCGGAAATAAGAGAGAAATTTGCCGATGAGCGCCGTACGCGGATTGTCAAGATGGCTACCGAGTTCAACCCTGAAGACATGTATGCCGACGACGATATGGTGATTACCATCAGTCACCTCGGTTATATCAAACGCACGCCGTTGGCCGAATTCCGCCAACAGGGGCGCGGCGGCATCGGTACCAAGGCGTCCAGTAGCCGCGACGAGGACTTTATCGAATATGTCCATCAGGCGCCCATGCACTCCACCATGATGTTCTTCACCGAGCGCGGCCGCCTCTATTGGATTAAGGTGTACGACCTGCCGGAAGGCACCCGCCAATCCAAAGGACGCGCCATACAGAACATTATCAACCTTGACAAAGGCGACCGCGTGCGCACGTTTATCAATGTCAAGGGGCTGAACAATGAGGAGTATGTCAATAACCATTATCTGATTTTCGCCACCAAGAACGGTCTGATGAAGAAGACTACACTGGAGGCGTACAGTCGTCCGCGTGCTAACGGTATCAATGCGGTCGGACTGCGTGACGGCGATGAACTGATAGGCGTGACGCTGACCGATGGCGAGAGCCAGATGCTTATCGCCAGTTATAACGGTAAGGTGGTTCGCTTCCCGGAGAACACCGTGCGCCCGATGGGCCGTAACGCTACCGGCGTAAGGGCCATCAGATTGGACGAAGACGGACAGGACCGCGCGATTGGCATGATTTGTGTAGAGGAAAACAGTGACAGAACCGTTTTGGTCATTTCGGACAAAGGCTTCGGCAAACGCACACGGCTGGATGATGAAGACGGCGAACCCGTTTACCGCATCACCAACCGCGGCGGAAAGGGCGTCAAGACCATGAACCTGACCGACAAAACCGGTCCGTTGGTAGGACTGCATGCCGTGAACGACGAGGAAGACCTCATGCTGATTACCAAGAGCGGTACGGCTATCCGCATGGCTATGGATACTATCCGCGTGATGGGACGCACTACGCAGGGCGTCAAACTGATTGAACTGCAAAAACGCAACGACACACTGATGTTCGGATGTATCGTCCCAAAAGAGCAGGACGAGGAAACGACCGAAGGACAGGCGGAGGACCAACCGGCAGACGGAGCGGAAAACACTACTGAAGCATAAACAGTTAACGGAATATTAACAATTAAATTTATCAATCTATGAAAAGGGTTTTATACCTTGTCGCAGCGGTGCTGGTGGCTACCTGCGGCTTTGCACAGAAAAAGAGTGTATCCAAAGCGAAAAACCTGGCTTTGTCTGAGGACAATCCCGATTATGCGGCGGCCCGCGCTGCCATTAACGAGGCTTTGGTAAACGACGAAACGAAAGATCTGCCGAGTACATGGTTCGTGGCAGGCTTAATCGGTTATCAGGAGAACAGCGGCCTTCGCAATGCGATGGTGATCGGCCAGCAGATTGACGAGAAACATAAGGGCGAAGTGCTGAACGAAAGTTTCGACTATTGGATGAAAGCGTTGGAATTGTCGGAAAAACCCGTTTCTTTCGATAAGAAAGGCAATCCCAAATTCGACAAGACTACGTCTAAAGATGTGGCTAAGAGACTGCACGAATACTATATCCAGAGCGATTTCTTTAACTACGGCCGCTATCTGTATGAGGCGCAGGACTACCAGCGCGCTTACAAAGCCTTTATGAACCATCTCTCCATTCCCGATTTGGCTGTCATGCAGGATGCCAAGATGCAGATTGATATGCCCAAAGACACCATCTACGAGCAGATTAAGTTCTATGCCGGCATTTGCGCCGAGCAGGCCGAAATGTATTCTGAGGCTGCCTCTGTTTTCAATGACCTGAAGGCGGGTGTTTTTGACCCTGTGGCTTGCACGGTGCATCTGTATCAAGATTATGTCCAAATGAAGGATACAGCCGCTTATGTCAGTGTGCTGGAGGATGCCATCGTCCGTTTCCCCGACCAGATTGTGTTCCTGCAATACCTGATTAACCACTATATCTATTCCGGTAAGATGGATCAGGCAATTGCTTATCTCAAAAAGGCTATCGAGCGCGAACCCAACAATGCCCAATATCGCCTGATTATGGGTAATATGGAGGCCAACGATGAGCATTTTGACGCAGCGATGGAGGAATACAAGGCGGCTTTGGCTTTGGATTCCAACATGGCGGATGCCCACGCCGGTATGGGACGCGTATTGTGCAACCGTGCCCGCTACATCAATGACCACGCCGAAGATGTCCAAGGAGACGAGTACCAGAAGATTTTGGTCGAAATGGACAAATTGTACAGGGAGGCCGTTCCGTATTTCGAGAAAGCCCATGAACTGGCTCCTGCCGAGCGCGACTACATGCGCGTGCTGTCCATGCTGTACGACCGTTTCGAGATGACGGACAAGTACCAAGCCATGCAGGCTGAAATGAACGCGCTGTAATGGGGCGCATTCTGGCCATAGATTACGGACAGAAACGAACCGGATTAGCCGTTACGGACCCGCTCCGTATAACGGCTAATCCGTTACTTACCGTCAATACGTCTGCTTTGCCCGGGTGGTTGGCGGATTATTTCGCTAAAGAGCAGGTGGACGGGGTGGTGATAGGGCGACCGGTGCAGATGAATGGCGGTGACTCGCAATCCATGGAGTATATACGTCCGTTTATGGACCTATTCCGACGCCGCTGGCCCGATATCCCCCTACATGAATACGACGAGCGCTTTACCAGCGTTATTGCGCATCGGGCCATGATTGACGGTGGAATGAAGAAAAAGCAGCGGCAGGACAAAACCGTTGTGGACAAATTGGCTGCCTGCGTCATTTTGGAAGATTACCTTGAATCCGTTAGACAATAATTATGATACTACCGATTTATTTGTACGGCCAGGCCGTCTTGCGCAAGCCGACCGAAGAGGTGACCCCCGACGGCTTGGACATCAAGCAACTGGTTGAGGACATGCAGGAAACGCTGACGGCTGCCGACGGCTGCGGCTTGGCGGCACCGCAGGTAGGCAAGGCGTTGCGCATGTTTATCGTGGACGGCACGGCTTTGGGCGAGGATTATCCCGATTGCGCCGGTTTCAGACAGGCTTTCATCAATCCCGAAATGATTGATGAAAGCGAGGAAACGACGACGTATAGCGAGGGGTGTCTTTCCTTGCCCGGCATTAGCGAGAATGTTATCCGTCCGGCCACCGTCACAATCCGTTATCAGGACTTGGATTTCCAATGGCATGAAGAGACCTTTACGGGGTTCAAGGCTCGTATCGTCCAACATGAGTACGACCATTTGGAGGCGCATGTCTTTACCGACCGCATATCGCCGATACGCAAACAGTTTGTTCGCAATAAACTGACTAACATAGCCAAAGGCAAGACTACGCCGCGCTACCGGTATAAGAATTAGTGGATGGACCTCTTGTCCGTCATATTGATGGCAGTCGGACTGGCGATGGATTGTTTCGCCGTTTCGACAACGCAGGGATTGGTGCAGCAACGTTGGTGTCCGCAAGCATTGCTCATGGCGGCGCTTTTCGGCGTTTTTCATGGAGTCATGCCGCTTGTCGGGTATTTCGCAGGGACTTTGTTTGTTTCTTTCTTTTCCCGTTTCGCGCCGTGGATAGCCTTGGTGCTATTGGCGTTCCTTGGCGGTCGGATGGTGTGGAATAGTCTGCATGACGGAAAGGAAAAGACGGCTGGCTTTTCATGGTCGTTGCCGTCTTTGCTCGTTTTGGCGGTGGCCACTTCCATTGACACGCTGGCGACAGGGGTTGTCTTTATTCCCGTTCCCGAAACATTATGGACGGCGGTGTCGGCCATGGCGTTGGCCAGTATGTCTTTTTCGTTGGCGGGCTATCTGATAGGCGTCTATGCCGGCAACCGGTTCAAGGTCAATGTAGGCATGATAGGCGGTGTGATTTTAATACTTATCGGTCTTAAAATCTTCCTTGAAGGTATAATATCGTAAGGAGTGTGCCAATCGGTTTAATCTGTCTATCGAACGATGTTTTTAATTCAAAATACCTTGGTCAGTCTGGATGTGCTGGAAAAAGAGTTCTGTTGCGACTTGGACACTTGTCATGGGTGTTGCTGCATTGAAGGCGATGCCGGTGCGCCGATAAGCGACGAGGAAGTCCGACAGGTGGAACGCATCCTGCCGCTGCTGCTGCCGGAAATGACCAAAGAGGCCCGCGAAGTAGTGAACAGGCAGGGCATTTCCTATCTTGACCCCAGCGGTGAGCGGGTAACGAGCATCGTGAATGACAAGGATTGCGTCTTTGCCCGTACTGACCACAACGGTTGGTGCTATTGCTTGATTGAGAAAGCGTACCGTGCAGGAAAAATCGACTTCAAAAAACCTGTCAGTTGCCACCTCTATCCCATACGCCTCACCTCCTTGCAAGGCGGTAAGATGACGGGGGTCGAATACCACCGTTGGGATATTTGCCATTGCGGACGGCTACTGGGGAAAAAACTGCATATACCTGTTTATAAGTTTCTCCGTGAACCATTGATACGGCGTTTCGGCGAAGACTGGTATAACGAATTGGAACAAACCGCCACAGAGTGGCAAAAACAATGCAAGCGGAAATAATTACCATAGGTGATGAACTGCTGATAGGGCAGGTCGTGGATACCAACTCGGCTTGGATGGCGCAACGCCTCAACGGGTGGGGGATGGAAGTGAAACAGATTACCTCGGTGCATGACGATGCCCTGCACATCGTCGAGGCATTGGACGCCGCTTTCAGCAGGGCCGATATCGTCATCACCACCGGCGGACTCGGTCCCACCAAAGACGACATCACCAAGCATGTCCTTTGCGACTATTTCCACACCCGTTTGGTCGAGAATATTGAGGTGCGTCGGCATGTGCTGGATCTTTACAAGGACCGTCCGCAGGTGCTCAACTGCCTGACGGAGACGCAGTGGCTGGTGCCTGAAACGGCGCATATCCTGCCCAATCGGGTCGGGTCGGCCCCGCTAATGGCCTTTGAACGGTGTGCGGCCGATGGCCGTCGCCAATGGCTCTTCTCTCTGCCGGGCGTGCCGTACGAGATGCAGATTGCCATGGACGAACAAGTCGGACCGTATATCCTTGCCCATTGCACGACTTCGGTCAAGGAATCTATCGTTCATCGGACAGTGCTGACCTACGGTTTGCCTGAGTCGGCGCTGGCACTGCGCATTGAGTCGTGGGAAAATGCTTTGCCGGATACGATGCATCTGGCCTACTTGCCTAAAGACGGCATGGTGCGGTTGCGCCTCAGCGGATATAATGTGACGGAAGAGGAAGTGGATAGCCAAATCAAAACCATGCTCTCGCTCATTCAGGACTATGTCGTGGCAACAGAAGACCTACCTTTGGAGGTGTTGGTGGGGCGTGCCTTGTTGCAGCGCGGCCGAACAATAGCCACCGCCGAATCGTGTACGGGCGGCCGTTTGGCATCGCTACTGAATGCCCACAGCGGCAGTTCGGCCTTCTATTTCGGCAGCGTGGTGGCATACGACAACTCCGTCAAACGGAAGGTTCTGAGTGTTCCGGCGGAAGATTTGGAACGCTACGGCGCGGTCAGCGAACAGGTGGTGCGCCGGATGGCGGAAGGAGCGCGTCATGTGTGCGGAACGGATTATGCCATTGCCACAAGCGGTATAGCAGGGCCTACGGGCGGCACGACCGACAAACCCGTAGGAACGGTTTGGATAGCCTGGGCCATGCCCAACAGAACGGTTGCCGAGGTGTTCAGGTTGGGGCGGTTGCGTGAGCAGATAACGGCCCGCGCCTGTCAAGTGGCGTTGATAAAATTGTTGAAATATTTGCAAGAATAAAAAAAAATGTCTATCTTTGCAAACTAAAACTGATAAGAATATGAAAAAAGGTAGTTTTTTTGGCTGGCTGACCGTGATTGTCTTGGTCGTCTTGGCCGGTTTCGTTTATTTCAAGTTCTGCTTCGTGTACAGCGAGGGAACGAATGAAGGCGATATTAACTATTTCCAGAAAGAGGGCTTTATTTTTAAGACCTACGAGGGAAAGATGATACAAACGGGCTATAGTTCCAAGAACCAGAACGCCACCATTCAGTCCAACGAATTCAAGTTCTCGGTGGACAACGAGAAAGTGGCGGAAATGATTGACGCCAGTTCGAGTAAGCAGGTCAAACTGCATTGGAAACGCTATCTGGGCGTATTGCCGTGGCGCGGCAACAGCCAGTATGTGGTGGATGACATCATCATGGTGAAACCCGCTGTCACCCAAGAAGGGGACGAATTGCTGGACATCCCGCAAACCGATTAGAATGTCTTATTACAATACCTTTCGCTATGTTGACTTCGGAGCAGGACAATCTTGTCAAGATGTATGAACGTTCGTTGCGTGCGAACTGGGATTTGGAGGCTGTAACCGATTATGGTACGACCAATACGTTGACTTACCGCGAACTGGCGGAACGGATTTTCAAACTGCACTTGTTGTTCAAACAGTGCGGTGTCAAGCGTGAAGACAAAATATCAGTAATGGGGCGGAACAACTGCAACTGGGTAACCGTCTATCTGGCCACTATCACCTACGGAGCGATTATCGTTCCCATTTTGCAGGATTTCAAGGCAAACGATGCTCTGCATATCATCAACCATTCCGAGTCCAAACTGCTTTTTATAACGGACTCGATATGGGAAGGGTTGGACATCGGGCAGATGGAGGAGATTCTTGTGGTGTATTCGTTGACGGATTTCAAAGTACTGGCCTCCAAACTCAATCGTACCAATGTGACTTGGGATTGGACAGAAAACGCTTTCACGAAGAAATATCCCGACGGATTTACCCGTGAGAATGTTGTCTTCAAGGAGCGCCACAACCGCGAGATAGCCAGTATCAACTACACATCCGGCACAACGGGTTTCTCCAAAGGCGTTTTGACGACATGCAATGCTTTGGCCAGCCATATCAAGTATTTCTTCACCACCGGCAAGGTTTTTCCGGGTTGCCGCCACGTGGCCTTTCTGCCGTTGGCGCACGCCTATGGTTGCATCGTGGATTTCCTGGGTTGTCTGGCTGCCGGCGGGCATACCTATTTTATTGGCCGTACGCCGGCCCCAAAGATTCTAATTGAGGCGTTTAAGGAAGTCAAACCGACGCTTATCTTGTCCGTTCCGTTGATTTTGGAGAAGATATACAAGAAACAAATTGCCCCGCAGATAGCCAAACCGCCCTTGAGCTGGGTACTGAAGATGCCCTATTTGGACGAGGTGGTACTTTCCAAAATCCGTCAGCAATTGGTGGATACCTTTGGTGGGGCGTTCAGTTTCATCATCATCGGCGGTGCCCCGTTGAATGCCGAGGTGGAAGCGTTTCTGCGCCGAATCAAGTTCCCTGTTTCGGTGGGTTACGGTATGACCGAATGCGCGCCGCTCATTTCGTTCTCACTGTACGGTGAAGACAAACCCGGCACTTGCGGCAAGGTGCTGGAGGGTTATATGGAGGCCAAAATTGACCGTCCGAATGCGGAAGGTATCGGCGAAGTTTTGGTGCGCGGCGAGCATGTGATGCAAGGATATTACAAGAACGTAGAGGCTACCAGAGCCGCGTTCACCAAGGACGGTTGGTTGCGTACAGGAGACTTGGGAATCATTGACGAGGAGGGCTATCTGTCCATCAAGGGGCGGAACAAGACCATGCTTTTGGGACCGAGCGGACAGAATATCTATCCCGAAGAAATAGAAGCCAAATTGGACAACATGCCTTATGTCATGGAGTCGTTGGTTATACAGCACCATGACCAGTTGGTGGCTTTGGTTTGTCCGGACTACGAGTCGGCTGACCAAAATAAACTGGATGCGGACAAACTGGAGGAGGCAATGGAGGCTAACCGAAAGGCTTTGAATGCTTTGCTGCCCGCCTACGAGCAAATCAACAAAATCAAACTCTATCCGCATGAGTTCGAGAAAACACCCAAACGGAGCATCAAGCGTTTCCTTTATACGCAGATGGCGGAGGATTGACGAATGAATATCTGCATTGATCAAGGGAATTCGCGTACCAAGTTGGCTATCTTTGACGAGACGGGGCATATCGTACGACATTTTGTTTACCGTTCGTTCTCTTTTTCCGATGTGGAGAGGCTCTTTTCCCTATATCCTTTGACTGACAGTATTGTTTCTTCTGTTGTCAATCTTGAACCGGCGATGGTGAACGCCTTGCAGCGTCTGAGCCGGCGTTTTGTCCTCTTTGACCATAACACGCCTGTACCTATTGTCAACGACTACGAGTCACCTGAGACTTTGGGACAGGACCGTCTGGCGGCAGCGGTGGGGGCGCGGACCCTTTGTCCGGACGAAAACCTGTTGATTATGGATATCGGCTCGGCTATCACCTACGATTTCGTCAGTGCGGACGGACATTACATGGGCGGAAATATAGCACCGGGGCTGAAGATGCGTTTTACTTCGTTGGCGCGTATGACCAAGCGGCTGCCGCTGGTGGAACCTGAAGAACACAGCCTCCTGCCTTTTATGGGGCGGAATACGCATGATGCCGTCGCGGCGGGCGTTATACGCGGGGTGGCCTATGAAGTCAAGGGCTATA
>JAZLGG010000066.1:0-58911 GCA_045616185.1 Paludibacteraceae bacterium
CTTTTTCGGGAATGCTAACGTCCCCATCACGTCCCCGTGACGTCCCCAAAATCGCGTTCGGCAACAAGGTCGCAATTGTTGATACCGCTACGCTTAATCAACAGGCGACTTGTGCCTCCGCTCTTCAACAAAAATTGCTGACGCGATTTTTGTTGAGTTACCCCCCGCCCCCCTAAGGGGGAGGAGAGTGTGTAGTGGAGTAGAGAGCCACCCGATAACTCGATACCTCAAGCACCCGATAAATCACTCTAAACTCTAAACTAATTCAACAACACTAAACTCTACACTCTAAACTCTAAACTCTACACACTACTCCACTACACACTACACTAAAAATTATGGAAAGTAAAAACATTTTATCTATCGGATTGGCGATGTTCGGATGTCTGGTCGTGGCGTTTGCGGTATGGACGGACCCGACAGGACAGATACACACCTCAGTGCTGACCTTCTACGGCGAAACCCTGTCCGCTATCCTGCTGATGCAAGGCATCGACATCGTACAATTTATTAGTCACCTTAAAAACAAACAAAACCATGAAAGACACGGACAAGAAGACCCTGTTCACGATGTTGCTGATGCTCATTGAGGGCATCCTGAATATCGGCAAGAAACATGTCGAGAACATCGGCAAGGAGTAAAAAAAAAGCACCGCAAGGTGCTTTTTTTAGTTTAGAGTTTAGTGTAGTGGAAAGTTGATGAGTTGAGAGTGGAAAGTGGAAAGTATTCTTGGAGTAGTGTGTAGAGGAGTAGTGTGTAGAGGAGTAGTGTGAGGGCGCACGCTAATTTTTATGCAAAGAGAACGGCATTTCTTTGAGGAAACGTATCAGTTTCAACCGGTTGAAGAACGGACGCACCTCCACTACAGACCGCGGATTGGAGAAAGCGAGAAAAGACGCCTTGTGGTGGTAACGCCCCATGCCGCTGTTGCCTACACCGCCGAAGGGCAGGCGCGGATTGACAATATGCAGGAGCGTGTCATTGATGACCGCACCGCCACTGCTGGTACGGCGCAACACCTCGCGCCCTCGGAACCGTGGACCGAAATAATAGAACGCCAACGGTTTCTCATGCGCGTTTACGTAATCAATGGCTTCCTGTATGTCGTCATAGGTGCGCAACGGAAACTCCGGCCCGAAAATCTCCTGCTCCCAAACGTTTTCCACGTGAGGGCGTATCTTGCGTACAACGGGGTAGTCTTTGGCCAAACGGTCTTTCTCCGCATTATACAGTTGCATAAACCTTTCCGATACCGCGTGATGGACCAACAGATAATCGGGGGCTATGCAGGTTTGTCCGTTATTCAACAGTTTGCCCCACGCTATCCTCCGTGCTGCGGTAGGCAGATCTGCCCCCTCGTCCACGATGCAAGGCGATTTGCCGCCAAGTTCCAAGATACAGGGGGTCAAGTTCTTGGCAGCGGCTTCCATGACCGTCCGTCCCAAAACAGGCGAACCGGTAAAGAAAATAAGGTCCCAACGCAAATCAAGCAGGGCGGTGTTCACCTCACGGTGTCCTTCGTAAATGGCGATATATTCGCTCGGGAAGGTGCTACGTATCATTTCACACACCACGCGGCTCACATTCGGTACAAAGGGCGAAGTCTTAAGGGTGGCGCAACATCCGGCGGCCATAGCCCCGACCAACGGACAAAGCAACAGGTTGACCGGATAATTCCACGGCGCTATAATCAGGGCGCAACCCAACGGCTCGTAACGGATATAGTCGCGCGACGGCATGGCGAGCAGATTGGTACATACTCTACGGTTGCGGGCCCAACGCGGCAAACAACGAATGGCGGTGCGTATCTCGTCACGAACAATCATCAATTCTGTAAATAAAGCCTCTTCGCGGCACTTGTTCATATCCTGCACAAAGGCTTCATACAACGGCTGTTCGTACCGTGTAAGCGCAGTGTCCAGTTTACGCAACTGTTCGCACCGGAAAGCGATGTCCCGTGTAGCACCCGACAGAAAAAAGGCGCGTTGGCGTGAATTGTCAAACTGTTCCATCAATGTCTATTGGTTTTGCAAATCTTCGACAAATCGGTCAATAAAGGCTTTGTCCACGTGCTGCATTACCACTCCGTGTGACAAGGCACCGCCGAAACGCTTGTCATAACCGCAAGCCAACGCGTATTTTTGAACAATGGTGTCTGACGGGCGGCGGAAAACAACCGTGTTGCTATACCGGTTGACAAAATGCGGGTAGTCTATTTCGTCCAGACGATGTGCCATGTATTCGGTATGTTCCAGGATACCGGAAGCCTGTTCGTACCAGCGGTCGTAACCTACTTCGTGAATCATCCACCACAATTTGAGTGCACCTAAATAGGGTCGCGAACAGTTAATCATCCGCATCTCGGCATTAAGGTAAGGGACCTTGTGCTGGCTCTGGCTGTCATATATGGAGCGTGTTGTGAGGAAAAAGCCGGACGGTTCGTCCACGCCGAAGAACTTGTGACCGCTGACGGCAATGGATTCGTAAGGTATCTTGGTCCTGTCCAGCAGGTCTCTGTGGACGGTAAAGGGCAGGTAACCGCCAAACAGGGCGGCATCCACATGGCGGTAAACCGGCATCTGCGGATAACGTGCCAAGACCGCGTTCAGTACGGGCATATCGTCAATGGCGCCCTTGAAAGTCGAGCCCATGGCATAGACCATCAGACAGGGTCGGGTAGTGTCCAACTGTTTTTCCAGTTCGTCGGGCAACATCATGCCATGGCTGTCCGTTTTGATGACACGGGTGTCAAGATTTTGCAAGTGTGCCAAACGGACATTGGAGTAATGCGCCTCATCGGACACATAACATATCGGCCTCTGGCCGGTTAAACGGCTAAGATAGTTGTTGCCGAAATAAATCCCAGTATTGTTGCTGTCCGTGCCGCTACAGGTTACCATGCCCCACATGTCCTCAATGTCAAAGCCGAATAAGGGTGCAAAAAAATTAAGCACGTCACATTCGAACGCGTGGGTGGACGGTATAACGGATACCACGGCGCAAGGGTCGCCCACATTGTTTATGCAGACCGATTCCAGATTATTGGCAAAGTACCATTCGTAGAATTTTTCCAATTCGATATTTTGGTTGCACGGATAGCCGAAAGTGCGTTTGCGGACGGACAAGACGCTTTCGGCCCATTCGTTCATTGCGGGATAGCGGCACCGTTTCGCCAATTTTACCCGCGGGGTGTCCGGCATAATGCCCATAAATGAAGATACATGTGTATTCATAATATCCTTTTAACTTTTTGTGCCACAAAGGTACAAATAAAATTTGGAGTGTGCAAATAGTATTGTACTTTTATAGGGCAACCGCATCAAAATAGTACAAAAATAAAAAAAAATGTCTTGGCAAAGATGTAAAAAAATTGTATATGTTAAAAAAAATGTATATCTTTGCACCCAATCTTTGTAAGGTTTATGGAACAGGATATAAAGAAACAATTTTGGCGGTTTATGACCGCATATATACTGACGGCGCTCTCCGCATGCCTCGGAAACGTCGTCAGTAGTATAATTGCCGGCAACATGATTGGCGCTGACGCCGTATCCGCCATCAACCTGAGCAAACCTGTCACACAGTTCTACTACACCCTGCACCTGCTACTGACGGCCGGTTCGGGTATGCTGGTTGCCTATGCCCTCGGACGGAACAACCGACACGAAGCCGACACGCTCTTTACACAAGCCATCTGCATCATGACCGCCATAGCGCTTGCCATTACCCTGTTTGCCGGCGTATTCTTCTCCGAACAGATAGTGTCGTTCTTTTGCAAGAACAGGGAACTCTATCCGATGAGTTATGACTATATGCGTCCCGTACTGCTCGGTGCGCCGCTGTATATCCTTATCTCGTCTCTCAATACGATGGTGGCCGTGGACGGTGAGCCGCGACGTGTCAGTGTAGCCATCTTGGTTGACAACGCCGTCAATCTGCTATTGGCCCCGCTGTTCATAGGTGTCTTCCACTGGGGAGTTACCTCTTCATCCGTTGCCGTCATTATCGGTCATGCCGTCGGCATACTGATTCTGCTCAGCCACTGGCGTAGAAGGGCAGGGGAGGAACACCTGCAACTGCGTCCGTCCGGTTGTATCTTTTCGGGCGAACGTTTCCGGCATATGCTGTCAGCCGGTGCGCCCCTGGCGGTGGCCAGCATCTGTCTGACCGTTCTGCTCTATTCGGCCAACTCGATGGTGCTGAACGCGCTGGGCCGGTCGGGTATCTTTGTCTTCTCGGTTGCCATGAACCTGCTGATGCTGTATAACCTGTTTTTGTCCGGCTCGTGCCAGACCCTGCAATCGTTGGGGGCTATACAGGTGGGCAAGCAGGACTGCGAAGGGCTCAGGTATGTCATCCACAAAACCCTTCGGTTTATGACAGGAGCCATGCTTGCACTTTGCGCCGTGGTATGCGTGTGGCCTAAAGCCGTAGTCGCCCTATTCGGAGGAAACGGAACGCCCGAACTGCTGACCGACGCCGACCGCGCGCTACGGATATTTGCGGTCAGTTTCATTCCGTTCTGCTACATCTATATCGTGATGATTGTCTTCAAACTGTTGAAGCATGACGGATTGGCACTATTCATTTCTTTTGCCTTGTCGCTGACCGTGGTGGTTGTGATGGCGCCGATAGCGCATTGGGCACCCCAAGCCATCTGGTGGTCTTACCTGATAGCCTACGGTATTGAAATAGCCGCCATATATATTATTGTAAAAATACGGAAAATATCACTGCGGGACATAATATGACACTCCATTACGACACCCTATCCGCCGGAGCCGCCGGTATCGTGGAAGATATATTGAAGGCTTGCGGCAAAGAAGACGATCTGCGGCTGAGATTGGCCGTGGAGGAGACAGTCTGCAACATCGTCCAATATGCCTATCCCCAAGACGGACCATTGGATGTGGAGATAACCAAGCAACCGCTGACCATCACCTTGGCGGATGCAGGACAACCTTTCAACCCGCTGGAACAACACGCGCCCGACATACAGGCAACGCTGAACGACAGGCAGATAGGAGGGTTGGGCATATTCCTCGCCAAACAGGTAATGAAAGACATGCAATACCGCTACGCCGACGGAACAAATCGGCTGACCATGCACTATGAATAACCCACAACACAAACGATTCGTGTTCCGCATCTTTCGGGTATTGATGATTCCGTTGCTGATTATGACGCTGATAGCGACGATAATTAGCGAATATATCTTTATCTCTTACGAGAACAATTACAGTACGCGTGTCATGGAAATAGGGCTTGACCACATACAACTTCGTCTGAATTGCCAAGATACGATACGGGCGGAAATCATATTTAACAACTATATCCAATTGACGGAATCCGCCGGAGGGTTTATTATTGATTCCGACGGACACGCCATCCTCGGAGATATTCCGAAATGGTGCGATGCAGACCGGTTCAACGAAGACCAAATCGTCTATTACCTGTCTGACGGCCACCGGTTATATGCCATGAAGTGTGTAATTTGCCAAAACACAGAAACCCGTTTATACTGCTATATTCCCGCTTACGAATACATTAAGCCGTTCCTTTTGTTTCTGTTCGTACTGCTATGTACCGGCTTTATACCGATAGTTATTTCCGTCTTTTTCTTCCGGAAATGGATAGCGCCCGACCTCCAACGCTATACGGCACAAAACGAAAAAATGCGTACCGAGTTGCAAATAGCCCACGATGTTCAGCAACAAATGGTGCCTAACAGCGGCGTCCTGTGCCGTCAAAGCGGACTGGCCGTTTACGGCATGCTGCAGCCCGCCTTGGATGTTGCCGGTGACCTCTACGATTATGTATTCACCACCAACTATTGGGGAACGCAACGGGAAGTGCCACAAATGTATTTCTGCATCGGTGACGTGAGCGACAAAGGCGTTCCTGCCTCGCTGATGATGGCCATAACGCAGGGATTGTTCCATCATACAGCCGAAATGGGTGCACATCTGGTGGATATCGTGCCGGAAATCAACCGTAGCCTGTGTGAACACAATCCGCATGGCATGTTCTGTACCTTCTTCGCGGCATGTTTGAACCTCGAATCTTACGAACTGAGGTATATCAATGCCGGACATAACCCGATTATCCTGAACGGACGGCCGTTGCCGATGGATGCAAACCTGCCGCTTGGCATAGACATTAACCGTCCTTATCCGCTGAAATCCATACAGGTAAACAAAGGCGATACGCTGGTGCTTTATACGGACGGCATTACCGAGGCAGTCAATGAACAAGGGCAATTCTTCGGATTGGAACGGTTGGTCAGCGCCATTGACAACACCTTGTCCGCCGACGAAATAACCCGCAGGATTTTGGACGCAGTGACCGCTTTCCGTGGCCATGCCGAACAAAACGACGACATGACACTGCTGACAATCAAGATATAAACATTTAATACCCCTACGAATATGGATATCAAAATCGACAACAACACCATTTACCTGAACGGTATGTTGGATTCCTCCTCTGCACAGGATTTTCAGATTGTTGCGGACGAGATGCTGGCCGGCGATGCCAAAGACATTGTTCTCGACCTAAGCGAAATGCAATACACCTCGTCACAAGGACTGCGCATCATCCTCAGTCTTCAAAAGGGCATAGCCGCCAAAAACGGCAGGCTGACCCTGCGGGGGGTGCAACCTGCCGTCAAAGAGGTGTTTGACATGACGGGGTTTTCGTCAATCCTTACAATAGAAGATTAAAGAAGCGCGAAATCAATCACTTCGCGGATATCTTTCACATAATGGAACGTCAGTCCTTTGAGATAGATATCCGGTATTTCGGTTACGTCCTTACGGTTATCTTCACATAGGATGATATCGGTTATTCCAGCGCGTTTGGCTGCTAACAGTTTCTCTTTCACACCGCCGATAGGCAACACTTTGCCGCGTAACGTCATTTCGCCCGTCATGGCCAGACGGGGACGCACTTTGCGTTTGGTGAATGCGCTGACCAAAGCCGTCGTCATCGTGATGCCGGCCGAAGGACCGTCTTTCGGGATGGCGCCTTCAGGCACATGAACGTGTACCGACTGTGTATCAATGTCCTTGCGTTTAATGCCAAATGCTTCTGCATGGGATTTGATATAACCCAACGCTATCGTGGCACTCTCTTTCATCACGTCGCCCAAATTACCGGTAAGGGTTAGGGTAGGGGTTTTGGCAGGACTGAGACTTGTCTCAACAAACAATATCTCGCCGCCTACCTGCGTCCACGCCAGTCCGGTTACGACACCGATATATTTGTTGGTTTCCCATGTTTCGCGCGTGTAACGCGGCTGGCCTAAATAATCAATAACCGCTTCCTGTGTCAGGCCGACGGGATAATCTTCGCCCAAAGCCATCTTGGTGACCACCTTGCGGCATATAGAGGCTATCTGGCGTTCCAAACCGCGTACACCCGATTCACGGGTATAGTCGTCTATCAGATGGTCTATAATCTCCTTGCGGAAACGCAGTTGCGACGCTTTCAAACCATGGTTTTCCAACTCCTTGGGTATCAAATGGCGTTTGGCTATTTCCTCTTTCTCCTCCAGCAGATAGCCTGTCATCTCTATCAGTTCCATCCTGTCCAACAACGGGCGTGGAATGCCGTCCAGTGTATTGGCGGTAGCGATGAACAGCACCTTGCTCAAATCGTAGTTGACATCCAGATAGTTGTCGTGGAAGGTATTGTTCTGCTCGGGGTCCAGCACTTCCAACAAGGCGCTGGTCGGGTCGCCCTTGTAGTCCATTCCTATTTTGTCAATCTCGTCCAGCACAAAAACAGGGTTGGAGGTCTTCGCTTTGCGGATATTCTCGATAATACGTCCGGGCATGGCCCCTATATAGGTGCGCCGGTGTCCCCGTATCTCCGATTCGTCGTGCAAGCCGCCCAAGGAGATTCGGGCATATTTGCGTCCCAACGCCTTGGCTATCGATTTGCCCAAAGAGGTTTTGCCAACCCCCGGAGGCCCGTATAGGCATAGGATAGGTGCGTTAAAATCGCGTTTTTTGCCTTTGTCGGCCGTTGCAGTTTCCGTAATCTGTTTGAGAACGGCCAGATATTCAATGACACGCTCCTTGACTTTTTCGATACCGTAATGCTCTTCATCCAGCACTTTTTGGGCATGACGTATGTCTAAATTGTCTTTGGAGCAGTCATTCCACGGAAGGTCCAACAAGGTGTCCAAATAGTTCTGCTGGGTGGTGTATTCGGGCGAGTGGGTGGGGGTGCGTTGCAGGCGTTTCAGTTCTTCATCAAAGACCGTTTGTACCTGTTTGGACCAGTGTTTTTTGGCGGCTTTCTCCCGCAACTCGTTAATAATCTGCTCACCGGTATCTCCCAACTCCCGCTGGATGGTTTCTAGTTGGTGGTGAAGGTAGTATTCGCGCTGGTCCTTATCAATCTCCTCTTTGGTCTTGTGCTGAATCTCGGCCTGCATTTCAAGCATCTGAACCTCTTTGTTCAGTATTTCCAAGACGCGTATAGCGCGGTCTGCAATGGATTGTATTTTAAGGAGTTTCTGTTTTTCCGAAATCGCCAAACCGAAATTGACGCAAATGTAATTGACAAGGGTGGGGGCGTTGTTGATGCTACGGAGCGTCATGGCGGCATCCAACGAAAAAGCATCGCTCTGCTGAATGACTTTCATAGCCTGTTCTTTCAGGCTGCCGACCACAGCAAGGAACTCTTTGTCACCGGTGTTTGGGAACACTTCCGAAACCACACGGACGCGGGCTTTCATCATGTTCTGCTTGGTTGGAATAAACTCTTCCACCTCAACTCTGTCAATGCCTTCCAATATGATAACCAGGCTATTGTCAGGCATTTGCATCGCGCGGGCCACACGTGCCGCGGTGCCTAAAGTGTAGAGATCGTTTCCCTGCGGTTCCTGTATGTCTTTCTTTTTTTGTGATACGACCGCCAGCAACTTGTCCTGATTGTAGGCGGCCAACACCATCCGTTGCGACAACGGACGGGTAACGGTCACATTCAGCAATACGCCGGGGAACAGCACCATGTTCTTTAGCGGCAACACACCCAATAAATCTCCATCTTTCAGGTTAATGGGTTTTTCCACGTCATTACCGCTCAATATAGGAATAACTCTTTCTTCCTCGTTTTCTTCTTCCGAATATATGTCTTCTATATCTTCTCCTAAACGAAACACCATAAAATCTCTCAAATGCTTCTTTCTGTTTATTGTATATATAGGGTATATGTCAAATTATATTATTTTACATAATCCGAATTAGGTTATAACAAATACCTTTTATTGTTTCCTGATATCCAGTTTCAGTTCATCCAATTGTATTTGGTCGATATAACCGGGGGCACCAAGCATGACATCTTTTCCTTGATTGTTCTTGGGGAACGCGATGCAGTCGCGGATGCTGTCCAAACCGGCGAACAGGCTGACAAAGCGGTCCAATCCGTAAGCCAGACCACCGTGAGGCGGCGCGCCGTATTTGAATGCGTTCATCAGGAAACCGAATTTGGTCTGTGCCTGTTCGGGTGTGAAGCCCAAAATCTCAAATATCTTCTGTTGCAGGTTGGCATCATGAATTCGGATGCTGCCGCCGCCGACTTCCACACCGTTGATAACCATATCGTATGCATTGGCACGTACCGCCGCGGGATTGGTGTCCAGCAACGGAATATCCTCGGGTTTAGGACTGGTAAACGGATGGTGCATGGCCATCAGTCGCTGTTCCTCGTCACTCCACTCGTACATCGGGAAATCAATCACCCACAAGCAACTGAATTTCTTCGGGTCACGGAGACCAAGTTGGCGTCCCATCTCCAGACGCAGTTCGGATAACTGTTTGCGTGTCTTCATTACGTCATCTCCACTGAGAATCAACAGCAAATCGCCTTTTTCCGCTTTCATTTCGGCAGCAACCTGTTGCAGCACATCTTGTCCGTAAAATTTATCCACACTGGATTTGACGGTACCGTCTTCCTCTACGCGAGCATAAACGAGCCCTTTGGCACCGATTTGCGGACGGCGTACATATTCCGTCAGTTGGTCCAACTGTTTGCGCGTATAAACGGCGCAACCCTTGGCGCAGATACCGCCAATATATTGCGCCTGGTTGAATACGCTGAACCGGTCGGCTTCGGGTTTCTTTGCTTCGGCCTCATGGAAGATATCGTGCAGTTCCACGAACTTCATTCCGAACCGCGTGTCGGGTTTGTCGCTACCATAGTATTTCATGGCGTCCGCCCACGTCATGCGCGGCAGTTCGGGCAAATCTATATTGAGAATGGCTTTGAACAGGTGGCGTGACATCCCTTCGAACATATTCAGGATGTCTTCCTGCTCTACGAACGACATTTCGCAGTCTATTTGCGTAAATTCCGGTTGGCGGTCGGCACGCAGGTCTTCGTCGCGAAAGCACTTGACAATCTGGAAATACCGGTCAAATCCGCTGACCATTAGCAGTTGCTTCAGGGTTTGCGGGCTTTGCGGAAGGGCATAGAACATGCCTGTGTTCATGCGGCTGGGTACAACGAAATCGCGTGCGCCTTCAGGGGTTGAATTGACCAATACGGGTGTCTCCACCTCCAGAAAGCCTTGTTGGTCAAGGTATCGGCGCACCTCAAAGGCCATCTTGTGGCGCAGTTCGAGATTTTTACGGACGCATTGGCGACGCAGGTCCAAATAGCGGTATTTCATTCTCAGGTCGTCTCCCCCATCCGTCTCGTCTTCAATCGTGAACGGCGGCGTGAGTGCCGGATTCAATACTTTCAGCGTCTTGACGTCTATTTCTATCTCTCCTGTCGGCAGTTGTGCGTTTTTGCTCTGCCTTTCAATGACCACGCCGGTAACCTGCAACACATATTCGCGTCCCAGCGCATTGGCCTGTTCAAACACTTCCGTTCCTTGATTGAATGCCAATTGCGTCAGACCGTAGCGATCGCGCAGGTCAATAAACGTCATTCCGCCCATTTTGCGGGTACGCTGTACCCATCCGGCGAGCGTCACGGTTTTGCCGGCATCGGCAAGTCTCAACTCGCCACAAGTAACTGTTCTATACATGATTATATATATTAAGGTATATCTATAAATTCTGTTAACCCACGATTACTTCGGGGTCTATTTTGTGTATCAGTCCTTTGAGGACATCTCCCGGACCGAATTCGTAGAACTCGGAAGCCCCGTCAACTATCATATTTTTAATGGTTTGTGTCCACCGTACGGGTGCTGTCAGTTGGAGCAGCAGGTTTTGCCGTATTGCTTCGGGATCGGTCTGCGGATAGGCATTCACATTCTGATAGACTGGACAGGTCGGTGTATGGAACTCGGTGGCCAAAATAGCCTCTCTCAGTTCGTCCGCTGCCGGTTGCATCAGGGGAGAATGGAAGGCACCGCCCACTTGCAGCCGTATAGCGCGTTTGGCGCCGGCTTCTTTCAGTTCTTTGCACGCCTGCTCCACCCCGTCCACAGTGCCTGAGATGACCACTTGGCCCGGGCAGTTGAAATTGGCGGAAACGACTACCTGTCCCGTGATATGCTGACATATCTCGTCCACTTTCTCGTCCGGCAACCCCAATACGGCCGCCATAGTCGATTCCTGCATATCGCATGCTTTCTGCATGGCTTCCGCCCGTTTGCTGACCAAAATTAGCGCGTCTTCAAAGCGAAGGGCATTGCACGCCACCAATGCGGAATATTCGCCCAAACTGTGCCCCGCCACCATGTCAGGTTGAAAGATAGTCATCACGCGGCTGGCTATGACGGAATGGAGGAAAACGGCCGGTTGCGTCACGCGGGTCTGTTTCAAGTCATCGCTGTCGCCGTCAAACAACAGGTCTGTGATGCGGAACCCTAATAACTCGTTTGCGCGTTCAAACATTTCTTTGGCTACGGGATACGACTCATACAGGTCTTTTCCCATTCCTTCATATTGGGCACCCTGACCGGGGAATACAAATGCTCTCATACTTCGTTTATAAAAATAGCGTGCAAAATTACTTCTTTTTTATGATATATGCAAAAAATATGCTTCCTTTTTACACCAATTTCTTGTAATGGATGCGTTTGGGTTCCATTGCATCCTCCCCCATCCGCATTTTCTTGTTCTGTTCGTATTCGCTGTATGACCCTTCAAACCAGAACACTTTGCTGTCACCTTCGTATGCGAGGATATGTGTGCAGATGCGGTCGAGGAACCAGCGGTCGTGGCTGATAACCACCGCACAGCCCGCAAAGTTCTCCAACCCTTCTTCCAACGCGCGCAGGGTGTTCACGTCAATGTCGTTGGTCGGCTCGTCCAGCAGTAACACGTTGGCTTCGCTTTTCAGCGTCAGGGCCAAGTGGAGGCGGTTGCGTTCGCCGCCGCTCAGCACGCCGCATTTCTTTTCCTGGTCGCTGCCGGTGAAGTTGAAGCGGCTCAAATAGGCGCGTGCATTGATTTCGCGGCCGCCTACACGGATGAACTCCGTGCCGTTGGCAATCGTTTCATAGACGGTCTTTTCAGGGTCTATGTTCGAGTGCACTTGGTCAACATAGCCTATTTTGACAGTCTCGCCTACAGAGAAGGAACCTTCATCGGCTGTTTCCATGCCCATTATCATACGGAAAAGGGTTGTTTTCCCGGCCCCGTTGGGACCGATGATGCCCACGATGCCGTTGGGCGGCAGCATGAAGTTCATGTCCTCGAACAGCAGCCTGTCGCCGAAGGCCTTGGCTACGCCTTCCGCCGTTATCACTTTGTTGCCGAGGCGCGGGCCGTTCGGAATGAATATCTCCAGTTTCTCCTCCCGTTCTTTCTGCTCCTCGTTCATCATGCGGTCATAGGCTTCCAGACGGGCTTTTCCTTTGGCTTGGCGGGCTTTTGGGGCCATGCGCACCCACTCCAGTTCGCGTTCAAGGGTCTTGCGCCGTTTGCTGGCCTGTTTTTCCTCTATGGCCATCCGGGCGGTTTTCTGTTCCAGCCAGCCGGAGTAGTTGCCTTTCCACGGAATACCTTCGCCGCGGTCCAGTTCCAGTATCCATCCGGCCACGTTATCAAGGAAATAGCGGTCGTGGGTGACGGCAATGACCGTACCCGGATATTGTTTGAGATGCATCTCCAGCCAATCGATAGATTCAGCATCGAGATGGTTGGTCGGCTCGTCCAGCAGCAGGATGTCGGGTTGTTGCAGCAGCAGACGGCATAGGGCCACGCGGCGGCGTTCGCCACCGCTGAGATGCTTGATAAGGGCGTCATCGGGAGGACAGCGCAGGGCGTCCATGGCGCGGTCCAAACGGGTGTCTATGTTCCAAGCATCGCAACTGTCCAGTTTGTCCTGCAGTTCGGCCTGACGAGCCAGCAGTTTGTCGTAGTCGGCTTCGGGATCGGCAAAGGCGTTGTTAATTTCGTCGTATTCGCGCAGCATGTCCATCACTTCGCCAACACCCTCCTGCACGCTCTCCTTGACCGTCTTTTCTGGGTCAAGACGGGGTTCCTGCTCCAAATAGCCGACACTGTATCCAGGCGAAAAGACGACTTCGCCTTCGTAGTTTTTTTCCACGCCTGCAATTATTTTGAGCAGTGTGGATTTGCCTGCACCGTTTAGGCCGATGATGCCTATTTTGGCGCCGTAGAAGAAACTGAGGTAGATGTTGTTAAGGACCCGTTTTTGGGGTGAGAAAGCCTTGCTGACCCCCACCATCGAAAAAATGATTTTCTTGTCGTCTGCCATAGTCAGAGATTTGTACAAATGAAAAATTTGTGCAAAGATACTAAAAATTATCTATACACGCAAATCTTTTTAAGGCAGGCCAAAAACTTACCGGTCCTCGAAAGTGCCGTCCGAATAGAATACCGTAATCTTTGTCACCGTTTTATTTATCACCGTAGCAGCGGCAGGTGGGGTGGCATTCTCTTTGGTTTCCGCAGGCGCATTGACTGCCGGCGTTTCTTGTGGTTTGACATCAAACAGGGTGGCCTGTATGCCTTCCCCTGTCGGACGGTACATCGGACCGACGTCCAATATCAGCCAATCGCTGCTAATGGTGCGGAAACGCTCCAATACGGCCTGCATCACTTCCAGACTGGGATTGTTACGCCCCTTCATGATGTTGGAGATAGTACCGGCACTAATGCCTAATTCTTTCGAAAACTGTTTGGCGGTCATGCCCTCAGAATCGATTATTTTCTGAATCCTTTGGCGTTCGTTCATAAAATTGAATTCTAATCGGCTGCAAAGATATGAAAAATATTTCACACTTGCAAATTTATGACAAAAATTAATTCGGTAAAATAAAATTCACGCACGTGAATAACAGCAAACTGACCGCAAGACACTCCCGTAACACACACATAACTGATTTACAATAATATGTATTATATTATACCTACTTTAAATAACAGTCGTAATACATTGATTTGTAGTTAAATTTATAAATATTCACATTATTTTATACAAAGAAAGCGGATAAAGCGCCAACCTACCTGCAATAACTTAAACCAACACTTTGTATTTTATTTGTATTTTGTTGATTTACATATAATTTACGCAACACATATTATATACTCTTCTTGTTACGAATTCGGAGTATCTTTCACAATTACGGGCTGATGTCGTGTGTGAACACTTTTGTGTTTGCAGTTTGCATATTTGTGAATTTAGCCGTATATTTGATTGTGAAATTCACAAAGCAGTCCCCTACCCTGCTTTCACATTTCTATCGGCATAAACTGGCATAGTTTACACGACGGGATATAGATAAGTTCTCACCGATTGATTTCGTTTTTTAGAAAAACATCTGTCAAACTGCACTTTTTGCCCACAACATTTGCATATATCAAAAAAACGATGTAATTTTGCGGTGAAATCGATAGTACAGTTGACTTTGGCAACTTAAAAAAGCAAAGACACAATGAAATAATTTGCATACTATTATTTCGCGTTTACCGAAAGCCCTGCAAAACTTACGGAAATAAACAACTGAAGTAATTAGTTAGGTTCCTGTTTTTAAGGTGCCTATACTCTTCATTAATAGATGCTTGCACTTCTGTGTGAGTTTTTTAGAAGAGTAAAGGTTTCCTTGCAGGGCTGCCTTGGTACGCGATAAGAAACTCGCACATTTTTTATCGCCGTGGATTGATAGTTATGCCCTAAATAACTATCAATTTATGCCACAAAGTAATTTAAGGCAAGCCCGACTTGCTAAAAATGATGAGTTTTACACTCGTTTACAGGACATTGAGAAAGAACTCCGTTTTTACAAAGACCATTTCAACGGGAAGGTTGTTTTCTGCAATTGCGATGACCCCTACGAAAGCAATTTCTTCAAGTATTTTGCTCTTAATTTCAACAGTTTAGGTCTCAAAAAGTTGATTTGTACCTGTTATGATGGCTCGCCGTTTATGGGAGATGAGTTGGTGTTTGATTTTGACATTTTCCATAACGAAGCCAGCAAAAAGGCATACAAAGTGGAGATTACCGAGGTCAAAGACGAAAATGGAGACGGGGCGATTGACCTTTCCGATGTGCGTATCTTGCTCCAAAACAACAAAAACGTCATTTCTTTGTTAAAAGGCAATGGCGATTTTCGCAGTGCTGAAAGCGTCGAACTGCTTAAAGAGGCAGATATTGTGGTTACTAATCCACCCTTCTCCCTCTTTCGTGAATATGTTGCACAATTAGACCGATACAATAAGGAGTTTCTAATTATTGGTAATACAAATTCATTGGCATGTCGAGAAATTTTCAAGATGTTTCAACAAAACAAAATTAGAACGGGCTACACAAACTTTAATGTAGGAATGTATTTTACTGTACCTGATAGTTTTGAGAAATTCCATCATATTGATAATGGCAAAAAGATTGCTCGCGTTTCAACGTCATGTTGGTTCACAAATTTACCTGTTAAGAAACATAATGAAGAGTTGTTGCTTGTTAAACATTACACTCCAGAAGAGTATCCTAAATTTGAAAATTATAATGCAATAAATGTCTGTGCATACAATGATATACCATTTGATTATGATGGAGTTATGGGCGTTCCTTTGACCTTTTTAGACAAATATAATCCTGACCAATTTGAGATAATTGGGAGAACAGGAGATATTGAATGGGCACAAAGTGAATGTGACTTTTTTACTCCACCTTCGGCAGAAAGAATTGCTAAATATAAAAAGCAAGACCGCACTTGGCGTGTGCAAAATCCATATTTTGTAGATGAAGCAGACAATGTACACACAATTTATTTCCGCATCCTTATCAGGCGAAAGAAGTAGCAAAAACATTGTACCCCTTTTATACCCCTTTTAATATCCTAAAGCAATCATAAAGGAATAGTAAAGGAATCATAAAGAACAGACAGGGAAGGATAAGGTTCTTCGTCACTTTTCGTGAAGAATAGATACACAAATATGATATGTAAAATGCTATTAATTAAACGCTTATATACATTGCCCGTTTTGTACAAATTTTCATTATTTGAGATTGTTAATTCGTATGGAAAAGTGTTCGGATGCTCGCACAAAAGTGTACTAGTACTAAACCAAAATACACAGATATCGCTTTAAGTTGATATCAACAAACTTTACATAATTTCTTTCACGAAAAGTGACGAAGAACCAAGGATAAGGAAAAAAAACAATTAAACAATTGAGTGGAAAAAGGGAAATAATCCATAAATATACAGCAAAGATGAAAATCGAATTACACACCATCACCATCGGCGAAGTGGTTGCCGGATATGCCGACAACAGCATGCAGGAGGAAGGCATAGTCGGTTACGGCGGCCGCCTGAACATTCGCCCAAAGTATCAACGCGAATTCGTCTATGACGACAAAAAGAAAAAAGCCGTCATGGATACCGTTTGGAAGGGCTTTCCCCTCAATGTCATGTATTGGGTTCATAACGAGGACGATACCTACGAACTGCTGGACGGGCAACAGCGTACAATCAGCATTTGCAGTTACATTGCAGGCGAATATATGATGGTCTTTGACGGCGACCTGCGCGGCTGGGACAACTTATCTCCCACTCAACAAAAACGCATCTTGGACTATCCGTTGCAGATATACATCTGCGAAGGTACGTCCGATGAGCAGTTGGATTGGTTTCGTATCATCAACATCGCGGGAGAACGCCTTACTGACCAAGAACTGCGCAACGCCATCTATTCGGGGGCGTGGGTGACGCAGGCCAAACGCCGTTTCAGCAAAACTGGTTGCGTAGCCTACCGCATCGGTAGCGACTACATGTCCGGCTCTCCTATCCGTCAGGACTATTTGGAAACGGCTATCCGCTGGCTGAGTAACAACCAAATAGACAAGTATATGGCAGACCATCAGCATGATACGGACGCCGATGAACTGTGGCAGTACTACCAAAAAGTGATACAGTGGGTGGGTATGCTCTTTACCCAGAAACGCAAGGAAATGAAAGGCGTGGAATGGGGCTTTCTTTATAACAAATACAAAGATACCCATCTCAAAGAGAGCGACTTGCGCGAGGAGGTCAGCCGCCTGATGCGCGACAGCGATGTCAAAAACAAAAAAGGCATCTACTTATACGTATTTGACCATGACGAGCATCACCTCGATATTCGTGCTTTTGACGACAATACGAAACGCGAAGTCTATGAGAAACAGGGCGGTATATGCCCTATTTGCGGCAAACACTTTGAAATAGAACAGATGGAGGCCGACCATATCACGCCTTGGAGCCAAGGGGGACAAACCATCGCCGCCAATTGTCAAATGCTTTGCCGCGAGTGCAACCGCAGAAAGTCGGATAAATAACGGACACCGGCAAGACCTTGTTTATCCGGAGATGAGCATTCTAACGCGCATCTCTTCCCCATTTCCACCGGTTGTGGCTCCACAGCCACATCTCCGGTTGCTCTCGGATGTTCGCCTCCAGATGCTCGGCGAAGGCTTGCGTGATGGCGTTTTCGGGTTCCTTCGGCGCGTTGTCCGTTATCAACTCAATGCGGACGCGGTAGTAGCCGCGTTGGATGCAAGTGATATGGGCGTAGGTCACAACATTGTCGAATTTGCGTGCCAGCACCTCGCCGCCGTCCAGAAAAGAGGTGTCCTGATGCAGGAACTCCGTCCAATAATGGGCGTTTTTCGGGGACGGTTTCTGGTCGCTTATCAGTCCCAAGGTGAATTTGGCCTGTTCCTGATGCAGTTTTACCAGCCGCCTGAGCAGCGTGTTTTTCTCAATACAACTGCCTTCGCCGCTTCGTTTGTCGCGCAAGGCGGTCATGGCACGGTCCGAAGATGCGTTTTTCAACCGTCGATAGACATTGTAGTGCCGTATGTCCGGCACGGTATAGCGTTTTTGCACGTCTGCAGTCCATTCCCAATTGCCGAAGTGTCCCAACATATAGAATACCCCGCCCTTTTCTTGTGCCCATTGCTCCACGGCGGGCAGGTTCTCGAAGACGATATGCTGCCGCATCTCCTCGTCTGTGGCGCGATAACTCCAAATGATTTCGGCTATCACGTCACACAGGTGACGGTAGAATTTCTTTTCGATTGCTTTCCTTTCCTGTTCGCTCTTTTCGGGAAACGACAGCCTTAGGTTCTTGCACACCACGTTGCGGCGGTAGCGGACCACATAGTATATCAGCGGATACAGCATAACGTCTGTCAGGCCGTACAGCACCCGTAACGGCAACAGGCTCAATATACAAATAACTCCTCTCATTCTTCTTCGTACCACCCTTGTTCGGTGCCGTATTGCATCTCCGCGTCCATAATCAGTTGTATTTGTACGCCGGTAAGGGTCCGTTTGGACGCTTGGACGGCTTTTTTCACATACTCCGTCTGTTCTGTTTCGTCCACGTCACCGTCCAGATAGGTTACCTCGCCGGTCTTTTCGTCGACTTCGAGCAACCCCTTTTCTTCCAGATAGTTGTCCATTTCGTCCAGCACGAACAAAATGTCGTCTTTTGTCATGCCGTTACGGTCCTGTTCAGGGATGTTTTTCCAGATGTATTCCACCATTTCCTGTTCTTCGGGGGCCATCAAGCCCAGTTCAAAAGATGTGTCAGCCATAATTTTGTTTATTTTTTTGCAAAATTACTAAAAATAACTTATCTTTGCAAAAAATTTCAGTAAAAAATGAATACTTTTGTCAAGCGCACGCTGTCAGGTGCCGTCTATGCCGGTTTGGTGGTGTCGTCTATTTTGGTGCATCCTGCTTTTTTCGGTTTGTTGATGGCGGTTGTTTCCGTGTGGGCGGTTGTCGAGTTTCACCGTTTGACGGGTTCTTCTACCGGTTTGACGGTCCGTTCTGCGGTATTGGCGGCGGCCGGTGCGTTGGTTGCCGGCGGATATTCCCTTTTGCCTCTTTGCGGTTTTTGCCGTATAAGATTTGTTTCGTGGGGTGTGTTCGGTTTGTCCCTTCTGCTGATGTTTTGCCTTGTCTATGAATTGTTTGCCAAGGCGGACAACCCTATCCGCAACTGGGGTGCCCTCTTAATCAGTTTATTGATGATTGCCTTGCCGTTTGATTTGATGAACGCGGTGGCTTCATTGGCACCATGCAACGATGGCAAGTTTGTCCTGCTCGCTTTGTTTGTCACCGTTTGGATTAACGACTCCGGCGCGTATATCGTCGGTTCGCTGACGGGCAGGCGCAAAGGCGGCAACCATAAGATGTTCCCGCGCGTGAGCCCCAATAAATCGTGGGAAGGGCTGATAGGCGGCCTTGTTTTTGCCCTCCTTTCAGGCTATGTCTATTTCCGTGCCGGTTGGTTCGATACTCTGTGGATTGCCTTGGTTTTCACACTGATAGTGTCCGTTTTCGGCACGCTGGGCGACCTTATGGAAAGTCTTTTCAAACGCACTTTGGGCGTCAAGGATTCCGGCAAGTTCATGCCCGGTCACGGCGGTGTATTGGACCGTTTTGACAGCCTTTTGCTGGCCACGCCCGCCGTTGTTGCTTTTTTGTTGATTCTTACTGCGTTGCATTGATTTATGAAATGCTCGGTTGTCATATTGAACTGGAACGGTGCGGCTATGCTGCGAAAGTACCTGCCTTCGGTGGTTCGGTTCACTTCGCGCGAGGATTGCGAGATTGTGGTGGCCGACAACGGCAGCACCGATGACAGTCTGCAAGTCCTGTCCGGCACTTTTTCTTCCGTCCGTGTTGTCCGTCTGGACCGCAACTACGGCTTTGCGGAGGGTTACAACCGTGCCTTGGCGGACATTGACAGCGACTATTCGGTGCTTCTCAACTCCGATGTCGAAGTAACGGCCGGCTGGCTGGATACCTTGCTGGACTATATGGACGCCCACCCCGATGTGGCGGCCTGCCAACCTAAGGTCTTGTCCTGGCAATCACGGCAGGATAGCCTTCTTTCCGGTGCGCCTGTCCGTTTCGAGCATGCCGGTGCAGCCGGCGGATATGTGGACCGGCTTGGCTACCCCTATTGCCGTGGACGCCTGTTGGAGCTGGTTGAGGAGGACCGCGGGCAATACGACACTGTCGCGGACATTTTTTGGGCAACGGGCGCTTGCCTTTGCGCGCGTACGCGCGTTTATAAGGAGTCTGGAGGATTGGATGCCGCTTTTTTCGCCCACATGGAGGAGATTGACCTATGCTGGCGCATGAACTGCCGCGGACATCGTTTGGTCTGTGTCCCGCAGTCGGTTATCTACCATTTGGGCGGCGGTTCGCTCCATTACGAGCATCCGAACAAGACTTATCTCAATTTCCGCAACTGTCTGCTGATGTTGTACAAGAATCTGCCTGCAAACAGGTTATGGTGCGTTATGTTGTGGCGTTTTGCATTGGATTACGCCGCCGCGTTGCACTTGCTTGTGACCGGCAAGCCGCGCAATGCGTGGGCGGTTGTCCGTGCGCGTTGGGCGTATCAGCGCATGAAGCGCACCGCTCTTTTCCGTCAGGCACGCCGCGACAACATGCAGAAGGCCGTGATCCCCTACCCGTCCGTTATCAGCCGCCGTTCCATCCTGTTCGACCGTTATTTCCGAAACCAACATATTTAAATATATCGTGTTATGAAAAAGTCTTTCCTCTTTTTGATGTCGGCAGGTCTGATACTTACGGCCTGCGGCAAGAAACAACAGTCTCAAAACGCGCAAGCCGCCAACGCCCCGCTCCCTGTGGTGTATATGACGCAGGAGATTTCTCCCGAGGCATTGATGCGTATCTTTGATGCGCTGGGTGTAGAACCTCAAGGTAAGGTGGCCGTCAAGATTTCCACCGGCGAACCCGGCGGGCACAATTTCTTGCAACCCCCGTTGATTGGGCCGCTGGTACAACGTCTGAACGGTACTATTGTGGAGTGCAATACCGCTTATCACGGCAAGCGTTTTGACGCCGAAACCCATTGGCAGACCTTCCGCGACCACGGTTTCATGGCGATTGCCCCGTGCGACCTCATGGATGAGGAAGGCGATATGCGTATTCCCGTGCAGGACACCACGCACATCAAATACAACTTGGTAGGAACACACTTGGCCAATTACGATTTCATGCTCAATCTCGCCCATTTCAAGGGGCATGCGATGGGCGGTTTCGGCGGCGTGCTGAAGAACCAGTCCATCGGTGTCGCTTCGCGTAACGGCAAGGCCTATATCCACACGGCCGGTTATACCGAAGATACGGAAATCATGTGGGAGCATGTAGGCGACCAACTCGGTTTCATCGAATCGATGGCGGCGGCCGCCCAGTCCGTGCATACTTATTTCGGCAACGGCGAGCGCATTGTTTACATCAATGTGGTCAATAACCTCTCGGTGGATTGCGACTGTGACAGCCACCCCGATGACCCTGAGATGAGCGACATCGGTATCTTGGCATCGGTTGATCCGGTGGCTTTGGACCAAGCCTGTGTCGATTTGGTTTTCAACTACCCTTCCGAGGACGGGGATGATGCCGCCGCGCTTATTGAACGCATCAACTCGCGCCACGGGGTGCATATTCTTGAACACTCTGCCGCTATCGGGCTTGGCAGCCGCGAATATACTTTGGTGAGCATTGACACGTGCCTTCTTGCCCAATTGGACAACGGCCAATATTCCTGCATTGTCCGCAACCACGGCGTCACTTCCACTTACAACCAACACGGCGTACGTGATTTGCTGTCGTTGGTTCAGACCTCGCACACCCTGCGCGGGGCTGTTATGGCGGACAAGACCATCGGCTGTGCCGCCGCTTATCTGATGGTTTTGGGCGAAGTCAAGGAGGTTTATACGCACACTCTTTGCACGCCGGCGCGCGCCATCCTGGAGAAGGCGGGTGTCAAGGTGCATGCGGACACCGAGGTGCCGTATATCGTCAACAAGAAAGGCGACGGCCAATGTCCTTTGGATAGCCGTTTGAGCGAAATACAATCCGCAGAAGAGGCTTTGCCGGTTATCGTGGAGTTCTACCGCGCCTTGGACAGCGGCGAACTGGTACTGTGATTAGCCTCGTTTTATTTGTACTGCATTTTTATATTACTGAAACAGGCTGTCTGACAGATGTCAGGCAGCCTGTTTCAATCTGCGTTGTGCGACGTTACATCATCACGGGCTCACCCATCAGACCGCCGAGCAGGATAACCACCAGCAAAGCCAAGATGGCGTAGAACTCGGGGAAGGCAGCCATAATCATCGTACCGGCGGTCACATTATGACCGGCACCCGTGGCAGCAATACCGTTGGCGCACACTTGTCCTTGACGAATAGCGGACAATAGAGCCACCAAACCAAGAGCAATACCGCCACCCAAGATAGCAGCCGCTTGCAAAGTGGTGATACCGGCTGTCAGATAACTCTGCACCATGAAATAACCTACGAAGCCGTAGATACCCTGCGTGGAAGGCAGAGCGGACAACAGAATGTACGTTCCCAACGCTTCGGGACGTTTCTTCAACGAACCAACCACGGTGTTACCGCAGATAGTCAGACCGTACACGCTACCTACGCCCGACAGACCTACCATCAAGGCGACGCCGATAAAGGCAATAATCAGATTAAGTGTCATAATTGTAATGATTTATTTAGTTAGTTATTTTTTAAAAGGTTGATACTCCTGTCCTCCGCCTTCAAAGCCCGCATTCTTGTAAAACTCCACGAAAGTCAGACGCAAGGGGTGAACGACAGACGAGATAAGGCACAAACCGAAATTCAGTCCGTGACCGAACACCATAATCAGCAGCATAGGCAGCCACCCTATCCAAGCCGGCATAGAGCCAAGCACCTGCAATGCCAACGAATTGAACACACTGCCCAATATGCCGCCGGCCAAACCGAGGGCGAACAGACGGATGTAACTCAATATATCCCCCAGCAGGCCGCTCACCATGTTGTAGGTTCCCCACAAACCGCCGCCGATGTTCATCACAAGGAACTTGCGGTCAGGGTCGCTGTAAAACAGGATAAACACGGCGCACAGGACAAAGAGGGCATAAAAAGCGTATGTCCCTGCCGTACCTATCGAACCTGCCACGCAGGCCCAGACAATCAGGCTGACCAGTCCCACCAACCATGCCAAATCATATAAGGCGTACTTGAAACCGCGTTGCAGTGTCACTTTGACCACCTTGAAGCCCATGGCGAACAGTATCTGAAAGACGCCTATCAGAATGGCGAATACCATCAACGGATGGTAGGTTCCGCCCGCTATATGCACCGAGGCGTTGGTCTGCGTGATGAAATATTGTCGAACAGGCGCAAGGAAAGCCACTTTCTCCAATTCGATGCCGAAAAACATGCCGGTCAATATGCCTACCACCATCGTGGTAAGCCCCATGAACAAGGCCATCCACCCCCACTCTTTCAGTTTGGGCTGTTTGAGTATCAGGAACAATCCCGCCGCCATAACCAGCAACCCGTAGCCGCCGTCCCCGAGGCACAGGCCGAAGAACAGCGTAAAGAACGGAGCCAAGAACGGTGTCGGGTCCAATTCGGCGTAATTGGGTAACGAATAGAGGCGTGTTATCGGCTCGAACAGGCGAGAGAAGAAATTGTTTTTCAGTTGGATAGGCGTCTTGTCCCCCACTTTCGGCTCTTCTGCCTCGTAGTACGCACCTTCCTGTTCCAGCATAGCATCCAATGCTTCGCATTGCTCGACAGGGCAGAACCCTTCCAACAGATGCAGCGCCCCTTCCGCCATCGTGTCGGCACTGAGCGTAACACGCTGCCAATCAATAGTCTGTTGCACTTCAGCCAGTTCCTGTTTCGCAGCCTCCAGATGAACGGTCTGCCAAGCGTTGATGCGTGCATCCGCCGCCGCAAGCAGTCCGTTGAGGGCGTCAATATCTTTCTGCAGGTCGTCGGAGGATTTGGCGTTCAGTGTTTCCGGACGGCATGCGGCATTCTGTACCTCGCCGTCCACTGACACGAAATAGGCATTCGCCTTATCTTCCGCTACCACAATCCCCCACTCCTCTTGGAACTGTTTTTTCGGGCAGGAATAGTAGTTCAGCGTATAGCCTGCGTCACGAATGGCAGTCACGGTCTTTGCAGAGAACGAGCCCCAAATCCGCATGCGCTCCATTTCTTTTTGCGTCGCGGCTATCTTGGCCTGCACTTCATTCCGCTCGTTGAGCAGTTGGTCCGGCGCCCCTTGGGCGATAATCCTGCGCAGTTCATCGGCACGGGCCAAAGCCTCGCCCAGCACGGGGTCATCCGCCGACCCGAAGGCTTTCTGCGTGATGTGTACGACACCGGCTTCCCTCAAATCGGTCAAGAACGCCTCATACGCACTATCCAACACGAGGAAAGTGTATTTTTTCATTCGGGTAATCATGCGTTGCCTCCTTTCTCAGTTGCTTCGCGCTCGCGTTTCGATTTGACGATTTTCTGACTTGATTTGCTCAGGTTCTCCTCATCTTCCATAAACCGTTTGATTTTACGGATGGCATCCTGATAGCCGGGTATCTGCACTTTCTCGAACAGGTTTACCTTCTGTGTCGTCTTTTTGCGGGCGTATTCCAGCAGTTCCACCTTGCGCCGCACGAACTCCTGCCTGATGCCCACATCGGCTATCGCCTTCAGTTGCTCAAAGCCGTCCGCGAACCATTTGGGGGAGGAAAAGATGCTGAACTCCTTGGTCGAATACACCACCTCGTCCAACACAGGGACGCGTACGCCCGCTATTTTGCGGACGGACATTCTTACGTCATCAACGTGTATCAGCGAGGTGTCGAACTCCCCCCACAAGGCCAGCATCCGGTCGTAGTCCTTGATGCGCCGGTTCACTTCTTCGTCCAAGGCTTTGATTTCGTCCTTCGCCTTCTTGACTTCCAACCGCAAAGCCGTTTCCTTGCTCTGCAGCGTGGGCAAAGTCCTTTGGCGCATCTTCAGGTCTTTTTCAAGTCCTTGGAGCGATGTTTTGTTGAATTGATATTGAATGGCCATTATTTCCAGTATTTATCCACCAGCGCCTGTTTGATGTTCACTTCTTCTGTCTTGAAATATTTGGCAAACAGTCCCCACGTGATGTCAAGCATCTCGACCGTGTTGATATTGACATCAATGGCCAATATCTTGGAAGAATACTCTTTGGCGAATTCCAGACAGCGGTTGTCGTAGTCGGTCAGGTCGAAGCCGTTTTCCAGTTTGGTCTTGGCGTTGGCGGCATCCGCATATAGCCGAACGGCAGCGTTCATCACCTGCGGGTGGTCTTCGCGTGTCTTCTTGCCGGCCACCAACTGTTTCAGTCGGCTCAGACTACGGAACGGATCGACAATGACTTTGCCGATATCGCTGTCACGGCGCAGATACAATTGTCCTTCGGTAATATAACCGGTGTTATCGGGAATGGCATGCGTAATGTCACCGCCGGACAGGGTTGTAACCGCAATAATCGTGATACTGCCGCTGCCTGCCTCTTCGGGGAACTGCACGGCTTTTTCGTATATCTTGGCCAAATCGCTGTACAGCGAGCCCGGCATACTGTCCTTACTGGGTATCTGGTCCATTCGGTTGCTGACGATAGCCAGCGCGTCGGCGTAGAGGGTCATGTCGGTCAGCAGCACCAGCACTTTCTCGTGTTTCTGCACGGCAAAGTACTCGGCGGCGGCCAATGCCATATCCGGTATCAGCAGGCGCTCCACAGCGGGATTCTCGGTCGTATTCACAAAGGATACGATACGGTCCAGCACGCCGGCATTGGCAAAGACGTTCTTGAAATAAAGATAGTCATCGTTGGTCAGGCCCATGCCGCCGAGGATAATCTTATCAACCTGCGCACGGAGGGCCACATTGGCCATGACTTGGTTGTAAGGTTGGTCGGGGTCGGCAAAGAACGGTATTTTCTGTCCGCTGACCAGTGTGTTGTTCAGGTCAATACCCGCTATACCGGTGGCTATCAGTTCGGACGGTTGTTTACGTCTGACGGGATTTACACTCGGTCCGCCTATCTCCACTTCTTTTCCTTCCACTTTGGGTCCCCCGTCGATGGGTTCGCCGTAGGCATTGAAGAAACGTCCGGCCAATTGGTCGCTCACTTTCAGCGACGGGGCTTTGCCCAAGAACACCACTTCAGCGTTCGTCGGTATTCCTTCCGTACCTTGGAACACTTGCAGGGTCACTTCGTCGCCCATTATCTTAACCACCTGCGCCAACTTGCCGTTGACAACGGCCAACTCTTCGTTACCCACGCCATCCGCTTTCAGCGAACAAGTCGCCTTCGTGATGGCCGTAATCTGCGTGTATATTTTTTGGAATGCTTGTGCCATAATAATCGTATTGTTTATTGGGTTTGTATCGGTAGATTATTCGGTGATTTGCTTTTCGGCCAGCAGTTCGTTCAGTTTGGTTTGATAGTTCTCAAAGTCCTTGCTGTGGAACTCGCTGTAGTTCATCTGTTTGCACAGGTTGATAACGCGTTTGAAATAGTCGCTTACATCCACGAAGTTGTCAAAGTTGTAATCGTGCCGGCAGATGTCCATCACCAGATGAAGCATGTATTGTTGGCGCTCCAACGGGCAGACGGCATCTATCTTGTCAAAAGCGTCCTGCTGCAGGATAACGAAATCTATCGTCTCCGCTTTCCAAAAATTCTCGTGGTAATCTACGGGTACACCATCATCACCAAGGATGTTGATTTGCTCCTGTATCTCCTTGCCGCGTTGCAGGAAGGCCTTCATCTCGTTGACCATCGGCAACCAACCGTCACCGACTAAGCCGGTCATGTATTCCTCAAATTCGGGATAATCGATGTACTTGGAATAGGAGTCAATCGGATTGACGGCCGGATAGCGTTTATGGTCTGCCCGTGCCTGTTCAAGGGCGTAGAAGCATCGTGCCACCTTCTTCGTACCCTCCGTCACAGGCTCTTTCAGGTTACCGCCGGCAGGCGATACAGTTCCGATGAAGGTCACTGACCCTGTCTTGCCGTTATTCAAACATACGTATCCCGCGCGCGCATAGAAGGCGCCGATAATCGCGCTGAGGTCCATCGGGAAAGCATCCTGTCCGGGTAACTCCTCCATTCGGTTACTCATTTCGCGCAACGCCTGCGCCCAACGGCTGGTAGAGTCGGCCATCAGCAGGACACGCAACCCCATTGAACGGTAGTATTCGGCAATGGTCATGCTCGTATAGACAGACGCCTCACGGCTTGCCACCGGCATGTTGGAGGTGTTGGCGATGATGATGGTGCGTTCCATCAATTTACGGCCGGTGTGCGGGTCGTCCAGTTCGGGAAACTCCGTAAAGGTCTCCACCACCTCGTTGGCACGTTCGCCACATGCCGCAATAATCACTATGTCCGCCTCCGCTTGTTTAGAGATGGCGTGTTGCAGCACCGTCTTACCGGTACCAAAGGGTCCGGGGATAAAGCCGGTACCGCCCTCACAGATGGGGTTGGCGGTATCTATCGTGCGGACACCTGTCTCCAGCAATTTGAAGGGACGCGGTTTGGATTTGTAGGCCAGAATGGCTTTCTTCACCGGCCATTTCTGCACCATCGTAACGTTATGTTCCAGTCCTTCACTGTCCATCAACACGGCTATTGTGTCTTCGGCACGGTAGGCACCGACAGGCACGATGGATTGGACGGTATAGGTTCCTTCAAACACGAAGGGCACCATAATTTTGTGCGGTTGGTAGTTTTCATCCACTTCGCCCAACCACGATGCGGCTTCCACTTGGTCACCGACCTTGGCAATCGGTGTAAACTGCCACAGTGTGTCCTTGTCCAGTGCATAGTTATATTCACCGCGTTGCAGGAAGACGCCCGTCAGTTTGTCCAAATCGTTCTGCAGGCCGTCGTATTTTTTACTCAACAGTCCGGGACCGAGAGTAACCTCCAACATGTGCCCCGTAAACTCCACAGTGTCACCCACTCTAAGGCCGCGAGTGGATTCGAACACCTGAACGGACACGTTTTCGCCTGTCACCTTAATCACCTCGGCCATCAACTGCGTCTTTCCGCCGACGGTGATATAGGCAATCTCATTTTGTGCTACAGGACCATCCGCAATAACCGTCACAAGGTTTGAGATGATTCCTTTTACTTTTCCTTTTGTCATATCTTTATCTGTTGTCAGTTATCAGTAGTCAGTTGTCAGATTCAATCTGAATTCCTTTTTTCATTTCCGCCACCATTCCGCGGAACACTTTTTCGCCTTGCTCGACGGTCAGCGGCTCCCACCGGTTCATTATCCGCACTTGCAGATAATACGCCAACACCTGCCCTGCGCCAAACCAGTCAAAGCGTGTTGCCTCTTCCAACCAGGACAAGCGCACCGCATCCGTCTTTTTCTCGCGTTCAATCAGGTTATCCGTTTCCGCCAATGCCATCACCTCGTTAAGGTTGTCCATTACGCCGCTCAACCCGAAGTCCTTCTGCAGCAGATTCTTGCGCAGAAGGTCAGCCACCTCGTTGTGTCCTACGATAGCCTTGCTCACGTCAAAGCCGTGTTTACGGCAGACGGCCGCCGTCAGGACGTTGTTTATGTCCTGATTGAAGCGGAACCAATTGCGAACAAGGCTATTTTTCGATTGCTGCCCCAATTCGTAACAAATCTGCGTGCGCAAGTCATTTTCAGACAGGACGGTGACGGCATCATCCCACCAATCGGGACGGAGGAGCATATTCTCCTTGTATTCCTCCATCAGGGCTTGTACCGGTCCGGCATCGTCGGTCATGCGCAACAGAGACAACGCTTCGGCATCGTCTTTGCCGAGCGTCTCATCCAAGATGCAATCCAATTCCTCCGTGCGGAGGGGGCAAGGGGTATCGGAGTGCAGTTCGGGAAGGCTTGCCAATAGATAGTAGTATTTCATCGCTTCAATACCGAATCTTTGAATTACGAAATCTTTCGACCTTTGACCGAGGAGGGTTTAATCCCCAACCGTAAAGAGCAAGTCCATCAACTGCGGACGCAGGAACTCCTTGAAATAAGCTGTCAATTCCGTTTCGCCGAAGGCCAGTTTGTAACCGCCTTTTTCGGGTTTGATTTCAAACGCCGTTTTCAGCCCTTTCACTTCGTTTATTTTCACGCCTTTGTCCATCAAGCCTTTGGCTTGTGCAGCAAAATAGGTTTTGAGTGCCTCCGCATCTTTTGCATCGATGGTTACGTGACCGGTTTGGGCCAAAGCCTCTGTCATTTTCAAGATAACGTTTTGCATGAAAGCGGCATCAGCGGTGGTGGCATGTATGCTTTCCTCGGTTATTTTTCCTGTCAGCAGGTCCGTCACTTCGGTACGCAGGGCGTTCAGGCTCTGTTCCGCATACATTTTCAACTCAGCGCAAGTGTTTTTCTTAAGGTCTGCGCATTCCTGTTCCGCGCGGGCTATCTTGGCGGCCGCTTCCTGTTCGGCTTGGGCGAGGAGGTCTTTGGCTTTCTTCTCTGCCTCGGCCACGATGGTCTTCGCCTCGTTCCTGCCTTTTTCTACGCCTTCAGCATAGATTTTGTCGGTAATCTCTTCCAGTTTCATAGATTTATTTTTTGTAATGATATGCCTAAAACTTATTTTGTGCAAAGATACAACAAAAATTTGGAATACGCAAATTTTTGTTGTACATTACAGGGAAATATCGAGTTTTCGAGGTGAAGAGGAAAGTGGAAGGTGAGTTTTCGAATGCTCGAGTTTTCGAGATACCGGGTTATCGAGGGATCGAATTTTCGAGTGATCGAGGTACCGAGAAACCGAGTTATCGAGAGGGCGAGAAACTTAACTTAAAATTGGTCTTTTCCATCCAAAACACGACAAAAATTTGCGTATATCAGAAAATTTGACTACTTTTGTCGGTTATTTGTGCAAAAACATGGACTATGAATATCTGAACGATATAAACTACCCCGAGGATGTAAAGAAACTGCCGGTGGAAGCGCTGCCTGACCTGTGCAACGAAATACGCGACTTTATTGTGCGCGAACTCAGCCATAACCCCGGACACCTCGCCTCCTCACTCGGCACCGTCGAACTGACCGTGGCACTGCACTACGTGTTCAATACACCCCACGACAAACTCGTGTGGGACGTGGGACACCAAGCCTATACCCACAAAATACTGACAGGACGACGCGAACGATTCCACACCAACCGCCAATTCAAAGGCCTCGCCCCCTTCCCCACCCCCGCCGAAAGCGAATACGACGCCTTCGTCAGCGGACACGCCAGCAATAGTATATCCGCCGCATTAGGCATCGAAACAGGGGGGAGATTAGTGAAAAGTGATTCCTTGGTGGAAAGTGGAAAACCTTATGTGGTGGCGATTATAGGGGACGGAGCCATGACAGGCGGATTGGCTTTCGAGGGACTGAACAACACCTCGATGGACCCCAACGACCTGCTGATTATCCTCAACGACAACAACATGGCAATTGACCCTATCCACGGAGGTTTTACACAATATCTCGTGGATATAACCACCAGCCGCCGGTACAACAAAATACGATGGAAAATGTACCAACTGGGCGTACGGCTCCACCTTATAGACGACCGGCGCAAGAAAAGACTGCAACGATTCAGCAATAATCTGAAAACGATACTGACACGCCAGCCGAACAACATCTTCCAAGGCCTGAACATCCGCTATTTCGGTCCCGCCGACGGCCACAACGTAAAAGATATGGTGCGCATCCTGACGGAGATAAAGAACCATAAAGGGCCCAAGGTGCTGCACATCATCACAAAGAAAGGCAAAGGCTACGCCCCCGCGGAAAACGACCAAGTGGTGTGGCACGCACCCGGCGAATTCAACGTGGCGACAGGCGAGCGCAAACCGCATCACGAACAATTGTGGCAGGAAGTGTTCGGCGAGACGCTGCTGTCCCTTGCCCGCGCCGACCGCCGCATAGTAGGCGTGACCCCCGCAATGCCGTCAGGCTGCTCGATGAGTATCCTACAACAGGCTATGCCGGACCGTGTGTTCGACGTGGGCATAGCCGAAGGACACGCCGTGACTTTCAGCGCAGGAATGTCCAAGGAGGGCGTCATACCATTCTGCAACATCTACTCGTCGTTCCTGCAACGCGCCTACGACAACATCATTCACGACACGGCGTTGCCCAACCTGCATGTGGTATTGTGTATCGACCGCGCCGGTATCGTCGGGAACGACGGAGCAACCCACCACGGGCTGTTCGACCTCGCCTACCTGCGCCCCGTGCCCAACATCGTGATTGGCGCCCCGATGACCGGCGACGACCTGCGCGCCATGATGCGGCTGGCCGTCGGATGGAACGGACCGATAGCCATCCGCTATCCGCGGGGGAAGATACCCACCCCGCCGGACAATATGCCGGAACAGCCCGTGCAAGTCGGTAAAGCCGTACAACTGCGCGAAGGACAGACAACGGCCGTGCTGAGCCTCGGAGCCATAGGTGTCACTGTGGAACAGGCTATCGCACAGATGGAAGAAGAGAAGAGGACCCCCCTGCCGGCACACTATAACATGCGATGGCTCAAACCGATAGACACCGACGTGCTGGACAAGGCAGGACAACAGTTCACAACCGTTGTTACCGTGGAAGACGGCGTCATTAACGGCGGTCTGGGAAGCGCCGTGTCCGAATATTTTGCCGAAAAAGGCTATCCCGCCCGCGTGGTGCGACTCGGTATAGACGACCGGTTCGTAGAACACGGTAGCACCGCCGAACTGTACAAGATGCTCGGACTGGACGCGGAAGGGATAAAAAAAGCGTTGCTTTTTTAGTGGAAAGTGGAAAGTGAGTAGCCGAAGGCGTATAGTGAAACATAAAACAACAAAAATATGCGTATTGTAATAGCGGGTGCAGGAGATGTAGGGACCCATTTGGCCAAACTCCTGTCAAAGGAAAACATGGAAATCAGTCTGCTGGACGACCGGCAAGACAGGCTGGGCGACCTTGAGACCAACTACGACATCCTGACACGCATCGGGAACCCGACCTCCATCAACGACCTGAGAGAGATAGGCGTCAACGGCGTCGATTTGTTTATAGCCGTCACGCCCAACGAGTCGGAGAACATGACCTCCTGCCTGATAGCCAATCAACTGGGCGCCAAAAAGACCCTCGCCCGCATAGACAACTACGAATACCTGATGCCGGCAAACCGCATATTCTTCGAGCAGATGGGACTGAACCACCTGATTTACCCCGAAGTGTTGGCCGCAGAGGAAATCGTGGAATCGCTGCGCACCAACTGGATGCGCTATCACCTCACGCTGTGCGACGGTGCCTTGGAACTGTGCGCCGTGAAAGTGCGCGAGAACGCAAAGATACTGAACCAACCCTTCTCCAGCGGATGTTACGACCACGGCAAATACCGTATCGTAGCCATCAAGCGCGATAACCAAACGATTATCCCCACCGGCTCGGACGAAGTCAAAAACGGCGACCTCGCGTTTATCATCTGCACGAAAGAGAATATGGATTTCATGCGCGAGGAACTGGGCAAGAACCAACGGGAGATAAGAAACATCTTCTTCTACGGCGGCTCGCGCGTTGCCCAAAAAGCCGTGCAATCGCTGCCGGAAGAAATGAACATCAAGATACTGGAATCGGACAAAGAACGCTGCTATTACCTGAGCGAGAAACTCGGACGGGCTCTGGTAATCAACATAGACGGCCGCGACCGCGAACGTCTGAGGGAAGAAGGCATACAGGACGCCGACGCCCTTGTGGCCGTATCGGACAACAGCGAAGCGAACATCTTTGCCTGCCTGGCCGCCAACAGTTTCGGCGTAAAGAAAACGATTGCGGAAATAGAGACACTGGACTATATCCCGATGGCCGAAGGTCTGGATATAGGTACCGTACTGAACAAAAAGACAATTACTGCATCATATATCTATCAGATGCTGCTGAACGCCAGCGTGCTGAATGTCAAGAACCTGACGGGGGCCGATGCACAGATAGCCGAGTTTATCGCCAAAGAGGATTCCCGCATTACCGGACACGCCATCCGCAAAACACGGTTGCCGGAAGAGGCCACGATTGCCGGTCTGGTGCGTGCAGGTGAAGGACTGCTGGTAAACGGCGACACCGTTATCCTACCGAACGACAAAGTGGTTGTTTTGTGCAAAAGCCACGTTATACGCCAATTGGACAAATATTTCAAATGACCCGCGTATTCAACACAAAAATCGTCGTGCGCACGATGGGTGCGCTGCTGCTCATTGAAGCCATCTTTATGGGGCTTGCCACGCTGGTAACCGGTTTTTACGACGAACCGGACGATTTTGCTTTCTGCGTATCCACGGCCCTGACTCTCATTGCGGGTTTTGTAGGCCTGATAGCCGGCCGCACGGACAACAACCGTGTGAGCGAACGCGAAGGGTATGTGATAGTAGCCTCCGTGTGGGTGGTGTTCTCGCTGTTCGGGTGTCTACCCTATTACTTGAGCGGACAAATACCCTCCTTCACGGACGCCTGGTTTGAAACGATGTCCGGCTTCACGACCACCGGCGCCACTATTCTGGCAGACATAGAGAGCATGAGCCACGGGGTATTGTTCTGGCGCGCCATGACCCAATGGCTGGGCGGGTGCGGTATCATCGTACTCAGTGTAGCCATTCTGCCGATGTTCGGATTGAGCGGCATGCAGTTATACGCCGCGGAGATGACGGGGCTGAACTACGAGAAACTGTCCCCCCGCATCACCACCACCGCCAAATACATCTGGCTGACCTACATAACATTGACTATGGCGGAAACGCTGCTGCTGCGCGTAGAAGGCATGCCGCTGTTCGATAGTATATGCCACTCTTTTGCCACGGTAGCTACTGGCGGTTTCTCGACCCGCAACCTGAGTATCATAGAATACAGTCCGGTTATCCAATATACGATAGCCCTGTTTATGATATTGTCCGGTATCAACTTCACTCTGCTCATCTATTTCATCATCGGCAAAGGACGCCGCCTGAAGCAAGACGAGGAGACCCGCTGGTATCTCAGCGCGATAGGTGTCTGCACACTGGTCCTGACTATCGGGTTGTTCATCCATTACAGTTTCCTGGATGCGGACTGGACAGCGGGCAACCTCGGTGAAGGCATGCGCAACGCGGAACGCGCCTTCCGCAAAAGCGTCTTTATGTCCGCCAGCGCCATCACCTCCACCGGTTTCGCCGCCTCGGACTACATGACCTGGCCCAAACTGTTCTGGGTGACCGTGTTCTTCATGATGTTCACGGGCGCCTCCAGCGGCAGCACTTCCGGCGGTATCAAATGGGTGAGGATACTGATTTTCGCCAAGAGCGGTTTTGCGGAATTCAAGCGCCGCATCCACCCCAATGCCGTCATCGCCATCAAACTGAACAACAGGCCGTTGGGGCGCGAAACGATTAGCAACGTGATGGCGTTTATGATGTTCTATCTGCTGATTATTATGCTGACCGTGCTGGTGTTCTGCGCCTGCGGTGTCAATTTTGACGAAGCCATCGGTACCGCCGTATCGACTATAGGCAATGTAGGTGTCAGCATCGGGCAATTCGGGCCCAGCGGCTCCTACGCCCACTTCCCCGAATTCGGAAAATGGTGGATGACCTTCGTGATGCTGATAGGCAGGTTGGAGATATTCACCGTATTGCTGTTGTTCACTAAAGTTCTTTGGAAAAAATGAAGCCACGCTACATTGTATTGTTTATTATCGGCTGTATCGCCTGTCTGGCTCTTGTGTCGCTGCTCTTTCCCACCGAAGGTATCACCTTGGGCGACAACCGATTGCGCTGGCCGTCGCTGAAAGAAGTACTCTACGACGAGCCTTTGCCGGACTGCCAAAGCATAGATACAGGACTCTGCATACAGGATGACGGACCGATGGCCGTTGTCTGTGAGCCCGACACTCCGAAAATGCCTGCCCCGATGACACCGGCGAGCGTAGCCCCAAAAGTAGCGAAGCCCAAACAAGCAACGGAACCGACAGTCGAACCCGTATTGGCTGACAGCACCTGTACGGACAGTGTTTTTTATACTCGTCTGGCTCCCTTTTACGAAGCCCTACGGCACGCCGACAGCACCGCCGTCCGCGTAGTGCATTACGGCGATTCGCAGATAGAAGGCGACCGTATAACCATGAACCTGCGCCGTCATTTGCAGGAACTGTGCGGCGGTGGCGGTGTCGGACTGATACCCCTGCACCAAACCATCGGGATGCGTACCCTCAGCCAAACCCTCAAAATGGACGGTGTACCTCAGTCGGCCGGCGAGGGTCCCAAACGCTATCTCGTTTACGGCCCTGCCTCCAACCGCCGAGACAACATGACCTACGGCCCACTCGGGCAAGTGGCGATGATGAACGACAGCCTCCGTCACGGCAGTGAACGGATGAGCCTGAACATAGCGCCGATGAGCAACGAAAAATACTCCGAACGCTATTTCAACCGCGTGCGCATCCTATACGCCGGCAACCTGCAGATATCGGTAAACGGGCAGCCCGCTGAAGAAAGCTACATCAGCGGCGACTTCCACAACCGCCTCTGCACCCTGCCCGACAGCACCACCCGATGCACCGTCGAACTGACAGGGAAAGGCGAAGTGTACGGCCTGTCGGTAGAAACGGACAGAGGCGTACAAGCGGACAATATACCGATGCGCGGATGCGCCGGCACCGTAATGACGAACATCGGACCAAACGAACTGACCGAATATTTCCAATCGGTAAACGCACGCTTGATTATCCTGCAATTCGGCGGCAACGTTGTACCCTACAGCCACAGCACCGCCGACATCCAGCGGTACGCGGAACGGATACGCGCCCAAATACGGCATATCAAAGCCTGCGCCCCCGAAGCCGCTGTCCTGTTTATCGGTCCGTCCGATATGCAGACCAGCCTGGACGGACATAAAACGACCTACCCCATCATCCCTGTAATGGACAAGGTATTGCGCCGCACAGCCGCCGAAGAACAGATAGCCTACTGGAGCCTGTACGAAGCGATGGGAGGACGGAACAGCATGTCGTCGTGGCAACAACGCGGTTGGGCAGGCAGTGACGGGGTACACTTCACACGCAAAGGCGCCGAACAGACCGGCGAAAAACTGTGGTTGTGGCTAAAAGAGGGTCTGGACAGACAAACGAAAGAATAAAACGTGACGCTGCCGGAACACATATTTGCCTTTAATAGCGATAGCCCCCTGCTGTTCACCCAATTCTATTTCTGGGCATTCTTCGCCGTCGTGTACGCGCTGTTCGCCCTCATTATGGAAGCGGCCGGCAAGAATCACGGACAAAACCACGCACGATTGCACGCACGCAACGTGTTCCTGATGTTTATGTCGTGGTTCTTCTACTACAAGACCAGCGGCGTTTTTCTGCTCATTCTGCTGTTTGTCACGGTGAGCGATTGGCTGATAGCCAAACAGATAGACAGGAACATCACCCTATCGGCCGGCACCCAATCGCCACGTTGGCAGGCAAAGATGTGGCTGGTAATCAGCGTAGTGATTGACCTCGGTATCCTTGCCTATTTCAAATACGCCTACTTCGGCACGGATATGTTCAACGCGCTGTTCGGCACCGGCCTGCACATCGTGGATCGCATCGTTCTGCCCGTAGGCATATCGTTCTACATCTTTCAGGTCATCTCCTACACGGCCGATGTCTATCACAGACGCATCCGCCCTGTAGCCAATCTGCTGGACTTTGCTTTCTACGTCAGTTTCTTCCCGCAACTGGTGGCGGGTCCCATTGTGCGCGCATCGGAATTTGTGCCGCAACTGTACAAGCCCTTCCACCTGTCGCGGCGGCAGTTCGGGTTGGCGGTATTCTGGATTATCAACGGGTTGGCCAAAAAGATTATCCTCAGCGACTATTTGGCCGTTAACTTCATTGACCGCGTATTTGACAACCCTCTCCTGTTCTCCGGCTTCGAAAACCTGTTCGCGCTGTTCACCTATTCACTGCAAGTGTATGCCGACTTTTCGGGTTACACCGATATTGCCATCGGCGTGGCGCTGTTAATGGGATTCTACCTGCCTAAGAACTTCGATTCGCCGTATAAATCGCAGAACCCGCAAGAGTTCTGGCGCAGGTGGCACATGTCGCTCAGCCGCTGGCTGAAAACCTATCTGTACATTCCGCTGGGCGGTAACCGCAACGCGACCTTCGGCACTTATTTCTGGATTGCCCTAATCGCCTTGATAGCCCTTATACTGACCGGCAGTTGGACCGCCACCGTCTGTATTCTTGTCTTGGCCGCCGTCGTTACAGTAGTGGCCATTCGCCGGCCCGACCACCGCAAACTGCTGTACGCCAACCTCAACTCGTTCATTACGATGCTGCTGGGAGGATTGTGGCACGGCGCCAGTTGGAACTTTATGATTTGGGGCGGTTTGAACGGAATAGGTATGATTGTCAATAAGTTCTGGCGTAACTGGAATTGGCATCTGCGTATTGTTATGATAACACTACTCTGCGCAGGGCTCTATATATCCAACCGTCTGTGGCCACGCCCTGCCCTCAACTTGTTCTGTGTGTGGACGCTGATAGTGTGGGCAGGAACACTGCTGCGCTACCTGTGGTGGCTGGCAAGCAAGAAAGAGATTGCACGGTGGCTCGGTAATGCCTGGGCCGTAGTACAGACCTTCACATTCATCACCTTCACGCGACTGTTCTTCCGTTCAGGCAGCAACCTCGACCCCGCCACCGCCAACCACGAAGCGTGGGAAACGGCACAAAACATGGTCAACCAGATAGGCGGCGCATGGAACAACGCCGTCATACCCGAATTTTTACTGCAATACGGCAATATCGTGTTGGTTTTCGCCATCGGAATGATTATCCATTGGCTTCCCGACAAGTTCAAGCGATGGTACCGTTTGAACTTCGCCATGATGCCCCTGTGGTGCATGATGTTGTGCGTCGTGACCGCCGTATTCGTCATTTATCAGTTTATCACCGCGGAGATGCAACCGTTCATCTATTTCCAATTCTGATGCAAAGACAACCTACATATTGTCCCCAACGCTCCCTGCTGATAGGCTGGACCGGCGGAATAGGCAGCGGCAAATCGATCTTGGCTCAGTTGCTGACCGAACGCGGATACCCCGTCTATGATACGGACAAAGAGGCCAAACGCATTATGGCCTGCAACCCCGTTGTGCGGGCCGGAATAGAACGGTTATTCGGACGGAATGTCTATGACGGGGATACTTATCTGGCGCACAAAGTGGCTGAACAGGTCTTCGCCAGACGCGACCTGCTGGACCGACTGAACGGCATCGTACACCCTGCCGTACTGGACACCCTGCAACAATGGTACCGGACGCAATGCGAACGGCAAGCGGACTGCTTGTGCTTTGTGGAAAGTGCCCTACTCTACACCGGCGGACTGGACCGCGTATGCGACTGCGTTGTCAATGTAACTGCCCCCGATGATGTCCGGCAAGAACGCATTATGCTACGCGACCGGCTGACACCCGAACAGGCACAAGCACGCATCCAGTCACAAGAAGGCGAAACCCGAAAGGCACAACAGGCGGACATCGTATTGGTCAACGACGGCATCACTCCTCACGAACAACTGATTGACAGGATGTTCGCTGAACTTGAAAAAAGACATTTATAAAAACAAATACTTATGTATTCATTTATTATTGCACTCATTCTGTTGGTGGTCGGATACCTTTTGTACGGCACTTTCGTGGAGAAAGTGTTCGGTATTCACCCTAACGCCAAGACACCTGCCCTGACCAAAACGGACGGTGTGGACTATGTTCCGATGAAACCTTGGCGCATCTTCCTCGTCCAATTTCTGAACATCGCAGGTTTGGGCCCTATTTTCGGGGCTATTATGGGCATTTTCTTCGGGCCTGCCGCCTTTTTGTGGATTGTATTCGGCACTATTTTCGCCGGTGCTGTCCACGACTACCTCAGCGGTATGATGTCCATCCGCAAAGGCGGAGCCAGCCTGCCCGATATTATCGGCGACGAACTGAGCGAAGGCATCAAACTGTTTATGCGCATCTTGTCCATCGTACTGCTTGTGTTGCTGACCACCACCTTTCTCAGCGGTCCGGCCACCCTGCTGCAAGGCTTATGCCCGTTAGCCACATGGGAGCCGCTCAAACTTCTTCCCCAAGAGGAAATAACTATTTTCTCCTACCAACTGGGTACGTGGCCTCCGCGCGAACTGGTACTCCCGATTGTTTGGATTCTGCTTATCTTCGGCTACTATGTACTGGCCACTATACTTCCGGTGGACAAACTGATAGGACGATTCTACCCTATTTTCGGCGCCATGCTGCTGTTTATGGGGTTGGGTATCATGGTCGTGATGCTGGGTTGGCACAGCGGTGACATGCCCGAAGTGTTTGACGGACTCCACAACCGGCAGCACAACGGCCTGCCTCTCTTCCCGATGATGTTTGTCAGCATTGCATGCGGTGCAATCTCCGGTTTCCACGGCACCCAGTCGCCGCTGATGGCGCGCTGCGTGACCAACGAACGGCAAGGGCGCATCATCTTCTACGGCGCGATGGTGGCGGAAGGTATCCTCGCCCTTATTTGGGCGGCGGCAGCAGGCACCTTCTTTGCCGACCCCGAACAGGGATTGTACGGCATTGACGGATTACAGGTATTTGCCGCACACCACTCAGGCGAAAACATCGCGGCCCTGGTAGTGGACAAAATCAGCCGCAGTTGGTTGGGTACAATCGGCGGACTGCTGGCCATCATAGGCGTCATTGCCGCCCCCATCACCAGCGGCGATACCGCCCTTCGCTCCGCACGACTGATTGTAGCGGACTTCCTGCACCTGAGCCAAAAACCGGTAATGAAACGGTTGGTAATTGCTATTCCGCTGTTCTGTTGCGTGTTTGTGATGGTGTTTGTCGATTTCAATATTGTATGGCGTTACTTTGCGTGGGTCAACCAAACGCTGGCTGTCTTTACCCTTTGGGCGGGCACTGTCTTCCTTTTCCGCCAAGAACACCAAAAGAACGGTCCTGCCGTCAAATACCCGTTCGGTTTTGTGGTTGCCCTTATTCCGGCACTGTTTATGACAATGGTTAGCGTCAGTTATATATTGATTGCCCCTGAAGGCTTTCACTTCGCCAAAGCCGGACTCGGTTGGCTGGCGTATCTGCTGGCCGGAGCAGTAACGGCCGCCCTACTTATCAGTTTCATCCTTTGGACACGCCGTTATGTCAAGAATAACTGATGCCTCCTTCGTGATTTCCAGTCCGGATGTGGCGCAATGCCCGCCGTCCCGACTGCCGGAATATGCCTTTATCGGTCGCAGTAATGTGGGCAAATCGTCGCTCATCAACTGCTTATGCCATAATCCGCACCTCGCCAAAACCAGTCAGATGCCCGGCAAGACCTTGCTGATTAACCATTTTCTGGTAACATCCTCTTCCGGACAATGGCATCTGGTGGACCTGCCGGGGTATGGTTACGCCCGCGCAGGACAAGCGCAACGGGAAAGGTTACGTACGATGATAGAACACTATTGCCTGCAACGCGAGGCCTTGGTCAGCCTGTTCGTACTGGTAGATTGCCGGCTGAAACCGCAGGCGATAGACCTGAACTTCATCAATTGGCTCGGCGAAAACGAAGTTCCCTTCGCCATCGTCTTTACCAAAGCCGACAAAATAGGCAAAGGACAACTGGCAGCCAACATAGACGCCTATAAAACGAAACTGGAAGAGACGTGGGAGGAACTGCCTCCATTCTTCGTCACCTCGTCCGAAACGGGACAAGGCAGCAACGAACTGACCGACTATATCAACGATATCAATGGACATCTTCACTGACAACGAGGACATACGACTTATCCACTGCGCCAACGACCGGCGAAGCGTGCAGCACATGCTGAACGAGTGCCGCGAGGAACGGCGCCCCTATATGTTCATTACGCCCACAATGCGCCCGATAACGGACATCCGGCGTATATTGGTGCCTGTATCCATGTTGGAAGAAGAGGTGTACAAGTCGGAGATATGCACCTATCTGGCGCGCAAGACAGGCGCACACATCGTTTTACTGAAAGCCAACGACTACGGCAGCCGTGCACAACGCAATACGGACAAGATAGTTACCCACATCTGCGCTGTGCGCGAACGCACACACGAAACGATTACATACGAAGTGTTGAATGCCCGCAAAGACAGTTTCTCCCTTACAAGGGAGGCTGTGGACCGGCAACGCGAAACGGGACATCAACTGCTGGTGCTGACCGCCAGCCGAGAATACGGTTTGGACGACATACTTTTCGGTCCGCCCGAGCGCAAAGCCGTTCTGCGCAGCCAAGTGCCCGTCATGTTGGTCAACCCGCGCGATGACCTGTTCTCACTCTGCGATTGAGGCTATCGTGTCCTCCATGAAGGCCGCCTCCTTCTCCTGCTCCTCCAATAGACGCATCTGTGCAAAAGTGCGGACAAGATTGTGTTCCGCATACTGAATCTTATAGTAGGTGTCTCCGTTGAGATAATCGGTAAAGAAACGGACTGCCTGCATATAACTCAATAGACGGCAGCCAAAAGGCAACAATGATTTTTCCAACGGTGTCAGAAAAACGGCCGTTTTGAGATAGCCGCGTGCATACGCCGTAAAGACCTCCCTATCCACACCTATGCGGTCCAAATCGCGGTCATCCTCCGCACCTTTATTGGCGGCAGTACGCATAAAATCGCCAAAATCGGACAGGACATATCCAGGCATCACAGTATCCAAATCAACAATACACAAAGGTTGTCCCGCATTGTCAAACAGCATGTTGTTGACTTTGGTATCGCAATGGTTGATGCGTTTGGGTAGCCGCCCTTCGCGGAACAGTCTTTCAGCCAAGCACATATCTTCCTTGCGGCGCGTGATGCCGTCCAGCAAGGAACGGCACTCTGTTTTCCCTACACGACCGGCAGCATCTGCCCTGACGGCATCGTCCAACTGACTTAGGCGGAACTCTATATCGTGGAAATGGGGAATCATTTCGCACAAAGCGTCAAAGGGCAAATCGCTCAACAGGTTCTGGAACTCGCCAAACGCCTCACCTGCCAAACAGGCGGACTCAGGCGTCACGCGGTCCTGCGACACGGCATCCTCAATCAGCACGTACACCCGCCAATAATCCCCTTCGGGTGTCTGGCAATACAGGCGGCCGTCACGCGCCGGAACGAGGCGCAGGACACGTCGGTCGGTGTCTTTGACACCCGCCACCGACAACTTGCCGCGCAAATGATCGGTTACGGTCTGTATATTGCGCTGCAACCCTTCCACATCGGTAAAAATATGGTGATTAATACGCTGAAGGAAATAAGACGTTTCGCCCTTTACCGCTGCACGGACGATATAACTGTCGTTGATAAAGCCGACCTTGAGCGGCGTCGGCTCCTGTAAGGCGTTCGGTATGCAGAAGCACCCCAATATGTCCTGTAAACCGGTCATCACGAATGTTCCTCCTGTGTTATGGCAGCTTCCTCCCGCCGTTTCTGTTCCTCTTCCTTCAAGCGCTTGTCCAACGCATGCTGGTACTGTTTGGCAGTGCCGGCGTGCTGACCGAAACGTTCGGAAAAAATATGCGTACCGGAAAAGTCGGGATTGGCACACATAAAAAGGTACGGCGTAACGGGTGCGTTCAGCACAATGTCGATGGTCGAACCTTTTGCGCAGCGGATAGGTCCGGGCGGAAGTCCTAAATATTTATAGGTATTATATGGCGAATCAATTGCCAAATGACGTTTCAGTACCCTTCGCATCTTCAAATTGCCTGTTGCATAAATGACTGTCGGACAGGCTTGCAGGTGCATTCCCTTATGGATGCGGTTAAGGTATAGGCTGGCGATGGCTGGATGTTCCTTCACATTGTGTGTTTCGCTTTCCACGATACTGGCCAATACCGCCACCTCCGTCGGACTGAGGCCGAGACTATCCGCCTTGTGTCGCCGCGATTCGTTCCAAAAACGGTTGTATTCTTTATACATCCGCTCAAACAGACGGTCCGGCGTAATGGTCCAATAGACCTCGTAGGTGTCGGGCAGGAAAAGGCACAGCGCGTTGTCGCGGTTGAAGCCGTAACGGTTCAGGTATTCTGTGGAGTCGAGCCTGCGGATAATCTCCATCGAGTCCATCAATAGGATTGAGCCCAGTCGTCCTGCTAATTGTTCGCGGGTACGTATCTGGTTGTTCCAAGTAATACGTACCGGTGATTCTTCACCCAACTGATAACGCCGAATCAGATGCTTGTCCCCCACCCGTGCAGGGAAAGAATAGTACCCTGGCTTGGGCGATGTGAACAGCAGGCGGCGTTTATGGATACGCCAGTCGGCCATTGACGCGATGTCGTAGTCCACAGCCATCAGATTGATGACGCTGTCGGCTGTCATGTTGGGATAGACATAGTACCCGTGGTTGTTGCCGTCTTTACTGATAAAATTGCACACCTCCAAGCGGTAGTACTGCTCCACCGCCCACGCAACACCGATCAGTATCACAACCGCCACTACCGTACACACTATGATGATTTTCTTTTTCTTGGAAAGCATATCACGCTTCTTTCAACTTTTTACTAATAATCTTCCGTCACGGTCAGTTCCAATTCCATTTTCCGTTCGGTCGGCTTGGTAAAGTACCATCCGATAGCCGCTATCGCCGCCATCCATAACATGGATTGGTAGGCACCCAACAGATAAAAAGCGGCAATACCCATCACCATCCCGTTGCTGACCGCCACAATACGCCACGCGGCATAACGTCCGTAAGCGAGCAGTTTAGCCGTTTCATCCTCCATGGTGCGCAGTTTACGGCATATCCGTTTGAATCCGTACAGGCCTGCCGGCAACGTGACAAGCACGTCAAAGATGACGAAATACTGAATAACTTGCCCCGCTGTCGAAAGAGGGTCCAATGGGCTGATAATATCCTTCATCACCATAAAATACACGCCGGTGGCGACCAGAACGGCCAAAGCCAGCATACCGTAATAATAGAGATTAAGACGTTTAATGATTTTGCGTTCCATAATATTCCGTTCTATTGATAATTGACCTTCCCAGTGTTATTTCGTCCGCATATTCCAGTTCGTTGCCCACCGATATTCCACGTGCTATCTGGGTTATACGCAGGTTCTGTTCCGTTGTAACCGCCTGTAACCTTTTATAGATGTAGAAATTGGTGGTGTCTCCCTCCATCGTAGTCGGCAACGCAAGGATGATTTCCTTGACCGGCTCCTTCGCCACACGCTCCACCAGCGAGTCAATGGCAATGTCTTTGGGCCCTACCCCTTCCATCGGAGAAATCACGCCGCCGAGAACATGGTACAAACCGTTGTATTGGCCGGTATTCTCCACGGACAGCACGTCTTGGATGTTCTCCACCACGCAAACGGTCTGTTTGTCGCGGTTGTGCGCACGGCAAATAGGGCATATTTCCTCGTCCGACAGGCTGTGACACTCTTTGCAGTAATGAACATTCTGCTTGAGGGTTGTCAGGGACGATGCGAAACGCTGCACTTCCTCGGGCGAACGGCGCAATAGGCTCAGCACCAGCCTCAAGGCTGTCTTGCGCCCGATACCGGGCAGACTGCCAAACTGGCTCACCGCATCCGCCAGCAAAACGCTATTAGCCGTCAAGTCGTTATTCATGCATTTACTTATATGACCTGCAAAGATACTGCATTTTTCTCAATTACGCAAATCATATATAAAAATATCAGGGCAACCGCATCAAAATAGTGCAAAATAGTGCAAAATACTCACTTCCCTTCAGGGAGGGGTTGGGGGTAGGCTAACTTTTAGGGGACGTCAAGGGGACGTCAAGGGGACGTGACTATTCCTAAAAAGGGGTTCTACCTTTTAAAAATAGTCATCTGAAGAAATTTTGATGCGGTTGCACTATAAAAAAGTACCCGCACCGCTTTACTCGAGAAAACTCCTAAGAATAGGATTTGAGGTGTATCAATCCTTTGTAATCCGACTACCGGTATCGCTCTTCACCCGAAGGTGCGTCATCGCAGAACCGTATCGGCGCGCCATTGGAAAGGCATTGACCCCGATTGATTTTATTTTGTTGAGTTTTCCGGTCTCTTGTCGGTGCGGGCACTATAGGTGTGTTATCGGACTCTGTCCACTTATTTATTTCGTATGCCAAGCAAACGAGAACACGATGCGGTGCGTCATAGACAGCATATCAGCGTATTCTGTTCCTGCACAGGGATAAAGGCGGAAAGGCTGATAGCGGAACTGGTAACCCAGTTGGGCGATAAAGAAATTCCCCCTATATCCGATGCCGAAGCCGGCAAAATGGGTCGTGCCTATGTTTCTGAAATCCGAATCTATGCGAACGGATGTTGCATCCAACGGATAAATGGGCTCTGATTTGCGAAAAGACGATTCGCAAGCGTAGCCGAAATCCATAAACAGATTATTGACCAGCACGGCCTCCGCGCCGAATTTCAAGGTGTGGACATCCTCCGTATTCTTCCAATGGCGATAGTCATATTCCACCGACAGCAACCCGCCGTGACCGAACAACACCGCCGCACCTACCGTTGTTCTCAAAGGCAGGCTGAGTCGGTGGGTAGCCGAATAATATTCCGATGCCATATAAGTGGTATCAATGCGTGCGCCGGTTTCTGTTACCTGATTCATCCATCCGTTGGTTTTGGTCGTAACGGTCATGATGGCCGGTGTGTGGAACGAAAGCCCCAACCGAAGCATCTTGACAGGGTGGTACATCACACCGACACTGCCGTGTACCCCGACACCGGTTTGGCTGAGATTGGCGCATAAGTCCGCCCCGCGGTTCAACCGGTAATCCTCCGTATAGGTATAGGCTTTAGCGTAAGACAACATACGAACAGCCAACCCCGCACCTATATACAAGCGGTTGTCTATATTACCCGCCCAGTTCAAGTTGAATTCGTCCAAATAACCCGATTCGTCAATGCGGACGCCGTAACGGGTAGGCTGTACTATATCGGCACGTTTCCAATGGGTGGTGTCAGGCCAACAGTGTTCATCGGGGTCCATCAAATAGGCTCCATAAGACAGCAGGCTCAGCCACCCCACCGCGGGATCGTTCCATCCTGTCCGTGTGTTCATCCGTGACCAGTTCAGCCCATCCGCCTGTTCCACAGCAATATCCACCACAGATCCGTAAGAGGCGGCCGAGGCATAGGAAGTACGGTTAAATGTCTTGAGGCGGTTAAACGACAGCATGAAATTGCAGAATTTCAGTTTATTGTAGGCATTGTTCGCCCCTAACGCGATAATCAACGAAGTCTGCGGAAGCATGAATGCCGACCGGAAATCCTGACGGTTTCCCGTTCCGTTCTGACGGGTATAGTCCAGCATCTCGTTAAAGGTAAATGACACTTCCACCTTGCGGTAGATTCCCAAGCCGGCAGGGTTGTCCAGTACTGCGGACGGGTCGCCGCCTACCGCCGTCATAGCACCGGCCAAGCCGACATAACGGGCTGTTCCGGACTGGTCGCGCTCGGAAAAACGCAATAAATCCTGTCCATGGACATTGAACACTGCCGACAATACGGCAACTAATATCAATAATATGCGTTTCATTTGTTATCTCCGTATCACGGCACGTACCACGGTATCGGGGTTCTGCCGTGTAATCTCGTCATCCAAAAACACTATTTTCGGCTGCGACTGAACAGCTTTGTTCACCGTTTGTGTTTGCACCATACGCAAGACAGGGGCAGCCACTTCTTTCTTTATCACTACCGTTTTTTGATTGTCCTCCGGCGCCCAATAATAGACATCGTCTATATAATCGTCCGCGTAGGACAGCCCTTGGCAACAGCAGCACGCCAGCAACAACAGGGTATATGGAGCAATCTTTTTTTTCATTATACAATGTTTTGTCTTATCCTCTGAATCCGATTATCTCGCGCACTTCTTTCAGCGTCTTGGCGGCACTCTCGGTCGCTCTTTCGGCGCCGGCACGGACCACTTTGTCCAGATAGGCGTCATCGGAACGGAACGCTAAAATCTTCTCGCGTATCGGTGCGCAGAACGCATTGATATCTGCTGCCAACTGTTTTTTCAAGTCGCCGTAGCGAATTGTCATGTTGTTGTAACTGTCGTTGAAATAGTCGTAAGTCTCTTTTTCTGAAACCAATTCAAGCATAGTAAACAGGTTTTTGATGGGTTCGGGTTTCTCCTGATTGAGCATTTCGGGGCCCGCATCCGTCACGGCGCGCATCACTTTCTTGCGGATGGTCGCCTCGTCATCGCACAGATAGATAGCGTTTCCTTCGCTCTTTCCCATCTTGCCGCTCCCGTCCAGACCGGGCACCTTGACGGCAGTGTCGGCAAAGTGGTATGACTGCGGTTCCTTGAAATACTCCACCTGGTAGATGCGGTTGAAACGACGGGCGAACAGGCGCATCATTTCCATGTTCTGTTCCTGGTCCTTGCCCACCGGCACCTTGTCGGCCTTGTGCGCCAGCACATCGGCGGCCATCAGAGTCGGATAAGTCAGCAGTCCGGCATTCACATTGTCCGGCTGGGTACGGGCCTTTTCCTTGAACGAAGTCACGCGCTCCAACTCGCCCAAATAGGCGTTCATATTCAAATACAGATACAGTTCCAATACCGGTTTGACATCGCTTTGTATATAAATAGGTGCCTTTTCGGGGTCAATGCCACAAGCCAAGTATTCGCACAAGATGGTTTTGACCGATTGGCGTATGTTGTCCGGTGTAGGATGGGTGGTCAGTGAATGCCAATCGGCGATGAAGAACATACATTGGTATTCATCCTGCATTTTGACAAAACTCTTGACTGCTCCGAAATAGTTCCCGAGGTGCAGATTGCCTGTCGGACGTATTCCACTAATTACTTTTTCCATAATCATCTACTAAAATATCACATTTCCTTACTCTATCGGCAACATCCGGCTGATTTTCATATCCAGTGCTGTCAGTGTCTCCGTGTTCGCCACGCCCGGTATACTCTGGATACATGTGTTCAGGAGGTACAACAGATGCTGGTCGTCTTTTGCGTACAGTTTAATCATCATCGAATAGGTTCCCAGCGTATAGTATGCCTCCACGATTTCGGGTATTTTCTCCAACTGGGCGCTGACCGCATTGTACATGCTGCCGCGTTCCAGTGTCAAGCCCACCAGCACACACAGGTTGTATCCCAACATTTTAGGGGCCACCTGGTAACCCGAACCGACGATAATGCCGGTGTCGAACATTTTTTGGACACGTTGGTGAACGGCGGCGCGGCTTACGCCGCAGGTATCGGCTACATCCTTAAACGGGATGCGGGCGTTTTGGGTAATGATACCTAAAATCTTACGGTCCAAATCATCTATTTTTTCCATGATTTATCTATTTTTGTAATTTAAATTATCAAAATATATACCATTCGGATGCAAAAGTACAACTTTTTTTGGAAATATGCAAGTTTTTTCGTATTTTTGCATCCGAAAAGTAACAAAATGTCAAAAATAGATAACTATATAGAGCAGCACTCCTCCCCCGAACCGGAACTGCTGAACCGCATTGCACGGGAAACGCATCTGCATGTTATCAATCCGCACATGCTGTCCGGTCATGTACAGGGGCGTCTGCTGGCTATGTTGTCCTGTATGATTCGCCCTCGCACCATATTGGAACTGGGCACCTATACCGGCTATTCGGCGCTGTGTTTGGCCGAAGGGCTGGCTGAGGACGGGCGGCTGATAAGCATTGAGCGTAACGACGAACTGGAAGACACTATCCGCAGACATTTCAGCCAATCCCCATTGGGCGGACGGATTACGCTGCTTATCGGGGATGCCGTTCACATTCTTCCCGAACTGTTCCAAAAAAATGCCGGTCCTTTCGACCTCGTTTTCATAGATGCCGACAAGCGCGAATACTGCACTTATTTGGACCTCGTATTGCCCTTGGTGCGACCCTGCGGGTGGATATTGGCAGACAACACCCTGTGGGATGGCCATGTCATTGACCCTGCCTACGACCGTGATGCGCAGACACTCGGCCTGCGCCGCTTCAATGACAAAGTTGCCCAAGACGACCGGCTGGAGAAAGTGATTGTCCCCATCCGAGACGGACTGACACTTATACGCAAACGCAACTAAAAATTATATGAAAGGATACCAAGCCCCAAAAACAACCTTTGTCTCCGTCACAGCCCTTCTCCGGTTGTGCGATGCGACAAGCACCTTACAAATCTTCGTTGGTGATGATATGGGAGGAACGCCCGAACAGGTACTTTTCGGTCAATAAACGCCCCTTCATGAAAAAAGACAGTCGTTAACTGTCTTTTATCGGTTCAAAGCCGCGTCCAAAGACGCCTTCGGTCTGGCTCTCGCTCACAAACGCCTCAGGATCGATAGAGCGTACCAGCCGGAATATCTTCCGTGACTCGTTGCGGCGTGCCAAGATGGTGACAATCTTCATCGGTTTGCCCGTATAGCCTCCTGTTCCGTCCAACAGGGTCACTCCGCGGGGTATCTGCGTCATGACCGCTTGGGCTATCTCTTCGTATTTGCTGGAAAATATAAAGAACTGCACACTCTGCCGCACGCGGTTCATTACCCAATCAATGGCCATTGTGGACATAAACGTATAACACAAACCGAACATCACTTTCTCCACACTACGCACTTCGGGCAGGAAATAGGCTCCGGATATAATCGCCAGGTTGCAGAACAGCATGGCGTGGCCAAGAGGCACATGCGTGAATTTGGTCATAATCATGGCAATGATGTCCGTTCCGCCGGTGGAACCGCTGTTCATCAGCACAATCCCCAGTCCCAGACCGGCGAACAAGCCCCCCAGCGTAGCCGCCATAAACGGGTCGGATATTTGCGGTACGGCCGGAATAGGAATCACTTTCATCCAGATTGTCAGGCACAATACGCCGTACACGGTCCTCACGCAGAACTTCCAACCTATCAGTTTAATAGCCACTAACAATAACACGGCATTGATTACCAACTGAGTCCACCAGATGCCCAACACGCCTTTAGTGGCGAAATACAGTATCTCGCAAAAACCTGCCAGTCCTCCACCTACAATGGCGTGCGGCACCATAAGCCGGTTCAGCACAATAGCGAACGGTCCCGCCCCGACGGCTATCAGAAACAGTTCCTTCAATTCGCGCAGTATGCGGTAGCGGTCTTTGTGGACGGTAGTGTCAATCTTCAGTTTTTTCATATTTGGCAATCAGGTTTCTGTCTCCCCATCCGTTATCCACGCGGGCTACCGGAATCCAGAATTTGTTCTCTGCCACCCAGTCGGTCGGATAAGCGGCTTTTCGGCGGCTATACGCATGTTTCCATTCGTCCGCCACGATTTCATATTCGGGGTGCGGCGCGTTAATCAGCACGTTATCCTCCTTGTCGGCTTCGCCGCGTTCCAGTTCGGCTATTTCCTCGCGGATGGTCAGCAAAGCGTCAATGAAACGGTCCAATTCGGCTTTTGACTCCGATTCGGTCGGCTCAATCATCAGTGTGCCGTGTACGGGGAACGACAACGTGGGCGCGTGATAGCCGAAATCCATCAGCCGTTTGGCTATGTCCGTTTCGGTGACACCCACCGAATGGAACGGGCGGCAATCCAATATCAGTTCATGTCCTACCCTGCCTTGTGCGCCGCGGTACACCACGCCGTACGCCTTGTCCAGACGATGCGCCATATAGTTGGCACTCAGTATGGCGGCGGCTGTCGCTTCGCGCAGTCCTTCTCTGCCCATCATTTTAATGTAGCCGTAGGCTATCAATGCCATGTTGGCATTGCCGTACAACGCACTGCTGACGCGGTTGCGGTCCTCCGTGGGCATGCAGTCCGCCAAATGGGACGCACAACAGATGGCTCCGACGCCGGGGCCTCCACCGCCGTGAGGGCTGGCAAAACTCTTGTGCAGGTTCAGGTGACACACATCCGCCCCGATAAAGCCCGGCGCGGTATAGCCTATTTGGGCGTTCATGTTCGCCCCGTCCATATAGACCTGCCCACCGTGCTGATGGATGATGTCACACATCTCACGGATGGCCATCTCAAAGATGCCGTGCGTGGAAGGATAGGTAATCATGCAGCCGGCCAGCCGGTCGCTGTTCTCCTCCGCTTTCTTCCGCCAGTCGTCCAAATCGGTGTTGCCCTGCGCATCACACGCCACCACAATCGGTGTAAAACCCGCCTGTACACAACTGGCAGGATTGGTCCCGTGGGCCGATGCGGGAATCAGCAACTTATCCCGATAAGGCACGCCGGCCGGCACTTTCTTGCCGCCATTCTCCTGACGGAGCAGGTACTCGCGAACGGTTATCAAACCCGTATATTCGCCGGCGGCGCCGCTGGTTGGTTGCAGGTTGCAGGCGGCGAAACCGGTCAGGGTAGCCAACTGCTGTTCCAAATCCTCCAGCATCTCCTTGTAGCCGCCCACCTGTCCGGCAGGAGCCATCGGATGCACATTCGGCCATCCGGGCATTGTGACGGGAATCATGGCGGCTGCCGGATTGAGTTTCATGGTACAACTGCCCAGCGGAATCATCGAATGCGCCAGACTGATATCTTTCCTATCCAACCGTTTCAGATAACGCATCATCTCCGTCTCGGTGTGGTACATTTGGAACACGTCAGCCTGCATGTAGTCGATGTCGCGCACACGGGTTTCGTCTATGGCCCACAGCCCTTCGAACGCGCTTTCGTCGTCCTCGTACTGCGGCATTCCGCCACCCGCTTCGGCAAAGAGTTCAATCAGGTCGTTCATGTCATCGGTGGTGGTTGTCTCGTCCAACGAGAGCCCAACCCGGCCGTCCGCGTCGTAATATAGGTTGATGCCTTTGGTTTCCGCCGCTTTGCGGAGATCTTTGATTTGCTGTTTGCCAAGACCGGTTATCTTCAGCGTATCAAAGAATTCCGTATTCTCCTGCGCAAAACCGTAGGCTTGAATCATTTCGTTCAGATAGACTGCCTTGCCGTGTATGTCTTCGGCTATCCTGCGCAGGCCGTCCGCTCCGTGATAGACGCCGTACATGCCGGCCATCATGGCACACAACGCCTCGGCCGTACAGATGTTCGAAGTGGCTTTCTCGCGTTTGATATGCTGTTCGCGCGTTTGCAACGCCAGACGGTAGGCAGGACGGCCGTATGCGTCCTTACTCAGACCGATGATACGGCCGGGCATTTCACGTTTGTATTCGTCGCGCGTAGCCATATATCCTGCGGTGGGGCCACCGAATCCCATCGGGAGTCCGAAACGTTGTACCGAACCGACCATGATGTCGGCATCCAGCGGTTTAAGCAGCACCAACGCCATCGGATCGGCTATCACCGTCACTTTCAGTCCCGCATGGCGGCAATCCTCCACAAAACTCTCATAATCCTCGATGCTGCCGTCACTGTTGGGCCATTGCACAACAACGCCGATGTAATCCTGCATCCGGCTACAATCCTGTTGCATGCGCCAGTCGCCCTGCACCAATTCTATCCCCTGCCCAGCGGCCCGCGTTTGCAGGACGCTCAGCGTGTTGGGGAATATCTTTGCATCCACAAACACTTTGTTCGCGCCATTCTTTATCTGTTCGCGCGAACGCAGGTTACGCATCATCGTCACCGCTTCGGCGGCGGCGGTCGCCTCGTCCAACAACGAACAATTGGCCAACGGCAGTCCCGTCAAATCGCTTATCATCGTCTGGAACACAAACAGCGCTTCCAACCTTCCTTGGCTCACTTCCGCCTGATAGGGGGTATATGAGGTGTACCATACAGGGTTTTCGAGCATATTGCGCTGGATGACGGCAGGCATTACCGTGCCGTACCAACCGCGCCCGATCAGACTCTTGTACGGCAGGTTGTCCGCCGACATGGCCGCCATGGTGTCCAGATGCTCCTGTTCCGTCAACGGTTCTTCCATTTCGAAAGCGTCTTCCGGTGCGAGGATATCTTTCGGCATCGTCTGCCCTATCAGTTCATCTATGGACGATACGCCGACCGCTTGCAGCATGGCCGCTTGATCGGATGCACTAAGACCGATGTGTCTCTGCTTCAAATAATTCATATTTATTGTTATTGCAGTTTATCAATATTTTGTTTTGACGCACAAAGGTAGTGTTTTTTCTTCATTCATGCAAATATTTCTCCGTTTTTATCGGCTCACCTGCATAATCTCGTGTTTATGAGTTTATTTTTGTTCATCTGACTGACACAGAGTTTTGCAAATGACTGGAAAAAAAACGGAATTTATTTGCATATATCAAAAAAAAGTTGTACTTTTGCAGTGATTTTGTAAAATAATTTTAACAAAAATACAAACGAACTGTATATTCTTTTTGACAATATGGCAATTACTAAAGAAATTATCCGTGAATGTATGATTACTCAACGCGAGATCGTTGAGAGTGCAAACATTGTGGAACGCCCCTATTTATTTGTGGATGGTGTCAATTATGTTTTGGTGGGTGTACGGCATGTCGGCAAGTCCTACCTGCTCTACCAACGTATTCGCCAATTACTACAACAAGGATATAGTTGGGATGATATTCTATTGATCAATTTTGATGATGAGCGTTTGGCGGAAATGACCACAAACGAATTAAATCTCATTATTGAGACGCATAGTATTTATTCTACAAAGAAACCTATTATTTTCTTTGATGAGATACAACGTATAACACATTGGGATATGTTTGTTCGTCGCTTGGCAGATAGCAAATATACCATTTATATCACCGGCAGTAATGCCAAGATGCTCAGTTCCGAAGTTGCCACCACTTTAGGTGGACGATTCCTAATCAATGAGATTTATCCTTTTTCTTTCACGGAATACTTATCTGCCAAAGGCATTGCCATAGATAAGGATTGGACATATTCTATTGCTCAACGCAGTGCAGTACAACGTACGTACAAAGAGTATGTAACCTATGGAGGATTACCTGAAATTTTATCATTGACATCACTGCCATTGAAACGGACTTATCTCAGTAGCCTTTATCAGAAAATCTATTTAGGAGACATTTGTGCCCGGCATAACATTAGTGATGTACGTGTACTCAATATCTTGGTTAAAAAATTGGCTGAATCGGTCAAGCAGCCCCAATCTTTCCGCAGACTTTTGCATGTCGTAACATCCACGGGCAGTAAGATTTCGCTACCAACCATCATTTCGTATGTGGACTATATAGAGTCTGCTTGGCTCATCTTGCCACTAAAAAATCGTATTGCCCAATTGGCAGAAAAGGAAAGTACGGAGAAACATTATTTTATTGATAATGGTGTACTTAATCTATTCTTAAGTAGGGACGATACAACCCTCTTGGAAAACATTGTCGCGTTGGATTTATTCAGACGATATGGCAAAAACAATGTTTCATATATCAATGCAAATCACGAGATTGATTTTATTGTTGAAGATGAACATTTGGCCATTCAAGTGACATACAACATGTCTAATGAAGTCACCCCGAATCGCGAATTGATGCCACTCTTCAAGTTCCAAGTTCAACATCCCGATTGGACTTGCGTTGTTATTACCAATGATGATTCGCAGACATATACCCACGCGGGGCAAACACTTCAAGCAATCCCTGCCTATAAGTGGCTACTTAGGGAGTGATGTCACAACCTTTTCGGGGACGTGCAGGCACGAAAGTGCGTCTTGACCACCTCGGGACCACTTCACGACCATCTACAGACAAGGTCAACCAAAAATTTCACTAAAAATGGAATATCGGGCGAAGCCGTTTCTCGTTCCTTTGTAAAAGTTCATTTTTGGGTCGGGTGTCGACCGACACTTGACCGACACTTGACCGACACTTGGCAAAGGGTCTCGCCTGCTTCCAATAATATGCAATTATTAAGACCCTCTACCCTCTAATCTTTCAACTCTCTAAACTCTAAACACTAAACTCTACCCCCCTCCCCCTTCAGGGGAGAGGGGTGCTTTTTATTTCACTCTCGCACCGTGGACATTGAACAGAACGCCGTTTCGGCGGATAAAGAGTTGACCGTTGTGAATGAACTTGGCGGACCCTATCCCTTCCTTTTCCTCAAAGGGCAAGGAGAGAAGGTCGGTGGGTTCTCCAATCGGCAATAAATTCAAATCCATCCAACCGATAGCAAATTGGTAATTCTCCAACGAAGATGCCAAAACATAAGTCTTTGTGTATTGACTGATTCCTTCAAAAGTTGTTCCTGTGGCGGTAGGCGGATTAACAGCATAGCAGGTTATAGTACGCACACTACAATTGTAGAAAGCATAGTCTCCAATCGTTGTGACGGAGTTGGGAATGGTGACCGAGGTCAAACCGCTACAATCATAGAAAGCCCAACCTCCAATCGTATCTACACCTTCAGGAATAACCAAATCTTTTACTTCTACATCATTGATATAGAAATTATGGCTATAATACATTGGATTAGCATAATTACTGCCAAACTTTATCTTGCACCAATCTGCAATGGTGCCGGTATAGTTAGTCTTGGTCAAACCGCTACAATTCTCGAAAGCCCACTCTCCAATCGTGGTGACGGAATTGGGAATCGTTACCGAGGTCAAACCGCTGCAAGAACGGAAAGCCCCACTTCCAATCGTTGTGACGGAGTTGGGAATGGTAACCGAGGTCAAACCGCTGCAATACTGGAAAGCATATTTTCCAATCGTAGTGACGGAATTGGGAATGGTAATGTCTCCTGTGACAGCAGTAAAGCATCCACACAATGTTGTTTTTGTAGCATCACTATACACCAAATATCCATCTACAAAACCATTGACACATTTAGCTCCCCAAGGAGAACCTGTTGCTGTGCCACTATATATAATATTATTGACATTATAGAAAGCCCAACTTCCAATCGTTGTGACGGAATTGGGAATGGTTACCGAAGTCAAACCGCTACAACCATCGAAAGCAGATTCTCCAATCGTGGTGACGGAATTGGGAATCGTTACCGAGGTCAAACCGCTGCAATAACCGAAAGCTTGCTCTCCAATCGTCGTGACGGAATTGGGAATCGTTACCGAGGTCAAACCGCTGCAAAACCAGAAAGCCTCATATCCAATCGTCGTGACGGAATTGGGAATCGTTACCGAGGTCAAACCGCTGCAAAATGCGAAAGCAGACTTTCCAATCCATGTGACGGAATTGGGAATGGTAACCGATGTCAAACCGCTGCAACCATAGAAAGCATATTCTCCAATCGTAGTGACAGAATTGGGAATGGTTACCGATGTCAAACCGCTGCAAGAATCGAAAGCACCACCTGCTATTTGCTTGATTCCGCTTGGAATAGTATATGCCCCTCGGTATGATTCGGGCATATAAGCAAAACAATTGGCATTATACACAGGAGAGGTCAAACCGCTACAACCATCGAAAGCAGATTCTCCAATCGTGGTGACGGAATTGGGAATGGTAACCGATGTCAAACCGCTGCAACCAAAGAAAGCATAATTTCCAATCGTTGTGACGGAATTGGAAATGGTTACCGAGGTCAAACCGCTACATTTATAGAAAGCATCATATCCAATCGTATCTACACCTTCAGGAATAACCAAATCTTTTACTTCTACATCATTGATATAGAAATTGTGGCTATAAGACATTGGATTGGCACTATAATTACCAAACTTTATTTTGCACCAATCGGCAATGGTGCCGGTATAGTTAGTCTTAGTCAAACCGTTACAATTATTGAAAGCCCCATATTCAATCGTTGTGACGGAATTGGGAATGGTTACCGAGGTCAAACCGTTACAATTATTGAAAGCAGCACCGCCAATCGTTGTGACGGAGTTGGGAATGGTTACCGAGATCAAACCGCTGCAAAATGCGAAAGCCCCATCTCCTATCGTTGTGACGGAATTGGGAATGGTAACCGATGTCAAACCGCTGCAATTCTCGAAAGCCCACTCTCCAATCGTTGTGACGGAATTGGGAATGGTTACCGAGGTCAAACTGCTGCAACCACGGAAAGCCTCATATCCAATCGTTGTGACGGAATTGGGTAAGGTTACATTCGCGTCATTGCCTATATATTTTACCAATAAAGTGTCATTCTTGATAACAAAGTCACCTATAAGAATTCCGTTGTAAACATTTTCTGCGTAATATGCCACATAACCATAATCGGAAGACCCCTTTGTAATATTCAATTCCGAGTCATTGAAAACAGTTGCTAAATTGGTGCAATCATAGAAAGCCCCTTCTCCAATCGTGGTGACGGAATTGGGAATGGTAATAGAGGTCAAACCGCTGCAAGAACGGAAAGCCCCACTTCCAATCGTTGTGACGGAGTTGGGAATGGTAACCGAGGTCAAACCGCTGCAATTCTCGAAAGCCCACTCTCCAATCGTGGTGACGGAATTGGGAATGGTTACTGATGTCAAACCACTGCAACCATAGAAAGCATACTCTCCAATCGTCGTGACGGGATTGGGAATCGTTACCGAGGTCAAACCACTGCAACCATAGAAAGCATACTCTCCAATCGTTGTGACAGAATTGGGAATAGTAATTGAGGTCAAACTACTGCAACCATCGAAAGCATAATCTCCAATCGTTGTGACGGAATTGGGAATGGTTACCGAAGTCAAACCGCTGCAACCATCGAAAGCATCCTTTCCAATCGTTGTGACGGAATTGGGAATGGTTACCGATGTCAAACCGTCGCACCAACTGAAAGCTTTATCTCCAATCGTCGTGACTTCTCCGCTACAGGTAATGGTTCCCGTACCATTACTGAAAGTGTGTGATGTAATGGCAGGACCAAAGGTCGTTTCACCTACATTCAACGATGATCTTGTTAATTTTATCGTTGCCGCGTAAGTGATAGTGTTACTTGCCCATAAGGAGGCGGTAATAACAAGTGCCACCAAAAGGGATAAAAGTTTTGTTTTCATAATGATTGTTTTTTTATTTTGCCTCCACTTTGATATTCGGCTTTCGGCATTCTCCGTTATCACTTCGTACGTCGCCAATCTTGGCGGCGGCGACTTGTAAAAGCAAGCTTTCAGTCGCACTTGCACAAGATTTCGGCATTTTCCGTTATTATTTGTTTTTGTTGCAAAATTACAATTTTACCTTGATATTAGCTTGGTCCTTTTTGGTCCTTTTCATAGTTCTATCGGCATCTGCGTTCTATTCTTTTCCTGTCTTTAGCCAAGGATAAACTGAGGAAAGGGCATAAAAAAGCGTGGAGCAATGTTTTTGCTTCAATCTGGGTCTTGAGGATTCTGGACTACCATAACAACCAAATATCTACGAACAAAGCCCACGCGGAAAACGTGAGTCATTTTGGCTTGTTCTTGGTTGTTATAAAGTCTTAAAAGTGTCCAGTTTTCAAGACCCAAGTTGGCTAAAACGCTAATTTATATGTCATGCATCGCCTTTACGATGCCGGTGTGTCATAGGCGGATTAGTTGATTTTGCGCTGCAAAGTTAGTAAGAAAAAATGATATACGCAAATAAGAATAAAAAAAATATGCACAAATTCTTGCATGTACTGTCCAACAGCAAATGCAATTTTGTTGCAAAGTTAGTAAAAATGTTTTGAAAAGCGAAATAAAGGTGTATCAAAATTTAATTTTTCTCTTGGACGTCTATTTAATTTGTGCTGGATATGTAGTATTGTTTTATTG
>JAZLGG010000067.1:0-19236 GCA_045616185.1 Paludibacteraceae bacterium
CCCTAAACACGCTAACTTTAACAACTTTTCCAATAAAACAATACTACATATCCAGCACAAATTAAATAGACGTCCAAGAGAAAAATTAAATTTTGATACACCTTTATTTCGCTTTTCAAAACATTTTTACTAACTTTGCAACAAAATTGCATTTGCCGTTGGACAGTACAGAAAGTACATCGGTCTTCTTTCCGCCGAAACACAAATAGATTTGCGTATTCCAAATTTTTGTTGTATCTTTGCAGGCTAAATTGTGTAAAACTAAATTGCGTGAATTGTACTTCATAGAATCCTGAAACAATATGATTGAATACATCAAAGGTCAACTGACGGAACTGAATCCTGCATACGCCGTATTGGAAGCAGCCGGTGTCGGGTACGAAATCAATATCTCACTAACCACCTACAGTGCGCTGATGGGTCAGTATATGCCGGACCGCCCCGACAACGCCCCAGAAGTCAAACTGCTGGTAACCGAGATTATCCGCGAGGATACACACCTGCTGTTCGGCTTCTTTACCAAAGGGGAACGCGACATCTTCCTGCTCCTCAATACCGTGAGCGGTATCGGTGCCAACACCGCCCGAATGATTATGTCAGCCTATCCCGCAGCAGAGTTGCGGCAGGTAATAGCCACCGGAAACGCACGGGCGCTGGGGCAAATAAAAGGACTGGGACCGAAGACGGCACAACGCATCATCGTTGACCTGAAAGACAAAATACTGAAGATAGACATAGGGGAAGAGGAAGGTGGAAAGTGGAAGGTGGAAAGTGGAAAGCAGGATGTGGAAAGTGAAAGCCCCGTCAAGACGGAGGCTGTCAGCGCGCTGACCATGCTCGGTTTCGCGGCCGCCGCCAGCGCCAAAGCCGTGGACAAGATACTGCAAGACAACCCTTCTGCCGGTGTGGAAACGGTAATCAAACAGGCCTTGAAAATGCTGTAGTGAGACGTGTACTGCTCATATTAGCCTGGAGCCTGATCGCCGCGGGGGCATCGGCACAACAGACAAATGCCGTCGTGGAAACAATGGACACGACCGGACGGCTACTGCCTGCAACGCTCCGACCCTATGCGCCGGAGTCGTTCGAGGACCTGGTGGGGGGGAGCAATATGGACCTCACACAGCCCGACAACGTGACGACCACGGTGGAATACGACGCGGCCACCGGATGCTATGTCATGCACACACGCATCGGCGAACTGGACATTGCCACACCCTATCTGATGAGCGCACAGGAGTACAAAGACTATACCGAACGGCAGTTCATGCACCGGTACTGGCAGCAGAAAATAAGCGAGGTGGAGCATAACAACGAAAGCAAGTTCGACATCACCGACATGAAATTCAACATCGGTCCAGCGGACAAGATATTCGGACCGGGCGGTGTGCAACTCAAACTGCAGGGAAGCGCCGAACTGATGTTCGGGTTCAAACACCAATATGTCAACAACCCGGCCCTCACGGAACGCTCCCGCAACAACAATATCTTTGATTTCGACGAGAAGATTCAGGTCAATGTCAACGGCAAGGTCGGCGAGAAACTGACGTTCAACATGAACTACAATACGGAAGCCAGTTTCGCCTTTGACCAGCAGAACCTCAAACTGGCGTTCAAGGGACAGGAGGATGACATTATCCAGTCCATTGAGGCGGGTAACGTGACCTTGGACCTGAATTCCAGCCTGATACGCGGCAGCCAGGCACTGTTCGGTATCAAGACCAACCTCAAATTCGGCAAACTGAAAGTGCAGGCACTCATCAGCCAGCAGAACAGCGAGGCGCAGTCCGTCAACTCGGAAGGCGGCGCACAGATGACAAAATTTGAAGTCAGTGCCGATAACTACGACGAAAACAAACACTTCTTCCTCAACTACTATTTCCGCGACCATTTTGACCAGGCAATGGAGCAACTGCCGTATGTGGCCAGCGGTGTCACCATCAACCGCATTGAAGTGTGGGTGACAAACAAACGCGGCAACTTCGACCAGGCGCGCAATGTCATCGCCTTCGTCGATCTGGGCGAGAACGACCCCGCCCACATCCAGAACACGCAGGAGTTCTTCGCCACCGGCGCCCCGATGCCCGACAACCGCGCCAACCGTTTGTACGAGGACATGCTGGGACTGCCCGGCATACGCGACATACAGCAGGTAAACGCCCTGTTACAGGACAAGGAGATAGACTGGGGCATCAAGGGCGGCGACGACTACGAGAAAATAGAATCGGCGCGGTTGCTGACTTCCGGCGAATATACACTTAACGCCGCATTGGGCTTTATCACCCTGAAATCCGCCCTCAATCAGGACGAGGTGCTGGCAGTGGCCTACGAATACACATACGCGGGCAAGATTTATCAGGTGGGCGAGTTCTCCTCGGACAAACTGGGTGCCGACACCGTCGGCGGACGCGCTCCGAACCTCATACTGAAGATGCTGAAAGCCGGCAACAACGCCCCGCACGCCCAAAATAAGACACGAAGCCTCAGAGGGGACCGCTACGGCACCTGGGACCTGATGCTGAAGAACATCTATTCGTTCGGAGCCTCCTCCATGACCTCGGAGAAGTTTGAACTGTATGTCATGTACCGTAACGACTCGGTCGGCACACAGTTGCAATACCTGACCGAAGGACCGGTGAAGGGCAAACAGTTGCTGCGCGTGATGAACCTGGACCGTCTGGACAGCAGGAACAACCCCTATCCCGACGGACGCTTTGACTATATAGAGGGCTATACGGCATCCTCGTCCACAGGGCGAATCATGTTCCCCGTGCTGGAACCTTTCGGCAGCCATTTGGCCAAACAGTTGGGCAATGTCAAGACACTGACCGACAAATACTGCTTCCAGGAACTGTACGACTCCACGATGATTGTGGCGCAGGAGATGAGCGAAAAGAACAAGTTCTACCTGCAAGGCAAATACAAGGGCACTAACGGCAGCGAGATACGGCTGAACGCCATGAACGTGCCGCGCGGCAGCGTCACCGTCACGGCGGGCGGTGCAACCTTGGTGGAGAATGTCGATTATACGGTGGATTATACGATGGGTATCGTCACCATTCTGAACGAGAGCATCCTGTCGTCCGGTACCAATGTCAATGTCAAACTGGAAAACCAGTCCACCTTCTCCATGCAACGCAAAGGCCTCTACGGGGCGCACCTCGAATACGAGTTCAGCAAGGACTTCACGCTGGGCGGTACAATTATGTACTTGCACGAAAAACCCCTGACCACCAAGGTCAATACAGGCAGCGAACCCTTGTCCAACACTATCTGGGGCCTGAACCTGAACTACAAGACGGAGATGATGTGGCTGAGCAACCTGATTGACCGGATTCCGTGGATGACGGCCACCGCTCCCAGTACGCTGCAGATAGGTGCCGAGTTCGCCCACCTCATTCCGGGACACACGCGGGACGTGGGTACGGCAGGTACGGCCTATGTGGACGACTTTGAATCCACCCAGACGGCCATCGACGTGCATTACCCCAGTTCGTGGTTCCTGGCCTCCACACCGAGCAGCGCCGTGACAGATGTCAACCGTCCTTTCCTGCAAGAAGGGCAGTATAGCAACGATATACGCTACAACAGCCACCGCGCTCTGCTGTCGTGGTATGCCGTGGACCCTATCTTCGGTCACCCGCAGTCCAATACGCCGGCCCACATGAAGGGAAATATGGATATTATGTCCGACCACCGCACGCGTATCGTGTACGAAAAAGAACTGTATCCCAACAAGGACGTGTTGGCCAACGAGGACAACCGCCTGAGTGTCCTTAACCTCAGTTACTATCCCTCCGAGCGCGGACCGTATAATATTGACGCGAGCCGAATAGATGCTAACGGACAACTCGTTGACCCGCAGTTTAACTGGGGCGGCATGATGCGCCGGCTGGATAACACCGATTTCGAACGGGCGAACATTGAGTACATCGAGTTCTGGCTGATGGACCCGCAACTGACCAACGACAGCGCCTATGAGGGCGGCGACCTGTACATAGACCTCGGCGATATCAGCGAGGATATCCTGCGCGACGGTAAGAAGAGTTTTGAGCACGGACGGCCGCTGAACGGCGACTACAGCGCGATGGACAAGACCGTTTGGGGACTGGTGCCGCGTACTACCAGCACCACGATAGCCTTCTCCAATGAGGCCGGCGCCCGCGAAAAACAGGATGTCGGACTGAACGGACTGAGTACGGCCGAGGAGAAAACCTACGAATACAACGGGACGTACCCGTATGCCGATTATGTGAAGGCTGTGTCCGGTAAGGTGACCCAAGCCACCTTGGACCGGTGGCAGAACGACCCGTTCTCGCCGATTAACGACCCCGCCGGCGACAATTACCATTACTACCGTGGCAGCGATTACGACCGCGACAGCGTGCCTATTCTTCTGCGTTACAAACACTTCAACGGCACCGAGGGCAACTCGCCCGAATCCAGCGAGAACAACTATGGTACAGCCTCCACCCTCAACCCCGATATTGAGGACATCAATATGGACAACACCATGAACGAGTACGAGAAATACTACGAGTTCCACGTTGATTTGCGTCCGGGGCAGTTGGAGGTCGGACGGCAGCATATTGCCGAAAAACTGGAAACGACGGTAACGCTCAAGAACGGCAAAAGCGCCAATGTCACCTGGTACCAGTTCAAGATTCCTATCAAGGGGGAGGGCGTCAATTGTACCAATGTGGGGAATATCCGCAACTACAAGTCCATCCGTTTCATGCGCATGTACGTGACGGGCTTCAAGCAGGAGACCCACCTGCGTTTTGCCACGCTTAACCTGGTGCGCGGCGAATGGCGCAACTATACGAAAGGCCTGTACAAGAACGAACAGACGGGACAGACCGGCGGTAAGTCGCCCAATCCGGCCACCCTGCTGGATGTGCAGGGCATCAATATCGAGGAGAACGGCACCCGTACTCCCGTCAACTATGTACTGCCGCCCGGCATCAGCCGCCAGACCGACCCGGGACAGGCGCAACTGATAGCCCAAAATGAACAGTCGATGATACTCCGCGTGCATAACCTGGAGTACAACGACGCGCTGGCCGTGTACCGCAATGTCACCTACGACATGCGCAACTACAAACGCTTGCAGATGTTCGTCCACGCCGAGGCGATGGCGTCCGACGTGCCGAGCGAACGTGTGCAGGACGAAGACCTGTCGTGCTTCATCCGTTTGGGGTCGGATATGGTCAACAACTACTACGAATACGAAGTGCCCTTGACACTGACCGAGCCCGGCACCTACAACAATGACAACCAGGATGACCGCCGCAAGGTGTGGCCGGACGCCAACGCCCTGGATTTCCCGCTGAATGTGCTGACCAAGGCCAAAGTCGAGCGCAACAAGGCCAAGCGGGCCGGCACCTCGGGGGTGGGCAACATGATTCCCTATGTCGTTTACGACGTGGAGAACGGCAAACCCAAGAACCGCATTACCGTGATGGGTAACCCCACGCTGGAGGATGTGGAGACCATCATGATAGGTGTGCGCAACCGCAACAGCCACCAGACAGGCGGCGTGAACGGCGAAGTGTGGGTGAACGAACTGCGGCTGAGCGAGTTTAACGAAGAAGGCGGCGTGGCGGCGATGGCGAATGTCGCGCTGGGCATCAGTGACATAGCGCAGGTAAACGTGTCCGGTCATATAGAGACAGCCGGTTACGGCAGCATTGAGAGCAATGTGCAGAATCGTAATATGGACAACACCTATCAGGTGTCCGTCAGTGCCGCATTGGAGGCCGGCCGCCTGTTCCCCGAACAGGCCAAACTGCGCATCCCGCTCTATGTCAGTTACTCCAACAATACCGCCTCACCCAAATACGACCCCTTGGACACCGATGTCAAACTGTCCGAGTCGCTGGATACCTACGACACCAAGGCGGAAAAAGACTCCATCAAGGCGCGGGCCAACACCGTGCAGACCTCTACCAGTTTCTCCGTCACGAACTTGAAGGTGGATATACACTCCAAGAAACGCAATATGTTCTACGACCCCGCCAACTTCTCTATCTCGGCGTCGTACAACAAACAGAACCAGCGCACCCCCGAACTGGAGAAAGACATGTCCACCGACCACAAGGGGTCGTTTAACTATTCCTATTCGTTCAACCCCAAACCTTGGGAACCGTTCAAGAAGAACGAGAAAGTGAAAAAGGTGAAGTTCCTCACGGAATTTAACCTATATTATCTGCCGCAGTCGTGGGCATTCACCACCAACATGCACCGCACCTTCACGGAACTCAAGATGCGCAATTTCAACGCGGTGGATGCCGGCGAGTCCGTCAATAATAACACCAGTTTCTCCAAGGACTTCACCTGGGACCGCAACTTCGATTTCAAGTTCGATCTCACACGCAATATGAAGTTCTCTTTCCACACGGCAATGAACTCCACCGTGGACGAGGGCTACTATGCGCCCGAGGTGCTGCGCGAGTTCGATCCGGAGTTTGAACATGACAAACACAAGGCTTGGCAGGACACTATCAAGAAGAGTTTGGCCAAGTGGGGCAAACCCTACACCTACCAGCAGGTGTTCACCGCCACGTGGAATATACCGTTCAACCGCATCCCGTATATCGAGGCACTGACGGGTAACCTGTCGTACAACGCCACCTATACGTGGAACCGCACGGCGCAGGTGTCCGAGAACCGCACCAACCTCGGTAATACGGCAGCCAGCAACATGTCGTGGCAGGCGGACGGACAACTGAACCTCGAAACACTGTACGGCAAGTCCAAATACTGGAAACAGATGAACCAGCGCATGTCCGGACGCAGTTCCAACCGAAGCCGGCCCTTCAAGCAGAGGAACTTCTCACAGACCGTTGACCTGCCGGCCAAGACGCCGGTGGAGATAACCCACCGTTTGGGCTCGGAGTCGGTGGATGTCATTGTGACTACGCCCGACGGAACAGTCGTTCCCGTAAGGGTGAAGACCACCGGACCGACGGCGTTGACCGTCACCTCCGCCAAGGCTGTTACCGGCGCCGTTGTGAGCATCGCGACCCGTGATCCGAACAAACGCTCCGCCGCACAGACCACGATGGATTTTGCCGCCTATTTCGGTACGATGATTCGCCGCGTACAGGTCACCTACCGCCAAACCAAGGCGATGACCGTTCCGGGCTTCTGTCCGGAAATAGGGTTCTTCGGCCAAAAACGGATGGGCAGTAACCTCTACGCTCCGGGCTGGGATTTCGCTTTCGGTTTTGTGACGGACAATTTCATGGAACGGGCCAAGAACAACGGCTGGCTTGCTATCAACAACGAAGTGGCACAGCCGGCTATACAGGCCAACACGACGGACTTTGACGTCAAGATTACCTTGGAACCTTTCCCCGGATTCAAGGTGCAGGTGAACGGCAAACGCTATACGGCCGAATCCAACTCCATGCTCTATACGCTGGACGATGCGCAGCAGGCCTATTTGCAGGAGAATGTCACCGGTTCGTACAACATCACGCAGGTGGCTATCGCCACGGCGTTTGACAAAATAGGCAGCGCGGAGGACAACTTTGCTTCCGACAACTTCAACAGGTTCCTAGAGAACCGCGAACAGATGACACAGCGCGTCCAGAACCGTTACGACCACGCCGTTTATCCCGACAAGACCTTCATCCACGAGGCGGGCTTGGGGGGCATGCAGTATGCCGACTCGCTGGGCAAAGTCAACCACAACTCGGCCGATGTGCTGGTGCTGGCTTTCCTGGCGACCTACACCGGAATGAACATCAACAGTGTGGGCTTCAACCCGTTCTTGAATATCCTGCATACAATGCCTAACTGGAGCGTCACTTTTGACGGCATAGGGCGTATTCCTGCCGTCAAGGAGCATTTCAAATCCATCACCCTCACGCACGCCTATACCTGTAAATATGCCATCGGGTCCTACGGCACGTATTCTACGTGGGTCGGCGCAGACGGCGGCGACAAGACGCTCGGCTTCACACGCGACGTGGCAACGGGCAATCCGATTCCCTCGGCAGCGTACGACATCTCGTCCGTCAGCCTGAGCGAGAACTTCTCGCCGCTGGCGGGTATCAACATGACGCTCAAGAACTCCCTCGCGTTCAAGGCCGAGTACCGCAAACAGCGTAACCTGACGCTCAACGTGTCGTCCGTACAGATTACCGAAGGGCATACCAACGAGTTCGTGGTCGGGGCAGGCTATACCGTCAAGGACCTGCACTTTACCGCCAAAACAAAGAACGGCGGCCAACGCAAAGTATCCAACGACCTCAAACTGAATGTCGATTTCTCCTACAAGGACATCAAGACCCTGCTCCGCAAAGTGGAGGAGAACATCACGCAGGCCAGTAGCGGCAATAAAGTGATTGGTATCAAACTGAGTGCCGACTATGTCCTGTCGCAGAAAATCAATATTCAGTTGTTCTACGACCATCAGAGCACGACACCGCTTATCTCGTCGTCCTATCCCGTCAAGTCGGACGATGTCGGTATCACTGTCAAACTGATGCTCACCCGCTAATCCGTTGTTGTTTTGTTCCGTATCGCTGTCATAGGGCCAGAGAGTACCGGCAAGACCGTTTTGGCCGAACGGTTGGCGAGATATAGCGGTGCCGTACATATAGAGGAGTACGCGCGCACGTACGTGGAGCGTTTGTCACAACCCTATACGTTTGACGACGTCTGTGCCATTGCGCGGCAGCAGATAGAGGTCTTGCACCAGTCGTACGAAACCGGCTGTCAAACCGGATATATATTTGATACTGATTTGGTTATCACTAAGATTTGGTTTTTGGACAAGTACGGTTTTTGTCCCGATTGGGTGGAGGAGGCTTTGCTTCGTTTCCCGATGGATTATTATTTGGTTTGCTATCCCGATTTGCCTTTTGTGCCGGACCCTGTCCGCGAGAATCCCCACCGCCGTTTGGAGTTGTTTGAGGCGTATGTGTCGGAGATTCGGCACCTGCATATTCCTTTTGCGGTCGTACGTGGCACCGGTGACAGCCGTTTCCTCTCCGCCCTCTCTGCCCTTCCGGATTTGTGTTTCAATAAAGGATGACCCCTCGGCGCGCGGTGGATAGTACGGAAAATGTGGCTCGTTTTTTTTGTAAAACGACTTCTTTCAACTTTTTACTTTTAACTTTTAGCCAAAAAGTTTGCATATCCGAATTTATTTTTGTAACTTTGCGGCCAAATAGGAACAAACTAATCAAATACCTGATCAATATGAAATTTAATGTATCCAGTACGAAACTGTTTGCACAACTGCAAGCCGTGAGCCGTGTAATCGCAGCCAAGAACAGCCTGCAAATTCTTGAAGACGTTTTGTTTGACCTTGAGGGGAATATGCTGACCCTTACGGCTTCGGACGGCGAGACAACTATCCGCACTTCATTGGAGGTGGAAAATGTTGAAGGAGCCGGCAAAGTGGCGTTCGGTGCCCGATTGCTGTTGGAAACCCTGAAAGAGTTCCCCGAACAGCCGCTGACATTCACCATTGACGACCAGAATTTCGGCATGAATATTCTCAGTGCGAACGGCACCTACAGTGTTGTCGGGGCTAACGGCAACGAGTATCCGGAAATGCCCGTTGAAGGGGACATCACCCATTCGTTCACGATAAGCGCCGAAGCCCTGCTGAACGCTATCAATAAAACAATTTTCTGCACCGCTGACGATGAACTCCGTCCTGTCATGAACGGCATATTCTTCGACTTGGCACAGGATAATATCACTTTGGTGGCAACGGATGCCCACCGTTTGGTACGGTTCATTCATTCGGGCGTATCCGTAGAGGAGCCTATCAGTTTCATCCTGCCCAAAAAACCGGCCGTCCTGCTCAAGAACGTGCTGGGCAAGGAGGAAGGCGATGTGACCGTTACCTTTGGTGCCAAGAACGCCAAGTTCGCCTTCGGCCGCACGCTGATTGTGTGCCGTCAGATTGAAGGCCGCTTCCCCAATTACAATGCCGTTATTCCCCAGAACAACCAGAACAACGCCGTCATTGACAAACAGACCATTATCAACGCCTGCAAGCGCGTTTCCGTATTCGCCAATACGGGTACGGCGCTGCTCAAACTGGCGTTCTCGGAAAACAAGATAAAGATTTCCGCGCAGGACATCGATTTCTCCACCAGTGCGGAGGAAACAGTGGATTGCTCTTATGCGGGTACCCCGATGGCTATCGGTTTCAAGGCTCCTTTCCTCATTGAGATTCTCGGTGCGGTTGATTCGGCCGAAGTGATGTTGTCGCTGGCTGATCCGGCACGCGCCGGTCTGATTCTGCCCGTTGAGAACGGAGAGAATAGCAACCTGCTGATGTTGTTGATGCCGATGCTGCTGAACGACTGATGAAACTGCAATTGACTAATCCGCTGGTGTTCTTTGATTTGGAAACCACGGGCTTGAACCTGGCTTCGGACAGGATTGTGGAAATCAGTTACTATAAAGTCTTCCCTGACGGCAGTGCCAAAGGGGAGACTTTCCGCGTCAATCCGGAAATGCACATCTGCGATGAGGCTTCCGCCGTGCACGGCATTCATGATGAGGATGTGGCCGGCTGCAAGACGTTTAAGGAGATTGCCCCCTATATCGCCGAAGTCATTGCGGACGCGGACTTGGCGGGGTATAACTCCAACCGGTTCGATATTCCCCTGCTGGCCGAGGAGTTCATCCGTGCCGGCTTGAACGTGGAACTCAAGCGCAAGAAGATGATAGACGTGTTCACCATCTTCCAGAAAAACGAACCGCGCAACCTGACGGCCGCCTACCATTTCTATTGCAACAAGAATCTGGAGGACGCCCATTCGGCTAATGCGGACACGATGGCAACCTACGAGGTGCTGATGGCGCAACTGGAACGGTACGACATACCGGTTTCCGTACCTCAACTGGCGGACTATACCGAGGAAGGCGCGCGCTACGCCGATTTTGCCCGCCGTATCGCTTACGACAACGAGGGGGTTGAGATATTCAATTTCGGGCAGCACAAAGGCAAAAGGGTGGCGGATGTCTTCCGGCTCAATCCGGGTTATTACCGGTGGATAATGGACGGCGATTTCCCGCAATACACCAAAAACGTGTTCATGCGCATTTACCTTGATACCAGAAAATAATCCTACGAATGCTCAACTGACCATATTGGGAACGGGAAGCGCGCTGCCGACCTTTCAAAACTCACCCTCAGGACAAATACTGCATCTTTGCGACAAGTCGTTTATGATTGACTGCGGCGAAGGGGTGCAGATTACCATGCGCCGGATGGGGGTGAAGACGGGCCGGCTGTATAGCGTTTTTGTTTCGCACCTGCACGGAGACCACTGCTTCGGACTGCTCGGGCTGATTGTCACGTTTGACATGATGGGACGTACACAGCCTTTGCACATCTATGCTCATCCCGATCTGGAGAAACTGCTGCGGCCGATGCTGGATTACCATTGTCCCGAACTCAAATACGAATTGGTCTTTCACTCCATCAATCCGCGCAAAAAGGAAATCATCTTTTCGGACCGCACGGTTACGGTGGAAACCATTCCGCTGAAACACAAGGTGCCGGCTTGCGGGTTTCTCTTTTACGAGCATCATCGCAAACAGGCTGACGATGGCCAATCCATGCAGGAGCGCGAATGGCGCAAACGCTATGCCTATTGTTCGGACACGATGTACAAGGAGAGCATTGTACCGCAGATAGAAGGAGTGGACCTGCTTTTCCACGAAGCCACGTTCACCGATGAATGGGAGAGCCGATGCAAGACGACCATGCACTCCACGGCGCGTCAGGCTGCTACAATTGCTAAAAAAGCAAATGCGGGACAACTGCTGATAGGGCATTTCTCTTCGCGCGTGGATGACCATAACGTGTTCCTCAACGAAGCGAAAGAGGTGTTTGACAACACGGTCCTCGCCGTTGAAGGACAAACATATACCTTTTGAAACAATGTCCAAACCTGCCGTTCAATATGTCTGCTCGTCCTGCGGAGCCAAAGCGCCGCAGCCGTTGGGCCGTTGTCCCGTATGCGGAGAGTGGGGAACGTACGAGCAGGAAGTGACGGCACCCAAGACGGCGGCAGGTCCTCTAAAAGCGGCCGTACCCCTGAAGATACAGGATGTTCAAGCGGATGAGGAAATCCGTATTGACATGCACTGCGCTGAATTGAACCGCGTTTTGGGCGGTGGGTTGGTGCCGGGCAGTCTGGTCCTGTTGGGCGGTGAACCCGGAATAGGCAAATCGACTTTGGCATTGCAGGTATTGATGCAGTTGGGGGACCGCAAGACCTTGTACGCCAGCGGTGAAGAGAGTGCCAAGCAGTTGAAACTGCGTGCACAGCGGCTGGCCGGCAATCTCGACAATCTGTATATCGTGGCGGAAACGTCGTTGGAGAATATCTTGGAGCATGCCGGCCGGTTGCAGCCCGACATCGTGGTGGTGGATTCCATTCAGACAATCGGTACAGGAGCCATCGACGCCTCTATCGGCAGCCTCAGTCAGGTACGCGAATGCGCTGCGCAGATATTACAGTTCGCCAAGCAACGTAACATACCGTTTATCATTGTCGGCCACATTACCAAGGAGGGCACTTTGGCGGGGCCGAAGGTGCTGGAACATATCGTTGATACGGTCCTGCAGTTCGAGGGTGACCGCCATTACATGTACCGTATCCTGCGGGCGCAGAAGAACCGTTTCGGCAGTACCAGCGAACTGGGCATCTTCGAGATGCGTCAGGACGGCTTGCGCGAGGTGTCCAATCCCAGCGAACTGCTGTTGTCCGCCAACCATCACGGGTTGAGTGGCATAGCCATCGCTGCGGCGGTGGAGGGTGTGCGGCCGTTGTTGATAGAGGTGCAGGCATTGGTCAGCACAGCGGCTTACGGCACACCGCAACGCTCGTCCACGGGCTTTGACGCCAGACGGCTGAACATGTTGTTGGCGGTGCTGGAGAAAAGGGTCGGGTTCAAACTGATGCAGAAGGATGTCTTCCTGAATATAGCCGGCGGCTTGCATGTCAACGATCCAGCCATTGACCTGCCCGTATTGGCAGCGGTACTGTCCTCGAATATGGATGTGGCTCTGGACCCGCAGACCTGTCTTACGGGCGAAGTGGGACTGGCGGGCGAGATTCGCCCCGTGAGCCGTATTGACCAGCGCATACGCGAGGCGCAGAAATTGGGGTTCAAACGGATTGTCATTCCCTCGGAGAATGCGCGGGACGCTGGTCCACAAAAGGACGGAAACACTATGGAAATAATACCGGTAAGCAAAGTCAGCGATGCTTTTCGTATCCTATTAAAATAACAATATTAACAAACAATTAAAGGTATGTTCTATAAATTCGGTTTATTATTTCTCAGGTAGTCAAATACAGTTTCGGCTGCTTTTGTGTTTCTTTTTGCATTTTGCAGATTGTCAGGAAATCGCAATGTTGAGCATTGCTTCTTCCATCCGCACTGCAAACTACTAAAAACAAATTACAAAATCATCTCGACCCAATTTATAGAACCTACCTAAAATCTATTCAAAAATGAAAAAAGTAATTTTGATGTGTGTGGCTGTGTGCGCCATGTTGCTCACGGCATGTAAGGACAACAAGACCTACCGTTATCAAATTGTCGTAAGTACAGATTGCCCCGTTATGGCGGCCGGTGACATAGTCAGTCACTATGTTGAAGGCTATTGCCAAACCTTCAATGTAACGAACTTCATTGCCGATAAGCTACCTGTTTATATGAACGAAAGCGATGCCAAGGCCAAGTATGCGGAGTGGAAGAAAGGAGTCAAGGACGCTCTAGTCACTAAGGATACAGCAACAATAGCAGTGTCTGTAGGTGTTTATATCGGAATTCACGGTTCTCCTATTCCGTCGGACCCGGAACTGATAGATTATGCCAAAGACGTGCTGGATACCTATCAGGCGGCTTCAGCAGACAATATGGAATTGAATGGTATTTTGCACAATTTTGATAATGATATTTATGTCATTAACGAAAAATTCAAATTGAAATAAATCGATAAGATTATGGCTAACAAGTATTCCGGTACCCAGACCGAAAAAAATCTGGAAATCGCTTTCGCAGGCGAGAGTCAAGCACGTAACAAGTACACTTATTTCGCTTCCAAAGCCAAAAAAGACGGCTTTGAGCAGATAGCCGCCATTTTCCAAGAGACGGCGGACAACGAGAAAGAACATGCCAAACTGTGGTTCAAGGAACTGAACAACGGTGTCGGTTCTACGGCTGAAAACTTGGCCGCTGCCGCCGACGGAGAGAACTACGAATGGACGGACATGTATGCCGGCTTCGCCGAAACGGCTGAGAAAGAAGGCTTCCCTGAACTGGCCGACCGCTTCCGCATGGTAGCCGCCATCGAGAAACGCCACGAAGAACGCTATCGCGCCCTGCTCAAGAATATTGAGGTGCAGGAAGTGTTCAAAAAGAGCGAAGTCAAAGTTTGGGAATGCCGCAACTGCGGACATATCGTAGTCGGCACCGCCGCCCCCGAAGTATACCCCGTTTGCAACCACCCGCAAGCCTATTTCGAGGTGCACAAGGAAAACTATTAAATGCCCGGACCATCCAACGGCTACTTACTCCATGTAGGTAGCCGTTTTTTGTGACGTTGTCGGATTCGGCGCTCCCTTGTTTAAGCAATTCTTATTTCACTTTGTTCAAACGATTTGCTTTAACAATTCCTCCGAATGCCAAATAGGGTAGTCCTGCGCAAACAAAAAGGATTGTGCTATGCACATCCTCTTTGTTGCATTATGGCGTGCCGTCTAAACTTAGTCCGTCACGCCCTAACACAACAAAAGGAGAACTTGTTGTTCTCCTTTTTGTTTGTGGGCGTTGACGGATTCGAACCGCCGACCCTCTGCTTGTAGGGCAGATGCTCTAAACCAGCTGAGCTAAACGCCCTTTCTTTCGAAAGCGGGTGCAAAGGTACGGCTTTTTTTTTAATTGTGCAAACATTTTGCTATTTTTTTGCATTTTTTTTGAAAAAAGCGGTGTCTTGTATCCGCCAATTCCAAAAAACAGTCGTTTGGAGAGGAGGAACAAGCACACAAAGCAGACAAGTGGAGAAAAAACCGATGATGACTCCGCCTAATATGTCTTCAGCAAAATGCTGGCTGAGATAAATGCGGCTATAAGCCCCAAGGATGGTCAAAACGAAACAGATAAACGCCCAAAGATTCGGATGCTTGCTGCGGCCGGATAGGGCAATGACAATACTCAACGTAAAAAACAAGGCAAAGAACGTGGTTGTGTGACCGGACGGAAACGAGTACCACTTGCTCAACGTCACTCCGTCCACCAATGGCAACTGCACATCGGGGCAATGGTCCATAAACCAACGATAGGGCCGATCGGTGTTGAATACATATTTTAACCTTTGCGCCAGCAGACCGGATACCGCCACATCCGCCAGCAGGAACGAACTCCATCCTGCCTTATAAAACAACAGTCCTGCTACCACTACATAAGGCACCCATTCGCCTACTGCCGTATAACGGCTGAAAAAGAAATCCAAAAACGTTGTGTGGCACGCATTGAGCCACAGATGCATCTCTGCCTTGGGATAAACTGTCAACGCCCAACCCAATCCGGCCATGAAGAGTATGCTGAGCAAAATATATAGCCAATTCAGCCGAATAAACTGTTTCATTATCTTTGTTCAATCATTTTTCCGTTAGCCGAATAGTAGCGTTTCCTGTGTTGGATAACCACTCGTCCGCGGTTTATTCGCTTGACAGGTAGCGTCTGTTCCGTAACACTTTGAAGGATAGCCGTCGGGACGGTATCCGGCCAAAATACCTGTCCCTGCCGTTCGCCCCAAATATATTCTACCAATTCGGGATAATCCACAAAAGGGTTGCGGTTTCGCTGCAATCCGAATACTTTTTCCTGTCGCTCTTTTTCGCGCAGGCTGACACTATCCGCCCGGTGCCATTCCAACAACAGTGTCTGCAACCACGGTTGAAATTCCAAATAGGTGTCGTTCTGCATGGCGTAGTACGCTTCTACCGTAGGTTTGTCGGTTATCCAATGTTCTGCCTCATAGCGGGTGGCCGCATAAAAGAAGATACGGGCGAAATCGCCTTTATACTCGTCTGAAGGTTCAAAGACGCGGTTCAAGCCTTCCGGAAAAACGACTGTTTCCGTGGATTGCGGCTTTCCGTTCCGCCATACGCCGTTGTCAAAGCCTGCCGGCACGGTTACATACCCGGGCGGAATGTTGCTTTTGCTCCGATTGGCGGAATAGTCGGCCGGCAACAAGATATGCAGGTCGCAATACGCTTTATGGCAGCCCGCATTGCCTCCCCACCACGAATTAGGCATAGAGTGCTCAATGTCGCATCCGCTGACCGATGCGGCCGGATGTTCGCTGTCAAAATAACGCAAGACGGAGGAATAAACATCCATGACCGAATTGTCCGCCGTATCCCGGTCCGTTATGTAAAATGCCTCCCATGTATGCCCTTCCCCTGAACCGTACCCGAATATCCGGACGCTGTCGGCGTTCAAAATGGAGGACAAGGCGGATTTCAGCACACTGTCCGCCTTGTTATGCAGCGTTGCATAATAACCCGCGGGTATCTGTCCTGTTGTTTGGGCAAATATCCCTGTCGTGCATACGCAGACTGTCAGGGTGACTAATTGTTTTTTCAACGCTTGATGCAAAGCATTATCAAGTCAAGTACTACATACCACAATACTGAGGCGGCACCTGCCAGTACGAGGCAAATGATATGGCCGGTTTGTACCGCCTTGCATGCGCAAAAGGCGACAAGTACCACCATCCCGAAAAGGAAGATGTATTTGTCGGCATTGTCCTTCCATGTCATGTTATGGAATTTCAGACTGAAAAACGGAATCTCCGATACAAGCAGCACACAACTGACGAGACTCAGCGCCACCAGCACCCACGGCATCCATCCGTTCGTGACGAATGCGACCGGCATACAGCACAGACTGCCCCAAAAAACAGCATTGGGAGGCGTAGCCAAGCCGATGAAACTGCTCCGTTGGCGCGTGTCCAAATTGAACTTGGCCAGACGCAACGCCGAAAAGGCCGCCATCAACAGCACAATCAGCGACCAGCAACCGATGACGGGGTGCAAATAGCAGCATAGCATGATGGCAGGGGCCAATCCGAACGTGATATCGTCTGCCAGCGAGTCCATCTCAATGCCTATTGCGTTGCTGACTCCCAAGGCGCGTGCGCTCATTCCGTCAAAAAAATCGAACACGGCTCCTATAATAATGAACAGGAACGCTGCGGGGAATTGACCGCGTGTAGCAAAAAACACGGCTACAGCCCCCGACAGGAGGTTGCAGCACGTGATAGAATCAGGAACGATGCGTTTGATATTCATAATTGAATGGATTATTTCTTACCGTATTCTTCCGGTACGCGTTTCCGCGCAAAGAACGTAATCAGCACCGTGGCTATACTGCATGCGATAACCATCCAGAAGAAACCTTTGTACCCGATAGCCATCTCGATGGAACCTGCCACGAATCCGGGCAGCATCATACTGAGGGCCATGAAGGCAGTGCAGATGGCGTAGTGCGATGTCTTGAACTCTCCTTCCGAGAAGAACATCATATACATCATGTATGCCGTGAAACCGAATCCGTAACCGAACTGTTCAATACTGATAGCCGTACCTACCACAATGGGGTTGGTAGGTAGCGCGGTCGCCAAATACACAAACGTGAAGCAGGGTAGCGTCATACAGGCAGCCATCGGCCACAGCGAACGCCGCAAACCTTTTCGGGAAATATAGATGCCGCCGAGTATGCCGCCCAACAACAGGAAGATAACGCCTATCGTTCCGTAGAGCAGCCCCACCATGTCCGTATCCAGCCCTAATCCGCCGCCGAAGATTTGGCCATTACGCAGTTCTTCCGTGCGGCTGTCCACGAGGAACGGCTGGCATAACTTAATCAGGAAACCTTCCGGCAAACGATACAACAGCATGAACAAAATGGCCAGCAACGCACCTTTCTTGGTAAAGAACGTTGCAAACGAGTTACCCAGTTCCTTCAGGTGGCTGGAGCCGCCTTCTTCTGTGCTCACACGCGGTTTGTCATTGTCCGATTGCGGCAGTCGGAAAATATGGTATATTGTTATCAGGAACAGCACTACGGCCGTTACGCCTAATGTCACTTGCCACGAATAGGGGATGTCACCCGTACTCTTCTCCACGCGGCCGGCGATGAACACCAATACGCCTTGGCCGAATACGCTGGCGATGCGGTAGAACGTGTTACGAATTCCAATGAACCGGGCCTGACTACTGGTGCTGTGCGCCAGCATATAGTAGCCGTCCGCGGCGATGTCATGCGTGGCGGACGCGAAGGCCGCGATGATGAACAGTACCAGTGTCAGCCAGAACATACTGACGCCTGTCCCTTTGGCCGCTATCGTAGCCGCATCGGGGAACGGAAGTGTCACCGTCAGCAGCACGCACAAGGCCGTCATCAAGATTTGCATTGACATTATCCACCACCGTTTGGTCTTTACCACATCCACTATCGGACTCCATATTCCTTTCAAGAACCACGGGAAATACAGTAGCGTGGTGAAGAAAGACAGTTCATCGTTGGGGACACCCATCTTGGCGAACATCATTACGGAAATGTTGTTGACTAAAAAATACGGGACACCTTCTGCGAAATACAAGGTCGGTACCCAAAACCAGGGACTAATGTTTTTCAATGATTTCATGACCTTCAACGGTAAATAGTTTGTTATGGTTAATAATGTATATTTTTCCTTTCACCATGACTTTGCGGCAGGCGTTGTTGCCCATTTTCCGCATCGTTTCCATCAGTCCCGTCACTTCCTGCCAGTCGCTGTAGCACAGGATAAGGTCCTTGATGTGCATGTTGTAGTCCTTGTTGGTTTTCGGGTTCTTGAAGCCGAATTTCACGCTGTTCAACCGGATGGGGTAAATGCCCCTGTCCTCCTTGTCCAACATTCTTCCCACCTCAAACATCACTACTTCGTCCGTACCTGTGGCCAAGGTCTGTGCCAACTTGTACGACTGCTCCTCGCTGCTGTCTCCTATGCCCATTGCCAACTCCAACGATGCCACGGGCGAATCCGTATTCACCATCAGGATGATGCTGTCGGGGCATCCGTAGGTCATTTCGTTCAACGGCATTGTCAGGGTGCCTGTACGGGCGCTTTTTATCTGGAACACCGTGTCCTTGTGTCCGGCCCATTCGCCGACGGCTTCCTGTCCGTCG